>JAGFJO010000037.1 GCA_024102635.1 Deltaproteobacteria bacterium
TCGATGCCCGAAGTTCTGTAGTCCCAAGATGCAGGTCGCACACCGTTCGGATAGCGTGAAGAGATAAGCTCTTTTACGCGCACCTGGCGATTCTCGACCGATGACACTTGCATGATATGGTTTACAAATTTCCCGGAGGGAAGAAGCGCTAAATCGTGCCTTCGAACTCAATGGTCTCCACAACCTGCATTCCGAAGAATGGCGACGGTCCATGGCGCACATCTCTCATCATCTCCGCAGCGTCCTTAGTCTCAACGGTTGACCACTGAACCTGCGGCTCGCCTCTCGCTCCCTCTTCGCCAATGTTCGTTGGAACCAAAAAGAGGTCTCCGGCGATAGCATCCTGCTTCGCAATTAAACGTACTATGTTCACCGCCATTTTCTTATGGTCTGCGGTTCGTTTAGCGAGCTTTTTAAGCTCCTCAAGCGGCTTTCCAATAATCCACTGATTACGCTGAACGGCGGGACATGCATATATATCCTTCCCGTTATCAATTTCCCGTTCCAAATCGTGAAGCCAATCAATTGACATAACTTATTATCCTTAAACTACAACTAAGACTAAACCCGATTGCTGGAAATTTCCATCCCCTAGGCTTGCTCTCTTGAGGCTCCGGTCCCAGAGGGTGCGCCGGAATCCGGATCGCTCATATTGTCTATCCGTTCCTTAAGTTCTTTACCGACCTTGAAAAATGGAAGCTTCTTAGGGGGAACTGATATCTTTTCGCCAGTTTTTGGATTTCTTCCTTGATAAGCATTGTATTGCTTTACCACAAAGCTTCCGAACCCTCTAATTTCAATTCGCCCCCCTGCAACCATAGTATCCCGCATCTTGCGGTAGATCAGGTTAACGATCTCTTCTGATTGCATGACGTTCAAGCCTGATCGCTCTGCCAGCTTTTCAATCAACTCTGATTTATTCACGAACCATTCCCCCTCAGGAGTATAATTATTTCAATGGACTACAGCATTTCAAACTCTTTATAGCTACCACAGATTGAGATGTCAAAATCCAACTTTGGTATCCACATTTTTAAATTTTATTAAACAATAATAGGTGCTTAGCAACGCCGTTCTAATGTGGGATAAAATCCCCTTAGTTTTCAACAGCTTCCGGGGCAAAGACATCACTGTTTGAATAACTTGGATCTCGTTTTCAGCAGCCCTGTCCTTTCCAGTACTTACGACTATAGAGAGGAATTGGTCAATATGTCTAGTCTGAATCTTACCGCTTTGAGGAGCGATGGAAGATTTGTCGATTCAATACTAAAGCACGTCCTCTGGCGGCACCAATAGAACGCATTTTTTTGTTCGGAGGCAAAGCTCAATGCCATAGTCCGCAATGCCATAGTTCATCCCTGCCGACGTTCCCAGTAATATAAGATCGAAATTTTCTCTCTCGGCTTCCTGCGCAATCTCCTTCTGCCACTCGCCCTCTCTCACTTTTGTCTCACCCCGCACACCGTAAGCCTCCAACAGAGCTTGTGCCTGAGCCATGTGGCGATCTACCGCCTGCTTCCAGGGCTCACCAGCGTCTTTCGCCAGCACATGAAACACGGTGGAAATCGCCTGAGTATGCCTCGCAAGCCTTCCGCCCAACTTAATATCGCCCTTTCCGGGAGCACCCGCCGCTGTACATATCATGAGCTTTTTGAGATCCGGAGGGGCTTCCATTCCAAGCATCACTGGTATTCGAGAGTACACCAAAAGCCTTCGAATTATCGGTTCGAAGGCCGACTCCTCGGATGAAGCCAAATTGGCACCTGCAATGATTACGAAATCATAAAACTGCTCTTGCACCTCCAAAATTATCTCCCGGGTGGGCTGCCCGACTCTGATTCGAAGATCGATCTGAGAGCTGGTACGGCTGCGCATGCCCGCCAGTACCGCGTTTAGGCGGGCCAAACACTCTTGCCGTCTCTCGGTGCTTTCTACTACTGCAACAAGAGTGGCGATTCCATGCGATGCCAGTAGTATGACATCAGCAATGCGGCTTGCGGCTGATTCCGGATTGTTTGCGTCTATAACGACCAGCATTCGCACACCGCTGGGGTTTAAGATGTGATACTGGCTTATTCCTAAAAAGACCTTGTCTCCGGGAAGACTTTTGTGGGCCGCCGCGCTGCGCTTGATGACCTCGACAAGCGGGAAGCGCTGCCCATAGTGCAGTGAAGGCTTAAGAGGGCGGCTGCCTTGCAGCGTGGCAACTTCGAAGCGCATTCGATCCAGCGGACCGGCAAATGTACGATCGACCAGTGCCGATTCCCCCACAGAAACGACGGCTTCCTGAGAAGAAAATTCTTTATCCGATATCTCAATCGCTTCAGGGCGGAACAGTACTCTAACGGGGCCACCTTCTTCATGTGCCGGTCCACCTGCAGGAAACGGAAGGAGCAGT
>JAGFJO010000081.1 GCA_024102635.1 Deltaproteobacteria bacterium
TCGGCGGGAAGATAAAACAGCAGCACCGCACCGGCTACGAAAAGAAGCTTTGGAGCGCGAGCCCAAGCAGCAACCCCAAACATTAAAGTTCCCACCGCCAGCACTGGCCAGCCGATCCCGGGGCCAAGCACTCTACTGTAGTAGTACGTCCAGTACTGCGACCATGCATCTATTACGCTTGCATGTCCCTTCTCCATATGCCGCTTTTCATATGAGAAGTCCTCAATGAAAGTCGTAATATCAATAATCGAGTATGGCGAAGCAGCGATAAATCCCACAGGGAAAAGCAAGAGCGCGAGCAAAGCGGGCTTAATCCAAGCTCGATCAGGGAGCAGCGATTTAGAACGGAGCCATGGGGCCGCGGCAACAGCTGCTGCGGTCAGCAGTCCCGAGTATTTACTGGAAGCCGATAGACCGGCCACCAGGCCGGCTAGCAGAAGCAGACGGGGGCGATCCTCCTCTACAGATTTTACGACCAGATAAGTAGCCCAAAGTATCATGAAGACCAGCAGCGCATCCTCTTTGAGATAACGGCTGCAGGTTACGTGCAGCGGGGCCGCCGCTAGAAAAACCGCCCCCAATATCCCGCTTAAATTGGAGAAAATGGTTCTTCCTATTAAATAGACTAAATAGACCGAGAGCGTGCCGCTAATTACGCTCACCATTCTGCCGGCCAGGTTCAGTGAGTCTTGAAACTGAGTGTCCGGTAGAAAGAGCTGCAGCAGCAGGTTCATTGCATAGGTCGAATAAAGAAGCAGCGAAGGATGGAGGAAGTATTCAGGATTGAGCGTCCCGCTGGAATACATTCGCATCACAGCATTGACCTTCGGAACCTCATCAGGATGATAATTAAGCGGGAGTCCGAAGCCGATCTCATAAAGCCTCAGCGCGAGAGCGCCGGCTGTTACCGCCATGGCTGCTGCTGTATAAACGTTGCTCTCCCTATTATCGCTCCTGCCCGTCTCGATGCGCGAAAACGGCGGAAGCCGGCTGGCAAGGAGAACCCCAGCAGCGCAAAGTGCGAGGAATCCCGTCATTGGGAATAACGGAGAAAGGTTGAGGTCGAATGTTGACGATAAAACTAAAACAGCTCCCAGCGAGAAGGCTAAGTAGAATGCTGGCCGCAACAACGCAGGGAAAAGTATCCCCAACATAGATTGAATCAGAAATATTGGAATCGAGACAGCAAGGACTATCAGAGGATTAACAAGCGGCAGGCCTACAGGAGATGCAACTTTCACATACTTTATCTGCGCTGCCAGCAAACGGGGGTCACTCTCCGATGGCACGAAAGGATTGGCAGCTTTAATTGTAAGCTCTGCATTCTTACAATAGGTGCTGTATCTTACCCTTACGGGTTCATCCGATGTCACTAAGACCTTGCCGATCTCTTCACCGCACAGATGAAAATGAAGTTCTGCCGGGCCGCCCGGCCTCCAGGGATTAAAAGAGAATTCGAGGAGGGTAAGGAAGGGAGTAAAATCTCCGAGGTCAATTTCCGACTCCTGCGCCAACCATCCATCGGCATAGAGCCCTTCGGCCGGCTCCCCTGCCGCGCCAGGAACAATCGGTGTCCGGACCGAGAGGCCCAGCCCTATTAGCGCCGCAATTACGGCGCAAAACAGTGAAAACAATAGTGAGCGAAAGTTCGACATTCAAATCCAATTGAGCGGCGCTGAGCGCACGAACGTTATCATACCGCGCATTCTTTGGCTTGTGGAGAACCGTAATTTACATGCAAAATAAGCCTTGTCAGGTTGATTGGGGAGTATGGTGCTATGAAGCGTTCCTTACGTTTTGCGATCTTTTTTACAGCCTTTACCGGGGGATGTATCCTCGCTACCTCGCTTTTCGGCTGCGGGGGCGGAGGAGGCGGGTCGAATTTCGCAGGCGCCGCCCTTGTAAGGATTTCAGCGCAGCCCCGTACGATTGATGTGGGCGACCAGACCCAGATTCGGATTACCATATCCGATGTCCATCAAAATGGCATCGCGCTTAAGATTCGCTATCCTTCCGACCTCGAGTACGTTCGAAACTCAGCCATTTTGCAAGTCGAGGGGGAAGAGGTCGACCTCGCGCCCGCGGTAAACACTTCGGATGGAGATGATACCTTTCTGGTCTTTTTTCTTAGCAACGATACCTTCGGGAAAGATGACCGTGGCGAACTATTTGTTGAGCTGGAAGGAAAAGCTGAGAATGAGGACGCTGGGGTTGAAGTCGATGCCGACGTAGATGACCCCGATATAGACAACGACTCGGAGTTCAGCGTCGATATGCCGGAGTTCTCTGCGGAGGACGAGATATTTATATTTATAGCCGGATAGGCCGCTCCGGCCGCCCGTGCCACTGCTTATAAAACGCCGCTTTTTATCACAGCTCTCTTTTAAATGGCCGGTTCACTCACCTTTTAAAGATCCCAGGGATCGGCCGACTCATCTTATATAAGCCTGCAAAGGTCAAATCTTACACCAATACAACAATGTTTGGACGATTATTCGGCTCTTCCTCTAAGGACAGCTCCAATACGGGCACTAGGAAGCTTAGTCCCGCAATCACATCTTCAATACTTTCGACGGTCGGTACGAAGAGCATCCCATCCATGCCGGGCGCGGCACAGAAAGCCTTCAAACTCGCAACCGATCCATCCGCCGAGGCTCGCGACTTTATTGAGGTGATTGAATCGGACGAGGCTCTCTCTGCTAGAGTTCTAAAGATCGCCAACTCGGTGTTCTTTGATCGAGGCAAGCCGAGCCAAACAATCGAAGAGTCTGTTTTGGTGATAGGCATGAATGAGCTTCGCTGTCTTTTAAACGCAACCTCTTTATGCGACATCTTCCCGTCAAAGCACCCTGCTCGGGGACAGTTCTGGGCTAATGACGTGGCTACAGCGCTAATAGCGCGCGGCCTTGCCGAGCGGCTGCTTCCGGCAAAGAGTGAACTCGCATTTCTTGCCGGCCTGATGCACGACGTCGGAAAGCTGCTGCTTCTGCAGCGGGCTTCGGAGGGGTATAGCAAAGTGATGCGTGCGGTTGAAGACAAGGCGATAGATTACCAAAACGCAGAGATCGAAGAGTTCCCTTTTGATCACACTGAGGTGGGGCAGCTTATCGGAGAGAGGTGGAACTTCGGACCGGACCTAATCGCTGTTATCCGCAACCATCACACTCCCTGGAAAGATCTCAATCCGCATGCCGGCGAGGATCTTCTTACCTGCATCGTAAAGGGAGCCGATATCTTCGCGCATGCACTCGGCTTAGGGCACTTGAAAGGTATGGCGAAGTTTAAGGCGCAAAAGCTTGAAGAGTGCGAAGGAGCCTTTGAGGCGCTTAAGATTCCAGTTTCGGACAGGAAACAATTGCTTGCGCGCTTCCAGAAGACATTTGAAGTCGAATATGACCTATATGCCGGCAACTCAGCACGATGAGCGAACCCTTTTCAGCGATTTTAATTGCCACTGTCGCCCTTTTAGCCGGCGCTTTGGCCCGGCTGTATTTTCTAAGAGCAAAAGCGCTCCGTAGGCTGGCAGCGGATTGCGATTGCAGCGCTCTTCCCTTCTTTGAACCGATTCTAAAAAAGGCATGCGAATTAATCGACGCAAAGCGCGAGATTATTCTTAGAACCGAAGAAGAGCTCAATTCTTTGCAGGACCAGTACAACCTTCTTACAGAGAACATGGCTGCTGCCATAATTTGGCGTGACAGCAAGGGGCGCATAACGTATTGCAGCCCATTTACGGAGGTGCTCACCGGCTATCCGGCGCAGGAGATCCTGGCTGAAAAAAGCGATTTCTTTCTCAAGATAGTGCATCAAGATGATCTCGAAGCGTACGGGAGAGCCCTTAAGGTTACCTCCGTAGGGGAGCCGTTCCAGTTCCGCTATCGCTTCTTCCACAAGAGCGGCATATTGATGTGGGCTGAAACGCGCACGGTCCCGATAATGGCCGAAGACGGCAACGTTGACTCTTCTTTGTCTATAACAATCGATGTCACAGGCGCGGTGCGATACCAGAAGCAGGTAGAAGAGAAAAACCGCGACCTTCAAGACTTTACCTATATGGTATCGCATGACTTAAAGGCACCAATAGCTACTATCAAGGGAATGCTTGCGGTAGTTAATGAATCGCGGAGTGAAAATCAGGCCCAAAGTTCGGAGCAGCTGCCGCTCGAACATATTATGCGCGCAACTAAGCGGCTTGAATTGCTTGTCTCTAGCGTGCTTGAGTATGCGCGTGTCAGTAACCAGGAGTTCGCTCAAGGCCCAGTCAGCATCGAGGCGGTTCTGAAGGACGTATTGGATGATTTTGCGAAGGAGCTCTCTGCCAGCAGCGCTGAAGTATCGGTTGCAGGTGAGATGCCAGTGGTCATGGGCGATCGCGTGCGAATCTATCAGGTCTTCAGTAATCTTGTAGGTAATGCGATTAAATATAGGAATCCTAACCGCGCGCTGAAAATCACGATTGAGGCTCTGCCGCTCTCGAATCCTCGATACTCCACTGTTAACGTCAAAGACAACGGGATAGGCATTGCCTCAGAGCACCAAGCCTCGGTGTTCAGGCCCTTCTACAGGATCTCCGGCGAAAAAAGCGACGGATTAGGAATAGGACTGGCATGCGTAAAAAAGGTGGTCGACAAATGCGGCGGATGGATAAGCTTGGAGAGCACGCCGGACACGGGTAGCTGCTTCTCAATTACTCTGCGCAAGGCCCCCGCGAGGCAGCTGGATTAAACACCTTCTAACTGCGATTTTCTTGCAATCACCAGGCGCTCTCCCAATTCCCAACGCTGTCCCGATTCATGCTGAACTCCTCAAGGAAAGATCTCCGCTCGAATACTCTAACACTCTACCACCGACCTCAATCTGAATCTCCCCGTTGGCGCCCAGCCCACGAAATATTCCATCGACATGCCTGACGTCGTTTTCCAAGCGAACCGGCTTGCCCAGACACATCGCTTTATTAAGCCATTGCTGCTTATAAGCAGCAAACCCATCCCTCTCGAAAGTTTGAAAAGCCGAAAATAGAGGAGCAGAGATTAGCTGCGCGGCGGCAAGAGAAGAAAGTTCCTTCGACACACAGTCCGTCAGCGCAGCCGCTGCAGGAAGGGAGCGCGGTGAGTTCAGCAAATTAATTCCGCAACCGCACAGCAGAGCACGCCTCCGATCATCGCCGGCAACTTCTATCAATATTCCGCCTATCTTTCTAACATCAGCCGACATTATGTCATTTGGCCATTTAAGCCGTAGCTCACATCCCAGCGACTCGAGCTCCTTTACTATGGCCACGCCCATTACAAGGGAAAAAGCGGCTAGCCGTTCGACCGGAAGATCCGTTTCAAATACGTATGTCGCATACAACGCACCTTCCGTCTGAAGCCACTCTCTCCCTCTCCTGCCGCGACCTGCACTCTGCGATCGGGTAGCGACCAGCGCTGGTCCCTTGGTATCGCCTCGCTCCCACAGATCTCTTGCGACGTCCATTGTCGAAGCTACCTCATCGAAGTAGAAAATGCTCCAACTCCGGCCAGCACTTCTAATGCCACCGGCTAGCTCATGCTCTAATTCTCCTAAGCGGGCCGGCTCCCTGCTCATCTGCGTCACTTTACTGTAATTCTTAGAGAGATATCGACCGCTTGTGCCTTGTTAGTCAAGGCTCCCATTGAAACTAGCTGCACTCCTAATTTCGAGAGCGCAGGCAAGCGTTCAATACTTACTCCGCCTGACACCTCTATCATTGTAGATGGCGAGAGTTTCTGGGCTAGACTGATGGCGGCGGCCACTTCTCGGTTGTTCATATTGTCGAGCATTACAATCTCAGGTTTGAAACTTAGCGACTGCTCTAGCTCCTTGCGATTGCGCACTTCTACCTCTACAGCCATATATGGAGGCTTCAAGCGGATGATACGCTCCAATACTCCGGGTAATCCGCCCTTACCTGCGTCAACATGATTGTTCTTAACCAGTATAAGATCACCCAGAGAAAATCTATGATTTCGTGCGCCTCCGACGCGCACCGAGTACTTATCCAGCACTCTGTGCCCGGGCATGGTCTTTCTCGTGTCGAGTAAAGTGATCGAGCCGGCTTTCTTTACCGCGTTTCGAGTGAAAGTTGCTATGCCGCACATTCGCTGAAGGAAATTAAGAGCTGTCCTTTCAAATGCCAGAAGCGCTACCGTACGGCCGCTGACCTCGGCGATGACCGTGCCGCGCCGCGCCTGCTTTCCCTCCTCGATCACCTGCACGACCTTCAGATTTCCGCCTATCTCGCTTGCAATAAGTTGCAGCAGCGGCACTCCGCACACAATTAGATTCTCTTTGGCTACAAAACGACCGAGGCTTTTGTGCGCAACCGGAATGGACAGCTCGCTTGTAACGTCGCCCTGCGAAAGATCCTCTTCTATCGCCAGCCTTATAATCTTTTTTACTAATGGTGAATCAAGCATGGCAGAAACCGATTTCAATTTCAGGCTACAGCGCTTTTTGCTAGGATCCAACCGTGCAATTGACGGCCCAGTACCTTAACCACAGCGGCTGCCGGTATAGCTAAGAACACCCCGAGCAATCCCAGAAGTTTCCCGCCGATAAAGATAGCCAAAATTACCGTGAGAGGAGAAAATCCTACTTTACTGCCCATTACTCTCGGGGTGATGATAAACCCCTCCAGGAATTGAACGATGGCGAAAACCAGCCAAACCTGCATCACGTGGGAGAAATCACCGAAAGTGACCAGAGCCATTATCGAGCTTAATATAATTCCGCACAAAAACCCGAAGTAAGGGATCACGTTTCCAAAGCCGGCAATAGCAGCAAGCAGGAACCATAGATCCACTCCCACGATACCGAGTCCGATAGCATAAAGGACGAAGAGCCCGGTGCAGATGAGCAGCTGCCCCCTAACGAAGGCTGCCACATACACGTCGATTTCGGTCGCGATCTTCGCTATTTTTTTCCGCTGCTCCTTAGGAAACAGATGAAGTAAGATTGTGTGAATATTCTCAAAATCGATCGCCAGATAATAAACGATGAATGGAAGCAGCACCAAATTTGCAAGGAAGAGAGTGAGAGAGTAGCCTCCCAGCAGTGCAGTCATAATCCCCGAAATTAAGGTTTCTACGGTATCACCGCTGATATTTGACAGGAGATCAGCCGGACCAGGTGTCACTCCTGGGGCCGCCTCATCCGCCCCTTTGAGAAGAAATGATTTCGCCTCCTCAATTAGAGGGGTCACCTTCCCTCTGGCTAAATCAAGATACTGAGGGAAATTGTCGGACAACGTCTGGTATTGGCGTGCTACAGTCGGAACAGCCGTTACGGTTATAACACCTAAAAATATTAAAAACAGTCCGAAGATTACAAAGAGGCCCACGCTGCGTGAGATCTCCCTCCGCTCCATAAACCGTAAGAGCGGATGGGCTATGTATGCGATAGAATAGCCAATGACCAACAGGACTACGATCTCTTTAAGTTGAACCAAGAGCCAAAGAGATACGGTGACTCCTAACAAAGTAAGAATCCAAAGCGGTGGCAGAAATGATTCCTTAGTGCCTGCCTTGCTCATTGCAAGCCTATCATAAGTAACCGGTGAGTCTCGAAGCCGGAGTTAATAAAATGAGAGTACCGGCCTCCCAAATACCTGCTCTACTTCATCACATAATATCTCCGAAGGCACTACACTAACTGGAGCGCCTTTGCGGTCTCTCAGCACTATGACCGCCTCTCCCTGTGATGACGCAAAGTTAGCTTTTACGGGACATGGGCCGCTGTGCATCTGGAAAAGCCTCAAAAGCTCGTCAAGCCGCTGTTCAAGCCGATCCTCCTCTTTCAGGAAAAGAACTGCCTGTGTCGCAGTTCTATCCCTGAGCGAGATAAGCGACTCCATCTTATCGGCAATTAAGGTGCAGCGCTCATCGGTAACATCCAGCTTACCACTTATCAACACCGGATCGTCGGCCACCAGCAGCTGAGAAACGTTCCGATAGACGTCCGGCCAGATTATCGTTTCGACCGTTCCCATCCAGTCTTCGAGTATGAAACTGGCGTAGCGGTCCCCTTTTTTGGTGTTTCTAAGCCGCAGCGCCGTTACAACTCCTGCCACCTTGACACTGCTCTGTTTCCCCGCTGCTTTGATTTCAGCAGTGCTGCGCGCTCCCCACTTTTTAAGGTCCCGGCGGTGCTTTTCTAACGGATGGCCGGAGATATAAAATCCGAGCGCCTCCCTCTCAAAGGCCAGCTTCTGGTTAATCGGCCATTCAGGCTTCGGACTACGTTGCCTGCTCTGCACTGCGGCTTTCTTAACGGCCCCCATGTCGAAGAGCGAGATCTGATTGCTGTCCCGATCGCGCTGCGCTACTTGCTCTGACTTGAGAAGATCCTCAAGCCCCTCCATCATATCGCGCCTGCTAACTGCACTAAAATCGAACGCGCCGCACTTAATAAGATTCTCCACTACCCGCTTATTGACGGCTCTCAAATCGACTCTTGCCGCAAAGTCTTCTAAATTCTCGAAATGTCCGCCGCTCTCCCTAGCTTCAATAATGCTTTGCACTGCTTTCTCGCCGATACCCTTTACCGCCTCGAGGCCATAACGGATCTTTTGATTGCTTACCGAAAAACTCGCTGCGCTCAAGTTGACGTCGGGCGGAAGGACTTCAATCTTATGCTTCCGGCATTCATTCAAGTTCTTCAGCACCTTGTCGCTGTCATCGATCTCATGCGACATAAGCGCAGCCATGAACTCAACCTGATAGTGCGCTTTGAGATACGCCGTCTGAAAGGAGATCATGGCGTAAGCGGCACTATGGCTTCGATTGAATCCATATCTGGCGAAAGTCTCCATCTGATTAAATATCTCGACGGCAAGCTTTTCGGCGATGCCCTTTTGCTTCGCGCCACTAAGAAACCTATCCTTCTGTTTTGCCATCTCTTCGGGGATCTTTTTGCCCATTGCTTTTCTAAGCAGATCGGCTTCAGCGAGCGAGTAGCCCGCCAGCTCCCTCGCTAGCTGCATTATCTGCTCCTGATAGAGGATAATGCCGTACGTATCGGCAAGGATGTTCTTCATCAAAGGGTGAGCGTAACTCACTGCTTCACGCCCATGCTTTCTCTGAATATAGTGGTCCACCATGCCGGCATCGAGCGGGCCGGGCCGATAAAGCGCTAATATGGCCACAAGATCGTCAAAGCTATTGGGCTTAAGCCGCATCGTCATCTCTGTAATCCCTGTGGATTCCAGTTGGAACACCCCGACAGTATTGCCCGCGCAGAGCAAGGAATAAGTTTTGGAATCGCTGAGTGGCAGCGCCTCGAGTTGCAGTTTGACGCCGCGGCTCTTCTCGATGATCCTCAGGGCAGTATGAAGTACGGTTAGAGTTTTGAGCCCGAGAAAGTCAAATTTAACAAGCCCGATCTTCTCGACATAACCCATCGAGTATTGGGTAACATCATTGCCGTCCTTGTCGACCATCATCGGCAGTAGCTCAATAAGAGGACGATCTCCGATTACCACCCCGGCAGCGTGGGTGGAGGTATGCCGGGTAAGGCCCTCCAGCTTTAGAGCCAGCTGAATGAGATCCCTTCCCTCGTTATTGGCGTAGTCGGCAAGTCGCTTTTCCATTTTCAGAGCGTCGGATAGTGAATAATCAAATCCTTGGCGCGGAGCGGGGACGAGCTGCGCGATCTTGTCCGTCTCTGCATAGCTTATGCCGAGAGCCCGCCCGACATCCTTAATTGCCGCCTTTGCTTTCAAAGTACCGAAGGTGGCTATCTGCGCCACATTGTCTTTCCCGTAGCGCTCGACCACGTATTGAATGACCTTGTCACGGCCATGAATACAAAAATCGACGTCGATATCGGGCAGTGAGATGCGATCGGGGTTTAAGAATCTCTCGAAGAGAAGTTTATGCCTGATGGGGTCAACTTCCGTTATTCTGAGTGCGTAAGCGACAAGCGAACCGGCAACACTTCCTCTGCCCGGCCCTACCGGTATCCCTTTCTCCTTGGCCCAAACAATAAAGTCAGAAACAACCAGAAAGTAGTCGGCAAACCCCATGCGCTCGATCATCTGGAGCTCGAACTCAAGCCTCTCAAGGTAAGCAGCTCTGCTGCTCTCACTGAAACCGGCAGGGTCCAAAGCTAAAGATTCTAAACGGCGCTGCAAACCTTGACGGGCCTTCTCCTTCATTATCTCAATGGGCTGTCTCTCGTCCTCACTCTTGAAGACCGGCATAAAATATTTAGAGAAGTCGAACTGAAGGTCACATTGAGCCGCGATCTCCAAAGTATTGCGGAGTGATTCCTCGACATACGGCCATTCACCGAACTCCTCTGCCATCTCCTGGTAGGTTTTTAGGTGTAAGTCTACCCCCTCATGTCTCATCCGGTCGGGGTCCGTTATCACCTTGCCTGTCGAGATACACATCAGTACCTCTTGCGCATAATGATCGTCCTTACTCGAGTAGTGGCAATCGGTGGTTGCGACTAGCGGCAAGCCCATCTCTTTTGCCAGCTCGATGCACCCTAGATTGTGTTTCTGCTGCTCGGAGATGGGATGCGGCTGCACTTCAAGGTAGAAGCTGTTCGGAAAGGTACTGGCATAAAACTGAAGTAACTTCCTGGCCCCTGCCATGTCCTCATTTGAAACCAAGGCGGCAAGCTCGCTGGAAAGGCACCCGCTTAGCACGATAAGTCCTTCGCTATACCGCTCTAAAAGCTCGTGATCGACACGGGGCTT
>JAGFJO010000122.1 GCA_024102635.1 Deltaproteobacteria bacterium
TGTCAAGTGTCAGGTGATCCTTTACACTTTTTTAAGTTAAGATTTTGAGAATTTCGGGGTGTTTTGCTGAGGTGCAGGGGTACCCCCTGCACCTCAGAGTGCGAAACTTTCGCCGCTTCTAAGGTTAATTTCCCTTATGAGGGTCTTTCTATAGGAGGCGGCGAGGCAGCCATCGATCTCGTCGAGCTTTACATACTCTCCGACTAGAGCCTGACAGACGAAAAGTCTTTGTCCACGAAAGCAGATCATTCCATGAGAGTCTACTTTCGCCACAGCTGATCCGGCAGCGTACTCCACGGCATGCGGCTTGGTGCGGTAGGCACGCGCGCTAGGTTTGTAAAATTCTGCTGGAGTCCTCATTCGAAGAGACTCGTGCGGGCGAATATGGTTATAGGTGTATAGAATACGTGGAAGAATCTTCCTCCACTCCTGAAACTTTCTAGGCGTTCCTTTGTGCCGTACTGCGTGAGCAAGCGTTCGATGGAAACGTTCAAGTTTGCCCTGCGTCTGTGGGTGGCTAATTCCGCTGAAGAGCAGCTTTATGTCCTGCTTCATCAGCCATACCGCCAGCTTGGTTAGTCCATGCTGATTTGACATGTTGTACCAAGGTACACCGTGATCCATCAAAATAGCGTCCGGAAGCCCGTATTTACTGAATATTCGTGCAAGTGCTACTTGAACTTCCGCCGTTTGTTTCGTCTTCACCGGGGAAGCTTCAAGGGCATAACGGCTGCAATCATCGAGCATTGTAAGCGGTTCGCACTTGGCTGCGCCGCGTCCCATCGGACCCTTAAAATCCATCTGCCATAGTTCATTGGGATTCTCACGCGCAAACCTTTGAAGTGCCGGCTTATGACGATCTTCAATCACCAGCAAGCCATTCCGCTTAATAATCCGGTTGGCTGTGGTCACTGTCACCGCCACACCACGATGACCCAGTAAAACTGCTATCTTGCGACCTCCCCATCCAAATTTCCTACGCAGATCGCAAACAAGGCGCTCCTTCTTATGTTCTATCTTATTAGGGCTATAGTGCGGACGGTGGCTCCTGTCTCTTAAAGAGATTACTCTGCCGCTCTCCTGAAAGCGCCGAAGCCATAGGTAGCCGGTAGGACGGCTCACGCCAAATTCACGGCAAAGTCTACTAATACCCTCCCCGGAAAGCGCACGCCTCACAAATTCCAGTCGAAGTTCCACTCGTCCTCGTACCTGCCATGGCATCTCTCGTCCCGTCCAAAAATGGGACAATCATGCCACCCAACCTGTAAAGGATCACCTGAGACTGTACATTAGAAGTCGGCGCTCCACTTATCGAAATGCTACACGGAGCGCCGCCGTCTTACGCGGCTTAGTCGAATGCCCGGGATCGTATTTCCGGACGTTCTTCGTTCTAGTTATTCTGCTTCCTCCGCGTCCTCTTTTCCCCCGTGTTAAAAATTACTGCTTGCACAATTAAGAAACTTCCGAAAGGCTGCCTATCGGTTTACTAGCAATAGTTCTGGCTCGCCACCTTCTTATTCATTTAACGCAGAGGACACGGAGGAACACGGAGGGAAAAGCAATCTAAGCCGCGGGGGCGATCGGCTGCTCCACTTCATATTACTACCTATCGCCAGAGTCTTGATCTATACTTTCACAAATGCAGATACTAGCCATCTTCTTAATTCTTTACTCCCTATACTTCTTCGTCAACTTGTATCTTGACTTCCTCAACCTGAAGCACATCGATCGCCATCGACTTGAGGTTCCATCTTACTTCAAAGAGCATTTCGATAAAGAGACTTACGCTAAGTCTATTAGCTATACCCGCACACGAGGGCGCTTTGGAATCATCGCCGACATGTACTCGGCTGTGCTGACTCTTGCTGTAGTGCTGACGGGATTTTTGGGGCTCCTCGAAGAATGGACGGCTTTGCTTGATTTTTCTCTGCGATGGCATGGAGTGGCTTATGTCATGGGGCTCTCGCTCCTTTTCACGCTTGCAGAGCTTCCGCTTAGTGTCTACCGCACATTTGTTATAGAGGAGCGTTTTGGCTTTAATAAAACCACCCCCAAAATCTGGTGCGTGGATCTATTAAAAGGGCTTCTTTTGCAAGTCATCATCATGGCGCCGCTTTTGTGGGCGCTATTCTGGTTCATTGACACCTCAGGAGGCCTTTGGTGGCTTTATGCTTTCGTTATGATTGCAGTTGTGCAACTTACCCTACAGTATATCTTTCCGGTGCTAATTGCGCCGCTGTTTAATAAATTCACTCCGCTTCCGGACGGCGGCCTCAAAGACAAAATCCTGACTCTTTCGGATCGGCTCTCCTTCAACGTTAGTGGAATATTCGTGATGGACGGCAGCAAACGCACCGCGCATGCTAACGCATATTTTACCGGCTTTGGGAGAAACAAACGGATCGTTTTGTATGACACCTTAATTAACATGCTTTCTGAGGATCAGGTGGTTGCTGTACTTGCTCATGAGATCGGACATGAGAAAAAGCGTCATGTGCTCAAAATGACCTTTCTATCTCTGGCGTTTCTGCTTTTAGGGCTGTGGATCTTAAGCCTGCTACTTCCTTATCAGCCACTCTATTCTGCGTTCGGCTTTAGTTCTCCCTCCGCTCACGCTGGCCTGGTTATATTCTCTCTCTTTGCGGGCCCGCTTGGATTTTTCATTTCGCCGCTTAGCGCCATCCTTTCGCGGCGCCATGAGTATGAGGCTGATGAGTTTGCGGTAAAAGCAGTTAGTTCAAACCAAGATCTTTCCAGAGCGCTGCTCACTCTTTCTAAAAAGTCCCTGTCGAACCTGACACC
The DNA here is from genome assembly GCA_024102635.1 of Deltaproteobacteria bacterium. Lineage (GTDB taxonomy): Bacteria > Bdellovibrionota_C > UBA2361 > UBA2361 > JAGFJO01 > JAGFJO01. Next base: position 2,803 of record JAGFJO010000122.1, read on the forward strand.
ACACCCAGTCTACAGCTTCTTTCACTATTCGCACCCTACTTTGCTTGAAAGACTGCAAGCTATGGAAGCGATTAAAGCCTAGCCTGTGGTCTGTAGCGCCGCGGCGATAGTGTTTATTGATTCAAGAATGTATTTCTCGAGCAGTGCCCTCTCCGGCTTATCCTTAGTTCTGTGATACTCCTCGATTAATAGCCGCTGAATGATATGTACGGCGTCGAGGTGCCGGTTTCTGAGGATGATGAGGTTCCTTATTAGCGCGCGGCTTTCAAGTAAGGTCTGTGCTCCCTTTATCGAAAGCACTCCCTCAAGTGCGCGGGCATGCTCATCGAGAATCATCTCTGTAATATTCGGTGATGAATCCTTGGCGTATCTTTTTTCGATAAGTATTCGGGCGCGCGCTAACTCCAATTCTAGGCTGTCAATTATCACCTTAAAAAAAGGCTCCCGGCTATAGTCACTTCTTAGCGCCTGTATGTCCGCATCTTTCAGGGCCGCTCCGACTCCGTACCAGCTGGGAGCCATGAAGCGCGACTGGTTCCAGGCAAATCCCCACGGAATTGCGCGCAACCCCTCGAAGCTCACCTGGCTGGTACTTCTAGATACGGGACGTGAGGCGATCGGCAGCTTGCTGATAAATTCAACCGGCGTGCTCTTAACGTACCACTGCCAAAAATCCGGGTGATCAATAAGAGCGCGGTAAGTTTGCAACGACTTCTGAGAAAGGGATTTTAGAAGTTCGTTCGCTTGAGGTTCTAACTTCTGCACAGGCTTTGAACCCTCGGTCAACATGGCATTTATTATCTGCTCGAGATGGCGGTGGGCCAAAGCGGGGAGCCCGTAACGGAAGGAGATTACCTCTCCTTGCTCAGTGAATCTTATGTATCCCCTGCTTTGCGTGCCTGATGAGAGGCGGATGGCGTGCACGCTTCGGCCTCCGCCGCGCGCTATGGTGCCGCCGCGCCCATGGAAAAGTCCTACACGCACGCCAAACTTTTCTGCTGCGTATACCAGTTTAAGGCAGGCCTTTTGAAGCAGCAGGGTCGATATTAGAAAACCGCCATCCTTGTTGCTGTCGGAGTACCCCAGCATGATCTCCTGAAAATCCCCTAAGGAACTAAGGTGTTCACGGTATACATCATTGCTGAGCATCTCCTCCAAAAGCGGCTTACTGTTCTCAAGGTCCGATATTGTTTCAAATAGCGGCACAATGTTGAGGTCGCTCTCCCATCTGTCACCGTTCTTACGCCTTAAGCCCGTCTCCTTCATAAGCAGCAATACTTCCAGTAAGTCGCTGCACGAATGCGTCATACTAATGATATACGACTGGAGTGCCTCCGGATCGGACTCTTTCTCGCGCCGAATCAGGCGGAAAAGACCTAGCGTCTCTTGCGCTGCCGGGCTCAACTCCGAGTCGTCAAAAAGCAGCGGACGAGCAGAACTCAGCTCCTTCGCACATAACGCCACTCTTTGCTCTTCGTTAAGACCTTTGTAGTTCGAGCACACCTCGGCTTTGCGAAAGATCTCATCTATCACCTCTTCATGAACGGCGCTGTGCTGCCGTATATCAAGAGCCGCAAAGTGGAAACCAAACACGCGCGCTCTGCAAAGGCAGCGAAACAGCGTGCTTCCCTCTTCGGCGATCTTGCCGTAGCCGGCGTCTCTCAATGCCTGAGCCAGTATTTCTAGGTCGTCTATCAAATCGGCGGAGCGATAGAAGCTTTTGTCCTGAAGGGCTCCCTCCATCTTCATATCGATGAGATCAAGTTTCAGCCTAAAAGGCTCATTCTTTAAGAATGGCGGAGGCTCTTGATTTCCAAGCCGCTCCAAATCTCTCGCGATGGATGCCAGCAGATCGCGCGAGACCGTCACCTTCTGCATCGAGATGCTGATGTCCCGTCTTAAGCGCCGTAATTCGCTGCGATGAAGGATCATTACCTGTTCCCGCTGCAATTTAAGAGTCGCCTCCGTAACAGCAGTGGTAACGTACGGATTGCCGTCGCGATCACCTCCGATCCAGGACCGGAACTTAATTACTTCATGGCGGTGAATCGAGCTTTGCAGCTCCGCAGGACAGGAATAGTAGAGGTCTAGATAAAGATCAGGCACGATCTGCCACATAGTCCCGGCCAGATAGTGCAACGCAAACCTTACCTCTTGCAAAGGATCGGGCTTGGCCTCGCGCAGCGCCGAGGTCGCTGCAAGCAGCATCACCGAACGCACCACCTTACTTTTATAATTAAGGCTTTCCCGTTCGGTGAGTCCGGGAGTTCTGAAAGAGGATAGATTTTTGGCTATCTCGTCTAGCTTATAGAGTACTGTGAGCCGCCTTGCTTCAGTAGGATGAGCTGTGATTGTGGGCACTACGGTCAAATTCGCGAGTCTGTTATTTAGCTCTTCGGCAGAAAGAGCCGCTGACAACGCATGTACCGACTGACCAATAGTATGCTTTTTTGTCCCGTCCTTTTCGCGCTCGCGGTTAATTCGGCAGATATGTAGCTTCTCTGCAGCGTTAAAGAGGTGAAACAGAAGACTGTAACAAGAGATCAGTTCACTCATCTCAAGCGGCGAAAGCTTAGTTAAAATCTCTTCAATCTGCTTTAGCCCCTCTTCCGGCGCCGTGAAATTTTGCTCGGAGATTAGCGCTATATTATCAATAAGTGCTATAAACCTTTGCCCCGCTCTTCTTTCAATCGTGCTCAGAGCCGCCTCGAGCAGCAACGAAAAATCGTCCTCCAGCGCAGGAGGCAACTCAACATTTCGAAAGAATCGCTGCATATATACCTTCAGTTATGCGGCCCGATCGCCAGCCAAGGCCAGGATGCCACCCGCACACGCAGGGAGCAAGTGGATCCATATCAAGTTGGGATGACCCCGGTTATAAGACGCAGAACGAAAAGAATCAGGGGGAGAGGTAGGGAGTGCGGTCATGATGCTGCCCGCGGGGAAGATTCGGCTTATGGTCCAGGCCGTTTATCTCCTGCTGCCTAAGACCGCGCGCAGTAATTATCTCGGCTCGGGAAGGAGTCAAAAAACCATCTCCCCTCTTCTGAGCGCTCTTAAGATATGTTGCGGCTGTTCCGGCCCTAGGGGGCAGTTTGAATCGCTGCTCATATAGCCCCTCTTCACTTTTGATGGCGACCTTGTGTCCCTGCAACTCCGCAGCTCTATCGCCGGCCCAGTTCTCAACTCCCTTGTATAGTATGTACATGAGAGTTTCCGTAACATCGAAGGGCGCCATGAGCTGGTCACGGTATGCGCGCTTGTTCGGGTGACCAATGCACCCCACATCCGCGGCCCTCAATTCGATACGCAGTGCCCCTTCGTCAGGTGTGCCGCCTGGATCCTCGACTCTAAATGTCTCCCGCCCTTCTCCTCTGAACATAGCCGATCCCATATGAAAACGGGCCTTACGGGGACTGAAGCCAATAAAACTCGTTCCGACAAAGTGGCGGTCAGAGAACCGTTCATAGGCATCGTCGGTAGGTGCGAGGATGTAGATATAGTCTTTCAGCACCTCATTCATTGCGTGAGCTATGTGCAGCGCAAGCTGGCTAGGTTCAGCGGGATTTCGCTGTCTGCGGCCCCGTTCGTTCGAAAAAGCATCGCGCTGCATTAGATTAATAGTTTCACCGCCTCTGCCTGCTGCAAGCGATATATGAAAGTGCAGGCTGGACGATGACATATCATGAAGCGAGGTTATAATCTCTGCACGCTTCAATCCGTAGTCTGGAGCCCGGTCGATAATTCGTTGCCCAATAGTGGAGAGCCAAACCCCGAGCCCGTAGGGGTTCCGCGGAGGAGATACGATCTCATGCTGAAAGAGCGCGATACGGGAGATGGTCGATTCCATCCCATCGAGCGAGAAACACCGCTCAGTCGCAATTTGGGTATTGTAAGCCGGCTCCTGCTTCACCCGCACACGGTGCTCTAGGCGAAGTTTCGTCCTAAAAGCCGCATCCAAGCTAGGAAGCTGCGCAGCTCTCGGCATGAAGCTGTCGTCCTTGGCAAGCCGCGCTTCGAAAATCGCCCCTAGATCATCAGCATCATTTGCTCTTGCAAGCTGCCTGAGCCGGTTACTGAAGCTCTGCTCACCTGCGATATTATAGAATTCAAGCTCAGGTCCGATACGGACTTTAATTGGTGAATCAGTGGCCCCGTAATGCATTAAGAGTTCATTCATTCTCTCTTCAAGCTCGTGCATCCGGTTGAGTCTATCGGCAATATAGCGAGCGGTACTCTCCTCCAGCTCCAAGCCCTTGAACTCAGTGACGCCGGAGAAATAATTGACGACATGCTTGTAAGAAAACTTCTTGGATTTCGGCATATTACTTACTGCTGGAGCTCAAGAATGGCCAGTCAGAATTCTCTCGCTTAAGAGCAGCCTAGTCAAATCATGGCACTCTCAATATTGATACTGATCTTGGCTAGTTAAATAATTGCCCTCAAACACTTCACTTTCTCACACTCGCCAGATTCAATTTCAATGATCTTCCCTCTTCAATTTGGTAGCTTGCAGCAACGGAGGAGGCTGCCGCCGGCGCCGCTGCTGACGCGAAATAAAGCTCGAAGAGAACAAGGCAGAACTAGGAATTATAAATATAATTTATAAATCTTAGCGACCAGGGAAGTGTCGCGATAAAATCATGCACCGGTACGTCTTTCAAATCAGGCTCACGAAAAAGCGCCTGTTTTGGGGAGCGGTAGACAAGTTCGAGCTTGCCGTGACGAACAAAATCCTTAAGAGAGATTTCGTCTTGCGGAACGATGACGAAATACTCTTGGCCGTGGTTCCTCAGATAACTAAGTATTGAGCCGTGGGAGACGCTTGGCTCATTTACCGCCCGCCCTCCGGAATAAAAATCCGCCGAGTAGGGCATGCTGCCAAGATACACAATCCTTGCGTCCTTATCTGTGTCTAGAAAGCGAACCGTATCAGAAAGAAACTCTTGAGAACGCTTCATTCCGACAATAGGCAATATAAAGTGCGAAGCTACAAAAAACGCCAGAGGAACCACTAATGACATCCTCTGCCATACCGGGGCGATTCTCCATTGAGAAGCTGGGCCCGCCTCCAACCTCGATAGTAGGTGCCCGCAAAGCAGTGCCCATGCGGGCATAACGGGAAGCACATAAGGAAACATCACACCCCGCGTAAACGAGAACGCAAGGGGTAATGCTAAGGCCCAGGTCAAAACAAACGCGAACTCTGGCCTCAGAAAAGAAACTTTGCTAAAGCTGCGGCGGTTAATATACGCTTGCCAAAGCAATACAAGCGTCCAAGGTAGAAATCCGATAGCTAAGAAGACCCAGATCATGCCATAGGCTTCTGAATGAGCAGTGCCGTAAAGGCTCTTCCAGCCGGGCTGAAAGAAGCGATTAAAATGCTCTCCAATAAGGTAATAGTCGAGGAAGCCGGGGGACCTTCGATCGGCCATTATATGCCAGGGAACCGAGACAGCGATTGCCACCAACAACTGCGCCCCGATATAAAAAGCGCATTTTAGCCGCTCACGCAAGGACGGCTGTATTAGTGCAAAGCTTAGAATCGGGGGCAAAACGATCATGAACGCTATAAGCCCCTTCGACAATATCGCAGATGCAAGAGCAAGCGGAAGAATAGCTGAGCATAGCAATCTTATGTATCTCTCTTCAGCGCGGTACGAGAGATAAAATGTTGCCAGGGCTAAAGTAGTAAAAAAACTAATTGCCGTGTCGGTGAGAGCGAGGCCCGAGAGCGAGTAAAAGAGGCCCGAGGTAAGAAGTATGATCGCGGTAAGGTACGCCGCCGACTTCCCTGCCCCTGCTTTAAGGGCCAGCAAAAACACTACCAGCACGGTGAGAAGATTGAAGATTGTACTTGGCAGACGAACTGCAAATTCAGTGGCTCCAAATAGTTCGATGGATAGGGAAGCGGCCCAGAAATACATCGGCGGCTTGCCCCAAAATGGCTCCCCTGCCTCAAAGTGAGGAACAAGGTAGTCGTTTGTCTCGGCCATTTCCCGCGATATTTCAGCGTAGCGCCCTTCTGATGGGTCGATTAGCGGGAAGTCGTCCAGCGCTAGAATCCTTATTGCACAAATTGCAAGCAATAGCGCGAAGGGTAAAAGCACTGCAATCTTTGAAGCCGATCTAATAGATGCCATCTCACTAGCTTATCAGCTGCGGAGTGTTTGCGCTAAGGGGGTCGTACCGAACGGCTACGATGGCTTAGGAACGAATTAATACCGCGAATATGTTGAGTTTCTGCAAGGTGCCTCTCCCGAGAATCATTTTACAATTTAGTTACGATTGCAGGTTTTGCTCTGAGTTAACGCTTGTTAATATTGATCGGCTTATTATTGTTTAATTGAGACGGAGGTGAAATGCGCAGGTTAGATAAAGTTTTGCTCAAAGGTTTGGTGACTGCATCGATACTTCTAATAGCTCCATTCGAAGCCGCTCTTGCTCAGACACTCCCCGAAGGTCTGAAGTTCAAAAGGGTCAAAAAAAATTCAAGCTCTCTTACACTGAAAAACTGCAACCTTGCAGGAAGCATTAAGAAGTTCCAAGTGACTAACAAGGGTAAGAAAATTCAACCGGCGAAAGGAAATAGGGATGCTTATACATTCCCCCAACGATTCTCCTTTTTCGCTTGCGCCACACAGGACAACGTCACCTCACTGTACGCGAAAAAAGGAACGAACGGTGCGGTCAGCCAGTTTACCTTCACCACTGATGACTTTCCTGAGAACGAGAATGATGGAATATCGTCAGTCTGTCCAAACGGCACACGCGGCATCGGATTTGGTGTGCTGTATAAGCCTGCCGCGGACGCCTCGGATGCGCGACAAGGCAAGCCTGTTGTACTCTTACAAGGATCTAATAAGAACCGCGCATCAGCGCTAAGAATATACGCTTCAAACGGCACAGAGGTATGCCGCTTCTCGTTCAAAGCCTCCTCTATACCTGGGGTTAATGGCGGAGCAGATCACTATTTCTCCGGCTGGAGCGGCGGATGCGGCAAGACCGGCTCGCAGATATCTACTGCAGCCAGGGCTGCCTCTGGAAATTCGAGCATCTACATTGAATGGAAGGGAGGTCAGTGCCTGGGGCCGGTTAATCCCACTTCCCGCGTGGGTGGCATTGGGTAGCCTAACCAGCTCAAGTCGCCTTGGGGTGCAACTGCAATGAGTGTGGCCTCAAGGCGTAGCTAAACTTGCGGCTATCCTGACAGCGCGTCTCTCAAAATTTAGGGGTGCCTAATAGTATAAAATGCCTGAAATTATAGGCATGCATACCTCTGAAAACAGCCTTTGGAAAACTATCGCCACTTCGAAACTATTTGAAAGTTCCATCATCGCATTAATCATTCTTAATGCGGTGATGATGGCGCTTGAGACCTCGCCTGCCGTGATGGAGCACGCCGGCGATTTTCTTCATATTGCGAACTGGGTTATTCAAACGATATTTATTGTCGAGATCGGAATTAGACTGCTCTCATACCAGCCAAAAGTGGGCCGCTTCTTTCGAGACGGCTGGAATCTATACGACTTTACGATAGTGGCACTTTCTACACTTCCGCTCACCGGCGCCTTCATCAATGTCGCGCGGCTTGCCCGCGTGCTCCGTATAACCAGGCTGATATCGTATTCTCCGGAGCTAAAACTGATTGTTAGCGCGATGCTGAAGTCCATCCCCTCTATGGGTCATGTGATAGTTTTACTTCTTTTGTTGCTCTATGTGTATGCTGTTATAGGCTTTCATTTTTTCTCAGCCATAGATCCTCAGAACTGGGGATCGCTGATGCAGGCGTTTTTGACCCTTTTTCAGGTTCTAACGCTTGAGAATTGGCCTGACATTCAGTCGGCCGTCGCAGAAAATACCCCGCTTACCTACCTATACTTTATGAGCTTCATTGTGGTAGCAGTCTTTGTAATTATGAATCTTTTTATCGCGGTCGTTATAAACAACTTAGAAGCGGTTAAGTCAGAGGAGCTTATTAAGGCAGCCGAGCAGCACTCCAAAGAGGAGATTTCGGGAGTCATCGAGCAGATACATCAAAAGCTCGATGAATTAGAGGCTCTTATAAAAATATCCAAGTCTTAATCCGGCTCCTTCCTTTCCGAATAACGCCATCACTACCGTATTAGGTGGGCCGCATTCGGGACTCCGGTTCCCCCGCCAAGCGGCGGGGAGACGTTGTCTGCAACGAGCTTGAAGACAGCGCACCAGGTTCTGCCTTTGCCGCAGCTACTAAGAGTTCCAATATAGTCGGTTAGTATAAAGCCTAGGATTTGTACATTACTGTTGCCGTTTTTAAAGTTTGTTACTTTCGGCATGTAAAGGTTTTTATTTAGGCCCTTTGCAAGTAGTTCATCAAATATTTGATCTATCGGCCCGCCAAAACCAGTGCCTTGGGACACCGACTGGCCGACCTGGGCAGCTTCATCACAAACGGCTTGCAACATTGCCTCCTCGAAATTTCTTCCGCTTGACATATTGTCATCTTTCCCGATTCCCCCTATATCAAGCTTCCCCCAGTTTCCAGGAGCGCCTTTCTCTCCATACATTGTAAAGGTCTCCCCCTCCGACACCCCGTCAAGCGGGCTTCCCGGCTGGCCGCTCGCCTCGATTCCGAAGGGCCGTACACAGGTCTTACTGTTAGGAAAGACGGCCATTGCAACAGATTCCGCCGGAGTATTAAGCTCCGAGATTCCGAGCAGCTTGGCAAAGATGCTCGGCGTGCGCCTTAAAGTACGCATTCTGATTGCGTTGGCTTCGCCGTTCTGACAATTGGCGCACAGCGGGTTTGAAGCACCACACGGGGTAAAGATCTTATTGGGGTTTACGGTGCCGCACTCCACCGAGCTTACCTCGGATAGCTGCGCTTCATTTGCGGCAGCTAATACGTTAGCCTCCTGGAAGACAAGAGTGTCCTGCATCTGCTGCACTCGCCATACCGCCGCTAAGGCCCCCGCATCAGCTGCAATCTGCATCTGGCGCTTTTGTACCCATGAGTAGCCGAGATCAAAGACCAAGGCTCCCACCGCCATTAAGATAGCTAAGAGGAAGGCGCACATTGCAAATACCACTCCCCTCTCCGAGCGGCCCTTACCTAGTGCGGCTCTTATACTTGCTATAAGATACTTCATGATGACCTCTCTATTTTATGGGCATGCTCCATTGCATTTTCCAATAGCACTCGAGACGATATCCAGATTTCCTCCGACACTTCCTGGGACTATCTGCGGCATCAAAAGGGGAAGCGTGTAAGTTAGATTAAGCCGCTTGGTGTCATTTATCGGGCCGGCAGAGACTGCAACCTGAAGCTTTGCGTCGTCGAGCATGGCCGTGGCGGCAGCTCGGGCAGCTGCTACAATTTCCCCATCGGTAGGCGGCGGATTACTAAGGCTCACAACTCGGGCGCCTGTTGCAGCTGCGGCCCTTAAATTCGCCTCGGTGGTAAAAATTAAGGCGAACTGGACCAAGCCGAACAGAACGAACACCAAAATAGGAAGCACTATGGCCGCCTCTACAAGAGTGGCCCCTCTCTGCCTCATCGCTATCTCCCTCCCAAAAGATGCTGCGCGCTGCTATTGCGTAACGCGCTGAGTTGCTCCTTGCCAGAGCTTACCTTCGTTATCAATGCGAAATTTTTTCCCGGCGTATGACACCCAGCCGACCATGTTGTTATCCGTATCAGAGCGAGTCGAGCGCAGCAGTTTATCGACGCTCATGGCTGACCCGTCCGGGTTTATCATTTCATCTCCTGCGCCTCTTAAAACAAGACTGAGAGAGCCGGAAGCTTTGGCAAGCTGGATTCGATTAGCATCGTCAGCGGTAACTGCCAATGTCACATGGCTCGGTATGGGAGCGTCTGAGTCCGCTATTGCTTGCGCATCTGTAGAGCGTTCAGCTGACAGCACTTCGACATTCTCTACAATAGTATTCACGGTCGCCTTGCCGCGGTAATTGCTGGTCCATAGCACGTCCACCCGTACCCCCGGGCGCACCCATCCCTCTACTCCGCTCTCCGCATTAACAGAGATCGTCATTCCTCGATACCCATGAGGAATGCGCTCTGTGACCTCGTTAGCCGGCGGCGCAAAGGTGAGGTAGTCCTTAAGCAGCGGCGCCTTTGCAGCAATCACCGATGAAGAGAAGGCTCCTTCGATGTCCTTAAAATCTTTTACTACTAGCGTTTCCATCCCATTAACGGGCCGAACTTCGATTGCAAACATATCACTCTTCAGCCGCTTACCAGGAGCGATTCGCTCCTTTGGAACCAGCACCTCGGCAGTGACCTCGGTCTTAGGCCCTTCGGTAATAATTACTTCCTTGGTAATCACTTCCTTGGTGTGAGAACCAAAAAGCTCCGGGGTTCTTAAAACATAGACAAAAAGCAGCGCGCAAAGAGCTATCCATCCTATAATAATCGCCGTCCGCGCTTCCAGTTTAAAGCTTCCACCTTTGGTTTTATGAACGTAAGACATAGTTCCCTCCCTTTAAAAATTTTACGGAGCGCTTATCGGCCTGCACCATTTACGGCTGCCGCTTCCACGACCTCGCGGCGTGAGCGGCTGAAAAGGTCCAGCCACGATCTGCGGGCGTCAATGTCAACCGCCACTCGACGGCTGATAAGGCCCGCCCCTACAGCAATTTCAACTAATGACCGTTTCGTGCTTTTTTGCCCGGACTCGAAAAGAGTATTCCCAGTGCCCGGCCATGTCTCCGCAGCCGGATCGGCAGGATATCCTTCCTCAATCCAGCAGGTTTCAGGAATCGCCACGGTTTGGTTTATAACCGAGAGGATCTCACGGCGGCGCATCACGGACGAGGAACAGATAATTTTCAAAGTCTCAATCTTATTCTTTATAAGAGGATATATAGTTTTTAGAAACGAGGCCGTGCCCGAGAGGCCGAGTAGGGAGTCATCAATCAGCAAAATAATCGAGTCCGAACTTCTTAGTAGAGCCCCTGTTCCGCACCCCATCCGGCCCGCCATATCCACCAGCACGCAATCATGCGTAACGCGCATCAGATCAGAGAGGTGCTGCATCAGAGCCACATGATCTGGGTTGCCCATAAAATCCATCCCCGCAGTCAAATCTGCCGGGGGAGGCAGCAAGGATAGCCGGTCAGTTAAAGGAATCATTGCCTGCCTAAGAGTCTCTCGCGTAAGCGGAGCTGACCCTTTTATCCAGCCGCTGACCATTTGCTCTTGTGGACCGCTAGCCTGCAACGCTCTACTGAGATCGCGGGACTCAATATCCATGTCGCACAGCAGAGTCCGCCTTCCATGTTCACTGCAGATCTTGCCCAGAGCTGCCGCCAAAGTCGTAGCGCCTACACCCCCTTTAGCCTGGATAATCGAAACAATGCGGCCTTCGGTCATTCGCCCATTTGTACGGTAGTGCTCGTGAATCGCCACCAGTTCCTGCAATAGATCGAGCGGTGACGAGCTGTCGGGTATTACCTTTCTAACTTTGGCGTTATGGGCGGCTCTAAAGGTGCCGCTCGAATATGATCCGCTGCTTATAAAAGCAATCATATGAATGTCTGGGTTAGTGGACTTTGCGCTCCTTGCAAGCTCGGGAAGATCTCCCTCTACCCCTGGCCCAAATACCAGCACGTCGCTTTCATCCAATTTCGAGGCATAGTCCTGTTCCGATGCCAAAGCCACAACCAGGTCCAGCATGTCGCGATCGGCCGGATCGAAGTTCTCGATCACGCGCGCTATCCGCGTCTGCCCTTCCGCGCTTCTATCAACGACTAATATCTTCATCCTGTAATCCCCCAACTATGTAACTTTAAGCACCTGCATTCCAATGCCGATCAGCAGCAAACTTAAAAAAGCTAAGAACACCATCCCAACAGGACCGGTCGCTTCAAGCTCAAGTCTTCTGATTTTTGCTTCAATCTTTGTCTCGCGCTGTCCAGCTACCGCATTTGCCAATTCTTGGAGCTGTCGTGTGATCTCCCCTCCGTGACGCGACACCTGGCCGAGCGACATGAAAGCGTGCTTCAGCTCTGTGTGCCCCGAAAGGCGCCCTACCTCTGTAAGCGCCTCTTCGAGCGGAATACCCGAGCGGGCAAGATTCTGAGAGTGGCGCATTAGCTCCGTCACCGGGTTGTGAGTGTCACGTTCGTCAGCCATAGAGACCACCCTTTGTATACACGGTCCGACATCGAGGGAGCTACTTACCCCGATTACGATCTGCTCGATCACAAGCGGCAAGTAGAACATAATATCTTCACTACGAGCCGCAATACGCCTCGTAATCCAGGTTCTTGGAAGCTGCATTCCGAGCAAGAATCCGAGACCGGCCCCCACTAGCCCCAAATCGGCGCCGAAAGATGCAAGCGCGAAAAAACCGCAAAAGGTGCCGGCGACAGGCGTAGCATAGGAGATCATAGAAAAATATCGTTTTCCCATGTCGGAGAACATGCCTGCCTGAAAAAATCGATCTTGCGCTTCTAATTGTCTTTGGGCGGAAAGGCCCAGCTTACTTCTAATCTTAGCTCGCTCTAATTCCTTGCCGCTGACGTCTTGTTTTAACCGTTGCTGGTACTCCAATGCGGACACAGCTTCATCCACCCCGGCCAGCCGTTTGAATGCCGCAATTCGGGCAGGTGCAAAGCAGTAGTTGAGAAGCAAACTGCCTCCCGCGATGGCTGCTAAAAATGCGATAGCCAATGCCCCCATAACGTCAAATCTTAAGTTTCGTAATCTGCCTAGACCAAATAAAGCTCACTACGATCAGCACAATCGCCGCCTGCCATACCTGCCAACCGATCTCGGAATTAATCGCTTCGGTCACAAGCGCAGGATAGGTGTAATAAATGTATAGCTCCATAAAAGTAAGAATGCCGAGAATCAGCCAGATCGACGCACGCTGCATACTAACGGCCGCAGTTGCCGAGCGCCTGAAATACTGCCGCTTTCTAACCTGCTGCGACAAACGCTCCAAAGTATTAGCTAAGTTCCCGCCGACCCTGCGGCTAAGCAGCAGCGCCTGGACGAACAGTTCAATTTCGGGATGATATATATCCTCGCCGAACGCGCCTATCGACCTGTCTTCGGGCACTCCGAGGCGCATCCGCTCGATCATAAGCTGCACCTCTTCTCGCACCAAAGATTTTGCATCGAGCCCTTTGGCAGCGGCTTCAATTGCCCCTACTGAGGTCATGCCCGTCTTTAGCAGTCCCACAACCGACATGAGAAACTGGGGATAGTCGAAGTCGAATCGTCGAAAGCGGCGCTCGACGCAGAAATTCAGAATCGCCGAGAGGCATAGCGGGCCGAGAAAAAACGCAAGCACTGCTGTCAGGATACTTGTATGCGGCCGTACCACGAGAAAAATTGCTAAACCCGCTGCCGCTTGCAACGCCCGGAACGGTAACGCCGAGAAAACGGTCCAGCGCGCGAAGCGCAGCCTCTTTTCAAGAGTGAGCTGAGAGCTCCAGCTTTTTTTATAGCGGCGCTCTGCAGCGCTTTTAAAAACTTCCGCTCGCGCGCGTTCAGCTGTAGAACCAGGCTCAAAAAGCGATTCCGTTATTCCGATTAAATTTCTTACCTCCCGGCTACGGCGAGTCGGGAACAAAAACGATAAAACACCCGGCACCGTAACGACCATAAGCGGAACGATCAGCAACACTGATAACAGCGCCATGGCCCACATCTCTAGTTTCTCCTCTGAGAGCTAAAGGTGCTGAGCTTTCTCTCTTCGCATGTAAGTTCCTGTGGAAGGTCGCCGAGATGGATGCCATGCTTAAGAAGGACCTCCTGGAATAAACTGCTCCACGACTCCACCTTCCAGACAGGCCGCCCGGCTTCAAAGTCATAGCGAAAGATAGGCCGCACTTGAACATTACCTTCGGAAAAGTTGCCCACTTCAAGCACCTCTCCAATTCGCGGAATTCCGGAGCCTTTCTCCCGGAACATCCACACCACGACATCCAGCGCCAAAGCTATCTGCTGCCGTATGATCTCGATCGATACCGATTTTTGAGCCCGTCCAAGCAGAGACTCAAGTCTTGTGAGAGTTTCTTTGGCGTTGCGAGCATGTATGGTTGAAAGCCCCACGTGGCCGGTTTGAGCGCTTTCAAGGAAAGCTTCTGCGGCTAGAGGAGTTCGCATCTCTCCCAGAACTACCCTAGTAGGTGTCATACGGAGAGTTGTCTTGATGTGCTCCTGCAGTGTGATCTCTCCGATTCCTTCCGAATTAGGAGGCCTAGATACCAGTGCCCGGCAGAACGGATGGTTGAAGTTTAGCTCAGGAGTATCTTCCACCGTGACAATTGATTCACTCGAGCCAAACACAGATCCTAAGCAGCGCACGAGAGTAGTCTTACCGGTGCCCGTCTCGCCCGAAACCATCATTGTTAGAGCGCCGCTGCGTACTATGGCGGAGAGATAGTCGATTATCCGGGCCGGAGCGAGCTGGTAGGCGACCAGGTTGTCAAGGCTGGCCTCCCTAAAGCGCGGGATACGGACTGTAAGGAGAGGTCCGCGTGTGGCGCAGGCGCTTTCATGAACGGCGCACACTCTGATTCCGTCTGGAAATGAGGCATCTACGGTATGCTGCTGAGTGCTAAGTGATTTACCAAGCGTAAGAAGCAGCCGATCAACAAAAGCCGAATAGGCCTGCTGATTCGGCCACATAAGGCCGGTGAATTCGCTGACCTTGCCGCGCTGCAGGACCACAGTTCTGTAGTCATAAACGTGAATATCGGTTACGTCTTGGTTGTCGATAAGCGGCTGAAGCACTCCCCAACCTTCCAAATCCTTTTGAAGATGAATAATTACATGGGCGCGCTCAATATCGGGCAGCGAGCTTGCGTTCTTTTTAAGTACTTTGTCTACTGCACTTGCAATGCGAGACTCAGCAACCCCCGCTCCCCAAACAATTCCATCCTCTCGCTGAAACTCATGGCCTATCTCACGCCTTGCTTCTCTCAATACCTGGCTTGCTACAAAGGAAAGGCCGCCCGCTGCATGTCCCTGGTGAAATTGACCATGGTTGGACGGGCTTTGAGTGTGCCGAGAAGTACGGCTCTGGTCGGCAGATTGTGAGGAATCGGGTTTATTTGAACTATAAGTCCTCTTTGAGCCGGTGGTAAGAAAGCTAAGAATGTTGTTGTCCCCGTCCTGAGGATCGGGGGCCGCCCCGCCGTCTTGGGACGCTACAACTTTGTCTGCAGACCGGCTCATATCAGATCCTTTATTAATGTCTGACTCTAGTGGCGCCGCATTCTAACGCACATCGGTTTCTAAATTAAGTACTTGTTGAAAAAAAGTATAAGTTACCGGCACAACTACCATTCGGCAGAACTGCCGCATTTATAGCTTATTAGATCGTTCTAGTATTTTATTGCGGCTTGGTTCAATAACCGCGCGACGCATCCCATCTCTAAAAGCGTATTAGCCCTTTTAAGCTACTTTACTGCTTAATTTATGAATAATTAAATTGAGCCAACACTTCAGGAGCGGTTTTGTCATTTTTAGCATTAGGACCAGAAAGTCGAATTCTGAGGTCTCCCGAGAAAGATTTTGCTTCAGGGGACTTTTACTCTGCCGCATTGGATCCCAACGCATACCAAAATATCGACTACATCGTTCCGGACGGGGAAGCATTAAAAAGAAGCTTATTTGATAGCAATGCTGCAGCGGGCGCGCACAAAATTCTTGAAGGCTATCATAAACTGCGAGGCGACCTGTCCGCCCAACTGTCTTACCTTATCCGGGAAGTATACTGGGACCGGCTGGTAAGAAGAATCGATGAACACGGATTGCAGGAGATCTTCACCGACAGCAAGGCGGAAGGGAGCAATCGAATCGTGTATGTGCCGCACGACGACGCACTCGCCCTGCGCTACTTCTCGGAGGTGGCTGAGCGCCGCAAGGACCTCAATTTTACGGTAGAGGTACTGCCGAAAAATATTACGCCGGAGTTCGTTCGTTCACTGAACGAGCGGGCAGGCATACTCAGTCTCGGAGTCCAACAGGCACAGGACGGATCTCTTGAAGCGCGCGCGTTCGTTGTGCCGGGAGGACGTTTCAATGAGATGTACGGCTGGGATAGCTATTTCACGGCTCTCGGATTAATCGAAGACGGCAGAACTGAACTCGTAAAGTCGATGACGGACAACTTTATTTATCAGATTGAGCATTACGGTAAGGTGTTAAACGCCAATAGGAGCTATTATCTGACCCGCTCGCAACCCCCGGTTTTCGTACCTATGGCAGAAGCAGCACTAGAGGCGATGGATCGAGGAGGATTATGGCAGTCGGATCAGCAGCGCAAGGAGTGGATAACGGCCGTCTGCCGCGCTGCCATCAAGGAGTATCGCGAGGTTTGGACGGCGCCAGACCACATCACACCCGAGACGTCACTATCACATTACTGGTGCCGGGGAATCGGATTTTGCCCGGAAGTAGAGAAGGGACATTACGAAGTAATAGTGAAATGGCACGCATTAAAAGTGGGCATGAGCATCGAGGACTATATAGAGGCTTTTAATAACGGCACCATAGAAAACAAAGAGCTTGAGCAGTTTATCAAGCACGACCGAGCCATGCGCGAGTCTGGCCACGACACCTCTTACCGCATGCTGGGCAAGGCGGCATCGCTCAACACGGTCGAGCTCAATTCGCTTCTGTTCAGAGCTGAAACGGAATTAGCAAGGCTTTTGTCGAACGAATTGAATGGATCACTGGAGCTTGAAGATGGGAGCATTATAACCGCCGGGGAACTGAGCCGAAGAGCTGGAGTGAGAAAAATTCAGTTTGATCGCTTCCTATGGGATGATCGCGATGGGATGTTTTTTGACTGGGATCCGGAAGAGAGCAGACGTACCGGCTATGTGACAGCTTCGAGCTTTTTTGCTCTTGCTTGCGGCGTAGCATCCCAGGAGCAAGCCGACCGTTTTATTCCCGCGGCTTTGTCAAAATTGGAGTGCATCGGCGGAATTACAGCCTCCGATGAGGCATCTCGCGGGCCGATTACGAAAGACCGGCCTTTAAGGCAGTGGGACTATCCGTTCTCCTGGGCACCTCACATCATGACCGCATGCGAAGGACTGGCGCGCTACGGCCATGAAAAGGACGCTGAGAGATTGGCTTACAAGTGGCTGTACATGCTGACCAAAGAAGCTGTCATACACAAGGGCGCGATTGTCGAGCGATATGACGGCGCCAATTCCACGGTTTTCGAAGGAGCAGAGTATGGCGCACAGGGCCTACAAGGCCCGATTGATCGCGGCGCCGGCTTCGCTTGGAGCAACGCATCTTTTCAATGCCTGAAACGGTATCTTTCTGAAGAAAAGCTACAAGCTCTTTCAAATATGATCGCGCCTCAAGAGCTCTTTGCGAAAAACTAGCGCTAAATTAAATCAGCACCCAAGTGGCTAATCCCAACAGCATTCCCATGCTCGCTACATCGGTTGCTGTGGTGAGAAATATGCTTGAAGCCGTCGCCGGGTCTGCTCCCATTCTCTTCAAGACAAGAGGAACAATGGTACCCGAAACGCCGCTTATAAGGCAGCTGCCGATCATTGCAATAACAACAATCACGCTCAGTAAAAGGGCATCAGGGTTCCCTTGTGACTTCGCAAGGAAATACATTCCTACTCCCGCTGAAAGCCCGACAAGAGCACCGTTCAAAAAGCCCAGCAGAGCTTCTTTAATAAGATTCTTTTTTGCATCGCTGCCGCCCTTGATCTCACCGAGAGTGAGCCCTCTCAGTGTTACTGCAAGGGCCTGACAGCCTGTATTGCCGGACTGGCCCGCCAGCACCGGAAGGAACGCTGCCAGTATCACCATTTTGTCGATCGTGTCCTGAAAGATGCTCACCACCGCTCCCGCCACGAAAGCCGTCAGAAGATTAAGCTGCAGCCATGGATGACGGTAAAGGAAGCTTCGCCACCATGGAGTGCTAGTGTGCTCCTCACGGTCGACACCTACCATAGTTCCAGCCTGAGCGGTTATTTCGAAAGCCTGGCTCTCAAACAGTCTGAAGCCTCGCACCAGCCCTTTTATACGGCCCTCGCCGTCACACACCGGATAGACCGGATAATGTCTTAGAACGACATCCTTCATGACATCCATCACATCCTGTTCAGGCAGCAGATAAAATGGATCTCGCAGCATTATCTCTTCCAGCTTATGACTGCCCTCCGCAAACAGTAGATCTCTCATCACCACCACACCCACCAATCGCTGGCCCTGGTCGACTGCGTAAGCATAAGTTACAAATTCGCTGCGAACGATCTCACGCAGGGCAGACTTGACTGCATCAACGGCCATATCCGCCGGGAAAACAGCAACAGGGGCATCCATTAGCCGCCCCACTGATCCTTCCGGATAAGATTGATTAATCTCCCATTGCCGGCGCACATGTTCCGGTATTCCGCTGAGCACCAGTTCCAATTGATCGGTGGGAATCTGAGATATGATCTCGTGAGCAACTGTAGGACTCATTGCCCTTAGAACCAGCACCCGCGTGCCAGGGTCCATTCCTAAAAGACGCTCGGCAGCCAAGCCGCTATACAGCACCGAGAGGTCTTGGATGGCTTTCTGCACCTCCAAAGGACTTAGAATGTCCTCTCTCATAGAGGGTACTTTTCTTGATTGAAGGGTGTCAGGTGAAACGGTCGCCTGCTCCATACATCGAAGCTCCTAAGAAGCAAATTTGAGAGAAAATTACAGCCTCTTGTGACCATTAACAAGCTATCGCTGACGGGAAAAAGAAACTTTTACACCTTTTATATCAAAGCCCAAGGGAGGTGTCTTTACGAGCCGCCCGTGGACCCAGCCTGATAAAGTGATCGAAGTCATTAGCATCCGGCCAACGAGGGGATAACCTGAAAAGAGCCATCAACACTTACTCGAGGGGAGACCGTGAGAAATGCATCGCAAATCGGACGAATGACATGGGCCATCGCTGAGGGCTACATACCGGGATGGAGTAACGGTCCAGAACCCGCGATGCGGAACGGTCTTAGGAGCCTACCTATTGAGCAAGTTAGGCTGGGCGACTTTGCCGTCGGGAGTAACGATGCGGCATCTACTGGGAGCAGGGATGCTGGCAGGTATCGGATTTACAGTTTCTCTCTTCATCACCAATCTCGCGATTCACAATGCGGATCTCAATGAAATGGCGAAGATTGGAATTCTCAGCGGATCAATACTTTCGGGAATAATGGGATGCACAGTCCTACTACTCTGGCCGGGAACAAAGAGGCGCTAGTTTTTGGCTACAAGGTTAATTGGTTCATTCACCGCGCCGGCGCGCAAGCTCTGCGCGGCAGCTCTCCTGTAGCGCTTTAAATTCCTTGCTTATATTTTCCCACACTCCCGACGTTTCAAGGAACCGCTTTAGCTCTTCAGGAGATAAGTCCATCAGATTTGGATGTTCAGTCTCGAAGCGGAAGGAGATTAGGTCGCTTATCTTAACTATCGCAGTCTCATCCATCAGCGCCTGAATACTGCATACCTCCATAAGCGCAGAGCGATCAGCTACGAACTCCTCGAGCCTCGAATCAGCAGCCTGAGAATCAAAAGGATTTGCAATATTAGGACCCAGAAGCCTCCACTTTATAGAGGAGTTGTTAGCCGACAACCATTTAATGCCTGGTGATTCTTGGGAAGTCATCTCTCTTTCTCTCTCAGTTGAAATGAAATAAAGGAAAACCTACCTCTAGTATCGGCAGCAATTGCTACCCCGACAATAGAAATTCAGAGGGTGGACTCCGGAACCCTACTAACCTCATTGAAACGCTCGATAAGACTCAATATAAAGCCTCATACAAAACCTCTTTCCGCCGCATTAACCCCCAGTCCGAGATAACCTAAGCACACTTCCGCTCGACTGGTCGGTAAGGAGGTAGAGAGAGCCATCGGGTGCCTGCTCGACATCCCGGACTCGCACCTTCAACGAAAGACGTTCAGCTTCCTTTGCAGAGCCTCCATCCACTGTAACTCTTATTAAGGCCCTGCTACTTAGCCCTCCGATAAGCGCCGAGCCGCGCCATTCGGGGAACATGCTGCCGGTGTAAAAGACCATTCCGGAAGGTGAGATAACCGGTGTCCAGTGCTTAGCCGCATCGGCAAATTCAGGCCGTGTCGGTGGGTCGGGAATATCCTTTCCATCGTAGTGCTCTCCCCAGCTCACTATCGGCCAACCGTAATTCGCTCCCTCTTTAATTAAATTCAGCTCATCACCCCCCTTGGGGCCCATCTCTGCTATCCATAGATGCCCGGTGCCGGGGTCAAAAGCTGCAGCTTCAATGTTGCGATGGCCGTAGCTCCATATCTCGCTCTTCGCGTTTTTGTTCTTGGTAAAAGGGTTGCCGGTCGCCGCTTTTCCCTCTCTCGTAATTCTCACTATTGTTCCGAGATGGTTTGAGAGATCTTGCGCCGGCTCAAATTTGAATCTTTCGCCCGTAGTAAGATAAATATTCTTATCGGAATCAAACACTATGCGGCCGCCAAAGTGATTCGGTCCGCTCACCTTGGGTAGCTGACGGAATATAACCCTAAAATTTTCAATCTTCTTGTTATGGAAGCGTCCACGCCCGATCGCTGTCGAAGCCCCTTCGCCGCCCGGCTCGGAAAAAGAGAGATACACAAACGAGTTCTCATCGAAGTCGGGATCTAACGCTACGTCTAAGAGCCCCCCTTGTCCCCTACTAAGCACACTGGGAACTCCGTCTAGCGGAGCCGAAAGCTCTCCGCTTTTGGCGAGGATCCTTAACCTGCCGGCTCTCTCCGTCACCAGCAGCTCTCCTGAAGGTAGAAACGCCATGCCCCAGGGGTGCTCCAGCTTTCCAGCCAAGGCGTCAATGCGAACTGTACCAGCCGAACTATCCACCTCCTTCGGGGTCTGCGCAAAAGCGCAAGGAACGACAAGAAGAGAAAGTGACGCTGGGAAAGCTCTTTTTAAAAGCGCCAACACGGTCCTTATTTTAGACATGAAATCCTCCTCAAAAGTTACGGCAGCTGCGCAGCGCTTGATGGCAGCTGATACATCTCAAGCAAACGAATATAACCGATTTCAATCATAGCCCTAAGATAATAGAACTCATAAAGGGGTAGTCTCTGCTATGTATGCGGTGATAACGATCATTAACTGCCTGTTAAAGCCGAGATATCGCTTAACGCTTGATGAGGCCCGAATACATAATACGCGCCCTCCGGCCGATTAGCCGGCAATGGGCATACGTCTCCGTTTTAATCCTGTTCAATACAGGACTTTGTCACCCTGCCTACTCATCGCCGGAGACCGGCGAACCGACCAGGATATACATAAGAGGAGCCAACCCTGACTATCAAGCCCTGGGATACTCCCCTCTCGGCCAGCAGCACGAAATCTCCGAGAAGGAGATCAATAACACAGGCGCTTACGCCACGGATATTCTCCTCAAGCAGCTCCCCAGCTTTTCGCTTTTCCGCCGCTCGCCGAGCACCGCGGGCCATCCAACGACTCAAGGGGTTTCTCTGCGAGGCACGGGGGCAAGCGGCGCGAGCAGAACCCTTGTCCTGCTCGACGGGGTACCGATTAACGATCCTTTCGGCGGCTGGGTTAACTGGTCAAGGGTACCGGCAGAGGCATTGATAAGGGTTAGGGTGCAGGAGAACTGGGGCAGCCCGCATTTCAGTATGCTAGGGCTTGGAAGCGTTATTGAACTTCAAACAGCCGAACCTCTCCTGCCCGAGCAGGAACTAAGCGCTCGCCTCGGTACCCAAGAGACCGCGTTAGCCACTCTTAAAGCGTCAATTCCCACCGGAAGGAGCGGAACCTCACTCTTCGCCCAGGGCTTTACTACTGCAGGATACAAAGTAGTGTCGGCCCCACAAAGGGGTCCTATTGACACCGATGCGAATTCACAGAATCTAAATGTAATCGGCAAGCACATACGGTACTTCGGCAGCTCGTCACTGTACGTTACAGGAAGCGGGTTCTCCGAGGACCGCAGTAACGGCACCCCGCTGACCGAAAATGACGGCAGCACCTTTCAGTTTTCCACCGGAGGACGTAGCAAAAACTTAGGCGGAGATTTAAGTTTCGATCTTTTTGGGGCAGCTTCGGACTTTTCGAGCACCTTTTCTTCTCAAGCCGAGGATCGTATTAGCGAGACACCGGCGGTGGATCAATTCGATGTTCCGGGCCGTCAGCTGGGCGCGCAATTTGATTGGTCCATAAAAGAGAGCTCAAAACTTTATTTCGAGGGTGGAGGCGATCTGCTGCTCCGCACGGGCGAATCGCATGAGTTATTTAGGTTCAGCGAGGGAGCGTTTCAGATGAGAAGAGATGCTGAGGCAAAGCAGAGCGCAGTAGGCGCTTACCTTTTTAGCCGTTACCTTGCGGCTGACGATTTCACGCTTGATCTATTCTTCAGAATCAATGGCTATAGAAGCTACGACCTTGCTCTGGAAGAAAGAGAACTAACATCAAACGAAACAGTGAATGGTTTTGAGAGCGATGGAGCATTCAAAACACTGTCTGAACCGCGAGTACAACTTTCATACAGATTTGACCAGCAGCTTAGTGCGCGCGCTGCCGTTACCCGCTCCTATCGCATTCCGACAATCAATGAATTAGTGCGCCCTTTTCGTGTCCGAAACGACATCACCGCCGCGAACAGAGATCTAAGCGAAGAGAGCTTGACAGGGATAGACCTGGAGTTAACGTATGACTCGGCTCCTTTCACTATCTCCGTTACCCCCTATATCAGCCGCATTGAAGATGTTATTTCAAACGTCACGGTAGCGGAAGGGCCAGGCCTAGTTGAACCGTGCGGTTTTGTGCCGATGGGTGGAACCTGTAGGCAACGCCGCAACATTGAAAGAGCTGTCACAGGCGGCGCGCAGGCCGAACTTCAGCTCGAGCTCGACAAGAACCACTCTCTTCGCGCCGAGTATCTATTCACGCAAAGCAGCATCGACTCTCAGAACATTGAAGTTGATGGGAACGAGCTTCCTCAGCTGCCGCGCCATGTGGCTGCGCTGACCGCCGCAAAAGTTACTGCCACCTATACCGCCTCTCTGCAGGCGCGTTATACCGGTACGCAATATGAAAACGATACGAATACTATTCTTCTAGAACCGTACATAACGCTGGACGCATATATCGCGCTTCCCCTTACCCCGGACTGGGAAGTATTCATTCGAGGCGAGAATCTTACCGGGAACCGCTACGAGGTAGGAAAAAGCCAAGATGGGGTCACCACCGTGGGGCCTCAGGCCTCGCTTGTTGCCGGAGTGCGCGTGAGACTATAAGTCGCTAATGCCTTCATCTAATATTTTGGCTGGCGGCCTTGGGCGGGCGAATGATATTTACTCTTTATCTATGAGTTACCAGCCGGTACCTGGTTCTTACGGCTCCCGAGACGTCCCGCTTCTTGCGCGGCTGCTCACCCTTGTGGGAGGTACCTTATCGCAGATCGGTTGGGCATTTGCGGGCATCGGAATGCTGTTTGCCTGGGTATTCGTTGGGAATGCGGATATCGCCAGCTACACAAAGTTCAATGGAGCTCTTGAGAGGGTTACCGGTACTATAGAGCGCATAGAGAAGACTTCGTTTTCGGAGGGCGGCTCGAAGGGGCGCGCTTCAAAACCGGTCTCTGCAGTTCACTACCGTTTTACGCAGGGTGGAGATAGCTATAATGGCGTCTCTTACACCCTATCGTCCGACCATACGCCGGGCGACACAGTGAATGTCGAGTTCCCAGCGGGAGAACCCACAACCTCGCGGGTAGTTGGAATGAGATCCGCTCCCTTCGGCGCAGCAGCGCTTATGGTTATTATTTTTCCGCTGATAGGATTTATCATGGCAGGTTTTGGGGTTCTGCGCGGCTTAAAGGTGCAGCGGCTCTTACGGGACGGTCAGCTCACAAGCGCCAAGCTCAAATCGAAGAGACCGACTAATATGACGGTTAATAAAAGACGGGTATTTAGATTGGAGTTCGAATTTGACGGGCGTGATGGGCGCCGGCATACTCTAACAGCGCGTAGCCATACACCTGAAATATTCGAGGACGAGCAGACAGAGTTCGTAGTGTATGATCCCCATAATCCGGACTATGCCGTAATGCGAGATTCAATTCCCGGGGGAGTAAATATCTCCGAGAGCGGCCGGGTTATCATCAAGTCCTGGGCCTTTCTTCAACTCATAATTCCGAGCATCTCAATAGCCGGTAATCTTATGGCGGCGCACTATAGCGGGGTGTTTTAGACAACCCATTTGTGATCCTGCAAAACACCTCATCTGCATTAGTCTAAATTGGATCGGTCTCTGCGCTGAAACACTCCCCTGCTTGACCGCAGGCCTTATAAGTCCGGGCGTGAGCTGGATCCCTCAAAGAGTGCCGCAGAAGAGATCGGGCTTGATAAAGAGAGAGTTGGAGAAGTGGTTGTCGAAAAGAAGCCGTAATCAGCAAATTCACCTTGATCTTCAGCCTTTACGTCATCTGCTATCACTGCGGAATACCTCGCGTTTATTGCGCACCCAAACCTCAACTTAGAGCCGTTTTTCTCCGAAAAATAGATGATCCCATGACAAGGTACTAACTTACCGGATCTTCTATTAGGAAGCAGTGAATAGAGGTTTTCTTCGATATCTCTCCTTAATTGCGCTTGGGTACTCAATCAACGGAGGTGCCCTGCAAGCGCAGCCCGCAATTACCCGAGACTCGGAAGTTCGTGTGACAGGAGTAATGACGCCTACGTACGATCCGGAGCAGCTTGGCATTCAGCTTGTCCAGTCTGATGCATTAGTACAAGCTGCGGCAGCACGGGCGAAGTATGGATATTCGGGAAGCGGCTACGCCGTAGCGATTATTGACACAGGGGTAGACTATACGCACAGCGCTCTCGGCGGCGGCTGGGGAAATAGAGTAATTGCCGGATATGATTTTGTGAACAATGACGGCGATCCGATGGATGACAATGGACACGGAACGCATGCCGCCGGAATTGCAGCCGGGAACAATGCAACATACAAGGGGATCGCTCCCGATGCGAATATCATCGCGCTTAAGGTTTTGAATTCTGCCGGATCAGGCACATACGGCGCGGTTGAAGATGCTTTGCAATGGGTAATTGCCAATCGTGAAACCTACAACATCGTAAGTATCAATATGTCGCTTGGCAGCGGAAACTACTCGACTCTCCCGTCGAACACTCTTGAAGATGAATTCACGGCACTTGTAGATGCGGGAGTGATTATATGTGTTTCCTCCGGTAATAGCTTTTACTCTTACAGCAGCGCGCCCGGTATCGCCTATCCGGCCGTGAGCAACAAAGTGATCTCCGTAGGAGCCGTTTGGGACGCAAATGTGGGAGGCGTTACATGGGGAGACGGGGCAAAGGATTTCACTACGAATGTTCAGAGAGTCACCAGCTTTACCCAGCGCAACGCAAACCTGAGCATAGCCGCGCCCGGCGCTATGGTTACTGCGGCCTATTTGGGAGGCGGCTTCAGTACACTTGCCGGTACCTCAATGGCAGCTCCGATGGTGGCAGGTTCGGCTGTGCTGATGCATCAGGCACTAAACGATCGTGGACGCCCCGATCTAGCAAATCAAGCAAGAATTCTGCAATTTTTCATCGATAACGGAACTGCGATAAATGACGGCGACGACGAGGATGACAACGTAACCAATACAGGGTTCTCCTTTAAAAGTCTGGATCTCGAGGCGGCAATGGATGACTTGAATGCGACCGCTCCCGCTGTAAATCCAACTTCCACTCCGACTCCGACTAGTACCCCGACCTTCACTCCAACATTCACTTCCACGCCCACGCCGACAACCGTTCCAACCACTCCGCCGCCTGCTGCCACGCCAACTCCCACACCTACGCCGCAACAGACGGTGAACACTCCGCAAGAGGTTTCAGAGCTTTTAGAGGACATAAGGGACGCAATCGATCAACTACGCGGCCGGCTTAACGGCTCGGAAAGCGCTGTTATAGCCATTCTTCAGGCGCTGCATGCAATACTGAGCCACAGCCTAGATTTAGGGCTTAGCGCGCCGCCGCAGCTCACAGTACGACTTATAAGAATCGAAAGGACTTCCGACAAACTGGTAAGACTCGGTCAGATCGAAACCAAGAACAAAGCTAGGAAAAAGAAAATACAGCTTCAGATTAAACAGCGAAAAAGCACATTAAAGAGGCTTATTAAAGGCACTCAGAACAGCATAAACTAACTCTTTTCCTTCGCCGGCGCCCGATAGCCTAAATATAATTCCCTCAGTGGAATTTTTACCCACGATTGAGCAGATGAACTGCGCTAATTAGGGCTTAGGGGTGCTAAGGCCGAGAATCTGCGCGACATGCTCGCTCTCTTCATCGGGCGCCCAGATGTAACAACCGAAATCGTCTTCGACAGCAATTGCGTCAACAGCTTTCAGGTTTATCTTCTCTTTTGATATCTTATTCAGAATGTCCACCAATGCGCCGGTTTTGTCCGCCCCTTCAAGATGGAAACAGATCCCCTCGGTCATATTCCATTGTTGCCGCTGCGCGAGCTCTTTAAAGTCCTGTGGATGCCTTGGGACTACTACTATCTCCGCCCCCTCACTGCCGGTGCCGAAGCCCCAGATTCCGGAACAGTCAACGCCAGCCGACATAAGCGAAGCCGTTATTGACGACAACTCGCCCGGACGGTTATGGCCCTGAATGGAGAAGTATCTCTCTTTTCTAATTCTCATTACAAAATCCTAACTGGAAATGGTGGTAACCATTGAGCTTATAGCTCGTATTAACCGGCAAATAAAGCAACCCTACTACAACAAATTTAGAATCATGTTATTTTTTGATTGACTTTCAACTTTAAAAGGCGAAACTGCTCGACAGATTTAGGCAGTTTTCAATGGCGAGCGGACCTACCCCCGATTCCTCTGAAATGGAGAAGATTCTTGGCGCGCGCAACGGCGTGGCACGCGGCGAGGTCAGATTAATAGAAGAGAAAGTAAGAGATCTACTAACCTCCGGCGCCAGGGCGCTAAAACATCTCGACAATCCGGTGCTCAAGGCGGAGTTTGCGGTTCTGGTTCTAGACAAGATCGCTCAGCAGCTCGGCGACAAGATTCCGCCGCAGGCGTTCGCCAAGTTATGGGGCACCGAGAAATTTCGTGACGGAGTGGCTGAACCGGTGCTTGCGTTCAAGGAGGCCTTCTCGCTGCATGCCGAAGTGCTGCAAGGTTTTCGGGAAACCGAACCCGAGTTTGCGTTTCAATATCTTCTATATAAGGGCCTCTTCTTCGGCCGCCTTCCGCTTCTAACCAGTGATCTAAAAGACACACTTTCCACCTTTGTACATTCCAAAAGATACGACACACTCACGCCTAAGGAAAAGCGTGATGCCGCGGGGTTTCGTGGGGTACGCGAAGCGATCGAAACGGCGCTTAAATTGGGTCCCGTATTCATCGTGACAGGAGACACTCATGACACCGTTGTGGAACAATTTCTACTTCCAAACGAGTGGATCGTGAAGGATGGGGAGCTGCTTCGCCCTACGTCGGCATCTAAGCAGAACCTTGTCTGGCTGCCTCGTACCGGGATGGAGATGGTTTGCTATGACGGTGAGCATAGAGCGTTCGTTCGAAAGCCGATGGTTGAAGGCATTAAGTCCGAAGAGTTGCCTGTACTGCGGGAGCTGCTAGAGACAACCTTCCATGAACTTGAAATCGCAGAGCACTTCGCCGATCCGCAGCGCCGGTATGCGTATAAGCCGAGCAAAAAACCGGGGAGTATCGAGGAACGTCCCGGAGAGGAAGGGGATAAGGATTATTCAATAGCATTCTTTCCCGCCGGAGTGCTCGAAACAGCCGCACGCGAAGAATTCAAAAAGGACCCAAAGAATGCAGCGTTGCTTGAAGTGGCGGTTTGCCACCTAAATGGCGAACTCGCTACCCTCGGCTTGGAACATATCATAGTAAAACGCGGCGGCCTATCGACGATTGACCTTGTAACCTCCGACAAAGGGGTGGCGCTTGAACTTATAAAGCGTGATTTTGCTAAGAATAATGAGCTATTGGTTTTCATCGGAGACCGCATCGCCCTCCACGGAAATGACGTCGAAGCGATCTCCGTTGCAGATGTTTCAATTCAGGTGGGGATTGAGTGGGACTCGCATCTTTTCCCTCCCGGCAACCGCATGTTGCTCCGTTCAAAGCGCCTTGCATCTGAGGGAGGGTCTGCTGAATTTATTTCGGCGCTTTCGCGCGTCAGGCGGCTTGGATTGACAGAGCTGCTTGCTCCCCCGCCAGTCGAAGCCACCGCAACGCAGCCGAGCCAGACTGCACTGATTGAAGCCTCTTTGCCTGTCTCGCTGGAACGTGAAAAGGGGCTTTTTGAGAACGCTGTCCGGCTTGCGGATCAACTACTCACTGCGTCACAAGATGAAAGAGCCGCCATTGGCGCCGAGTTAAAGACCTCGTTGGAAAGGCTCGACTCCAGCCATCCAGCTCTCCAGGAAAGCGCCTTCGCCCAGCTAGAGATCCTTCTTTTGAAACGAGCGGTAAAGGGGGAAGTTCCGGTAATCGCCACCGACATCAAAGATACCCTCGCCCATTTCGACTGCCGTGGATTCGAATGGTTCCCCGAAGTGAGAGAAACATTTGGAGAGGCGTTGCGAGACGGAAAGACCTTTTTGCTGACGGGAGATAGCCTTCATAATCTTCGCGACCGATTCCTATTGCCTGCAGGAATTATTGATCGCAGTGACTCGCACTTTAGATCTGAGTTTCCCGGAATTCATAATCTCTATTTGGTCACACGCACCGGGTTGGACCTAGTGAACTTCAATTTCTCAAAAGGTGAACTTGAAAGGTTCCCTCTTATCTCCGGTATAGCACAGCGCGATGTGGCCGCGATCACTGATCTGCTGCACAGGACCACCGAGGAATATCTGTGCGCCCGAATATTTGAGGAGTTTAGGCACGAGGCCGACCGCCCACCCGGATACATTGACATTCGAGGACAGGAGTATGGAAAGGATGCCGTGTCCTTTTCGTTCTTTCCTGCCGGCGTATTACTAAAGGAAGAGCGTGAAAAGTTCCGCAAGGAGATGATGGGGAACCACGTGTACCGCGCTATGATAGGATTCATCCGTCAGGAGCTATACGATCTGGGTCTTGAACAAGTCCTCGCTCAGCACGGCGGGATCTCAACCATAGACCTTACTACTACCACTAAAGGAACTGCCCTAGCTCAGCTGCGGAGAGACCTATTAGGTCCGAGGGAGTATTTTATTTACGTAGGCGACACAGTCACACAGAGCGGGAACGACGGCAGCACCATCGGAGTGGCGGATATAACAGTGCAGGTGGGGACCGAGCAAGACACTTCGCTCTCGCCCCCTCCCGGGCACTTTCACATACATGCGCCGCTCAATGCTAATAATGGAGGAACCGCCGCCGCAATTAATCTTGCTACAAGAGCCCGCAAAATCGCCTTGATGAACATATGGAACGGAACCTCTCTTCCTCAGTAAATAATTCCGGCCCTGACATACAAGGCGATCTGCTACGGCAGGAGCCTCTTCCATATCTGGAGAGGCTCTCACTAAGGCCTTGGGAAGGCGCCAATGCTTTAATGCGTCTTTCTGTACCGCCCCGCCTAATGCCTGGATATTGCCCGGTCATTACGAACTGGGTCGTCCTGACAGGTGCGACCTGCGCTGGAAAAACAACCACCATAAAGGCCCTTGAAGCAGCGGGATTCAATGTGGTTCATGAGGTAGCGCGTTCATTTGTAGAGCAAGAGATTAAGCAAGGGCGCTCCGTGCGGGAGATTCGAGCTGATGATCATTGGTATCGGCAAAAAGTATTCTCTCTCACTCTTGAAGAGGAACTTAACCTAATGCCGCGCGCCTCTGAGCTTATATTCTTTGATCGTTCTGCCGCAGATAGCTTAGCTTTCCACCGCGGCTCAGGTTACGACCCGCATGAGATTCTGCAGCAGCTCCAGCCCTACCGCTACGCCCATATCTTCCATCTTAACCCCCTGCCGTTTGTTTCCGACGGCTTAAGAACTGCAAATGAGCCGAGGCGGCAGTTTCTAGATGCAGCAATGGAGCGCGATTACCGGGCACTCGGCTATCAACCCATCCGCGTTCCGTACCTGACAGTGCAGCAAAGAATAGATTTTATTCTCGAAAGAGCCGGCTACAATCACATTCACTAAAAACACCGTCCCGCACAAGGCAAGATAAAACTTTGCAATTAGAAACATTACAGGTTGCAGCCTTTGCTAGTCCCTCTTACAATATAAAGATGCAAAGGTTTTTTCGTTCCAAACTTAAGCCCGTCCTATTCATATTAACAGTATCGACGTTATTTGCAGCATGCGGTGGTGGAGGCGGCGGGGACGGGTCGACATCTGAGCCGGAGGGAGGTGATTTCCTTACCGGTAATCCAATCGTTTCGACTCAGTTCTTTGGGGAGAGCGGAAACCTCTATAAACCTGCATCAGATGAGACCTCATCGGGGCAAGGCAATTTGGTTGTTCTACTTTCCAGCCAATTTACTACCCAATTCGACAGCTGCGAGATGCGAAAGGCAAATGGAGAGATCGCGCAGCTTATATGCATTAATGACCAGCCGTGGACTCATGTTCCATTTAGCTGCTTTAGTAACGGGGGCAGGCAAACTTGGCGCGCTAATTTCAGATGCAATGAAGCGGCAGAGGTCAGAGTTGTGTGCCGAGACTTAAATCAAGAGGTAACCTTCACCGTTCCAGATGCTGCGCTAGGGCACGTCTGTACACGCTTTGGTTAAGCTCTTTTATTAATCGGTGGGGAATGGATATAAGCCAAATTTTCTAATTGTGCTGCCTTAAAACCTCCACTTACTATCGCCCGCTTCTTCGTGATCAAACAAGAATATGGGCCGATTTGTATATCCCCCTAATAACCCGTACAATCTGATAGCTCGATAGCGGAAGTTATGGTTTTTAAGTGGCGGGATTCCCGGCTCCTTCGATTTGGAAGGCTCCCGGAGTCCCGCCACGAAACTCAATTCAACGTAGAATTTGAGGGTAGTGGCAAAGTTCTGAGAGGCACGGCCTCAAAGGAGTGAGCCATGTTGGCTTTAGCGCGCACGGAGGGTACGAAGGTCGTCATCTTGATCGGCGGCCTGAAGATTGAAGTGCAGGTGACCAAGATCAAGGGTTCCCAGGTCCAGCTCGGTTTCAGCGGCATCAAGGAGGTCAAGTTCCACCGCGAGGAGGTGCTTGACGAGATCCGGAGGGATAATCCTGAGGATCTTCTCATCACCAACGCCGAGTATCTTAAGATCACCAGTCAGGTGATCCGTGGCCTGAAACCTCAGCGGCGCCGCAAGAAGTCCTCCCGGCAGAAGTCATAGCAATCGACTTCAGCAAGCTTTTGTGGGCGGGACGGAGCACCATTGGTCTCCGTCCCGCCCAGCTTTATTTGAGGATTTTTATTCCGCTTCGAGCTTAGCTTAACTAGCCTGATCGCTATCTTCGATAAAGGAGGTTACCCACCAACCCTGGTCATCGTGCTCTAAAGTAGCTCGCTGGCGTTTCTCGACAGCATTCCTGCATATGACAGCGGCCTGCTTTGCAGGAAGGCGGCATGAAGTTTGAGTTGCTTCTATGGAGACGCTCTTTCCCCCGTTTTCAGAAACTTCCGAGTGCACAGTATACTTTGCCCATTTAAGCTCACCCGCTATCTCCTTAATCGAAAAGGTGCGTGCAGTTTGCCCAAAAACCTTAAGCGCTGGAGCCTTGAACTCAAGCTGCCGTTTTCGCACATATCTAAGCGCCGCCCCATCAGCCAGATTCTCGGCTTCTGAAAACTCTTCGCGGGCTATGGCGTCGGCAAACGCTTGATACGTCTTAACAGCTTCCGATGGCGGAGCCATGAATTTCTGGTAACCAAACCACCCACTAACCCCCAAAATAAGCAAAGCTATATATCTCACAAGCGGCTCCTTCTTACGTCTCTACCTTTTAAGACAAAGGCAGATAACTATATCCATATGAGCTGTCGGCCTGGTGGCTGCTATGCTTTAGTGTGCCTGCTCAATACGCCCTTTAATATCAGCTCGTTAGATTTCTTAGGAGATCCTGGCATCCCATCTCAAATTAAACAGTCCTTCTTGATAAAGTATTTGAGACTAAGGTGATGGCCGATTGGCAGTGATGTCAGCCGACTTCCCTCTTATTAGAATAAAGGATCTATTCGTAAAAACGGCTGCATTGCGCTTTCATTTCAAAAACTTAGAGCTACTGATGAACTTTACGCAAAAACGGGGAACTCACACGGAACATCAATGGGGCCATAACAACAGTACTTGAGATGAGGAGTTAAGCAGGTTTTCCCCGGGGGTTGCAATGTTCCACAGAGGCCTTTCTAAAAGCTATTTATCTCTATTCTTTACCGCGCTTCTTTTGGCACTTCCATCCAAGGCGTTTAGCCAAGGCGCCTGCGGTGTCCCAGCTGACGCAGAGATCTTTTTAATGCTCGACTTTACTGGGAGCAGCAGCGAGATAGAGGTAACAGCCGAGAAAGATGCTGTCCGCAATCTACTTGATTACTATGAAACTGCATCGACCAAGCCGCGTATGGCTCTAGGCCGGTTCAATACATCGGCAAGTGTCGAAGTCGAGCTTACCACCGAGTATTCTCTAATCCGGCAGCAGCTAGATATACTTCCTAAAGCAGGCAGCGGATCTACCCGGATTGCAACGGGACTCAGTGCCGCACGAGATCATTTGGTGTCCAACGGCACCTCATTTAAGCCGAAATATATCATGCTCTTTTCAGACGGCCAGACCGGCGGTGTTACCGACACAAAAAAAATGGCTGCCCTTATTAAATCGGAAGGAACTTACATCTTTGCGATCCACTACCCTGTACCCAAAGATCCTACACGAGAAGCTCCTGGGGCAGACTTAATGAAGTTTATTGCGTCATCGCCCGAAATAGACTTTTACCGCTCAGTCACGGACGACCTATCAGCCGCTGTCCAAGCCCTCAGCCATAACATCGTATGCGAGGATGGAAACCCATGTACAAGCAATATCTGTGATCTCTCAACAGCTACATGCAAGTCCTCCGAGCCGGATAGTGATGGGGATGGGGTACTAGATTGCTCAGATATCTGCCCTAATCAGGATGACAAGGTTGTCGACAAAGCTACTTTGAAAGACAAGGATGGAGATGGGGCTATAGATTGTCAGGATTCGTGCCCGACTGATTTCAACAAAGTATCGCCCGGATTATGCGGATGCGGCGCGGCTGATGAGGACGCTAATCAGGATGGCTATATTGATTGCCTTGGTTGCGCACCTGTTGATACGACAGCAATGAAAGTGAGCATGAAGAAAGGCCTTACCGAACAACGGAAGAGCATTCGAAAGATGGCTCTTAAGATATCTAAATCCGAAGATCGCAAATCGGTCAAACTAGCTAAGAAATCACTTAAGGCCTCCGAAGCTTTATTCAAGGAGGCTACCAAACTCGCAAAAGCTCTACCAAACTCTGAGATAAAGTGCGCAAGCCGGTACTGCACCACTTCGCAGACCCACCGCCCGGCCTTGGATCGCCTGCGGCAGATTTCAACTCTGCTTCAGCAGCATGTGAACTACCTTAACAGCATATCTGTCAAAGCGAAGGTTAAGATCCCCAAAAAGCTTATTGCCAAGACCTATACGGTAGTGAACTCAGCGAACCTGATGGTCCGGCAGTTTCCGCCCGGACCGCCACAGTGCATGCAGCGGTAATCGTCCATGGTCATGGCACTGCCCATGCTCCGCTTACTGCGCACTTGGAAGTCAGCACTCTACAATCTCCCTTGATGAAGATCATATTCTCCGCTGACATCCTTAGGGCACTATAAATTTTTTTGCAAGAGATCCATTTTAGGAGAAGAGTATGCTCAGTAAAGCCAGCATCAAAAGCCACCCACTGCACCCTATGCTGGTGGGATTTCCGATCGCTTTCTTCGTGGCGGCCCCGATCTTCGACATTATTGGCATCACCACCCAAGAATATTTTTGGTGGCGCAGCGCCGCGGTTCTCAACATTGCGGGGGTAATAGCTGCACTCGTGGCCGCAGCGCCTGGCATGATCGACTATCTAACCATCGTTCCCCCGCGCAGTTCAGCTAAAAAGCGGGCTACCTATCATATGATTGTAAACGTAACGGCAACAGTTCTTTTTCTTGTTGCGTGGTTTCTACGCCCCTCTCCCGAACTTGGACCGCCTGGCACCGGGATAGTAGCACTCCAACTCGCCGGGATCGTCCTCGTTACTATGGGCGGCTGGATGGGAGCGACCCTGGTTTACCGCAATCAGATTGGGGTTGACCACCGCTATGCCGACGCCGGCAAGTGGGATGAGATTCACGCCGGCACCGTAAACGGCATTATCGACCTGGGAAAGATTCCGGATATGAGAATCAATCAGATGAAGCTCGTGGTTTCGGAAGGGCGCCGCTTTGTCCTCGCTAAGACGGAGGAGGGCTTTACAGCCTTCGATGACCGCTGCACGCATAAAGGCGGACCACTCTCGGACGGGGTTTTAACCTGCGGTACGGTATCGTGTCCTTGGCACGGCTCTCAGTTTGACGTTGCCAGTGGGGAAGTAAGTGCCGGCCCAGCTAAGAAGTCAATAAGTGTATATCGTGTGATTGAAGAGAATGGCCGGCTAATCCTTTTCGTTACTTCTGAGGGTGAGGAGAAGTGGCTTGGCTCTGGAAGACCTTTCCATGCTCACGATGCCCCGCGGCCGGCGGCCTACTAGGGTTAGTCGGCCCTACCTAGCGTACTTAGCTCTCCTTGTGGATATAGCAGCGCAGCGGGAACCTGCATTATTCCTGAAGATCGGCTATTATTCCATTCATGTTGAACCCTTCGAACAGCTGGTATGGCCCGCTCAAGCATGGAGCGAGTGAATCTGGGAACGCGGCGTTGCAGCTGCGCCTCCCACAGACCCCGCTACTTGAGGCATTTGCATCTTACCTTATCGCAAAAGTCGATAAAGGGGAGATGGGTCTCGACAGCGCAAAAAATTATGCGCGTGTGGTGCGAAGATTTATAGACGGAGTTGATGCGTCTTCCGAGGAAGCGGCAGCACTGGATAAACACCTGCTGGGGAAGCCCGATCAGCTAATCGACCGGCACTTGACCCGACTAAAGGAGAGCGGCGCTTCACCGCAGAACTACAACGCAACCCGATCAGTCCTTTTTCAGTTCTATGCCTGGGCGAATAGATGCAACTGGAGCAATTTCGACCTAGCCGAGGTCGGCTATCTCGCTGCCCAGCTGAGCGAGTTTCCGATGCCCTCAGTGATGATTGAATGGAGCAAATATTTGAAGAGCACGGAAAGCAGCACGAAAATGGCCAATCAACTGACTCTGCTTGTGCGCCCATTCATCAAGTTTGTGGCTCAGTCCATTTATCCGCCAGATGGTAAAGAGATGAACTTAAAGGGAGAATGGACGGCACTACGAAATATTCAGCGCCGTGCAGATGTGCAGCACCCCGCTGCCCGGCCCGCCAGTTCAGATCAAATCAATACGGAGCCGAGGACCGTTACCGGCCAAATACTTCTGAATGGAGCACTTTGGAGTGCGCGGTATTTGGAGCACCTGAAGACGGATGGAGCGAGCGGCGACAAAATGAAGCGTTCCGCCTACGCCATGCGAAAGTTCTATCAGTGGAGCAATCAGGAGAGGATCTCGGCGGTTAATCCGGGTGATATTGTGAACCCTGGCGCAGCGGCCTCCAAAAACGCTGCGCCGCGCCTCAAAAGTTCTCCGAGAGATGGTGCCGCCAAATCTACAAGCACCACCCCTCGAGCCGTGCTTGCTGAGAGAGGACAATCCGGGTCCCTGAATACAGAAACGGTAGAAGATCATGGATCTAAAAGTACGCTGCGTTCCTTGGCGCAGGCAGAGAGAAAAAACCATCTGCTGCTCGACCGGACCATTACAGAGCTTTTACGTGACGGGCGGCTCACCCTCTCTGAACTTCGTTCGCTCAGACACTCTAGCGTATCGATTGATACCTTGAGCATAAAGCTTCCCGAGCGCATAGTGCCACTTGAAAGCGAAAATAATGCTCTACTTCTCTATCTTCGATTAATAGAGAGATTTGCGGCTGGTCCCGAGTCGGCAAGAGACTCTCGGCTGTTTGAGGGCATCTTTACGGAGGAAGCATATAAGGCCACAGACAAGAATGCGGCGGCATTTATTGCGTTGCGGGACCAGATTCTATCGGACCTGCTGACCGTCGGGCAATTATCATTCAAAGATGCATGCACAGTGCCCTTCCCGGCAGTTAGTATAAAAGGGGGAACGATCTCACTACTTCTTCAAGAACGAAAGATAGAAATTAGCGAAACCGCGGCAATAAAGAGATTCAATTCATACATGCAACTCGGCAGGATATATCTTCCTAACTCACCATTTAGCACCGCTATTAATCCGGTTACCTTTCTCCTGACGATTGACAGTGAGCCCCTGTGCGAGATTGAGTGGGACGGGTAATGCGCCGGCAAGCAGTAAAGCTAGAGCCATTCTCGAAAAGAAATTCGCATACCTGAAATGCGGATCGCTTCTATATGCCCTATTGTCCCCCGGCAAATGTATCACCGTTAGAATAAAGGCCGGCTTCTCAAGCGGAAATCTATTCCAAGAAACCCAAATTAGATTGCCTCCGCCATTCGGGCTGAGTCGGCGATTAAACTAAGAAGGATCTCACTCACCAAATACTGAAACCTTTTATCCACTTTGGCGACGATGTATTTCTCGACTAATTCCTGTGAATCAAGACGCGATCCTCCCAATTTGGCGGCATAGTGCCTATACATTGGGCCGCATATTCCGGCGAAAAGTTCATCAACGGAGAAGCGTGCCTTCTCCAGGGCCGACAGGGCCTCCTCGCGCGGTATCGATATCGCATGGGAGATTCCGTCTATGTCCATAGACAGGTTCATGACAAGCAGCGCAAATTCCTTGGCGCATACCCGTTCAGGCAAAAGAGCTAAAAATTTGGCAAATGGGAAAGGCGATTCGGCAGCTGCGCGGCACTCTTGCTCTGCGCTAGATAGTAAAAAGCGAAGCTGCGCAGAGTACGGCAGGGGTAAAGAATTCCATGCGACCTTGGGAGCGGAAGTTATTGACGCTTCGGCCGGGCGTTGACTAATTTGCGGAGCAGCCGCCGGTGCCTGAACTTCAGCGGCTTTTCTGGCTTCATTCGGAAGCACTGTAATCTTGCCCCCGATGATTAGCTTTCTCTGAGGCTGCCGCGGCGTCAGACTCTCTTGTTTTGCCAACTCTGGCATCGTCCTCGGCGGTACTGTACTCGGAGATACGGCGGTAGGGGCCCCCGAAGCAGGAGCGCCAGCCAGGCTCTCATTTGCGGCCCGCTCTCCCTTTTCCGCCGCACGAGGCTGGTTCCTTGTAGAGCTCCTTAGGGTGGCTGATGTGCCTTTCGGGCGCCGAGTAGTCGCCGTCTTGGCGGCTTTTACCGGGGCGGACTTCCTCGATTTACTCCTGCCAGTTTTGGTTCCGGAAGGTTTTGCAGGGCCTCTCTCTCTCGAACTTGCCCGTCTTGAATTTGCCTGCTTCAGTCTCTTTGCTTTTATCTTTTTTGCCATTGAATCACTACTTACAACTCGACCTACAATAACACAATGATCTTGGCGGTGGAATCCGTGGAACCGCGAAAGTCAGCTCTACATTCTTAAAGCGCGGGACTCTCCTTGGCAAGTAGCTCCGATAATATTCCCAGCATCATTAGCCACCCCTCTCGTGCGCGGTCATAATATTCCGCCCAGTCAGGATGGAGCTCATGTGTAAGATTGACCTTGCAGCCTGATGAATTAGGCTCAATATCTACTATAACTCGCGAGTTATCCGACATCCCTTTAACGCCCCACTCGAATTCCAATCTACGCGGGCGGTCAAGAATCAAGTATCTTCCCACATGATCAATGACGGTATTCTGCCGGTTAACCAAGAAAGAGAACTGCCCGCCCACCTTCGGATCAATCTCGATGCTTACAACCTGCTCGTCACGCACCTTCGGCCCGAACATCCACTGCCCAATAAGCAAAGGATCAAGCCACGCATCATAAACACGTTCGGCCGCAACCGGGAACGAATGGGATACGGTGGCCTCTAGTACCATTACACTATCTTAATTCTTATGACTTACTTTCGCATTCCCATGACTGCCCTTCAATAGGTCGAATATGGAAAGATCAGCCGAGTGGCCCAACTATAAGAGCCAGAGGAATCAGCAGTATAAGCCCCATTAGCATATGTTGTGAATTCAGAGCGGATCCCGCTGAGCGGGCAGCTCTTCTTAGCTCGACGGTAGCAGCAACGGTAGAAAGCAAGGTCACCAGCAACGCCGCGATTCCCCGGTTTACACATCCGAAGGTCTCTTTAGGAGTAAAGTAGAGAATCACCAGTATAATGCTTGGAATCAATGCTAGGCCACATTGCTGGAATTTATTCATAAAAAGTTATTCCTCCAGACCGTCAATATTTTGCATCGGCTTATGCTACCTGCCTCTTTAGCCTCCTGAATCACTGTCTCTTTTATGCTTCGTTAATGGCCCTATATTTCCAGTAGCTTGCGGCCGAGGCCTAAGATATAAAGATCTGGTATTTCACCATCAGGCGGTTCCTAATGAAAGTTACCCTTGACCTATCCCAGCTGCTGGCAGATGGAGAGATCTCCGCAGCTGAATATGAGAAGCTGCTAAAGCTATCTTCAGCTACGACCGGATCGCTGGCGTTCAACATTCTGATCGCTTTCGGAGTGGTAGCAGTAAGCGGAGGGCTACTTGCTCTCTTCCCGACACCTCAAACTTCGCTATTTCTCGGGATCGCGATCTGCCTGCTGGGTCTTACCCTGGGGATTATCTCTCCTGAGCGTTGGAACATTCTGTCAAACATATCTACCCTGATTGGCGCCCTTCTTTTCGCCGGCGGAGTACTTGCACTAGCCGAGGGATCAATAGAATCATTTTTTATGGTCGCGGCTATATTTATTATCGGCGGCATATCGGCTAAAAGCGGCCTTCTTATTTCTCTCGCCGTTTTAGCCCTCTCATCAACAGTGGGAGCAAGAACCGGTTATTTTCATGCAAGTTATTTCCTTGGCATCAAGGAGCCCGGTCTCACCCTAGTAATCTTTTCCGCCTTGGCGGTTGCAACATATCTGGGCTCAAAAAGTCTGAAGCCTGCTTACGAGCGGCTGGCTCTAATAGCATCACGCACCTGTGTCCTGCTGGTAAATTTCGCTTTTTGGATCGGCTCTCTCTGGGGAGACCGCGGTGACAAAGGAGCGATCCTCATTTCAGATACCTCTTTCTCAGTCGGCTGGGCAGCCGCCCTTCTTCTTGCGGGAGTTTGGGGAGCGTATAGCAATCGGCGCTGGATGGTTAATACTGCCGCTGTATTCGGCTCAATACACTTTTACACACAGTGGTTCGAGAGCTTAGGCGCCTCGCCGTTGGCGATCATGCTAGCCGGCGTGATAGCAATCGCCGGCGCTTTGGGATTAAGAAAACTTAACAGTCAACTTCGAGTTGCAGCAGGAGGAGTATGAAAATCTTAGTAGTCTCTGTAATTGTTGGGCTGGCAGCTTTCTCGGCTGTTCCATGTAGCGCCGAGATCAAGAAAGACAACGCCGAATGGAAGGACTCAGTTCGCAGTAAAGCTGAAGAGATGCAGCGCGCATTCCTGACAGGAGATCTAGAGTCCTTTATCAAATATACATACCCGCCGGTGATCGAAAAGATGGGGGGTAAAGAGAAACTTTTAACAGCTATGCATCAAAGCCTGCGCGAAATGAAACTGCGCGGCATCACCCTTAGCTCAGTTGTCGCCTCTCCGCCTGCCGAGGTTCATGCCGGGGGCGACAAGCTTTTCGCCCTTGTTCCCGTCTCCATTGAGCTTAAGGTTAAGAGCGAAACTGTGACTCATCATGGATATAACCTCGGTATCTCCGATGATGGCGGCACCAACTGGACGTTTGTCGATACAGTCAGAGCCCGTTCGCCTGATTTCCGTCAGATGCTCCCCGACCTTCCGGAAAGCTTGACTATTCCGATCGCTCCCCCGTCCACTAACTCCGGGCTGGAGTGATTCATGCCGATCTATGGGGCCTTTCCCCAAAATAGCCATCCATGGCTATTTCGAGGATTGCTTCAAGCTTCACGCGCCGCATCGCTGAAGGAACTTACGCTCGAACGAACTAAAAGGAGAAGTTATGGGAACACGGACTAAAGATATTACTCAACGCGATCAGAAACCATTAACTATTGTGCATCCCGAGGTGGACACTTACCAACATAAACTTCTGTCGCGCCACGATGAGCCGGTACTCGCTGAAATGGAAGAGTTTGCCTCCGCCCGTAACTTTCCGATCGTGGGGCGGATAGTTGGCTCCTTTTTGGAGGTGATGGCTCTTTCAATAAGAGCCAGAACTGTTTTTGAGTTCGGAAGTGGATTCGGCTACTCAGCCTATTGGTTCAGCAGAGCGGTAGGCCCGCAAGGAACGGTGATATGTACCGACGGTGACGGCGGCAATACGGAGCAGGCTCGGCAGTTTCTCGCAAAAACCGGCCGTATAGATAGAGTCCAGTTTCACACCGGGTGGGCGCAGGAGATCTTCAAAACAACTACTGAGCTGTTCGACGTCATCTACAACGACGTCGACAAGGATGCCTATCCAGAGGTGTGGACTTTGTCTAAAGACCGCATTAGGCCAGGGGGTCTATATATCGCCGACAACGTTCTATGGGGCGGCCGAGTTGCGTTGCCTGAACCGGGAGATGAGGTTTTCCCGGGTTGGACAGAGGCGATTAAAGAACATAACTACCTTATTTCAATTGATCCGGAGTTTGATAGCTTTATTAACCCTTCGCGGGACGGCGTCATAGTCGCTCGAAGAAGGTTGGATTTATAGCTTAATAATAACCGATTTACTGGGCGTGCTTACCTGATGTTTAACTCCATCCCTCTTTTTGATAGCTTCGAGTCCGAATGAGGGAATTTTCGTTATTTGAAGGGGACCCGCTTAGCCGCTTTTTTCTGCTATTTGGAATACGCAGTAGAGGCGTCTCGGCCTTTGCGGGCCGTTTTCTATTCCTCCTGATTGTCACTTTTCTTCCTACGGCCTTTTTCTGCCTGTGGAGCGGCTTTGGCCCCGGAAAGCCCCGTGCACTTAATTTTTTTGCAGACGCCGCTGCCTTAAGCCAGGCTTTTCTAGGTTATCCGATGTTCATAATTGCAGAGATGGTTATTGGAATTAAGACAAGAACAACGGCAAAGCACTTCTCGGAAAGTGGCTTAGTGCAGCCCGCTGATCTGGGAGAATTGGATAATATACATGAAAAGATCGCCCAAATAAGGCATAGGCTGGCCCCTGACTTGGTTTGCCTCTTCCTTGCCTTCGCCTGCTCAGGTCTGTGGCTCTGGGAAGAGGTTCATAATTCATATGACACTTGGCATGCGCTGGGCGCACCTGGAGTACAGAGCCCCACCCTTGCTGGCTGGTGGGTCGCGCTTGTCGGAATTCCTATCTTCAATTATTGGTGGCTCCGTTGGATATGGAAGGTATCGATCTGGTGCTACTACCTGCGCCGGGTATCAAAATTGGATCTGCGTTTGATTGCATCCCACCCCGACATGACCGGCGGCCTGGGTTTCTTAAGCTCCACCCAAGGAAGTTTTGCCATTCTTGTTTTTGCCTTCGGCATTGGAATTATAGCCCCCCTTATCGGTTACAAAGTCGATATAGAAAATGCTTCGCTGATGAGCTTCTCGGTCGGCGGGCCGTTAGTTGCCTTCGTTATCGGGGCTCCCTTATTTTTTACCCTGCCGCTGCTCTTTTTTACGAAACGGCTATCAAGGGTGAAAAAGCGGGCGGAAGATGCATACCAAGATCGCGCTACCGAAGCGGCGCTTTACTTCGAGAAGAGCTGGCTCACCGCATGTTCAGGCGACGACTGCTCCAACCTGCTTGGAAGCAATCTCTCCGCAATGAACAACTTGAACCAGGCATATAATCACATCAAATTAATGAGGGTCGTGCCGTTTGATACTAGGTCCTTTTCGCAATTGACGGCATCAACCTTTGGCTCTCTATTACCACTGCTTCCTAAGTTTTTTGATATTCCTGAGCCTGTCTCTCAGATAATTGAGGCGTTAAAACCGCTTTTTGGAAAGTAGCCCTTCGACCTGCTTCTGTGTCAGCCGGTGTTAACAAGATTCAAAAAAGCACTGATCACTGTCAGCGCGGCGGTGAACAAGTAAATCATATACTGCTGGCGATCACAGTATCTTGAAGCACGCTTACGGAAAGCGCCGCTCATCCGGATTTTTAAGGCGGCCAGCTCTCACAGCACCAAGGAGACTGGCGAAGTGATTTTCATGTCGGAGTGGCCTGGAGCCGGAAGGTTTATAAATTATGAGAATTGCTCAGATCGCTCCTTTGCACGAGAGTGTGCCCCCCTCCCGATATGGCGGCACAGAGCGGGTCGTTTCATACCTGACAGAAGAGTTGGTGCGGTTAGGCCACGATGTTACTTTATTTGCGACTGCCGATTCGGTCACTTCGGCCCGCCTTTATCCAATCTGTCCCAGAGCGCTTCGAACCGACGCGGAGTGCATAGATCCCCTGGCTCACCACGTATACATGGCCGAGCTAGCTGCCCGCCACTCGGATAGATTCGATATCATCCATTCACACATTGATTACCTAGCCTTCATGCTCTTCCGCCGTTTGCCGATTGCTACTGTTACCACCTTACATGGCAGGCTCGACATCCCTGACAGCTACGCCGTATATAACGAGTTCGGTGAGCTGCCGCTTGTTTCCATCTCCGACAGCCAGCGAGATCCCGTTCCCGCCCTTAATTGGATCAATACTGTGCACCACGGACTTCCTCGCGACTCCTTTTCGTTTTCACCGTCCCCTGAAAACTATGTGGCCTTTGTAGGCCGCATCTCGCCGGAGAAGCGGCTCGACCGTGCCATCAAGATAGCGTGTGCTGCCGGTGTTCCGCTTGTAATAGGCGCAAAAGTTGATAGGTCAGACCAGCAATACTTCGAAGATAAGATCGAGCCACTGCTCGGTCATCCTCTAGTGAGGTATCTAGGCGAACTCTCCGAGACGGAGAAAACTAAGCTACTTAGCGGCGCAAAGGCGCTTCTTTTCCCCATCGATTGGCCCGAGCCTTTTGGGCTTGTGATGATAGAGGCGATGGCGTGCGGAACGCCTATTATCGCTTGGGCCGAGGGGTCTGTGCCTGAAGTTGTGAAGCACGGCATAAGTGGATTTATCGTCAACTCAGTTGAAGAAGGTGTCCAAGCTCTTACCTCCATCGACAAAATTGACCGTAAATCATGCCGGATGGAGTTCGAGAGGGGTTTCACTTCCGTACGGATGGCGAAGGACTACGTTGATGTGTACGAGCAAATTATCCAGTCCTTCGCTGCGGAAATGAGTCATCCGGCTGCAGAGCTATATGCCTTCGCAAAAACATCAGGTCAGCGCCCATGACGGACATAATCGAAGTAATGGGTAAGCATTACATCCTAGCCACGAGCGCACTGGCGGACGAAGAGGACCGCATACTTAAGCAGGATGATACCTTTGCGGTCTTTAACCGCTGGGGGGATATCGAGCCTATAGGGCTGTGTGAAGAAGGGATCTTCCACCAGGGCACCCGCTTCCTCTCGAAACTAGGACTTAGAATCGGCGAGAATGAGAGGCCCATGCTGCTTGGTTCGGGCACAAAGGCCAATAACGCTGTGCTGCTAGTCGATCTGACAAACTCCGATCAGGAATTTGACCAAGCAACTTTCATCCCGCGTGGCTCACTCCATATGCAGCGGCAAAAAATAATCTGGCAAGGCGCCATGTATGAGAAGCTCTCAATCTCGAATTTTCACAACGAGCGCGCTAAGTTCACCTTGTCGTTGGCCTGGGATGCGGACTTTGCGGATATCTTTGAAGTGCGGGGCCATCGCCGTAAAAAAAGGGGCGCGCGGCTGCAAAATATGATCGGAAACCGCTCCGCAATTCTAAGTTATAAGGGCCTCGATAATGTCGTAAGACGAACTCGGATAGACCTTTTCCCGCAACCGCTTCGCCTTGACGACGAAATGGCTTATTTCGAGATAAATCTCGAACCGGGTCAGCGCGATGAAATATTGATAACCGTTACCTGCACACTTGATGAGCAAAAACGATATACGCCCGGTTTTGCCGAAGCGCTACACCAACGCGAGTCGTCCTTGGACCTTAGACAGGGCGGATGGTCGGAGCTCGTGTCATCTAACGCACAATTCGATTCGTGGCTCAACCGCTCGAGAGCGGACCTGCTTATGCTTACTACCAACACAGAACATGGCCCCTATCCTTTTGCCGGGATCCCATGGTACTGCACCCCTTTTGGCCGCGACGGCTTAATTACCGCCTTTCAGACGCTATGGGTCGCCCCCGACATTACACGCGGGGTGCTTTCATTCCTTGCAGCGACGCAAGCATCGGAAACTGACGATGAAAACGATGCCGC
Source organism: Deltaproteobacteria bacterium (assembly GCA_024102635.1). Taxonomy (GTDB): domain Bacteria; phylum Bdellovibrionota_C; class UBA2361; order UBA2361; family JAGFJO01; genus JAGFJO01. Next base: position 47,365 of record JAGFJO010000122.1, read on the forward strand.
CCCCGGTAAGATCCTGCATGAAGCGAGAACTGGAGAGCTTGCCGATCTGCGGGAGATTCCGTTCAAGCGATATTACGGTTCGGTAGACTCAACTCCCTTGTTCGTGGTTCTGGCCGGAGCGTATTATGACCGTACCGCCGACTCCGGATTTGTGCGGGAGATCTGGCCGCACATCCTTAGGGCACTGGAATGGATAGAAGTTTCAGGAGATGCTGATAAGGACGGTTTTATTGAGTATCAATGCACATCTTCTCAAGGGTTGTCGAATCAAGGATGGAAGGATTCCAGTGACTCGATCTTCCATGCAGACGGCAGCATGGCGTGCGGTGCTATTGCGCTAGGCGAAGTCCAAGGATACGTGTATCAGGCCTACCTTGCGGCTGCAAAGCTGGCGTGCGTGCAGGGAGAGATCGACTTGCAGCGGCAGTACAGTAACCGGGCCGACCGTCTGAAGCGGAGTTTCGACGATGCTTTTTGGATACCGGAAATGGGCTGCTACGCAATCGCACTTGATGGAGAGAAAGCACAGTGTAAAGTGCGGACTTCAAATATGGGACATGCCCTTTTCTCAGGGATTGCAGACCAGCAACGAGCAGAGGCAGTTGCGGCTAACCTTTTAACGCGCTCGTTTTTCTCGGGCTGGGGCATCCGTACTCTTGCCTCGGGGGAGCCACGCTACAACCCGATCTCATATCATAACGGATCGATTTGGCCACATGACAATTCCATGATTGCTTTGGGATTTGCTCGCTACGGCTTCAAACAAGCAGCCAACCTGCTGCTTGCCTCCTTCTTCGATGTAGCGCAGTTCTCCTTAGGGTTCAGGCTCCCCGAATTGTTTTGCGGTGTCGAGCGGCAGCCTGGAGTTGGCCCAACCCACTACCCGGTTGCTTGCCAGCCACAAGCGTGGGCCTCGGGTGCAGTGTTTCTCATGCTTCAGGCGTGCTTGGGCCTCAAAATCGACGCTCCAAACCGGACGGTCGAGTTCGATAACCCGACCCTGCCCTCTGTTCTGGACCACATTGAGATCTATAATCTAAAAGTGTCTGATGGCACAGTGGATCTATTTGTTCATCGCCATATGCAGGATGCTGCCGTTAACGTCCGGGAAAAGCGAGGAGAGCTGGATATTGTAGTAAAAAAATCGAAGACCGTGTCACTTACCGAACTGCCGGTGAGATTCCTTTAAGAGCGGTTACTCAAAACTGTCAACTTTTCTCACGGAAGCCACGCCATAGAGCGCCGCAATGCGGACGAATGTGCGAAAATCGATTGCGGCTCGGATACCATCCTGCGTTACTTCCGGGGCCGATGCGCCGGAGGGAAGCAGCTCTCTCAACTGAAGGTTAAAGTTCTCCTTATTCCGGTCATCCACTAACTTGATATGTACCGGCATCAGCTCCCCACTCTGGAGCCGGCCAAATTGCCTCAATGTTTCAGCGTCCGCGACGAGCGGCATGCGCGCAGCGCCGAACAACCCGCCCGAAAGCCCACCATCCGCTTTATTCTGCCTTGAGAAGTTAGTCATAATCTCTCGCTTTCATAATTCTACAAGATAACCAGGCGTAAGGAAGCTGCTGTCTTATGGTCCTGCTATCACTGAATATAATCCTAGTTACTATCCGCTTTGTTATGCCGATCCCACACATTATTATCTTAAAGAGAAGTGCCGCTCCTTTTAATTCTGGCGCTTGGTAGCAGATAGCAGACATTCTTATCTTCAATTCTCGAGAGCCGGGGATGCACAATCCCTCCAAACCCGTGGATAAAGAGACTCTGGAACGCGGCGCTGCGTGAGAAGATCAGATCTCACTTTGACAAAAGGGGCATGCATGACTGAAGCCGGATAACGCCATAACTTCTGCTACCAAGTGCCCCCCTGCCCCGAGCGAATGGAATGAGTCGAGGGGCCGCCCTCACTAACCTGAACACTCCAACCCCTGAACTAAACAACATCGATTTTCGGCTCTACTAATCTCTCCGAACGCGCTGCCGTCGGTCGTTTCTCGCCATAGACATTGCAGCGCACCCAAGGACGCGGGTCGTTGGGCCGAGTAAAAACGTTGAATCCATGCTGCCGCAAGAAGTGCATTACAAGGGAGATTGTTCTCATCAGCTCTCCATCTCCACGGTCAGCGCGGAAGTCATGACAGCAGATGCAGGCGTGCCTTACATTAGCTATCGACCTTTCCATCCCGCGGATAGCAGCACGCTCTGCGCCCTCGATGTTCATCAGCAGCAAATCAACTTTCTCAATGCCTTGCTGACGTACTAATGAATCAAATGTTACTCCCTTAACAGCTATGGAGCCGCGGTCGCGCACAATTGAATTACTCAGTGATGACCTTCCATCCTCGATATACTCGATTCCATCGCGGTCGCTGACGGCAAACTGATGCCGTTCGACGTTCTTAAGCTTATTCAGCTCGCAGCAAGCAGTTAGAGCACTGAAGGTCTTGGGATGTGCCTCTATTGCCACGACCTTTCCGCTTGCTGCGACTCTCCGTGCGGCGCACAAAACATCAAGCCCGGTCCCCGCACCTATACTTACAACTGTGTCCCCCGGTTTAGGCGCGTAGCGCCAAAAAAGGTCAGACTCGGTCTCTTTTATCGCATTTTCGGGAGTAGGCCCCCACTGCAATTTCGTGAAGGTCAAAAACAGCTCTCCCTGCTTTACAAACCAGCTCTCCAGATGCCGCCCGATCTCAATTCTTTGTTCTGCAGGCACATTGCGGTCCCGAAAATTGACCCAGGCCCGGGCAAGCATTAGCCCAGCCCCTCGCAGCCCAGTCCTGTCAAGACTCTCAAGCAGAATGCGGCCAGGACTTTTAATCACGGCCGCAAGGGCGTTAGGCGGCCGGTAGCTGTTTGCATCCGCCAAAACACTCTTTCCAGTATGAGAAAGCAATCCATTTGAAGAAATTGTTTCACCGCCATACGGTGAATGACCATTTGGCAGCACTCCGTTAAGCTGATTCGCCTGAGCCCTGGAAGTCTGTAGCAGTGCGCCGTCTCGATCCGCTTCTGCAGAAGGCAAAGAACGGTGCATGCTAACCTGGGATGGTACTTGCTGCGAAGCTTGTATCTGCTCAGGGCGGCGCGAGGTATTCTTTCTTGATTCGAACATAAATAAAACCGGCTGAACCCAAATGACCGCACCCTACAGATAAGAATACCATTGATTTCGGTTTTACTCACCTCCGATAAGGTGAATACTGCAAAAATGAGGCTCGGACAGCGCGATGGCACCGTTTGTGTGATAGAGCAACCGTTCGAAGCGGTTGCGGCGATGGACTAATGCGCCTGCTCCGCTGAAGGCTCCATAAGAACCCGCTCGACCAGATTCAATAGCTCGGACTTGTGAAATGGTTTCGAGAGCGTAGGCACGGAACGAATTTTCTCGGTCACGAGGTTAATTTCATGCGGCGCAGTGGCGGTGATAGCAATCAGTGGAATTTCCGGGAATGAAACCTGAAACTCCTGGATAGTTTGAATACCCACTTCGTAAGAGTATGGGTAGTGCTTCATGTCGCTTTCTAAACTAAAGGGCATATGAAGATCACATACTATTAGGTCGGGCAGCGTGTCCTCTTTTTCAAGGCATTCAAAGGCCTCTTTAGGGCATGCCGCGCTCACAACATCAAAATTACAATCGAAAAAAATTGACGCTACCGTTTCACGGTAGTCCTGGCTGTCATCTATGATAAGAACGCTTCTCACACTGGATAAGTCGTGACGGCGGGGGATTTACTTAAGGTAAATTAATAGCCGCGGATTATCACGGGAAAACCTGGACTGAAGTGGGAATTTTTTTCCTAATCAGCCACTTCCAGCACTTTCCTAAGACCCTTTTCGGGCTAGCGGCACAACTGCCTTGTTTGGACAAGCGGCGCACGCCCTTGGGTAGTAACTATCCCATCACTACCTGAACACGTGCGTCTAGCCGGCCTGCGAGAGCGCCAAGCTCGATTTTTCCGCACTCGATTCTCCTTCCGTCAAGCAGCAGTTCCTTGACGCCCCTCTCAACACCTGCCGGATTCTCCACCTTTATGGTGAATTTAATGCCGCGCAAAACAGCATCTATCTTATACTCTCTCCATGACTTCGGAATGCACGGATCGATGATCAGCTGCTCATCAATGAGCTTGAGACCGAGAATGTAATGCAAGCCCGCTTGATACATCCACCCGGCGGAGCCTGAATACCAGCTCCAGCCCGCTCGCCCTTCATGCGGAGGCGCCGCATAAACGTCCCCGCAAAATACGTAAGGCTCGCCCTTATAAACTTCCACCCCGCTCTCACTATTGGTGTGATTTATAGGATTAATGAGGTTAAAAAGATGATGAGCTTTGCCGCCATAGCCGAGAAGCGCACTAGCAATTATCGTCCATGAAGCCGCGTGAGTGTACTGGCCTCCGTTCTCGCGAATTCCGGGAAGGTAGCCCTTTATATAACCGGGATGAAGAGAGCCTTTATTGAAGGGCGGATCCAGCAGCTTAATCAACCCGTGCTCCTCATCAACCAACTTCTCGTATACCGCACCCATGGCCTGCACAGCACGTTCTGGTTCCGCGCTGTGACTTATGACACCCCAACTCTGAGAAAGCGAATCGATACTGCATTCATCATTCTGCTTGGAGCCCAGCGGCGTACCGTCGTCAAAATATGCGCGCCGGTACCATTCTCCATCCCAAGCATGTTCTTCAATAGTAGCACTGAGACGCTCAATTTCGCCGCGAAACTTTGCGCTCGATTCAGCGTCATCACGCTTTTCTGTCAATGGGGCAAAGAGCTTTAGCACCTCAATAAGAAACCATCCAAGCCACACACTCTCACCCTTGCCGCCCTTCCCGACTTCATTCATCCCGTCATTCCAATCTCCACCGCCCATCAGCGGCAATCCGTGACTACCGAAGTTAAAGGCTCGCTGAATGGCGAGCAGGCAATGCTTATATAGCGGCTCTGTAGTATTAGCCTGCTGCGGCACCATGTAAGTCTCCATCTCATGCTCTGCAAGCAAAGAGCCGGTAATAAATCCGATCTGTTCATCAAGAATTCCGATATCCCCTGTCGCCTGAATGTAGCGAGCAGTAACGTAAGGCAGCCAGAGGTAGTTATCTGTAATTCTCGTTCTTATTCCTTTGCCGCTAGGTGGATGCCACCAATGCTGCACGTCTCCTTCCGGGAACTGCCTGGATGCGTGCAGCAGAATCTGTTTGCGTACGAGTTCAGGGCGAATGAGCAACACCGAAAGCACGTCCTGCAGCTGATCACGAAACCCGTATGCTCCGCCACTTTGATAAAAGCCCGTGCGCGCAAACAGCCGGCATACTATACTTTGATAGATCAGCCATCCATTCAGCATAATGTCCAGGCTTCGGTCCGGGGTGTGAACGGAGATCTTGGAAGTTAAGGAAGCTATTTCGCTTGTCGCTTCCACCATATCAACAGTATAGCTCTGAGAGTCTACCCCGCCCGAAATTACTTCCCGCACAGCATCTAATGAATCCGCGGCGGCCATATAGAAAAGCAGCTCCTTCTTTTCTTGCGGTCTCAAACTAATCACGCACTTTATTACTCCGCAGCTGTCGAATCCGCCGCCTATATGTTTTTCAAGCGCAGCGCGTTCGAGTCCGGCAGGAATTGAAAGATCTCGGTTGCGGCCCACGAACTCTCTGCGGCTGGCGGTGTAGGTTAAAATCTCCTGATTGCTGCCGATGGCGCAGATCCGTCCGGGAAAATCCATATTGTAAAAATTCTGCGCGTATAGAAAATTATGCTTGGCATCAAAAGAAGATACCAAAAATCGAGTTGTCTCCTCGCGCTGCACCCCCAGCACCCAGTCGGCATAAAAATACAGCTCTAAAATTTTGGGAAGGCGGGTGGTGTTCTCGACCACCAATTGGAACCACTTCAACTTCCGGCTGGCCGCCATTGCTACCGTCAAACTGCTATGGATTCCCTCTATCTCGGTCTCGAAAACGCTCTTCCCTAGGTGATGATCCACCTGATAAACCGCTCCCGAATTAACCGGCCGCGGCGTCGGGCACCAATACTTGCCGCTCTCCTGGTCTTTTATATATATCACCTCCGATAAAGGGTCGCTTATAGGGTCGTTACTCCAAGCTGTAAGCCGCATCTCTCGCGAGTTCTCGGCCCAACTGTAACCCCCTCCGCTCTCTGTGACCAAGAATCCGGCCTCCGGATTAGCCACGACATTGCTCCACGGCATCGGGGGAAACTTCTCACCATCTACGAACGTGCGGTAAGCTTTACCATCCTCAATAAAACCGCCAAAGCCATTGAAAAACTCGCACTTAGCGGCTCCCTTGAGGAGCTGGCGGGAGTTTATTGTGTTGAGCTCATTCTCCGGCATCTGCAGCGGCTTCTCGATTAGCTCCTCGAATCTTAGCTGCGAAGCCAGGCTGCCCTTCGATCCGCTAAGCACCACCCTGGAGACAACCTGCAGCAACTCATGCTCCTGCTGAGATACCTGCTGCGAGGTGCGCAGAAAAACTCCTCCGTTTTTATCCATCAAATATCCCGAGAAGCTGGAACGGATCATAAACTCCAGCTCCTCCTGAAGGTTCTGCAAATATCCTCCCGGATATTCATTTAGAATAACCAGATCGAATATTAACCCTCGAATTCTAAGATAGTGATGCGCGGCCAGTAGTTCCTGCACCACTTTGCCTTGCTCCGGCTCCGTTATCCTCAAGAGAACTATTGGGAGATCCCCGGAGATGCCCAGCCGCCAAAGTGCCGATTGCACAAGCCTATTGTGAATAATCAGTTCGGGCTGACTTCTAAATTTCTGTACGTTGAATAGAAAGATATTTGCAAGCCTTTGGAAAACCTGCGACTGCCGAGCGGCTATGCGCTCGTTTCTCAGTTCCACGCTACTCTGGCTCCATGCCATCTCAAACGCGCGTGAAATTTGATGAATCTGTTTGTAGCGGTGCGCAACCGACAGCAGCGCCTCTTTATCGCGAGCCGCGCCGGTTATGAAACTGACCGTTTCGGCGTGCCCCGGCTCGAGCTCGATAACTGTTCTTATCGAAAACACAGGATCAAGCACATAGCCGATTGTTCCGATAAGCTTCTTTCCGGGCTGCATGGCCGCGGGCTCGTGAATCGTCCTGGCGCGCCCGATGAATTCCGCTCTTGATGTCTCGTACTGAAGCTTCCGCCATACCGTGCGCATGGTTATCATGTGCATCAGATAAATCGGCGGCTCGTGAAGGGAGCGAGGCCTCCTCGAAAACAGTAAACAGTCCAGGTCCTCGACGAACTGACTCTCAATAAACATTTTAGAGAATGCCGGATGCGCCGCATCTGCGCGAGCACTGTTAAGGACCACTTCGGCAAAACTGGTAATTTCAAGAATACGCCGGCGCCCCGAAAGATTGGTAAAGGACAGCTTGCGTATCTCGACATTATCCTCGGGCGACACAGTCACTTCGCAATGTGTGAATATGTCGTGGTCTTTGCGCTTGAATTCAATCTTGTCCGGCGAATAAATAACCTCGTAGACTTCCGGCTCGGCCCTAGTAGGCTGATAAGTGACTGACCACTGCTGCCCGCTTTCCAAATCCCTTACGAAGAAGTACGTACCCTGATCGTTTATGATGCTGTCTTCGCGCCAACGTGTAAGCATTACGTCGCGCTCGAACAAGCTATAGCCGCTTCCCGCATTATCGATCATCAATGCATAGTGAACGTTTGAGAGCAGATGGCTGACCGGAATGGTGGTATGAGGCGTAAAGATAGTGTGACTAAGCTCGACTGTCTCTTCCTGCTCCTCACGGGCGCTCGAGAATAGCTGATCACTTGGAGAGACGGTGATCGGTAGTCTATCCGGGAATCTCTCATGAAGCAGCAGCTCGGTCGCCTTGACCTGCGGATCCGAGTGGAACCTCTCCTGCATGATATTGCCGTTCAATAGGTTATTGAGCATCACCACTATCATTCCCTGATGATGCGCTAGATGTGACTGAACTACATGGCTGACTTCATTATTGCTAAGACGGCTGGGAGTGTAATCAACCGCTTCATAAAATCCGTATTCTCCTCGAGCACCTTCCTGCTCAAGCACGCGCAAATTCTGCATTCCTTCGGCAAAGGCTATCGGCAAAGCCAGCACAGTCGAATAAGGTGAAATCACCAGATCATCTTCCAGCCCCCGTTTCAATCCCAGACCAGGCACGCCGAAGGCGTGGTACTGGTAAGTTTTCTCGAAATCGACTCCACTGTAACCGGACTCCGATATGCCCCATGGAAGTCCGCGTCTCTGGGTATACAAGATCTGTGTACGCACAGCCGCCTTGTAGCTCTCATCGAGAAGTGTGCCTTTGAAGCTCTTCATAACAAGCAGCGGCATTAGGTACTCGAACATCGTCCCGCTCCACGAGAGCAAAGCCTTCCCTCCCAATGCGTCAGTTAGCGGCCTTCCAAGCGAGAACCAATGATGCTGCGGCACCTGCCCCAGCGCTATGGCGGCGAAGCTGCCAAGGCGCGCTTCCGACGCCAACAAATCGTAGTAGCTGTGGTCCCGTCTGGCATTGTCCACGTCATAGCCAATCGGAAAAACGTCCCGGTCGTGGTCATAAAGGAAGCGGAAATCCATCGTGTCGATGATATTGCTGCAGTCGGAAATTAGGGAGCGCAGCTTGGAGGTCACATTTTCTATTGCGGCGGTAGCCTGCTCAATCGAATAGCGAAGGTTCTCCGCGAAGGCTGGTTCAAGGGCAGCGCTGTGACCGATCTCGGTCAGCATGCGGCCCGACAAATCACACAAGGACTTCAGATCCTTAAGCGACGGGCGCTGCCGATTCATCAGCTCTTGTACACTTCGCGCCGTATCGCCGGCGCCCTCGGACGCGTTTTCAGCATGAAGCAGCAACTGCGAGATCAGTCCGATATCCGGAAGAGTAGACGCCATACCGGAAAGGTCCGCGGCATATAGCATGCTCTGTTTGATGTGCTCTCCATATTTAGCCGAGACGGGATCGATGGAGCGCAGCAGGTCATTTAACGGCTTCCACGCCCGGTACAATTGCGCAGCGCTTAAATCGGCGGAGGTCAGGTTTCTTAGCGCTTCCTCAATTCGGCCGGCGATATCAGGCGTAAAAGATTCCTTGAATACCAATGCCTGATTTAAAAGTTTATTTAGATGGCGAATCTGGCGGTCGGAGAAAATACTCTTCTGCAGAAACTCGTGATAGGCCGCCCGGCAAGCCATCAGATGTCCCAACATGTTGCCGCTATCTACCATCGAGATGTAACGCGGATTAAGCGGTGCGAGAGTGTGGACGTTGTACCAGTTAAGAAAGTGTCCGTGAAACCGATCGAGCTTTTTGAGAGAGGCAAAAGCCTTTTCAGTCAGGTCAACTGCATTTGGCAGTGCCATATATCCCAAGTCATAGGCCGAGATTACCGATAGCAGTGAAAGACTAATATTAGTAACGGATGTGCGATCGACAACGTGACGATGCGGAACGAATTGAACATTGTCGGGAGCGAGGTAATTATTCTCCTCGGTCATTAAATCGCGGAAGTATCTCCAGCTTGCAAATGCCAAATCATTCAGATAGACATGCTCCTCCGCCTTAATCTCGAAGCCGACCGATGGGAGCGGGTCGCTTAGCCACTTAGCCATTATCGGCGAAAAGAGCCAGAGTGCTACCAGAGGCGCCGCAACCTTCAATCCGGCCGTTCCAGCTAGAGCTGCCAGGGCCAGCACTACTCCGGTAACCATGACGCCGCTGCGCATCTCTTTGAAGTTGGCGGCCAAAGTGTTCCCCAGCCGTATATCGGAGTGATAGGCGGTCTCCCACTCAAGCATATTTCTGCGGCTCACAAAGAGCCGCCAAAGTGTGATCGAGATCGCATCAAGCATCAAGGCGGCTTGGTGGGGGAGGAATGAAATGGTAAAAAGCGCCTGCTTGGACATATTCATTATGTCCCTCCCTACCCCTTTAACATGTCCTTCCATGGAGAGATTTCTCGGTGGAATGAGAAATGCTTGCGCAAGGTTGGCATACACCGGAAAGGCCACTACCACTGCGAGCAGCATTAGCAGATACAAAGATGGCTCGCCAAAGATAAAAAGATTTAAAACGAATAGCCCCATAAGGCTCGGCGCCAGTAAGCTGCGTCGCAGATTGTCAATCAGCTTCCAGCGAGCAAGACTGGAAAGAGGAGTGCGATAGGATTTCCTTTGTCCATTGGGGACGCGGTGAAAAATCCATGGCAGAAGCTGCCAGTCGCCCCGAACCCAGCGGTGCTGGCGGCGCGCGTGCACGTGATACTTGGAGGGAAAATCATCGAATAGCTCGATGTCCGTCGCCAGCGCCACCTTGGCAAAAAGACCCTCAAAAAGGTCGTGGCTTAAAATCGCGTTCTCCGGCACCCTCTCGGCGAGTGCGCTTTCGAAAGCGCGCACATGGTAGATGCCTTTACCAACAAACGAGCCCTCGCGAAAAAGATCTTGATACACTTCCGAAACCGTTTGAGTGTAGGGGTCAAGTCCCGCGTGCCCCGAAAATATCCGGGCGAATCGCGAGGAGTTTGCGCTGACAAGTGTAATTCCGACCCTAGGCTGTATAACTGAGTACCCCTCCAGCACCGGGTGCTCCGCAAGACCTTCATTGGCCCGGTTGAGCATTGGAGCGTTCAATGGATGGGCGATAACTCCTACTAAACTTCGCGCAGAGCCGCGAGGAAGCTGAGAGTCATTGTCGAGTGTAATCACGTATTCAACATTGCGAAGCAGTTCCCGCTCCCTGGCCTTCAAGTAAAAACTAGTCTCTCCTTTGTTTAGAAGCAGCCTGTTGAATTCCTCTATCTTTCCGCGCTTTCTCTCCCATCCCATAAATTTACGCTGTGACTCATTCCACTGCCTGCGGCGGAAAAGAATGAAGAACTTATCGGAACCATGCCTGCGCCTAAGCTCCTCGATCATCGCTTCAGCATGTTCCTGGATGATCTTATCGGAAGGCATTTGAGCCTGATCGGCATCGGAAAAATCGGCTAGTATTCCGAAGATCAATTGCTTATCGTCATTGGCCAGATATCGTACTTCCAAACTCTCTACCGCTTTGGTAACGCTGACACGATCTGTGAAGAGGGCCTGCACAGCCACTACGGTTCTGTGGCCCGCAGGTATGCCCTTTGAAAAATCGAGTTTGGGAAGAAAATCCGGCGCTACAAGTCTAGTTACCAGCCATTGCACCAAATTAATGGCAAGATCACTTGCAGGAACGGCGAACAGCAGGCCAACAGCAATAGCAGCCAAGCGGCTGGCACCGCTCTCCAAGCTGTACGCGACTGCGTGAAAAACGGCGAGCGAAGTAAGCACAACCACTGCCAACCCGTAAAAGAGGAAGGCATTTCTATGCAACCATCTCCCTGCCCTAACGGTGAACTTAGGAGTTACACCTAATGAGCTCTCTAGGTCCTGGACGCCCGGCCCTATGAGATAGAAACCGATATGTGTGCGCTTCAACAAAAACAGCGGCTCTATCGAATCATCGCGCAGAAGCTGCTCGTGCCGCGTCTTTGCAAGCGAGACAACTGCATTCGCTACATCGATTTCCGGTATGTTAGAGCGCTTTGCTATACGTTCCACCACATGGCGGTACCGGTCGCGAGTTTTGAAATCGCATTTATGATGCAGACCGGATGGATCCCGCTTAAGGACCTGCTCTACCGAACTGACTGACTCAAACCACTCCTTCCAGTCTATTAAACTGATGGCCCGTAGAGAGTTTACTGTATTACCTATCGAAACTTGATCTGCCGCCAATAAATACTGCTCATTGCGGTGCATCTCTTCCGGATCGAGCCCCTCCTCCCGAAGACGCTCTTCCAGCCATTGCAAGGCCAGGTAGGCTCTGCGTCCCATCTCCCTAAGCCGCCCTATAATATGGGACGATCCACGGAAAAGAAGTTCTGGCCGGCCAGCTATGCTCGTGGTTAAAGCCTGCAACACTTGCGTCGCGGTTCTCGAATCGTCGCCGATAATTTCGTCAATCAACAATCCGGCCGCTTTGCGCTCCTCCTTAGCGGCCGACATGCGGGCCACTATGGTGCCGAGATTCTCGATCAGCGCGAACCGTAGCATGATCGGCACGGCCCAGATCTCACCCATGGTAAGCACGGCGTGAGATTGATAGCCCCTCACAAACGACGTCAAAAGATCGAGGTTCACCACCGAATCGCTTTGAATCAGCAGTTCGAGCGCCAAATGATAGACGCGTGGATTGCCGGCGTACTTGCCGTTCACCAGTTTCGGCAGCGAGCGGTCATAGCCTCGCGGGAAATGCCTCTTGATGTCTGTAATCTGTTGTAGGACAAGATGGTAATTGTCCAGCAGCCATTCAGCGCCCGGGGTTAGGACTTCATTATCCTTCGCTGCCTCCTGGAGCGAATTGTGGGCATCTTCGAGCTGGACGCAATGCTCCCTGAAGCGGCTATAAAGCAACCTACTACCACGTCCCAAAATCTTCGATTCATGCTGTTCCGCAAGTCTCTTAGCATGCTCAAAGAGCGCGTCACGGGTCAGGACCTGCGAACGGGATAGCTGCTCGCGCTGCTTCTCGATGACTTCACCTTTCTTCTCCAGCAGCAACGGCCACCTGAACACCCCGGTCAAAATGCGCCACGCCGGACGCAGCTCCCTTAAGAAAAGCTTTTTCCTAACCCTATAGACCCTTAACCAGCTCATTGTGTGAGATGTTATAATGGTAAAGCACTACTCCGCAACTAACTGAATTCATTAAATTTCAGGAAATAAAGGGCGGTCGGGCTCAAATTTGCAATTGCAGGCCGATTTCAACCACGTGTTCCCTGGGAATTCTGAAGTAATTGGTGATGGGCTGGGCATTTCTAGTAAGGAAAGCAAAAAGATGCTCGCGCCAAAGAGCCATCTCCGCCCTGGCCTTAGTAGCCAGCAAGGTCTCGCGCCCCACGAAAAAAGTTACCTGGCTTAGATCTTCAAGTCTTCCCTCATAATTTGCATCGAGGAGCGCCGCGAAAAGATCCGGCTGTTCCATGAAGCCGAACCTTACAGTCATTATCTCAAAACCTCCTGCCAGCTTCCTCACGTCGATCCGCCCGGCTTCGGTGACGTACGGCTCTTCTTCAAATAAAACACTCAATAATATCACTCTTTCGTGCAGCACCTTATTATGCCGCACATTATGCATTAGCGCCGGATTAACCAGCTCGTTGTTTCGGCACATGAAGACAGCGGTTCCGGGAATCCGCATCGGAGGTGAAATCATGATGGACTTCACAAAAGACTCCAGGGGCACAAGGATCTCGTTAAATCGCCGGTTTAGAATTTCACGTCCGCGGCGCCAGGTAGTAAAAACAACCATCATGATCGTAGCAATAACCAGCGGCACCCAGCCGCCTTCGAATATCTTCAAAATATTGGCGGTGAAAAAAAGTAGATCGATAATCAGGAACACCCCTATGATTGGAACAGCGGCGTATACTGACCACTTCCAGAGCCTGCGGGTCACGAAATAAACAAGGAAACTGGTGATCACCATGGTAGCGGATACTGCAATGCCGTATGCCGCTGCGAGCGCGCTGGACGATCCAAACTCAAGCACCAGCCACACGGTAAGCACTAGAAGCATCCAGTTTACCGCTCCCACATAAATTTGGCCGATCTCTTTGCGAGAAGTGTGAACGGTATAGAAACGCGGCAAATAGCCTAGTTGAACCGCCTGGCTGGTTAGCGAAAAAGTTCCTGAAATGATGGCTTGAGAGGCGATAATGGTGACTAGCGTTGCCAGGATGACCAGGGGAATGAGTGCCCATGACGGAGCCAGCAAATAAAAGGGATTCTCTATCGCCCTAGGATTAGAAATTAGCAAAGCACCCTGGCCGAAGTAATTCAAAACAAGGCCGGGAAGCGCCACCGAAAACCAAGCTCTCCTGATAGGTAACGGCCCGAAGTGCCCCATGTCCGCATACAGGGCCTCCCCGCCCGTGACCACCAAAAATACCGCTCCCAGAATAGGAATTACCAGCCATCCCTCTTGTGCTATCAGCCGTCCTGCTGCCAGCGGATTGACGGCAGCAAGCACCTCCGGACGGTTGAAAATCTCCATCAGGCCCAGGCCGCCGATAATTATGAACCAAATTAGAATAATGGGTCCGAACACTAGTCCGATGCGCGCAGTGCCGTGCCTTTGGAAGAAGAACAAGGTGAATAATATAGCGATGGTGATAGCCACGACCCAGTCTTTGAAGAGGGGTGTAGCGATTGCCAGTCCCTCTACGGCACTCAGGACAGAGATAGCGGGAGTTATGATTCCATCGCCATAGAGAAGGGCCGTTCCAAAAAGACCAGCAAGAATAACCAGGCGGCGTTTTGCAGAGAGCCCTTTTACTCGGCGTGGGACAGCAAGAGCCATGAGAGCAAGAACTCCTCCTTCTCCATGATTATCTGCACTCAGCACCAAGACTAGATACTTGAGAGAAATAACTACTATCAGTGACCAAAAAATTAATGAGAGGACGCCGATGATGTTTTGGGAGGTGACAGAAAGACCGTAACTCTGGACGAAACACTCACGCAGAGCATAAAGCGGGCTAGTGCCGATATCGCCGAAAACAATTCCAAGAGCACCGATAGTAAGCCCGGCGGCATGCCAACCCCTTCGATCCTTGCTGCGATCCATCTAAAACCTGCACCCCATTTTGGTAGGCAAATTTACTCATTTTCGCCTGAGAAGTATCAGGAGTGCAAATGAGAGTCAACCTGAGGGAAACACGTGCGCTCGTGTGCATGAGGGGCATCATACATTGATGGAGCAACTATCGAACTGTGCGGATATCAACGTAAGTTAGACGGTCAGCTCCGCTCCTGCCACCCTATAAATGTCTGAAGTTAAGTAAAACTCTCTTAGAGAAGTCAGAAGGCCTTTGTCCTCCTGCCCTGCCTCTGCAGCCAAAGTGGCCTCAATCTCTCCCAGCATCTCCTTGAAAGTAGCATGCAGGTATCCGGAACTCTGAGCTTCATCCTGTTCCGTGGGTCCTTTGGTCAACTTAATCTGCCCACCGTATCGATACAGCGAATACTGTTTTAACAGCCTTTCAACAGCCTCGTCCTGGCCGCTGCCCCACTGGTAATTAGCAATATCGTGACGCAGCAACACAACACGCAAATCTCTGTTATTTATCTTTTCAAGGGCGCTGCGATCTCCCTTCCAAATGGCGCGCGCAAGCACATCAATGAGGGATATATCTAACCGGTATATATCCTGCTCAATATCGCAGTCGCTTACCGAAAAGAAATTCTTAAGCGTCACTTTGGAGAATTCTCGCAATGCTTTAGCGGCAAGTTCTTGCAGTTCCCCGCATTCGTCCCGAACGCAATCACAAAAAAAAGGGTGATTTGAGTAAGAGTACCACCGGATACTGCCGCGGCCCTCGCCGTTACGGTAGCGATCAAGATCTATCCACAGAGCATAGCGGTGATCGCAATCCAAAAGAGTTACCGGCACTTCCACTCTCTCGGCATTCTGCCCTAGATCGTATTGAGGAACACGGCACCTGTAAACGTCACCGCTGCGCGCCCGGCCTTGAAGTGATCGCGCTTCGTATGCATCATACACACGCACATCCAGGCCGAATCTCTCTTTAAGCAGTTTGCTCAGTTCAATAGAAAGCAACACGTCATCGCGTGCGGAGTGCGCCTGCGCTCCGCGCAGAAGATCAAAAGCATTGCAAAGGGTTTCTAGCGAGAGCGACAATCTTGGCTCCTGCTCCCTCTTAAGCGCAGAGAGCCGCGGGAAATTTCCTCTTTCAACCGATAGTTTTTTGGCGCCAAAAAGAATATCGCGGTATACAAGCCTTCCTTTGAAATATGGATCAATGCCGTTTCTAATTAGGCTAGTCCGCAAGAAAGGCAGATCAAATCGGCTGGAATTAAATCCGATGAAGTTCACCTTTTCAGGGCGGCGCTCGATCTGCTGGGCTATAAAAAGGGCCACCTTTCGCATAGCTTCCTTTTCGCTCATCTCGGCGATACGTTGATGTTCCTGCACGTCGATGCGGTTGACCAGAACTGCCTGCGGCGATGGGAGCTGGAGGCGTGAAATTTTGATCCTCTCGGAAAATTCGTCGACTATGCGGAAGTCCTTATCGACTGCGATAAAGGAAAAGGTCAGAATTTGAGCAATCCGATGCCGATCACTCGTTTCAAGGTCGTAAAAAATGCTTATCATATCGCGGCAACAACGGGCATCGCACTGAGCGCTGCCCTCATGTTGACATCATCCACCCATTGCGGAGTATTGCCAACTTCTACGAGATTAGCCTCAGCACTTCATTTACTATGGCTTGCTGCTCTTGGGCATGGCGCTTGCCTGATCCGGTTGCCGGGGAGGCGGCCACATCTCGTCCGACATAAACGGCATCCAAGCCAAGCTTGCCCCTCAAATAAGGCTCGATGTAGCTCCATGCACCCATATTTTGCGGCTCTTCCTGCACCCATATTGCCGTCTTAATATTCAGATCCTTAAGAGCCTTTTTAATTTCGAATTGAGGGAAAGGATAAAGCTGCTCGAAGCGTACGAGCTTGGCATTAGGCCTCTCGGCCTTCTGCAAAGCCGCCGCGAGATCATAGTAGATCTTCCCGCTGGTCATCACTAAGCTGCATTCTTTAGGGTTTAGAGCGTAGTCGTTCTCAAGTACAGTCTCGAACTTCCCGGAAGTCAGATCACTGGTCGCACAGGTGGCCTCAGGCAGACGAAGCAGGCTCTTCGGGGTCATTACAACTAGGGGGCGCTTCATATCGATCAGACCCTGCCGTCTTAAGAGATGGAAGTACTGAGAAGCGGTCGTTGGATAGCATACTACTATATTGCCTTCCCCGCAGAGCTGTAAGAAGCGCTCTAATCGGGCACTCGAATGTTCAGGGCCCTGCCCCTCAAAGCCGTGCGGCAGCAGCATAGTCACCCCGGACAGCTGATGCCACTTGGCCTCGGAGCTCACAATAAACTGATCGATCACCACCTGAGCGCCGTTGGAGAAATCACCAAACTGAGCCTCCCACATGACAAGTGCTTGCGGCGCTTCCGAAGCGTAACCAAATTCAAAGCCGAGAACTGCTGCTTCCGATAGAGTGCTGTTGTAAACCTCGAACGACCCTTGCGCTCCTTGCTCGACAAGCCGTGTAAGCGGTAAATAGATCTCCGGAGCTTCATGATTATTCAGCGCCAGATGGCGGTGGCTGAAGGTACCCCGGCCGCTATCCTGACCGCTAAGGCGTATGCGCTTCCCTTCGAGCATTAAAGACCCGAATGCCAGCGCCTCAGCAAACCCCCAGTCTATGCCGGATCCGCTGGTAAGAGTCTCCACTCTCTTTTCGAGAATTGTTTTTAATTTAGGGTGAGGCACAAACCCTTCGGGGTAATTAACCAGGGACTGCGCCACTCTATGCAAATTCTCCAATGCCACTCCGGTCTCAGGCGTCGGCACGCGCAAACGTCCGTGCATCGGACACGCTTCGCCCTGCACCTTGGGACTCTTTCTTGATTGAGCGTGCTCGAATCTCTCTTTAAATTCGGAATACAGCTTCTCTACCGCATCAGCGGTGAGTTCGCCCTTGGCGATAAGCTCGGCCCCGTATATGCGTGCGGCAGTCTTTTTCTTACGAATCTCTGAGTAACTGAGCGGCTGGGTAAAGCTTGGATCATCTCCCTCGTTGTGCCCGTAGCGGCGGTAGCAATAGAGATCAATTACCACGTCGCGCTCATAGCGCATGCGGAATTCAATGGCGAGCTTCGTTATCCAGCAAGCAGCTTCGACATCTTCGCAATTAACGTGAAAAACCGGTGCAAGTACGGCTTTAGCCATATCCGTGCAATAAATGCTGGATCTGGCGTCCTCGGGATTGGTAGTGAATCCGATTTGATTGTTGATAACTATATGCAAGCTGCCGCCGGTGCGATATCCGCGCACGAGCGAGAGGTTGAGAGTCTCCGGCACAACTCCCTGCCCAATAAAGGCGGCATCTCCGTGAATTAATAGAGGCAGCACCGATTTGCGGTCTTTATTGTAGTAAAGGTCTTGGCGCGCCCTGGCCATTCCTTCCAGTACCGGATCGACGAACTCCAGATGTGACGGATTACACGCCAGTGAGAGCCTTACTTCACCGCCGGAAGCAGTCTGATAGCTGGAGCTGTAGCCCAGGTGATACTTAACGTCTCCGGAGCCGAGCGCCGAGTAGATACTCTGATCTTCAAATTCGTTGAAGATCTCCTCCATCGGCTTGCCGATTGCATTGACCAATACGTTCAATCTCCCTCGATGCGCCATGCCGATTAACGCCTCTTTAATGCCACGCTGCTGCCCCTCGTCTAGAGCTGTATCAAGCATAGGCATCAAGGTCTCTCCGCCCTCTAAGGAGAAGCGCTTGTGTCCGACGTACTTTTTATGAAGCTCAGCTTCGAAAGACTCGGCCTCAACCAGAACTTTCAGCTTTCTCAGTTTCTGCTCGGTACTAAGCTCGTATGAATGAGAGAAGCGGTTCTCTATCTTATTTTGCAGCCAAGCGCGCTCTTCCTCGCTCAGAAGATGCGTGTATTCAAAGCCAATCGAGCCGCAGTAAACCTCCTGTAGCTCAGATATCAGGTCGCCAAGCCGCATACGAGCTTTCGAGCGAAAGCCGTCACAAGAGACCTCTTGATTAAGTTCGCTTTCGGTAAAGCCGTAATAATGTGGGTCGAGTTCAGCCGTTTGCGGGAAAGGGAGAACTCCCTTGGAAAGGGGGTTAATTTTCGCTTTAAGATGCCCAAACGATCGGTAAGCGTTAACCAGGCGGAAAACTCTCTCCTGAAGGCGCGTCGAGATCGCTACGTCGACTGAAGTTTCACCGATCTCTGCAATAGCCGCGCGGCCGTTAGGCTCCTCAAAGATCTCCCCTGCTGGAGAGATTGCATGCTGCCGGCCGCCGTTTATGGCCTCAGCCATCTTAGAAAGTGAACTGAAGAAACCGGCCCAGCTCTCCCCGACAAGAGAGGGGTCATTTAGGTACTGTTTGTAAAGCTCTTCAACGTAGCCGCTGTTTGCTCCGAAGTACGCAGAAAAATCAATAGTGACCGACCCTGACATAGTTTCCCCGACCGTTACCGGAAATGCATGTTTTAGCCCAAGAATTCCGGAGTATTAGAGCTAATACTAGCTTGAATTGTCAGCCGATTCAAGCATACGGGCATTAACTGTTGCCGAATGAAAACGCTTCCCCAGACTGACTAATTCAACTTAAGGTCATCCGGATTGAGTGCCAGAGTAGCTACGATAATCGGTTCTAAATTCTCGGCCTGTGACAACGCCTTTGCCGCTTCGCGTCGAATCCGGTCACGCAGGCTCGACGCCACCTGTTCGGCTTCTTGAGAAGAGTTAATTTGATCAGAGAGCTCTAAAAAAGCCAGCCCGGCCGTGCGCACTAGATCGATATTTTTGCCGACCGTATCAATGGCGTTTTCTACTGCTTTAACATTGTCATCAATCTGCTCACGCAGCGCTTTAAGATCAGTCATTACCTTATAGGCGTTCGGGCGGGTGGTAAGTGTGACATTGTCGGCAAATAGGCTGTCATACTCCACTGTAAAGCGGGCTGTGCCGGAATAAGCAGAGGGGGGGATCTTAACAGGACGCTCCCCTTCTATCTCTTCACTTGCCAAAGTATCGTCTTCTCGGGGAACAACAAAGCGATCAAAGACAGCCTGAATTGAGCTCGACTTGTCTGCGTCCAGCCCGAGCACCTTAAAATATTCGGAGATGCCGCTTATGGTTAAAAATTCGCGATCTCCAAGTTTCGCATCCCGTAAGGCCCTTTCAAACTGATTGGTAAGACGCTTGTACTCTATATCGGCATCATGCCGGTTCTGACTGCTGCTTGAGCTGGCAGAGGCCTTTTCAGCCAAAGCGATCATGCGATCAGTCAGTTTGCCGAGCTGCTGTAAGGTTGCACCGGTAGCGTTAAGAAATGAAATGCCGGTATTGAGAGCTTGAACGGCTGAAGCGAAAGTCCGAGCCCCGGTTCTCAGGCCACTCTGGATATCCGGGGAAGAAGCTTCGCCTCTCAGGGCGTTTGCTAAATTATTACTGCTGCCGCCCGATGCCAGCCCGCGGAAGCGGTTTATGAGATCATCATTGATGATAGAGCGCAGGCTAATCCGTGCCATTAGTTCTTATTCCTCTTTTTGAATATCGGAAGCGGGACGCCATTCTTGACTTTAGATTACTCAAGTAAGGTAAAGGACTGTGGTTTTCGACGAGAAAAAGCGTTATTGGTGGCAAATGGTTCTATCCGGCCCGGAATCGTCAGATGCTAATCGCTCTTTCAGGGAGTTAGCGCATTGATATTAATTCGTTTATAGCCGTATCTAAGAGAATTGCGTATTCTTAACCAGTTAGCAGAAGGAACACGGTTGTACCAGTTACCCGGGAATGAGAACCCCTAAAAACACATTGCGGCGCCGGAGCCGGGAGATGTTGTCGCTCAAACACACAGCGGTGCCGGCTGAAGGGGGCGAAGTCCTCATTGATCCCTGCTACCTTGATATTCTCACTCCGCTGCCCTCCAGCTGGATAATGCTCAAAAGCGGCGACTTTCTAGTTTCCCGCTCAGGGACGATTAGAATGCTTCTCAGGAAGGTTTGGGAAGCAGGCAAGGCGGAATGTGTACGCCTAAAGTGCGATACGCAGGACGGGCAGATAAGCGCCAGCCTTGACCTTGAGCGAATGGAGCTCAACTCTTCCAATTTTGAAAATTTATTCTTAGTTGTACGCGATGCATCTCTCGAGCCCCCGGCATCGGCATTAATAACTCACGCGCATCTAACGAAACATGTGCGTTTCAATATTTTAAGCCTACTTGGATTCGGCAGCATAGGCAGCAAGCTGCATGTTTTAATACCGTCGATAGGATCTCACTCAGCTCAGAGCATCGTTACCGTGGCACTGCTTGCGGATGCGGCCAGCGGGCAATTTATCCATATCGCGACACCATTACATGCAGGGGAAGCGCAACCGGCGCTCTCATACAAAAAACCACTTCTGGAGATCGCCGTTTCATGGATGAGGGACGACGAAAAGGGAATATTTCGAATCTCCCACTTTGCTTACCCGCCTGGAAGCCCTGCCCTACTAATAGAGTCAGTTACTTTGGCAAGCGAATTTGCCAATCGTATCAGCATTGTAAGCAGCCTAATTGGAGAGTACAACCGTACCATTGCACGTATAAACAGCTGATCCAATCGCTCCCACACTTCATTTGACTAGCCTTCCGCCGGTGTTAGACTAGGCGCTTATTGGCCTTCAACGTAATTGTGGAGTTCGGCAATGCAGACCTTAGACACATCCGCCCAAAAAGATCATGCGCTCTATCATGAGGCATCTATTGATACTATGCGAGGGATTGTCTCTCGCGAAGATGCACTTTCTGCTTTGAGAGAGGCCCTTCGTGCTGATGTCAATGGAAAGCACGAGAGGCGGCTACTGGCTCCCAATGCCTCAGCCGATATCGTAGAGAAATTAGGCAGACTCATTGATTCGGAGATGCCGGTCACCGTACAGAATCTCTTGACCCTTACTACAGAGATAGCAAGACACGCCCCAACCGATCCCTCTGAGTATCGCCGTACACGAAATGCTTATGCTGCCGAGTTTACAAGCCACGGTTCTTCGTTTAGTTTCTCAGTCGGCCGGGTTCCAAGGATTCAAATAATCGGCGACATTGATTTGGACCCCGTAAAAGGGGGCGAAGTGGGCGAGATATTCCTCCGTGTCCACGGAACCCAAGCTGAAGTCAAGCAGCTCGTTTCAGAGCTCAAGCTCGGGGATGTCTGGTCGCTTAATACAGCCCTGTCAGGAGGAGTGCCCGCGGACAAGGCTATTGAAGAGCAGTTTCGCTTTTCTCAGGGTCCGTGGTAAGCACGCTCGCCTTTCAAAACATTCACGAAACTGAGGAAACCGGCTGCAAGCTTTTGCAGCCGCTCTTCATACTCTCCCACGGAGCCGTCCGCACTGAATACTGAGGAGATCTTGGAGATGAAGAGCCGCTCGCCGTATACATGGGCCTTTCTATAGTGGAATATTAGTTCGAGCTGCTCAACTGCGCGCAGAGCTCCGAACTGGCCATCGGCGCAACCAATGAACGCGACCGGCAGATCGACCAGGCTCTCGGGGAACTTGAGCATATCGATGAAATATTTCATGACGCCGGGGAAGCCGCCGTTGTACTCTGGAGTACAAACAAGAAGTCCTTTTGCTTCCAGGATCGGCGCTTGAAAGGTTTCTAAAAACCAGGCCGGCTTCTGACTGTAGCAATCGGTTGAGAATATATCGGGCCGCAGATTGGCGAGATCAAGATAATCAACAATGGGCCCACCTGCGCCTTTACTCAGCTCTCCAAGAAAGTTGTGCACCCTTTTTGCAACGGTGCGAGTTCTGGCTCCGGGCCGGTTGGTGGCGCAAAATACAATGAGTGACATATTTCCCCCTTAGCACACAGCCTGCTTTATAAACTGGCCTCACTGTTCTTAGCGAGCCAATGCTTTAAAGCATTAATCGACTTACTTCCTACCTTATGTCCGAGATCTTCGATACTGACTTCTATATCAGCCCCTAAATTGCTTAGTAGCTCCCTGCTACTCTCGAACTTGTCAAAGGGTACGATATCATCTTTCGTTCCATGCGCCATAAAGACCGGGGGAAGTGATGCTGGCCGAGACCGCTTCAGGTCAGGCGAAAAGCCGCATAAAAGCGCGACTGCTCTAAAAAGCTGTGGCCTTAGCTGCATGGCACCGGAAATAACTGCTGCCCCCTGCGAAAAGCCGATCGCCATGATAATCGATGGCGAGAGTGTATGTTTTCTGACTACTGCATCGAGAAACGCTATCACCGCTTCGGCCGCCGTCTCTACTTTGCGTTCAAGTGGCGCAGGATCATTTACCTCCCACCAGCTCTTACCTTGGGGCGAGTGCGGCTCAATTGGATCATCAAAATTGGCCTGTGGAGCGATAATGTTAGACCCGGCCGGTATGCATCTTTCAAATGTCCACATGACATCGAAGTTACCTCCGCGGCCGTGCACCAGCAGCGCTAGCGGGGCGTTGGCGCTTTCTATCAGCTTCAATTTGTATGCAAGTTTCGGCGAGTCTCCCGCTTGGTATATCTGCGGTTTCTTATTGAATCGGTCCTCTACCGTCATCTAAAGGTTCCTGTACCTCGCCGCGCCGGAGTCCTATTACTTTTAAAATCCTCTCGGCATCGACCTCTAGGAAAGCACAGACGGATCGAAATGAGAACAGATAATCATCCTCGGGACTCAAAAAGTATTCCATCGCCTTGCGCCCAACGGCACCCTGTTTTTTTAGATCGGCCATGGCGGTTAAGAGGATAGCTTTCAGAAGATTTTTCTCAGGTTGAGCCAGATCGAGTGGCTCACTATCATCGAATGCTACGTATATCGCCGTGTTCTTCCGTTCTCTTGCCATATCACCCTTGCAATTAGGTAACTGCTAAATGAGCTATCGTCTTCTTCATCGCTCACCATTATGATGCGCTCGTTTATTTTTGCGGCTGAACAAATGAATCGGAACTAGAGCAAGATCAAAGCGTATTTTTGTTGCCCGGAAAGGTGGAGTTTTATCAGCCGCTTGCATAAGGCGAAAAGAAATTAAGAAATTTTCCTAATGGGCCGACATCTAAATATGCAGGAATAGATCTCCTGCAGCGCGAAGTAAGCCAAGGTGGGCGTAAATAATCAGAAAGCTGCCAAGGAGGGCACCATGAAAATTGACAGAGTAACCGCAGATCCGCATCCGGCCGCGATACCGGCCAATAGCGAAAGAATCGTCAAAGATGATAAAGGTACCGACACCTCTGACGCGGTGACTTTCGAGAAAGAACGTCACGAACGCGAGAGCCTTTTTAGCAAGAAGGAATCAGACGAGGAGAAAGAAAACAAAGAAGAATCGGCCTCCTCGGATCCGCGCAAACGCTCGCCTGAGGGTAAGCGGCTGATTGATGTCGTAGTGTAGCCTTTAAGCGCGCCACAGATTCACCTCTCTCTCTCTATAGCTTCTATTATTTTGGTTTCGGCCTTGCCCTTTGCGGTGGAAGGTTTCTCTTGGGCTTTCGGCGCCTCGGAGAGTTCATGCTCATCAATTACAGCTCCGGTGAACTCACCGTCTAATAACTGTCTGCAGATGTGTCCCAATTCCGAAAGTTTAACCGGCTTTATAAGACAGCGGTCAATGCCTGTTTTTAGATAATGCTCGATATCGAAAACAAATGCCCGGCTGCTTACAAGTACTATCGGCAGCGTCTGTCCGTTCGGCATCTCGCGCACTGCTTTTATAATATCGTCGCTCGGGTTATCAACTACGTTGTTGTCGATTATCGCGAGGTCAATCTTGCGAGTCTTGAACACCTCGAGAGCCTCTAGCGTCGATGATGCAGAGGCGACCAAGAAGCCGTTGTGGGCCAGATAGCGAGCCATCATAGTGCGCTCTCCCTCGTCGCGCTCCACAAGCATTACAACTTCCCCGCGGCCTTTAGCCGGTGCAGCGTTCGTTTCCGGCACTGCCTCGGCCCGAGCCAGCATAGGCTCGACTGAGGGGAATGCGAGCCAAAAATCAGAGCCTTGGCCGGCAATGGAACTAAAGTCTATGCCGCCGCCATTTACCTCTGCCAGCTTCTGAGTAAGCGACATACCGAGTCCGCTACCGACCTGGTTAAGTGAGTACAGATTGTCGAGCCGTTCGAAGGGGGCAAATACCTTCTCTCTCTCGCTCTCTTTTATTCCGACGCCACTGTCTTTAACGTGAATTTTTACCTTATTGCCGGGAGCCCGCTCCGCCCATACCTCTATCGTGCCGCCGTCCGGCGTGTATTTAATGGCGTTAGTCAGAAGATTTATGATCATCTGCCTGATGTGGCGGCGGTCACACGATATGGCGAGCGGTAACTCGCTAGGCTTTAGGCTAAGGGTGTGCGATTTTGATTCGACCTGCGGACGCACCACATTACATACATCTTGCAGCAAATCGCCAACCACAATATCGGATTTTTGCGGCAACATCCGTCCTGCTTCGACTTTGGCATAATCAAGAACATCATTTATTAACTCCAGCAGATGCTCTCCGTTAGATCTCACCATTTTAAGAGTATCGAGTTGATCTTGCGATACAGGCCCGCAAAGTCCGTCAAGCACAAGTTCTACGGCATTCATCATGATACCGAGAGGTGCCCGAACCTCATGACTCAGGTTGGCAAGAAAGCCGGTTTTCGCCCTAAAAGACTCCTCTGAGGCACGGCGCATCTTCATCAGCTCACTTGTATACTGAGCGTTAATCAACGCCAGACTGCCTTGCATTGCAAGCAGACGCATAATCTCTTGATCGACCAAAGATGGTGGCACGCCGTTCTTTAACATAACGCGCAGCGTGCCAAGCACCGACCCTGCAAAGGCGAGCGGCTGAACCAAGATGTCGGGGCGCTCCAGGGCCGGCTCCTGTTCGGAAACCCCTGCCAGCATGGCCTGAGATCCGCTCCCCATTGGGGTGCCGACAACAAATGCTGAATGGTAAAGTCCGGAGTCCTTATCGTAAAGAGCGAGTTCAGCGGATTCTGCTTCGAATATGCGGTATGCAAGACTGACGATTTTTTCAAGCGTTTTAGAAAGCTCTTCCTTCGACGAGATGCGCTGCTCTGCCAGCGAAACGGAAAGAGATCTATTTTTTCTTTCCACCTCCCTCAGCACTGTACTGAAAAGCCAGTCGAGCGACTTCAAGCGCGTGTCGACTCCAAGGGTTCGCGCTACTTTCTCGACGCTGCGATAAAGGTCTCGCCGCGAAATAATGAAAGAGATTACCACCGTCCATGCGAGAAGATTGAGAGCCGCCACCATATTTTCGGAAAGCCAAGGCAGAAAATCGCCGAAATTGTGATTCAGCACCGGCAGACATGCCAAGACGCTTACAGCTGTATATATAGCGACGGTAAGGTACCGCATAGGCTCTGGACACTGTAGTTAGGGACGCCCTCCCCGCCGGGCGCACTTCAACCTCTAATATCGGCTCCTTGCGGATAAAGTTTCAGCACTTTATCTCCCGGCGGCCATTGGAAATTACGGAGGCCAAAAGCCTAAGCGTAAAGTACTGCCCTGCTTGCAAATTCAGCAATTTGTGAGGTTAATTTCCGCCGGAACCGATTCCATATACCCTTTCCCCACAAAAACCCACCTTATTCCCCAATAAGGAAGTCTGCGGCCGGCAAGGGACTTTTATTTGGCACCGATAAGCCTGGAGGTACTTCTGCTTAAAACACCCGCCAGCCAATAGAGATAAACAATTCCTAGTAAGACATAGAAAGCTGCAAAAACTGCGGCAGTATCGAATCCTGCCAGATACTTAATCAGATACTCGAAAGGCGTCAGAGCGTATATTGGAAACATAATTATTGCCGCTATAAATGCGAACAACTCTGGAAACTGGGCGGCAAACCTTTCAAGGAAGCTTGCCTGCGCCCAATTTGCCGGATCCCCGCCTTGGTAGAGCCCGATCAAAGCAATCAACGCTAGCCAAAAGAAGAATATGGCGCGTCTTAGCCCTCGGCTAAACCGTTCATTTCTCAGCAACTCTTTAACACCACCCATGATACTCCTCGTTAAGCTGTACCATATATCCTCAAAACGGGGGGAATTGCTTCAGATTTATAAGGGGGCCCTCCAACGCTCAGACCCACAAAAATGGTGCTACTCCCACTCAATGGTGGCAGGCGGCTTACTTGAGATATCCAGTACTACCCGGTTGACTCCCTTCACCTCATTAATGATGCGGTTGCTTACCCGGCGCAAAAGCTCTTGCGGGAGATATGCCCAATCGGCCGTCATTCCGTCCTCAGACTGGACTGCTCTTAGAGCGATGGTTTGCTCGTATGTTCTTCCATCCCCCATGACGCCGACGGATTTGACCGGAAGAAGTACGGTAAAGCTTTGCCAAAGAGTCTCGTACAAGCCTTCGGCCTTAATCTCCTCGACAAAGATGTGATCCGCCTCACGAAGAATTCTAAGTCTTTCCGGTGTGACCTCTCCGAGCACCCTCACGGCCAGCCCAGGCCCGGGGAAAGGTTGTCTCTGAAGTATCTCATCGGGTATCCCGAGCTGCCGCCCGAGGGCACGCACTTCATCCTTAAAAAGCTCTCTGAAAGGCTCAATAAGTTTAAGCTGCATCTTTTCCGGAAGTCCCCCTACGTTGTGGTGAGTCTTGATGGTTGCCGACGGCCCCCTTACCGAAACACTTTCAATCACATCAGGATAAAGTGTTCCTTGCACAAGATGCGTCACTTTCGAGATCTTCTGGGCTTCAGCGTCAAATACTTCAATAAACACCCTGCCGATAATCTTTCGTTTTTCCTCTGGTTCGGTTACTCCACTAAGTTCGGATAAAAATTTCTCTTCCGCCTTTATCAGATGGATGTTCAGCCCCAGCCCGTGTGCGCCGAGCCGCTCAACCACCTTGGAGGCCTCATCACGCCGCAAGAGTCCATTGTCGACAAAAATGCAGTGCAATCTATCCCCTACTGCGCGAGCTACAAGAACGGCTGCCACAGTTGAGTCCACCCCCCCACTAAGGCCGCAAATAACATTGCTTGAGGGAGCTACCGAATCCTGAATCTGCTTGATGCTCTGCTCAATAAACCCCTCCGGGCTCCAGCTCTTCTCGCAACCGGCGATGGCAAACAAAAAGTTAGAAAGGATCTCCTTTCCTCGCGGGGTGTGAACTACTTCGGGATGAAATTGGATTGCATAAAAATTTCTCTGCGAATTCCCCATAGCGGCCACTGGTGCACCAGGACTCTCTGCAAGGCGAGTAAATCCCGGAGGAAGCGCCTGTACATGGTCGCCGTGGCTCATCCATGCGGTCACCTTTTCCGACTTCTCAAAGCCCGCAAAGAGGGCAGTGTTGTCGGTTACCGTCAGAGTTGCATATCCGTACTCTCTGCTAGACCCCTGCTCTACTTTACCCCCTAATACATGTGCCATAAGCTGCATGCCGTAACACACTCCAAGTACGGGTACTTTGCAATCAAACCAATTAACATCAAAAGGAGGGGCATCGGAAGAAACTACGCTGGCTGGCCCGCCCGATAGGATAATCGCCTTAACATCCGCAGTATCGTGTTCACTCACCCTCTTTGTGCACGGGATTATCTCGCTGTAAACTCCAAGCTCCCGGACACGGCGGGCTATAAGCTGGGTATATTGGGAGCCGAAATCAAGTACTAATACACGCTGCATTGAACTACCGAAGGCAACCACCCTTCCCATTCCACCAATTGGCGGCGGGTAAGGGGTCTATGCTAAAATCTTTCTATAACTCTAATAAGGCCTTCCAAATACCGCTTTTAGTAGTGATAACGGAAGCTTCCTTAAGTGCGGAAACTATACACGGACGGAGTGTGGTAGTCCAGGGAAGCTCTGGCACAGTGGCATTGAGATTAGGTTTTACTAAACGTGAGAGCACAAAATATCACTTTGCCGAAATGAGTCTTTTACCGATGTAAGTACTATGTTGCGCATCTTTCACGCTTTTCTATTTGGCAGCGTACTAGCTGCCGCGCTGGCCGGCGGCACTGCTCCAGCGGAAGCCGAATTCATTCAGACCGGGCCATCCGTGTTTCAGGCAAGCGAAGACCTTAGAGCCAAGGTAGTCGGAACTTCGGTAGGGGTCTTCGTACTGTATGCAGCCGAGCCGATTCCCTTGCAGCAATTCTCCCCCGACTCGATTAAGCTCGAAGGTAGCTATTCTGCGTTCATTACCTACGATGCCAAACGCAACATGTACTCGGATGTCGTGGTTCAATCGCTAATCTACCCGGTGCGAGGAAGCTTCGCCCTCAAGGTGGGAGAGCTCTCAGTAAAAGTCGATAACAACGCGAGTCCCTATCTGACCGTAGTAGTCGGAAGCGAAACCAAGAATCCATCAATAGTTCCATTCAGCTCTACCACACCCTTTGGCGTATATACCGGCGCGGGTGCAGTCGGCATACTGGAAGCGAACCAAGCTTTCTCACATATAAAAGATATCTCTCCATACATCGTGACCGTTGACGGGGCGCTCAACCTGAAAGGCAACCGGGTTAGCGGACACGTCGGACTCGCCATCCCGCAAGGCCAGAACGACTGCCTTATATCGGGGGCGCTTTTCATCGAACACCATGTGCTTGAGAAAATTAAGGCGGTGAAAGATGCGGCAAAGCAGCGAGAACAGCTGCAAGCAGCCGTTGCGGCAGCAAAAAGGAGCAGACCTTTCTCCGATATAATTATCTTGAGTGTAGATTCTGAGCAGCACAAGGTAATCGCCTTTGATCCGCGCGACAGCTCGGTGTTGGCGATCAAACCTGTCGGTTCCGGCAACTCGGATAGGCAGATTTGTGAAGTCGAGAAGATAAGACTATAAGTTCATCAAAAGCGGCACATCGCTTTTCCATTAACGACTTAAAAAGCTAACTTGCTCTTAGCACCTCAATATCAGAGAGGCTGTGGGCAACAATCACCTCACTTGGGCGGTTCCGCACAAAAAGGCCGCTTTCAATTACTCCTGTAATTGCCTTGATCTGAACCTCGAGACCGGGATCTATGAAATCAAAACGGGCATCGAGCACAAGGCCATTGTTCTCAGTGACAACGGCGCCGTGCTTACCGCCCTTACTCGGACGCAGCGTGACCTCGGAAGCTCCCAGATCGAGCAGATCTTTAATAACCAGATGCTTCGTTGAAGGAAGCACCTCTATTGGAATCGGGAACTTCGAACCAAGCCTTTCAACCATCTTGGAACCATCGACTATTACGACAAATTCACCAGCCTTTTTTGCTAAGATCTTTTCGTTAGTATGGGCAGCACCATTGCCCTTAATGCAACAAAGGGGACCTCGCAAAACCTCATCGGCGCCGTCTACATACCAATCGACTCTTGATACCGTGCGAGGGTCTAACACCTTAAGCCCCTTCTCCCCAAGACGAATAGCGCTATCGTAAGACGAGGGTACAACGTTCACCGATAGTCCCTCCTTCTCAATCCGGCGCGCAATAGCATCAATCGCCTTGTCGACAGTTGACCCTGTGCCGATTCCGATCGTCTGCCCACTCTGCACCCTGAGAGCAATTCTCTCTCCGACAACAGCCTTCAGCTTGTCTGCCTCCGAGACTTCCATTGTACCGGCGGCGAGGTCTGGATGCGCAGCTCCGGATGTATTTAAATTACCCATTGAACTACTCCCTTAAAAATCAGTAATGCGCCTCTACTCCGCCGCGCCTTGCCTCCTTCTCGGTGCGCTTTCTTACGATAAAGCGGATGTCACACCCCTCGAAGGGATACTGCTCGCGAATGGCGTTTTTTAAGTAGCGCTGATAGGACTGGTCTATCCGGCGTGGATGGTTGAAAAACAACACAAAAGTCGGCGGAGATACATCCACCTGAGTGGAGAAAAACAGTTTTACCGGCTCCCCGCGAACAACCGGCGGCGGATTGACATGCATTGCATCGGCAAGCAGTTTATTAATATCTGCGGTCTTTATCCGCTCCTTCGAGCTCTGGTAGACAAACTTGGCTTTCTTAACCACAGATAAGCATCTTCTCCCTGTAAGGCCCGAGATGAATAGTATAGGCGCGTATCGCATACCCTTGAAGGCGGCATGAATAGCATCCTTGAATGCTTTCGCAGTTTTGTGATCTTTCTCGATAAGGTCCCACTTGTTTACCGCAATCACCAGCCCCCTGCCGCGCTCATGAATCAGGCTTGCTATCTTGATATCTTGATCAGCGGGAAGTCCCTGGGTGGCATCAAGCAGCAAAACTGCCACATCACATCTTGCAAGCGCCTTTAAGGAGCGTAAATTACTGTACCTCTCCACGGAAACGCTTTTAACCTTGGCTTTGCGGCGAAGTCCGGCAGTATCGATTAGCAGATAATCTTGCCCATCTACTACCAGCGGCACGTCGATATTATCCCTTGTGGTACCGGCAACATCGGACGTTACAATCCGCTCTTGTCCTATAAGCTTATTGATGACTGTAGATTTACCGACATTCGGCTTGCCCAATACCGCGATTTTAATAGGTTCCGCTTGAGGCTCTTTCTGCGGTTCTTCGTCGCTCTCTTTATTTTCTTGCTCAGAAAGCTTTTCCCCTATAGCGGTAATCAGCTCTTTAATCCCTTTCCTATGAGCAGCACTTATAAAGTGCAGCTCTTCAATGCCTAATGAGTAAAGCTCTGATGCGGCTAATTCCGTGCTCGGCTTCTCGCATTTATTCACCACCCACACGACCGGTTTCTTTGATTGCCGCAAGATCTGCACCACCTCGGCGTCACGCGGATGCACGCCGTGAGTGCCATCAAAAAGCACCAACACCAGATCGCTCTCGTCAATAGCAATCTCGGTCTGTGTTTTGACGTTCTCTTCTAAGCGCGAGATCTCCTTGGCTCCCGCCGATTCACCCGCCTCGGCAAAGAGCCCTGCCGTGTCGACCAGTGTAAATGTTGCGGCCTCTTTCCGAACAAGCGCGTAGTTGCGATCTCGCGTTACACCACTGGCGTCATCAACCACAGCCCGCCGCTGCCCGATTAGTGCATTAAAAAGCGTGGACTTCCCTACGTTAGCCCGCCCTACAATTGTGACTAGCGGTATTCTCTTAGCCAAACTACTCCTCGCTTTGAACTTCGGTTAGAAACATTTTGTCAATATCATCGTCAGGCCTGAGCCGCGCTAGCGCCTCGGCCGCAGCGGCCTGCTGTGACGCTTTCTTAGTTGAACCTCTGCCTCGCCCCACTATCTGCCCATCTACCTCGACTACAGAGATAAAGGTCGGAGCATGCTCTGGCCCCTCGACACACTCCAGCATATAGACCGGAGCCTCACTACCCAAAGCATGCAGCGCCTCTTGCAGTTCGGTTTTCGGATCGCGGGGAGTAACGTTGACTATCTCATCGCCGAATAGCTTCTCGATGCAAGCGAGCGCTTTCTCGAAGCCCGCCTCTCGGTACACTGCTCCCATGACTGCTTCGAAAACGTCTGCTAAAATCGACGGCCTATCGCTCCCGCCGCTAGCAAGCTCTCCCCGGCTAAGCCTGATGTACGGCCCTATCTCAAGCGCCCGCGCTATATCCGCAAGTGACGAGGTATTTACAAGTGCAGCCCTCATCTTTGACAGCTCGCCCTCGCGCGCTTCGGGATGTTTCTCCAGCAAGAGGTGAGCAACGGCGAGATCAAGCACTGCGTCTCCCAGAAACTCAAGCCTCTCATAGTCGTTCTTACTACCCTTAGTAAAAACGGATCTATGTGTGAGAGCACGCTCCAACCAAGAAACATCCTTGAATTTATGCCCCAAAGCCTCTTCGACTTTATGGTAGTGGTCGCGTCCTAGCGGCTCTGCTGCGCTCTGCTTTTCACTACGCTTTTTCTCATCGGAGTTATCATCTGCGCCATTACCGGCGGGAATGGAAAATTTCATTGTCTGTGCTCTTATAAAGATTAATTTGATGCAAGATAGAAGGGGCTTACAGAAGCGAAGATCACACAATCAAGTGAAGCCCTTGAACTTGTGTCAGCTCTGATCCGGTAGCCCGCCTGCTCTCTTGCGACCCACCTTAAGATACCATTTCCTCGAAATTACTCAACTTTAACCCCAAGTTCCAGCTAACTTTGCATTAGCCTTTGGCGTTGGGTTGGAAGCATCGAATTGTTCGCTGCGTTTTAGCGGCGTGCGGAGCTTAGCGAAGCGTAACTTCTTGAAGCTACGTTCGATTACCGAACTTTAGATACACGTGTAGCGTTGGAGCGGAAATTTAGGTCAGTTCCATCGGCTTGAAAGGCTCATAGCGAGGCTT
>JAGFJO010000135.1 GCA_024102635.1 Deltaproteobacteria bacterium
AGACGAAGTCGGCGGAGACTGGTACTTCGTGAACCCGGATGCTGGTGGGAAGCTTTCAGTGCAGATAGCGGATGTAACCGGGCACGGGTTGGCCGCTGCGTTTATCGGCTGCATGACAAAATTAGCTCTAGTTGCTGCCGATTGTCACGAGCCCGCAGCGCTCCTAAGGGAGATGAACCGGCTTTTGGCTCCTCAGCTTCCGCAAGGCACTTTCGTGACTTTATGCAGCTACCTCTTCGATCCGGTTAGCGGAAAAGTTCAGATCTCGCGCGCAGGCCATCCTCCTGCAATTTTAGTAGAACGTGCCGGAGGCACCGTCAAAAAGCTGGCTTCCGATGGCTTCCCGATCGGTTTCTTGGATGACGCGGAGTACGCGCTGGATGAGGTGAACCTTGCCTCAGGGGATCTTTTGATCGGTTATACTGACGGCATCTCGGAAGCTCAGAACAGAGACTCCGACCAGTACGGGATCGATAGAATGGCCGAAGCTGCCGCTTCTGCTCCCGCGGAGGCCACTTCCGAGCAGATTGTGAAAAGGATTCTGGAGGACTTCGGCCGATTCTGTGACGGCCGCATTTTGAAGGATGACATCACCCTGGTCGTTTTAAAGCGAAAGTGAGCACGCGGCCTACTTTCATAGACATTGCTAATCTGTTATCTCTCGCATATGGAGCTGAACCTGCACCCTCCTCTCGCGGCTTTTCCGCTCGCCTTATGCGTGTGCGTTGCCGTGCTGGAGGCCGTGGCTCTGTTTAAGTCTGCGGCCGCCATTGAGAGCGCCATCAAGATTAATCTTACTTTTCTGGTTATCACTACCGCTGCTGCTTTTTTTTCAGGGTACCAGGCGGCTGATTCAGCAAGTCTGAGCTTTCAGGTGTCGGAAGATGTCATTGCTGAACATCACAATATTGGCCGCCTTGCTCTTTTCCTTGTGCTGCCGGCGGCAGCGCTGCGCTTTATCGCTTCTGGCGCAAAGCACGCGCGCGCAATTTTCTTTACTCTGTACTACGCCTCGCTTGTATCGCTCTGCGCCTTGATAATCCTAGCGGGTTTTAAAGGAGGACAGCTCGTCTTTCAGTATGGAGCCGGTGTCTCTTTGCACCAGGACGACCAAAACTCTTCACCGTGAAACACCGGGCTTCCAAAGTACTTCGGGAACTGCGGACAGCGCCGACTCGCGTCGCGACATTGCAAAGAAAAGGTCACTAAGGCGGTTCAAGTAGATTTGCCAGCTGTTATCGGCTGGCTCAGTTTTAACAAGCGATATAACTCTACGTTCCGCTCGGCGACACACGGTGCGGCACAAATGAAGGTGGCCATTCAACTTGGAACCTCCCGGAAGCAGGAAAGAGGTAAGCGGGGGCAGATTTTCGTTCAGCTCATCGATCCATTGCTCTAGACGGCTTATATGCTGCTCGGTTATAGCCGGCAACTTGGAGCGATCAAATCCGGCGGGTGAGGCAAGAAGGCTGCCGAGATCGAATAGTTCATGTTGAATTGCTATCAATTTTTCCCGGATGATACTATGCAGATCGCTGCAGTAAGCGAGTGCTATTCCGACTACGCTATTCAATTCATCGACAGTTCCGAAAGCTTCGACTCTCAGAGAATCTTTCGCGACACGTGACCCGTCAACCAGTCCAGTAGCGCCGTCATCACCGGTGCGGGTATAGATTTTGTTGATTCTAACCATTTCTTACTAAGTGAGCGAATCCTAAAAAAGCCAAGAAGGCTTTTTTAGGAGCAGTTATTTATTCAGCAGATCTTCAATTTCTTCTAGCGAAGCCGGAGCGTGAGTATTTTGCGGCCCCGACTCGGTTGCCGGGGAATGATCAATCTCTGGAGCATTAAGAGCCGGCACTTCCTGAAGATTACCATCTCTTTTACCCGCAAGGGCACCCCAAACATCGTATCCAAAATAAGGGAGCAGCAGCAATATAGCCAAAATCAATGATAGTGTAAAAAATACGGTCCTCATGCGCGAACCAGCATACCACACCGATTAGATGACGTCAGGCTGGAATTCTCAACTATGTAGCCGCTGTATCACTAGTTCAATCAGCTCTTCCATCTGTTCCCCCATAACTGCGCTAAAGCGCTCCTCTACAAGAGCGAAGTGCTGATCCAGGGTGCGGGCATTGCGCTTTGAGATGGCGCTGATAATCGCTTTGACGTTTAAATCGTCACAATCTATTAGCAGCTCACCTTGCTTGCCCAGCGTACATGGAAGTTTACCGCTTGAAAGTAGCCAGACAATTGCCCCGTCCGAAAGGCCGCTTAATCGTTTGAAATCTAGAAGAGGGTAGTGTTTCATTCTAAATAGCCCGTTTCCCGTTGCTTTTGTATTTTGCTTATTACCAGCTGCAGAAGCTGTTCGTTCTCATCTAGCATCGCAGCGGCTTTCCCCAAATCACCTGCGCATGCCTCAATTGCCCCCACGCGGGTCATTTCTATGAATTTATCAATGCTAGCTTTCAAAGAACCGGAGCGGTATTGGAGAGCTGATCGGGATACATAATCCGCAGCCTGTACTATAACGTCGGCTAAATCCAGTGGCGCAACTGCTACCCTAGCACCGAGAATGCGGCCGACGATTGACTCATCGATTACATCCTGCTCCTCAATATCGGCAAGTTCACAAAGCTGGGCAGTTACATTCTCTAACTGCCGCAGATTGCCCGGCCATGAATTACAAAAGAGCACTCTGTAAGCCTGTGGCAGGAGCCCTTGAACGGCGCGCGCCTTAGGTCTTTGCCGCTGAATTTTTGCCAGGCCGAATGCCAATGCTGGAGCGACATCGAGCGGCCTGCGCTTCAGTGGCACCAGTTCGAGTTGAACCCTTTCCAAACGGTAAGCGAAATCTTCACGTAATATTCCGGACTCGATCATATCCGGTATGCTTTTATTGGATGCAAAGACAAAGCGTACATCGGCTTCAATCTTCTCTGCACTGCCGACTCTACGATATTCCTTGTTCTCAATGAAGGTAATTAGCTTGCCCTGCAGGTCTTTATCGATGCTTTGCAGCTCATCTATGAACAAGGTTCCTTTTTCGGCGCTCTTAACCAAGCCCCATTTATCTACAGCGCCGGTATATGCCCCGGCGACCGCGCCGAAAAGCTCCGCCTGAACGAGTTCTGAGGAGGAAAAATCGCGCGGAGTGATGCTCACGAATTGGCCCGGACGGCCCGAAAGGATATGCAGAGCGTAGGCCAGACGGGTTTTACCGGTACCGGTCTCGCCGATGATTATGGGATTTTCATTGATGTAGCTGGCATAACGCGGAAGCCATCGCATCCATAACTCGCGGCTTTGCGGGTCCGCAAGCGACTGCACCCAGCCATGGTGGCCGAGCCGTGGAAGAGCGATCTGGCCGTCGGCCCGCCGCTTAAGCTCCATTTGCAACAGTGAAAGAACGTTCGTCAGTTGCTCCGCAACGCTGGGAACCGAGGGCATATTAGCCGGAGGAGCGGCAATGAATGCATCTATCCATTCTGAAGGTGCGAGATCGGAGGAATTGCTAAAAAGCAGGTCTCCGCCGAACGCAAGGACTTCGCTCGCGGTAAGAGCCACAATTACGTAGATCTCATTGCCGGAGCGTTCATGCAGATTATGCAAAATTTTTCTAAGCCAGGCATGCTGCCGTGCTGAAAAGTGCGGCCCTACCTCGAATATAACCACATTCGGCCTCTGGGTGAGGATCATGCTCCAAGAATCGATTAATGTCCCGTAAAAAACTGCATCGCAAAGTCCGGACTGAGTTACTACAGCCGACACTCGTCTTCCGAAGTCGGATGAACCGATGATGCAGAGGTGAAGGGGAGACTGTCCGGATTTCATTTCGCATGCTCCGCTGAGTGAAGTGAGGAGTAAAGAGCGTTGATGCTAATACCGAGCTTAGCCGCGGCAACGCGGTAGCTCCAGCCGTTCTTTTCCAGCATAGCGGCTGCAATAAGTGGGTCCACAGTGAGGGCGGCATCTTCGCTGAAACATCCTTCTGCAAAGCATCGGCTCTCTTCAAGCAGCTGGCGGATGGGAGTGTCGGAATAAACACTGCTTAAAAGGGCGTCCAAAACACACGATCTAAGCTCCCGGACATTAGCCTTCCATTCCAATGAAGAGAGCCATTCAATCACGTCAGAAGGCAGAGGTTTAATTTTTTTCCCTATTAGATCCTCCGCTTCCTTGGCGAATCGCTGCACAAGAGGGGCTATATCTTCGCTCCGTTCCTTCAGTGGGGCCACGCATAATAGTTCAGCGCGGGTCATTCTTTTCCAGGCCTGCGCTGTCTCCTCGTCGGCAGTGCAAATTACCAGCCGCGATCCGCTGCTTGATGCGCGGTTGTCCGGCCAGAGCCGGGAAAGATTTCTATAAACACAATCTAGAAGCTCGCCGCCATCTTGATCGGCATATTCTGCAATTAGGAAGAGATTTTCCCCCAGGGAGAGATGTGCGCCCTTTCTTAGATACAGTCCAATCAGCTCCTCGATGCTGCTGGAATTGAAGCGCATGTCTGCGATCAGGCGAAAGGCGCTGCTATTAGAGCTGCGTTCGATGGCTCGGGCGACGGTACTGATACCGGAGCCGCAGGGGCCCTTGACAACGATGATCGGGGCCCCGCGCGTTATGATTGCTTTCGCTTGCTCTATCAGCTTTCTTGATTGGGCCGATTGTGCCACCAGTTCATCCAGGGAGAGAGCCGGTAGGGGTGTGCGTTTCGGAGATGCTTTACCCTCGCGCAACGTATGATCGATCTCCGCTGCGAGCCTCTTGATCGAATCGGCGCTGTCGAGTTCATAGTAGTTGAGCGCCCCCATTCGTAGAGCGTTGACCGCAACTTGAACGCTCGGCTCGTCGGTCAAGTAAAACACGCGCGGCCGCCGCTCTTGTTTTACTGTTTCAAAAGCCGTCATTATGTCCGGTCCGGTACTATAATCCCCCAGCAAGTAGTCAAGCACTAGAACCTTCGGGTGACG
Source organism: Deltaproteobacteria bacterium (assembly GCA_024102635.1). Classification (GTDB taxonomy): domain Bacteria; phylum Bdellovibrionota_C; class UBA2361; order UBA2361; family JAGFJO01; genus JAGFJO01. Next base: position 4,977 of record JAGFJO010000135.1, read on the forward strand.
CGATTTAAGAAGCTCTATTATGTCTTCCGTAATTTCAATGCGAGACGCTGTTATTCCATACTGCGAGAGGGCGGCTTGCAGATCTTCGGCGGCGCGCATTTTAGCGGGCTCCCGCTCATTTAGAACAATTACTACCGGCTCTCGCATCATAATCCTTAAGATGAGTCCCGTCTTGGAATGATGCGGAAGGCTGATGGCATGGCGCTAAAATGAAAGATATTCTGATTGTAGAAGACGGCAAAACCGAACGTGAGCGGTTGTCGAATCTTTTCTCCAATGAAGGCTATTCAGTTATAGCTTGCGAGAGCGTGCAGCAGGCAGAGCAAAGTCTAAACAATGACGTGTTCCGTCTAGCAATTCTTGATATAGGGCTGAGCGATAAGTCCGGGTCGTACCTTTTCAACACCATCAAAAGGTTGGGTAAGGTTTCGTACATCATCATCTTCACAGGAAATCCATCCGTTCACCTCAAGCAAAGATTCCTGGAGGAGGGAGCAGCCGACTATATTGTAAAAGCCTCTCCTCAAGCGCAAAACGAAAGTTTTCTTAACAGGGTAAAGGAAATCATAGGTGATTCTCAAACTTTCACTGCTGAAGGGATACCTCTTGAGGTGTTCTTGGGGCGTCATGTGATGCCCTCCTCTCAGCAATTATTTTTAAATATGGATAATTCGTTTCCGGCTTGTAAACAGTGCAATGGCGCCAGTTATAAGGTTATCTTTTCACATCAAACCCAGGTCCCGCCGGACATAGTGGGTCAGGTTGTTTGTTCCCAATGCGGCCGGCCGATGGATCCGGATGTCGAATAGGCCTTCAACCCGCAATTGCCTCTCATTCTTACGAGGGAACGACAAATTAAGCAGTTTACTGCAAAGATAGCTCAATTGGGGAATATATCGTGCTGCCGGCTTTCGATATTAAGAAGTGGCTAATCAAGTTCGCCCACGAAAGCGACAGTGTAATCGCGGATCAGCAAGATTTCCCGAGGCTAGTAACCCTGCCGCAACTTTTCGTTTTCGTATCTATGATCCTGGTCGAGTCATTTGCTCATCAGGATCCGCTGTCGTTGATAGTCAAGCTCGCCGGCATTATTTATTTACTGCTGTCCACTGCAGTACAGCAGCTGGTTTTTCGATCATTCACGGTTCGGTTTGTCTGTTACCATCTTACATGCCTGTTGTCGGTGCTGCTGCTATTGACTCTCATAGCGGGGCAGGATTTTACCTTCAATTTTTACCTGCCGGCGGGTCTGCTGGTCCTGTCTATATATCCACTCCACCTTAGCATTCGTCACTTGCTGATCGTGATTGCACCGCTTACGGCCCTGGTGGCGGTAAGTTCAACCGCGTATCTCTTGCTGGCTTCGCGAGATCATTCGGCGACCTCGGTGGGTATTAGCGTTGTGCTTGCCTGTATCGCAGCCCAACTGACCGCCAGTATCTTTCGAGTAGAGCCGGATAAGCGGCTGCGCAATTTGTACAACGGCAAAAACGCGCGAACTGCGGCCAGACAGCCGGCCCGGAACACCGGCAACGTGGAGGAGGATACCGAGTTTTGGTATCAAGTGTATTACGCTTTGTTATTTCAGGAGACCCTATCGGAAGTGATATGGCGCCTTCCCATTCTTTACCTCCTATCCCACGCCGTAGTCATGTACTCTTTCACATTGCTGGCAGAGAAAAATGCAATTCTTATAGCTGTGCCTATCACTTTAGCTCTGTTTCAGATCTTTCTTCATGCCCGGCTTATTAAGCATAAAGATTACCACGAACTGTTACAGAGAGTTTTGCTTCTGAGCGTCGGATGTTTGCTTAGCAGCGCCGTAATTATGGCAAGTTTGGGCAGCCTGCAATCGATAGCGGCAGTATTTCTTCTCTTTCAGGTGCTTTGGATGGCGCTCGTACCTTGGACAACGAAATTTAGTTTATTCTTGGCGGCCATCTCCCTGTCTTCAATTGTAGCCGGAGCGTGGTATTGGAGCGGATTCTATCTATTCGGGGCAGCCGCAGTGTTTGTCATAGTTATCGGCGTTAAACTTTCTTCAATCACCTATTTGGCGTTGATTATTAGGACGGCGCTCTCCTTTTTGGGAAGATACTGCGGGATTGCACCGGCTCCGATGACCATTCTTAAAATGGTGGCGAGGCTTTTCAGCACGATTACCGGGGTTTCCCAGGTGCTCATACTTTACAGCAAAGGCCGGGCGGAAGAGGTAGGCCGCAGGCACGAGAAGGAGAGCTTAGTAGACCCACTATTGGCGCGGGCCTTTTTCTTCAAGATTGACCGTTTCGATCAAGCCGAGGGCATATATTCCTGCCGCTTGCTGGAAGACAGATTTAAGAGCGCGTTACTGGACTGGTACGGCAAAGTTCCGCGCCGCCTATTCTTCTTTAGAGTCGAACTTATCGTAGATGAGAAGGAAGAGAAGGCACTGATTGTTCTGCCGGTTTCCGTAGTAGCGCGCGTTCTAGGAATAAGGCGCACCTTCACTGCACTTGCCACCATGTTAGGAGTGGCGCGCATAAGCTTTGCGTCCGCACGCACGAGATTCCTCTCTTCGGATGTTCTGCAGTCGTATCAGCGCTCAGTTAATACACTCGAAGGAGAGCTGAACGAAATCGTTCATCTTGTGAATAATGCTGCTCAAGACATTGCCATTTACTGTGACCAAGCGCGGGGCCGGCTTAGGACAGATGAAACTCAAGAGTTCGACCCACGATTGAATCATCTTCTGCGGAATGTGGAGATCTGCTCCCGCAGCCTATCGGCAGGCGTTTCAGATCTTAAGCTGCGCAAAGAGATAAATTCAATTCGCCGGTCCGATCACTCGGAGAGCGTCCTAGTGCGTGAGGTCATGGAGGAGCTGAATGCCTTTGGAGAGTACCATTCGGGGAGAAAGGGCTTCAAATTTGAGATGGAGAATTACCTTCCAGAGACGGCAGCGGTCAAAGTAATCAGCCGGGAATATCTTGAAACTGCTCTTCGCACTCTAATAAGGTGCGCCGTCGCTCGCTGCCGCGATGCGGGCGCCGTTCGTGTCACCGCCGTGGAGGATTCGGGCAAGATCACCTTTACCGTTTCGGATAATGGAGAACTTATAAAAGAGGGAGAGGTATTGCTTCACGAGGCATTAGAAGAGAGCTCTGTGCAGAATTTCGCTGTCATGAGCGCAGGTGAGCTGGAATTTTCGACGCCCGACAAGCGATTCAACAACGCGTTGTCCCTCCGCCTGCAAAGCGGCGAGATCATCGCGTTTAATGCGGTTATGCCGGGACAATGGGTGCTCCTTGTTGACGATAATGATCAGGTAACTACCTTCTATGCCCGGGTCGCGGAGGCGCTGCAGCTTAAATATTTTACCGCTTCTTCTTTGAGCCAGGCCTCGCTAATATTGGAGCAACAGGGAAGGCCAAGATTAGTCATTACAGACCTTCAACTATCGGATAGTAGTGGATTGGATCTAATTCGTTTGATTCGCAACAAGTTCGGCATTGAGCTGCCGATCATTGTAGTGAGCGGAAACCGGGAGGAGGACCTCGACGCGAGATTGAGAGCTCATGGCGCTACCAAGTATCTTATGAAGCCGGTAGGCCGGAGACGCCTTTTTTCGGAAATTAAGAGTATATTATGAGGTGCCGGTAATAATGGCGGGATCAGGCGGCAAGAAACGGAAGGGGGCAATTGGCGGTCAGCACGTTGTGCCGCCTCTTCCTGAGGGCGCAATTGAGGAGTCCGTATTGAGCGACTCTATGGCTGTATTGGAGCGGGCCGTCCGTGCATCATTTGCAAAGAGCCGCGACTACTACGTCAACCAATTAGTGCAGCAGATCAAGGAGCGCGGGCTAGGGACGGTGCCTCACTCCTCCACAAAGGACGAACTGAAGTGGATAGAGATTGAATCACTCTCGAAGTTAAGAAATCTGGTGGGTGGCCGATTTCAAAACATTAAGGCGAAATGGAGCAATGCTGGATTTCCTCTTAAGGAGCATCGGGGAGATAAGACGGATAATTTCCAGGTTGAAAAGGGAGGGTGGATTGAGCTTAGTAACTGGATTTTGAGCCAAGGTTTTGAAGCCAGGTTGGTTGATGATCCGCAACGCTGCCTCTTTGAGATTCGGCCGGTAGTTGGATCTGCGAAAGATTCCTAGTGGAATGATATTCCGACCGTGAATTCTTAATATCCTGAAATCACTACCTTTGGCATCTTCTAAAGATTTTGGGGGCCGTTAAAGAGGGTTTTATCAGGGGACAAGGTGTAGCTTCCGGCCTAAACTCCAGTGCAATGTTATAAACACGTTTTACATTCCACCAATTGGTCCAAGGTTATCGGTAATATTTATAAATCGGCCCCAACGTTTAATGAATCAAATTTATGTAGTATTATTATAGATATGTGAGTTTTGCACCGATTACTCAAGTGTAGCTCCTTGATCACACCATCGAGCTTTCTGAGGTTTTATTTACACCCGCAAGGGGAAACGACTGCTTTGCTGTCGGCGCGCCCTCGGTACGCTGACGAGCGGGAGTACGGCGAAATTGCTTTTGAATCAACTAAGAGGTTTTGATGCTCGTAGAAGGCGCCGACAAAGATAACCGGACCGGCGATGATGCAAGGGAATCTGACATTCCCGCTGCCATCACCGATACCGGTTGTGAGCGTCAGCTAAATGAAGATCGCTATGCTGTCATCGAGTCACATTCTGGGCTCGCCTGGCTCGTGTGCGACGGTATGGGCGGTGTAACCGGAGGCGAACTTGCGGCGCAGTTGGCGATCGATGCGATTCGGCGTGACCTTGAAAACCTTCCTCCCAGATCTTCAGATGTAGCCCTGAAAGGAGCGATACTCGAGGCAAATCGCATCATCGTGCTGCGCCGGCAAAATCGCGCCTTCGCCGGCATGGGAACAACGATAGTGTCCGCCATCTTCAATGGGCCAGAGCTGGTACTGGCGTCGGTCGGTGATTCACGCGGATATCTAATTCGGGATGGTGCAATTCAACAGCTAACTACTGATCACACCTTCGTACAAGAGCTCGTCGACAAAGGTCAGATTCGCCCTGAAGATGCGCTGTCGCATCCCCAAGCGCACATCCTCACGCGCTGCATCGGCTCCGAACCGGGACTTGACGTGGAAACACGCAAGTACTGGATCTGGCAAGTGCCCGACACGGAACCGACCGATTACCTTCTGCTGTGCACTGACGGTCTTTACAGCTTGGTTTCGGAGGGTGAAATGGCAAATATTATCGCCTCGAATACCCCTCAACGCGCGTGTGTACAGCTAGTTGAAACAGCGAAGGCGCGCGGTGGATACGATAATATTACATGCGCAATCATTCCTCTCGGAGGACAGCTGAAAAGCGAGCCGCCTATCGGATACAAAAGTCCACCCGTTGCTGCCCGCAATAGAGCTGCTCCGAAGAAACCCAAAATCCAACCCGCGAGCTGGGGCAAATTATTGGTGATGGTGGCGGTTCTGTCGGTATTAGCGATGTTGGTAACCATTGTGGCAACTGCTTCGTACTATTTGCGTTAATTGAAGATACGTTAGGAGAAAGAGTGAAATGAGCAACGACAAGAATAGGGATTTCCAGGAGGGAGGGGGTAAGGACGATTTCCCTGCCGAGAGTTCAACGCGCGCTCGTAATCGAACGGTGATGCTAACCCCGGAGATAACCGGGCAGGTTCGAGCTAGGCTGGCTCAAGAGATGGAGGGTGGCAACGAGTACCCGAATGCACCTCAGAGACCAGATCCCGTAATCCCCTCAGGGCGCGGATCCGGGGGATTCAGTACACCTACTGCTGAACCGTCGGGCATGTATACTCCCGCCGGGCGAGCACCGCAGATTGAAGCGCCGCCGGTTAGAGAAGCGCCCCGCCCCCAGTTTGGCTCGCACAATATTGTGTGGGTAAAAGAGACGCCGATAGTTGGCTTTCTCGTTTCCTATGATACCAATGTCAACGGAGATGTATACGAGCTTAGAAGCGGGCGACTAATTGTTTCATCAGAACCGGCGAGCGGAGGAAGTTATATGGTTGTTGATGACTCGTCCGTCTCTCCGATGCACGCCATACTTCGAATAAGCACTACGGGCGAAGTACAGGTACTTGACCAGCTATCCGAGTTCGGGACGCACATTAGGCGCTTCGGAGTTGAAGAGGAGGAGCATATATCAGGAGAGAAAAGCACAATTGAACATGGTGATATAATAAAATTCGGGAACAGAACATTTCACGTTTGCATTTTGGCATTGGAGTCGTAAGGACGATATTAAATAATGGCCGATGAGAGCCTAATAAGTCTGCAGCCCGGCACCGTCATTGCGGGCAAGTATGAAGTAGTTAAATGCCTCGGGGCAGGCAGCATGGGCCTTGTGTACGCTTGCAGACATCGCGAGCTGTCGGGCCATATGGTTGCAGTCAAGGTTTTATTCCCCGAGGTCGCGCAGGACAAGGTTGCGGCTGCCAGGTTCCGAAACGAAATTATCGCTTCTTACGGGGTGTCTCATCCCAATGTCGTGCGTGCTTACGAGTACCTGCGAGACGGAGATATCGCTGCCTATGCAATGGAGTATGTCGGCGGCGGAGATCTGGCTGAGCGGCTCAGCAATCCGGCAGATAAAATTCCCGTGCCCGAATGTGTAAGGCTTTTATGCCAGATGTGTTCTGGAGTGCAAGCCATTCACGACGCAGGAATAGTACACAGGGACTTGAAACCGGAAAATATCCTGCTGTCTAAGGACGGCACCGTTAAGATAGCCGACTTCGGAATTGCAAGAACAGGCCATGGACCCAAGCTAACCGAGCACGGTGGAGTAGTCGGAACCATTGATTATGTCAGCCCAGAATACATGCTTAACTCCCAAGTCGATTGGCGCTCCGATATCTATGCCATAGGCATTCTAGGATATGAAATGGTGACCGGCGAATCTCCCTTCCGCGGAGATAGTGTCTACGCCACCATGACAAAACGCCTTAAGTCGGATCCGCAGCTTCCCAGCACTCTTCGTAAGGAGTGTACTCCCGAGCTTGACAAGATAATTATGAAGGCTATGGCGCGTGACCCGAACGAGCGTTACCAGTCTGCGGCCGAGATGTATTACGATCTACAATGCATAGCAAGCGAGAAGACTGCTGCATCGGGCACCTATATTCAAGTATCCAAAGCAGGAAGTGCCTCTTATGTCGGCCCAATCCTTAATACGGGAAATGAAGCTGCTCAAAACGGCAGCGCTTCCGATCACTACCATGATGGAAACGAGATTAACGGCTCAACAGATGACGAGAACTTTGTTGAGCCAGTAACGGTTCAATCAATGTCAGCTAGAATTCATAGCGACGCGTATTACGACGCGGAAGGGCCGGCGGTAAGCATGGGCATTCCTTCCGGCATGACCCACGTGCTGAACTCTGAGATCGCTGATATCGCCTCTAACTACGAGACCGATGATACAATTCACGAGCCGATGAGGATGGAAAGGGTTTTGTCGCGCCATGAATCGATGCCTGAGGGGTGGTCCAGGCCATCAACCGGGTCGAGGGTGAATATATCAGCTGCTGGGATTGATACTTCTCGCGTGCAAAAACTCTCGCAGATTGTGCATCAGGCTTCACGTTCAATTTGGGTTGATATCCTAATACTGCTGGTTGCGGTAACCATAGGAGTTGGAGCGGGTTTCGCATTACTACGCTTCTGCTGGCCGGAGCTGATGCAGAACATGAACGTAGAGAGGCTGGAATAAGGGAATGCGAATTGTCAAAGGGAATGTCATTGGTTACCCTGGGTTAACTTATAGGCTTTTAGTTTAAATGAAACTTTTAATATTCGACCGGACCACTGAACTTCAAGCGTTTTGCGCCAAGCGAATCGAGTCGTTCAACCAGAGCGATATAGAGATGCTTGATCTCAAGGTAAAATTAGTTAGCGAGCGCGATTACCTCGAGAGATTACAAGAGGCGGATGTCCTCGTTTTGGGCTCAGGGCTCGGTGAGCGGGCAACTTCCGTGGCCCGTCAGGCCATGTCGATCGTCCCGTGGCTTCATATCGTTATGTTCGTAACCGATGAAGCATACGGCGGGGGCGCATTCCGCGCCGCTCATTCAGCCGGTGTTCGAAAAGTGTTTCCGGATAGCGCGAGTCCTCTTGATTTTCTTCAGGAATTAGTTGCCATTCATGCTGAGTTCCGGCGCGAAGGCCGCACACGCGAGGGGAAGGTTATAGCCATTACCCATGCTAAGGGGGGCGTTGGAGCCACTTCTATTGCTGCAGCTCTTGCAGAGGTATGCAGCGTCTTCAACCGCAGGACTCTTCTTTGGGATATGGACGTTGAGACGCGCGATCTTAGCCGCTCGCTTACTGTTAATGGGGTGGAAGCAAAGGTGGTAAGCGCGTGGGTTAACGGGAGCCGTGAGATAACCCGCGAGTCACTAAAGGATGCACTTATCCCAATCAGCAGCGAGGTTTCGGTGCTGATGCCTCCCGACCGAATGGCCGAATCGATGGATATGGTTTGTCATACCGATGGCATGGGTATCGTGCAGCGCGTCGTAGAGCTGGCCCGGGTAATGTGCGATGTCATACTGGTGGATACCGGGGGACGGCTAGGCCCTGCCACCGGCGCAATTCTTCGCAGCGCTGATATGGTGCTGATAGTCATCGACGACACTATTCTTGGCTTGACTGCTGTCGATCTTTACCTAACTTTCATAAAGACCCTTGTTGGAGGCGTGGATAGAATAGTGTTTTTGGTCAACCCTTACTCCGGCGCCTTGCTCGGGGTGCCTCAAATAGCGGCGGAGCTTGAACCTGCTCACCATTTGGGCGAGCTTCCGTGGCGTCTTCCGCCGGTTCCAAATGATCCAAAGGCGGCGTTTTGGCCCGGTAGTGGGCGTACCTTATATAGTATGGGGCAGAAGTCGACCCGCCAAGTTCTTGAAAGAATTGCACGCGAGATCGGCATTATAGAGGACGCAGCGGGCTCCGGAGCGGCATCCGGCGGCCGAGAGGTCAGGTCGATTGCTACCCGGGCCGGGGGAGGTTGGATGCAGCGGCTGTTCGGAAGAAAGGATGGCTCGGAAGGGGGGGCGGTTCCCGTCCTTGATGAAGAGAGCTAGCGGGGTTGGCGTGGTTTATGCATCGATTTTGGTAAAGACCGATAGTTTTTGTGGGTTGTCTAGGTAACTACAAAATAATAGTGTTGTATCCGTGTCTTTTAGTGAGGTTTAGTTAGGAAAGGTCTTTTTGCTATAATTGTTTTAGCATTAATGACCCTGCGGTATTTACGGCTTAACCTCAAGGGTGGGCTTAACGGCTTACGATTTAGTTCTAAAATGTACTGTGTAATGAGGGTTAGGAAATGACTGAGAAGATTATTGATAACAAAGACTTGCAGAGCGAGAAGAAAGAGCGCGGAGCATCGCTTGTTGAGTACGCTCTTCTGTTAGCTCTAATTGCAGTGGTCTGCATTGTGGCTATTAGAGTAATTGGTACCAAAGCATCCTCCCAATTCTCAAGTATTGCTTCACAGCTCTAATGAGCTGATATTGCAGGGTGTTTGGATGGGTCCTATAAATTTATAGGGCCCATCACCGCGTTACTAAGGTTTTTTAGTCAGTATCTACTGGCTGTTGGTGGTTGGGAATTAGGTCGTCGGTTAGTTTAGTTTTTTTCTAGAGTGCCGATAACCTTATAAGGAAGAGTGGATGAGAGCATTCTTCCTGGTGCGTTTAATCCGCTTAGGGGTTGATACACACCGAGAAGCTTCCAGATTTTTTGACGGTTTTTCAGAGTAGTTTTATGACGCGGCACTTTGGTGGAATCGGTCCTGTTAGGCGAAGCGACACAAGTCGTTACGTCATTATTATCAGCGCATTTCTGCTGGTACTATTCAGTTTTGTTGCTGTAGTTTTCCTTACCTCAGGCGGAACTCCGGAAGAAGATCCAAAGACAGTCGTTATTCATGAGCCTCAGATCGAAATGGTCGAGGTTCTGGTTCCTCAACAACAGATAGCTGAGGGCGCGTCGCTTGAGCCTGCGATGTTTCGTAAGGAGAACAGACCGAAAGTCGGGCTTTCCCCCTCGGTAGTTAGAGACTTCGAACAAATACAGGGCTTCTACGCTCGATCACTGATCTTGCCTGATCAGCCGCTACACGAGGATTACGTTACTAAAGTAAAACCAACTAACCAGATCACAAAGGACATACCCGACGGATTTCGTGCAGTCACGATTCGCGTCGACGCAAAAAGTGCGGTTGAAGGCTGGGTGGCTCCGGGAGCGCGTGTCGACGTTGTATGGCTCTCCAGAGTGGGTGATAAGCCGATCGTTACAGTAATAGTGGAAAACTCGCGAATCCTTTCAGTTGACCGCAATCCGAATAATCAAAAAGGCCAGAAAGAGGGAGAACCTGGAACGGTAACTCTGCTCGTGAGCAACGAAGACTCACAAAAGATCCAGCTTGCCTCAAGCACCGGATCGCTGAGCCTTTCTCTTAGAGGCGATCATGATAGCGGCAAGACCAGTGCCGGCTCGCCGATCAGCGTAGACGATCTGCTCGGCCGTCCAGGCCCGGTTGCTAGCGCACAAGTTTGTAAGGGGAAGCTGAAGACGTGTCAGGACGGAGTTTGCGAAGAGCTGTGCTTGACTCCGGAAGGAAAGCTCACGCCTCTCGAGCAATAAAAATCCGTTTGCGGTAAATGGCAGACGGAGCAGGAGTCGGTAGTAAGCGACATTATTAGGATTTGCCGGCAAAACCAAGAATAGGACTCTTGTGATGCCGGTAGATTTACTGGTCGAAATGCTTTAGTTCGGCCATAGGTGGTAGAATTTTAGTTAATACATGATGGTGCACTGCTTATGAGCACACGCAAAGACGATGATGCATTAATAGGCCTCTTCTCCACCCGTGGCACGCAGAGCCGTAACATTGAGCGGCCTGGAGGCGGCACTCCCTCCCCGTCTCAGGGCGGATCGGCGCCTGCACCCGTCAGCCAGGCAGCCAACCGCGGGACCCTCGCGCCGAATGCCGCTCCGGCTCCCGGATCAGTTCCGCCAAAAGCCTCCAATAAAAGCCAGATGTCGCCGCTTGCTAGCACGATTCTGCGTGAAGCGAGACGGGAACTTGGAAACGATTACAACCTGCAGCAGATTGCAAACACCGGGCAGGCAATTGCCGAGAAAAACATCGTCGAGGCGGTAGATAGAGTAATTAAGAAACGATCGGACATTATAGACGATATCGAGCGGGCGAACATAATAATTAATCTACAGCGCGATTTGATGGGGTGGGGTATCTTGCAGCCCCTAATCGATAACCGCGAGGTAACTGATATCCATGTTTATGATTATCAGACGGTAGTGCTGCAGCGCGGAAAAATCAGCGAAACGACCGGCCTTCACTGGCCCAACCATCAGGCGTACGTCTCTTTCATTGATAGGCTTTTGCTGCGGTTAGGAAAGTCACTATCTACTCAGCAGCATACCGTCGATGCCGCATTCCCGAACGGAGTTCGTCTTTGCGCCATCCATGAAAGCGTTTGCGGCGCACGGGGTCCGCTGCTGTGTATCCGCGTGCCTCGAATGATGGAGGTTAGTCTTGAGAGTTTGATAACATACCAGGTGGCTCCTCCATTGATCGTGAACTACCTCGCTGCCTTGACCCGATCCGGCCTTGCTACAATCATGGTAGCAGGAGAAACGGGAACAGGGAAAACAACCTTGATTAAGTGTTTAGCGACCCAGTTCGGTTCTGACGAGTCGATCGTATCTGTAGAGGACACGCCAGAACTTAACTTCCAGCATCCGTACTTTAGGTCGCTCGTCTCGCGGCCCCCGAACATAGAGGGGGTGGGAGAAGTGACTCTACAAGAGCACATCAAGACTACTCTTCGTATGACGCCAAATCGCGTGCTGCTTGGTGAGATGAGAACTCCTTATGCGGCGGAAGCCTTTTTGGAGAGCGCGCAAACCGGCCACGTCGGAATGTCCACCATTCACGCCCGTAACGCGCGGGAAACGCTTGTCCGATTAGAGAGCTTACTCGGGCGAGCTCAGAAATCAGTTTCAATCGATATCATTCGGCAGCAGATTGCGCTGGCGGTGGATTCAGTGGTTTGGCTGCATCGTGAAAAGGGCACCGGCAAGCCGAGGGTCGGGGAAATTATCGAGGTCGGACACTTTGTGGAGGGCGTAATTCAGGTGCGTCCGATGTTTACCCAGATCAAGATGGGTGAGCAGCCGATGTGGCGGCTTGATTCTTGGTCCAGCAATTTTGATGAGGTTTTAGCGGACAATGGAATATTCCTTGGCGATTGTCCGCAGGAATTCGGATTCGGCACGTCCGGACAGCCGGGTAGTCAGGAGATGGGAAGGCGCGGCGGACGTTAACAACGGGTTTTTTGAACGGATACTGGTATGTCGCCAACTGCAATAGTATTGTTAATCGGCATTTGTTTGTCGGCGTTCTTTCTCGTATTTGCCCTGCTCGGCATGTCCGGTGGAGGGAAGGGGCTGAATTCATCTCTTGGCGGTATCGTAGCTTCACAGCGTCAACGCAGCGCCGCCATGAGCGCCGCGAGCGGTGAAACCACCCCGTTTGACCTTCTTCCGCGTACAAAGGTTTCCGATTCTGCGTTGACCCTTAAGAAGCGCCTCAAGTATGCACAGTGGGGCATTTCGCCGGCCGCTTTCAGGCTTTGCGAGATCGGTTTGAGCTTAGGGGCATTTCTACTTGCCGGCCTGAAGCTTAATATACTTTTGCAGGCTTTAGCTCTTCTTACCGGCCCTATAGTTATGCGCTGGCTTCTCGGATTTTTCATGGATCGCCGTTTCAAGAGCTTCGATCAGGATTACTCTCCGTTCATTCTACAACTGGTAAGTTTATTGAAGACCGGCATGAACGTGATGGGCGCCCTGGAAACCGCCGCGCAAGGTCTGGAAGACAACAGCCTGGTGCGTGAAGAAGTGGAGCTGATGATGGAGCGGTTGAGGTTCGGCGTGTCGGAAGATAAGTCAATCGGGAGTTTCGGGGAAGATATATACCACCCTGAGATCGAGCTTTTTGTGCAAGCATTGCTTCTTAGCAGACGAGTCGGCGGTACTCTGTCGGACACTTTGGAGAGGCTTTCGCGCCAAGTGCGGCGCCGTCAGTACTTCCGAAAGGCTGCACACGCCTCTATTAGTATGCAGCGCGGATCTATCTGGTTCATTCTGTTTATTATGGGATTCCTTGAGTTGTACCTCTATATCGTCTATCCCGAGGCTGTAGTGGGCGCTTGGAAGAGCGAGATCGGGTTTCAGGTTTGGCAGACAGGGATATTTCTAATCATCATGGGAATATTCTGGGTGCGGCAGGTAACGAAGATAAAGGTTTGAGATGGAGACTCGAACACTAATAGGATTGGTGGCTCTGTTTATAGCAGCAGCTTCATTTCTGACATTCGTATATCTCTTTATATCGTCACGCAGCCGTAACACCGCGCGCTCAATCCTGGGCTCAACTCCGCTATCAGGGGGCCGTGTGGCGCCTAGCCAGATTCGGCAAAGGTTGCAGGATGACCCAACCGGCGCCGAGATGGATCGCGTAAAACGCGCTACGAAGCGCAAGGTCAAGAAAAAACCGAAACTAACGCTAAATGAGGTTTTTTACCACGCCGGAATTTTTACGGAGAAAGAGCGCCGTGAGTTCATGCGCATCCGCCTTTTCGCCCCGTTGGTGCTCGGACCAGCAGCCGGATTCGGCGTTTATACGTTAGCGGGCGGCACGGATTTTACGATATTAGGAATAGTGCTGGGCGCGCTACTCGGTCTGCAACTTCCCAAGAGCATCTTAAGCCGCCGGATCACAGCTCGCCAGGAGGATATTCTTTATTATCTTCCTCTGGTAATCGAGCAGATCGCCATCGGTGTAAGTAGCTCGTTGGACATCGGACCATGCTTGCAGCGTGTCGTATCAATGGCAGACGAGCGCGAGTCGCACAATGTCGTTACAGAACTGATGAGACATTCACAGTTCTATGTTAAATCCGGAGCCTCTTTGGAGCAGGCCTTAATAGAGGTCGGTAAGGCGTCGGGTAGTCCGGAGCTTAAACATGCGTTTATGGCATTGTCGCAGGTGGCAAAGCACGGTGGTGAGATTTCAAAGCAGTTGCAAGAATTGGCTGATTCAGTGTCCAACCAGCGAGAGACCCGCATTGAAGCCAAAATTAAAAGGCTTGAGCTAGAAGCAACGGGGCCTGTGGCCTTAGTGTTCGCGGGCTTTTTCATCATCCTGCTAATAGGCTTCGGCTTACAGCTGCAGGGAGCTTTATAGCGGCCGCAGCGCCGCATACCTGCGGCTGTTCAGTTAAGCACGGAATGCTGTAGATTGTGTTTAAGCGTCTAAAAGATGGGATAGATGAGGCGGATTAGCGATATAGTTCTGGCAATTTTCGTAGTGGCCATTGCAGGAATGCTTGTCATTCCTCTGCCAACCTTTCTTCTCGACATTCTGCTGGTCATAAACATCTCGTTCTCTTTACTTCTCCTCCTAGTCGGCATTTATATGCCCAATGCATTGGCGCTCTTGGCGTTTCCTTCGCTGCTGCTTCTGGCCACTCTATTCAGGCTGGGGCTCAACGTAGCGTCGACCAGGCTCATCCTTAGTCAGGCTGATGCGGGATCTGTAATTCAATCTTTCGGTACCTTTCTGGTTCGCGGGGAGGTGGTCGTCGGTGTTATAATTTTTTGCATTATTACGATCGTTAATTTTATCGTCATCGCCCGCGGTTCCAGCCGGGTGTCAGAAGTCGCAGCGCGTTTCGCGCTTGATGCCCTTCCGGGAAAGCAGTTGGCTATAGATTCAGAACTTCGCTCGGGCAACATATCCGCTGAAGATGCGCGTCACAGGCGCGAAGAGTTGCGCAAGGAGTCTCAGCTCTACGGCTCAATGGACGGTGCGATGAAATTCGTGCAGGGCGATGCGATAGCCGGCTTTTTCATTATTTTAACCAACATATTGGGCGGCATATATATAGGAGTCAGCAGAAATCAGTCTGTCGCCGAGGCAGTCAGCACATACACGGTACTCACCGTGGGCGACGGGCTTGTGAATCAAATTCCCGCCTTATTGATCTCGATTTGCGCCGGTATCGTAGTTACCCGTGTTTACAGTGCAGAGGGAACCACACTAGGAGGAGATTTGGGGAGTCAGTTGTTCGCCCGCCCTGCGGCCGTAGCTCTTACTGGGGGCATTTTGCTTCTTCTAGGTCTGATGCCTGGACTGCCTAATGTACCCTTTGCCACAGTCGGAATTTTTATGATAGCGAGCGGCGCCTTCCTGAAGCGATCAATGGAGAGAGAGGCGCTTGCCGCCCCTCTTAAGCTAGATGTCCCTACCGGCAGTGTAATGCTGCTCAGCGCACCGGGCTCCGATGACGAGCTTAGTGAAGATGCTCGAGTTGAGGTGTCATTAGATAGCGGAGTGCTTTACAAATTGTATCGGCAGCAGATGCAGCGATATTCTGCATGGTGGCAGGAGTTGCGTAACGATTTCTATAATGAAATTGGAATGCGCCTGCCCGAATTGACCATTATAAGCGCCGATCATCTCGCCCCTTCCTCCTATAGCGTGTCCTTCAATGGCAGCAAGCTCGATTCAGAAGGGCTGTTGTTAGACGCGGTGTTGGTTGAATCCTTACCTGAGAATGCTGAGCTGTTCGGACTCGAGGTGCTCCGGCCTGCAGTGCATCCATTGACAGGGAGCCGAATCTTTTGGGCAGCACGCAACGGATCTCAAAAAATGGTATGTGAGGCAGCGCAGCTCAGGTGCCATGACTTCTTCGAATACATCGGTTTGAAAATCGCAGCATTTTTCACCGAGCATCCAGAGGAAGCGTTTTCGCTCAGCGAAGTCTATTCGTCGCTCAAGCTTCTTGAGAAAAAGTTCCCGGGATTGGCAAGCGACGTATTTAGCCGGAACTTTATTGATCTGCCGCGACTCACAGCCGTATTTCAGGAGCTCGTTAAGCAAGATATAAGCGTTAAGGATTATAAACAGATTATTGAAGCAGTGGCTGGCTACTGCTCCATAAACGGAATAGCGATTGCTGATTCCAGTCATGTCGTCCTGAACGACATCGTGTTGCATGTCAGAATGGCAAGAAGGCGCCAGGTTACCTCACGTTTGCTTTCCCGCCGCGGCACATTGCGGGTCTTCTCCTTATCGGCCGAGGTTGAAGCTGCTCTTGATGATATAACGGCTGATGACGCCGATAATACTCTTGCCATCGAACCGGAGCTTTTCGAGCAGCTCAGATTGGGTTTGCGAGGCATTGTCAAACCGGTGTTACAAAGGGGGATTCCGCCTGTTACGGTTTTAGTGCGCGGAGATCAGCACAATAAGGTGCAAAAACTAGTGTTTAACTGCGGGGAGCCGGTTAATGTGGTTACTTTTGACGAATTGGATCGTGCTATAGATATCGAAAGGGTAGGCGTATGGGAGCTACCGGCCAATGGGTAGCTGTTTGTGTTTTAACGGTTAAGGCGATGTATACAGCAGCCGAAATTGAACTATAGGTTATGAGCGGATATCTAGAAACAGTACTTCATACGGAGCAGCTGCTCAGTGAGTATTTTATTATTGAAGGTAATATACTCTCGACCCGCACTGCCGACCTCTATAGGGCTTTAGATAAGTCACGCGGCACACATGTGTCACTTTGGGTAATGCGGCGCCCTTTCGCTCCCAATTCCCCAGCTGTGCGCGCATACATCTCAAGGCTTTCAACGATTCAACGCATTGAGCCGCCGGTCTCTACTGTCCTGTCTTACGGCGTGGATGCGGCAGGTGTGGGCTTTTGTGTTTTTCCTAACTTGAATGGATTTCCGATTACAACGGGCAACATCGAGGCCGCCGAAGCAGAGAGGCGTCTGACTTCAGCTGCTAAACTAATAGACAAACTTCATTCCAACGATATTGTGTGCGGGGATATTTGCGGGAACTCATTTTGGGTAGAACGCACCGGGGAGATCCGTTTTATCGGGGTAATGGGAGGCAGCGACCGCGAGTTCGTCGGTGATGCACTCCTTCCACCTCGGGACTCACTGAATTATCTAGCGCCGGAGCAGGTTGCCGGTCAGCAGCCCAATTTTGCCACGGATGTCTTTGCCATTGGTGTGCTGGGATATCATTTGCTGACTAGCAAGTACCCCTTCGCACTGCCTGACGGAACAACAGAGAATGGCTCGCTAATCGCACCGCTCTACGGAGAGATTGAGCCGGTGTCCCGGCTACAAGTAAATGCTCCAATGTGGGCGGATAAGGTTTTCAGTCAGGCCCTTTGCATGCTTCCCGCTGACCGCTACGCCTCAGCAGGAGCGGTTGTAAACGCTATAAGTCAGATACGTGAAAGCGCCTATGCTGCAGAGCGCACTCCGGTGCGTTTGCATCACGAAGGCCGGCTGGTAAAGAAAGGCGAAACTCTTCCCAAAGTTCAGCCTGCAGCCAAGAAGGAGGCACGCGCCGCAGCCCCTCGGGACACTAGTAAGTTGTTGATTAAAGCTACTTTGGTAATAGTGGCGGTTTTTATGCTCTCGTTCCTGGTATTCAGGGAGCTGCTGGGCAAGCGCGACTCTCAGCCTCTTGTGGAACTCCCTGACTCTGTAAGGAAGGATTCAAATCTCGGGACGATCGTAGAAGAGATCTCCCGGGACGGGAATTCAGCCGAAAAGGAGAAATACTACCGCGATTTGGTAGCATCCGACGACCCGCTCTCCCACGACATTTTGATTCAAGCAGCGCGCGGCACCTCTGACGACAAGGAGAGAGCGCGTGTCGAAATGGCCCTGCTTGATAGAGGTAGGAGGCTTGGATTGCGGCGCAGCGTGGAGGTCGTACGCCCATGGTTGCGAAGTGTTAGAGGCAGCAATCTGCCCGATTCATACGAGGCCACTCTCAGGGCATTGGATGTCACGTTACCGATGGAGGCGCGAAATGCTTCGTTGCGGCAGGCTTATGCGAACAATCCCCGGGTGATACTGCGGCT
Source organism: Deltaproteobacteria bacterium (assembly GCA_024102635.1). Taxonomy (GTDB): domain Bacteria; phylum Bdellovibrionota_C; class UBA2361; order UBA2361; family JAGFJO01; genus JAGFJO01. The sequence goes on from JAGFJO010000135.1 coordinate 22,998, forward strand.
GACGGCTGCCCTTGGGCTCGATACGGGGAAATTCGGCGAATATCAACAGGTACTGGCACAACTAGTCGGAGATGCGACGGGTGAAGACCTTTCAGCGAGGTCTCTGCCGGCGATTGTTCTCTATAGCACCGAGCTGGTGGCGTCGTTTGGCGATGATATCATCCAGCGCAAGGAAGAGATCCCGGACCATGACGTACCGTGGCTGTTGAACGTGCTTTCGAAGCGCAATGACATCTATGTCCGGCCTATCGCCAGTCTTGCCGTGGAAAGAAAACTCCTGCCGCCTGTGAAGCAGCAGTATCTATCTTTTATCCGCGACCGCGAAGATCTACCTACCGATATCTTGAATACCCTTGTTAAAGCCGCTGCTGGGGTAGTTGCCGGTGAGGATGTGGCGCCCCTCGGTAGCTGGCTCGACCGCAGCGCCGAAGACATTCTCATTTTAATATTGGGAGATCAATTTGAACTGCCGGTCAAATTAGAAGCATTTGATATCTTAGCGGGTAAGAACTTTACCAGAGAGCCGACCTCGACATTGGTAAAGTGGGTGCGCGCCAAATATTGGGATGATCGCAGTAAATTCATCGAGCCGATTGGAGTACTTTCCAATCTTCCGCTTTATTCCGATGAGGAGATAATTGCGGCGGTTGCCTCCTTTGAGCCTTACATGAAGAACCCCGTCATTCTCGACAGTCTCGTGTCGACTGATGAACCGTTGCTGGTAAAGACAATTATCGAAAAATACCCGAGTAAAATAGGTCTTGGAAAGCGCATTTTACTGCTTGGTCACCCGGACAAACGGATGCGGATGCTCGCCATTAAATCCCTTACAGGCCTTAATGATGTAGCAGGCTTGAAGATTATTTTGGACCACTTCGAAGCCGAGAAGGACCCCGAGGTAAAACAGGCCTATCGCGACAACTTTTGGGTTGTGCGCGAACGGGAGGAGAAGATGCGCCGGTAAGCGTTGCCTTAATGGAGAGCACTCTACCTCATCGACCATATAATAAAGGCTACCTTAAAGGCGTGTTCCTCAATTTCACGGTAATCCTTACTCTCTCCAAAATGTCCGCCGCTTTTACTTAAGCGCAGTGCAAGCGTTGAACGGTTAGTACGAGACCGCCTGACCGCTTTCACCCAACCAAGGGTCTCCTCCAATGGGATAAGCTCATCATGTAAACTTCTGGTCACCAATAGGTGCGGCAGCTCTCCGGCAGTGATCCGGAATGGAGTGTAATCCTCGATGGCGCGCCGCTCCGCCGGGATTCTCGGATCGCCCCATTCGCTCAGCTCGTTAGGGGTTAGAGACAGGTCTAGGTTGGACATCTGGCCCAAAACATCGAGGAATGGAGCTTCCAGCACCGCCGCCTTGAATAGCGCCGGCTTGTCGAGAATAGCCCTGGCCACCGTTACTGCGCCTGCGCTCCTTCCATACGCGGCGATCATCAGCCCCTTGGCGCGTAAATGCTGCGCGCAGGCGATATAATCGTCAACTGACACCCTTTTGTTTGTATTCGTGGCGGACGAGTGCCATAACGGCCCCAATTCGCCTCCTCCGCGCACATGACAATAGACGGCGCTGTAGCCCCGCTTCAAAAGGGGTATAAGCCATCTTTCGTAAGCAGGTTCGAGCGGTTTGCCGTAGGCGCCATAAGCAATCAGTAGTGTTTTACGGTGATCTCCAAAAACCGACATCGGAATAGAGGTGCCGTCTTGGGCTACAGCCTTGTCCATGCGCGAGGCGGTTTGAGGGCCGGGCTGTAGCTCACCTTGAAACGTGCCGCGCGATACTGAAACGGAGGCGCGCTGCTTGGTGGAATATCGATATACTGCAGGCGGCTTCACCGGCGATGAGAAGGTATAGTAAAAATAGTTCTGAGCTTCATCACAGGAAGCGGCCGGCTTGATGACGCCCGGCCCCCCATCGGGGACAATGGTATGCAACGTGCCGTCCACGGCACTCTCTACTATTAAACGGGTACCCCCCGGGCCATTTGCCGATATGACGGAATACTCGCGGTATGAGGTTATTGATTGCGGGATGCCAAGCTCAGCGCTAACGGCAGTTTTTCTTATCAAATAATTCAACGAGGGGCTGAGGTGCAGAATCATGAACTTGTCATCGGCAGGGAGATATCCAACTGCTTTAATGCTTGTTCCCGAATGATCGAAATCCAGTATTTCAAAGCCTTTAAGTACCGCTAATTGAGGCTTGCCGTCATCTGATTGAAGGTCCAGGATCGACCATCTCCGCCTCGCCCCTAGGCGCTCTGCAATGAAAAGATATTTTCCGGAAGTGCTTCTTTTGATGGTTATAAAGTTGCCGGAATCGGCTTCTAAGAGTACCGACGATATTCCGCTCTCAATATCAAAGCGTTCGAGAGATACAATCTTTGTCCCAATTGAGCTGGTGAAGATCAGTGAGCGCCCGGTATGGTCCCAAGCAAAATCGTAGGCATTCTTAGGACCGGCCGTTATCGCCTGGAATTGGCCACCCGTATTGACGATCACGATGCTCCTGCCGAGAGAAGTAACTAGGTTCACGGCCGCCCAGTCTTCACCGGGTGAAACTCTAACTGCTTCTATGGTCCCTTTTAACGCGGATTGCAAAGAGAGGAGATCTAGCGCGGTGCTATTGTGCTCCCCCCCGCATTCGTTCCCGCGGTAGAGTACCTGGCCTCCGGTGCTTTCATTGACCCCAAGCGAATAGCAGTAGCGGAGGCAGCGAAGTGGGACCCCGGGGCTAGGTGACTGGCTTAGCGAATATAGCTCGCGCCTAATTCTCAATTGTAGTGGCATAAGAAGGTGATTGAGCATTTCTGCATGATTCAGTTCCGCTTGGACAGCGTCATGATTAGGAGCAGCAAAAAGCTCTGCTTCGTTCGTTGCAAACTCGACTGGAGTTAAAGGGGATTCTAGACGAAGGCAGCCGCTGACGAGAGCGGCCGACATCAAAGCGGCGGCATGCCACCATAGGCACTTCTTGCGGATAGAATTAAGGTGACTCGGATTGTTCAAGTAGAATACCGCCCCCTAACGGCGAAAGGAGATAATACGGGAATTCGCCCCCAGTGGCGAACGGAGATTTGGCCCCAGTGGCGAACGGAGATACTGCGGGAGGGGGGACTTGAACCCCCAAGCCAAAAGGCACCAGATCCTAAGTCTGGCGTGTCTGCCAATTCCACCACCCCCGCGTACAGAGTGTTTGAGAATATCGAAGCACTAAGGAATTATCAAGGTAAGGGCGCCGCTTGATTTTCGGCACATTGACGACCCCTTTCGATTTTACACCTCTGCCGTGAACACCGTCTTATTGACCCCCTTATCTCGAACTGTTAGCCTAAACGGCCACTGAGGATTAGGTATGAATTATAAATCATCAATCGAGAATATCGATGAAGTTACGCGCCGGCTGAAAGTTACCATACCGGTCGATCAAGTGACCAGGGAGCTGGACGACGCGCTCAAAAATCTCCAGAAGAACGTCCGTCTCAAGGGTTTTCGTCAGGGCAAAGCCCCGCTTGAAATGGTCCGGCAGCTTCACGGCGAGCGGCTGCGATTTGAAGTCACTAATAAGCTTATCGATTCATCGCTCAAGGAATCTTTGAAGGAGCATAACCTAGACATGGTGGGCAGTCCTGAAATAGACCTCGCATCCTTTGAGCCGGGAAAGGAGATTGAGTATACCGCCAACTTCTCTGTGTTCCCCAAACCGGCTGTTTCCGGCTACGAAAGTATGAATCTTAAGGTGGAAACCAAATCGGTTGAGGAAAACGATATTCATGGAGTGATAGAGGAGCTAAGAGAGACGAAAGCAACACTTCGCAAACTTGAATTTCGGAATCAGGTTCAGAAGGGCGATGTGATAGATTCCGTTGTCAGTGTGCAGGTGGAGGGGCAGAGCGAAGACAGCCGCCCTGAACCTACCGTTGCGCCGGTCGGAGAGGGAAAGCTTCCCCCCGTTCTCGACGAGGGGTTGATTGGGATGGAGATAGGGAGCACCAAGGAGATCAGCGAAGTGCTTCCGGACGATTATTCGAACCCTGAACTTCGCGGTAAGAAGGTTGTCTATAAAGTCACCTTGAATGCTATATCCGAAAAAGTTTTACCGGAAGTAACCGACGAATTCGCTAAATCGCTTCAGTGGGGGGTAGAAACGGTTCTAGAGCTTCGCATAAAGATCCGCGAGCAGCTCGAGAAAGCTGCTGAAGAGGGAAAGCTTTCCGACCTGCATGCAGCCATTCTTGACCATCTTGTTAAGCAAAATGAATTTCAAATTCCCGAGGTGCTGGTAGACGATGAGATAAGAAATCTATTAGTGCGAAACGGGGCGGTTGACCCCTCAAAGGGAAATATTAGAGAGTTGGATATTACGCCATTCAAAGAGCATTTGGGGGAAGCAGCGACTCGCCGTGTCAAGACCGCCATTATAGTTGATCGGATTGCGGAGATCGAAAAAATTCAAGTAGAGAAAGATGATCTGGATAGCGAATTAGAGGGCATGGCTCAGCGTCATCAAGTCACCAAGGACGATCTACAAAAATTCTTGGTGAAAGAAAAAATGATGTCAGGGGTTTTACTCGACATTCAGCGTAACAAGGTGCTTCGCTTCCTGGCCGATCGCGCTAAAGTTGACTATGTTCCGGCTTCGCAAAAGGAAGTCCCGGCTTCTCGCAAGGAATAGTTAACCACTGCTACTGACGATCTTTTTTGCCCCTTTTTGTCTGCTGTTCGTTGTTATATCCTAGGTTCTGTCCTGCATTGGAGTGAGGCAAGAGATATGCAATATATTCCGTACGTAATTGAGCAAACTGGAAGGGGCGAGCGCTCGTATGATATCTATTCCCGGTTGCTCAAGGAGCGAATCGTTTTTTTGGGTACAGAGGTTAATGACGTCGTCGCGAACTTAATCACCGCACAACTTCTTTTCCTAGAAAGCGAAGATCCCGAGAAGGATATATACCTATATATAAACAGCCCGGGTGGCTCAGTAAGTGCGGGGCTGGCCATCTATGATACCATGCAGTACGTGAGGCCCGACATCGCCACAGTTTGCATCGGACAGGCGGCTAGTATGGGGGCGGTGCTGCTGGCAGGAGGATCTACCGGCAAGCGGTCAGCTCTGCCGCACGCTCGCATTATGATTCATCAGCCGCTGGGCGGCTTCAGTGGGCAGGCCTCCGACGTGGAGATACAAGCAAAGGAGATGCTGCGTGTCAAACATGAAATCAATCAAATCCTTAGCTTCCATACGTCAAAGGATATCAAACAGATAGAAAAGGACAGCGACCGGGACTTCTTTATGACTAGTCAGCAGGCGAAAGAGTACGGAATAATTGATGAAGTTTTCGAGAAACGCACGGTAGAACCGAAGAAAGAGAAATAGAGCTGAAAACTATGATATTGGCGGGCTCGAAGCTATAATAACTCTTGTTGGAACGTTCTACTAATTAGGAGATCCGATTTTGAGCAAGGGCAGCGACAAAAACAGGCACACCTTGGTTTGTTCCTTCTGTAATCGCACTCAGGAGGAGGTGCGTAAGCTGATTGCCGGTCCGTCAGTCTATATCTGTGATGAATGTATCGATCTATGTAACGACATTATTGCCGAAGAGGTAGATCAGGACGAAGCTGTTTCTGTTCAATCCAAGATTCCGCGTCCCAAAGAGATTAAGGCTTACCTCGATCAGTATGTCATCGGACAGGATCATGCGAAAAAGGTGATGTCCGTGGCGGTGCATAACCATTACAAGCGTATAGATACACGTTTGGCGACCGGCGACGTAGAGCTGGCAAAGTCGAATATTCTTCTGATAGGACCTACCGGAACCGGCAAAACCCTTTTAGCTCAGACGCTGGCGCGAATTCTTCAGGTACCGTTTACAATCACGGACGCTACAAGCCTCACTGAGGCGGGATATGTCGGTGAAGACGTTGAAAATATTATTTTAAATCTTTTGCAGGCTGCGGATTATGACGTTGAAAAGGCGCAGCGCGGCATCGTTTACATCGACGAGATAGATAAAATCTCCCGTAAATCAGAGAACCCGTCGATTACCCGCGATGTATCGGGTGAGGGTGTGCAGCAGGCGCTGCTGAAGATGCTGGAAGGTACGATAGCTAGCGTCCCTCCCAAGGGAGGACGGAAACACCCGCAGCAAGAATTTTTGCAGGTCGATACGAGCAATATCCTCTTTATTTGCGGGGGCGCTTTCGTTGGACTCGAAGATATCGTCCGTCAGCGGGTAGGCGAGAAGAAGCTCGGGTTCGGCATTTCAGGCAAGTCTAAAGGGAATGCACGCCCTCTGCAGAGCAAGAGCGCGCTCCTACAGCAGGTCCAGCCGGAAGACCTGCTCAAATTTGGGCTCATTCCGGAATTTATAGGCCGCCTGCCGCTTGTTGCCTGCCTCGAAGACCTCGATGTCGATGCGCTGGTGCGCATATTGATCGAACCTAAGAACGCCATAGTTAAGCAATTCAAGAAACTATTTGATTATGAGAATGTGCAGTTAAGAGTAACGGACGGTGCGTTGCGAACGATCGCTCAAAGGGCGATTGAGCGAAAATCAGGGGCGCGAGGATTGCGCGCAATTCTCGAAGGGATTATGCTCGACTTAATGTTCGAGATTCCCTCTGAACCCGATATAAAGGAAGTTATCGTATCAGAGGATACCGTACTCAAGGGGGAGAAGCCGCTAGTGGTTTATCAGCATCAGGCCGAATCCGCTTGAGGTACTAAATCGGCCGTTCAAAGTTCCTCGAACATTTTCCATTAAAATCGATAAAAACGGTCAATTTGTCCGGTCGCGACTTGTCGGTCTATCCCGATAATATTGTGGATTTTTCAACGAAGTTTTAGCATCACATATCTCAGGAGGATTGCCGTTCCGAAAATCGCCTTTAATTTGATTTGCAGATCGAAAAATTCGTGGTTAGATTAATGATAATGACGGTTTAGCGTTCCAGATCGTTTTAAGAGTTTAATAATTTTGTTTGTTTTTAAATCATATGAAGCCTAGCTTGGTAAATCCTGTCCCCTTATTAGCCCTGCGTGAGTTGGTAGTTTTTCCGCAGCAGGTTGTGCCGCTCTTTGTTGGCCGTGAGAAGAGCGTCAAGGCAATAGAAGAGTCGCAGAAAGAGAATAAGTACATAATGCTCGCAGCTCAAAAGGATGCTCGTACTAGCAATCCGGGGCAGAAGGACATTTATAGTGTCGGAACGCTCGGAGAGGTGGTGCAGCTGATCCGGCTTGCAGATGGTCCGATCAAAGTTTTGGTCGAGGGAAAGTCACGGGCGCGAATCAAGAAATACATTCAGGAAGATGAATTCATGCTGGTGGATGTCGAGGAGATAGTTATCCCCGGCGACGTCAGCACCGAGCTCAAAGCATTGATGCGCTCCGTAAATGTTACCTTTGAGAACTATGTAAAGCTCGGGAAGAAGGTAAACCCGGAAATGATCATGCAGGTCAATGCGATCGAGGATCCGTCAAGACTTGCGGATGCGATCGTCGTTCAGCTGAACATCAAGTTGGAGGACAAGCAGGAGATTCTTGAAACGATCAGTCCGCAGGAACGCTTGGAAAAGATCCTGAGTCATATGAAGTCCGAGATTGAGATCCTGCAAGTGGAGAAGCGCATTCGCAATCGAGTCAAAAAGCAGATGGAGAAGACTCAGAAAGAGTACTATCTCAATGAACAGATGCGCGCCATTCAAAAGGAGCTCGGGGAGAAAGACGATTTCCGCAACGAGATCCAGGAGCTGGAAGACAAGCTGAAAGCCAAGGATATGCCCGATGAGGCGCGTGATAAGACCGAGAAGGAGATCCGCAAACTGAAGATGATGTCTCCTATGTCGGCTGAGGCGACAGTTGTCAGGAATTACGTAGACTGGATGCTTGCGCTGCCTTGGAATGAAGTATCCGACGACGAGATAGATATCGAAAAGGCAAGGGCGATCCTTGAAGAAGACCACTATGGTCTTGAAAAGGTGAAGGAGAGAATTCTCGAGTATTTAGCGGTGCAAAAACTAGTCGGTAAGATGAAAGGTCCGATTCTTTGCTTAGTGGGGCCTCCCGGCGTCGGTAAGACGTCACTTGGGAAGTCGGTGGCTAGGTCTACCGGGCGGAAGTTTGTGCGTGTGGCCCTGGGCGGTGTACGCGATGAGGCCGAGATACGCGGGCATCGCAGAACATATATCGGCGCGCTGCCCGGTAAAATAATCCAGTCTTTAAAAAAGGCCGGCACCAGTAATCCGGTATTCCTTCTTGACGAGGTCGACAAGATGAGCACCGATTTTCGCGGTGACCCGTCATCGGCGCTTCTTGAAGTCTTGGATCCGGAGCAAAACGACACATTCAATGATCATTATCTGGATAGTGATTATGATCTCTCCAAGGTCATGTTCATAACCACAGCTAATACGCTGCATACAATTCCTCAGCCATTGATGGATCGTATGGAGATCATCCGGTTGTCTGGTTACACTGAGCTTGAGAAGCTGGCGATCTCTAAAAAGTACCTGTTCTCGAAGCAGCTCGCCGAAAACGGGCTCGCTACGGAGAATGTAACGATTGATGATGCTGCGTTCTTACAGGTGATTAGACGTTACACGCGCGAGTCCGGTGTCCGCAATCTAGAGAGGGAGATTGCCACTCTCTGCCGAAAAGCAGCAGTAGAGGTGGTGGAGAAGGGCCGTGAAAGCAAGATCCACATAAAGATAGACGACTTGCCACGCTATCTAGGACAGCCTCGCTTCAGGTACGGGAAGTCCGAGGATGTCAACCAAATCGGAACCAGCACTGGTCTTGCCTGGACTGAGAAGGGAGGAGAGCTGTTGCTGATTGAAACGACGATCTTGCCGGGCCGGGGAAGGTTGCAGATCACCGGTAAGCTGGGCGACGTGATGCAGGAGTCCGCCAGGGCCGCTCTAAGTTACGTGAGGTCTCGAGCGGAGATGCTAGGATTGCCACGCTACTTCTATGATAAGATCGATATCCACGTGCATGTCCCTGAAGGAGCCATTCCGAAGGACGGGCCATCGGCCGGAATCACCATGGCGACTTCTATGGTGTCCGCTCTAACCGGCATACCGATCGATAAGAATGTTGCAATGACGGGTGAAATAACGCTACGTGGGAATGTGCTCCCGATCGGCGGGCTCAAGGAGAAGGCTTTGGCGGCTCACCGAGGCGGTATCCGGCGAATCATTCTTCCCAAGGAGAATGAAAACGATATAGAAGAGATCCCAACCACCGTACGCAATGACCTGGAGTTGATCCCGGCATCTCATGTAGACGAGGTGCTGTACGAGGCCCTTAGCTTCGGCAATCTGCTTGAGTTCGAGAAACGTCTGGATCAGAAGTTGGTTCGCGATGAAATCCTGTTCGGAGAGATCGGCAAAGTAACTGCCGATGATGCCGATGGAGAGGATAAGGACAAGCCGGCAGTGGGGGTAGTCACCCACTAGCTTCAGTTTGTTGATTCGCACGAAAGGGCCGCTGGGGGTCTCTCCCGCGGCCTTCTTATTTCAGCGATAATGATAACAGCGCGGCACTTGGTTGACACGAAGGCGCTGAAAAGCTACGCTTCAAGGCGGTTTTTTTAAGGGGGCGTTTAGCTCCTTGTTTTTGGCATTTTCGCTGGCGCGAAAATCGCATTGGTAGAAAAGGTTGTTAGTTATAGTACCATTACGAGGGGGCGTTTAGCTCAGTTGGTAGAGCATCAGCCTTACAAGCTGAGGGTCACTGGTTCGAGCCCAGTAGCGCCCACCACCCTTTTTCTCTTTTAGCTTCTTCTCTTTCAGTTTTTCTTGGTGAAGAGGAAAGAGCCCACAAAGAGATTTTTAACCACAGATCTCATAGCACACACAGAGGAAAAATATTTTCATCCCCTCTGTGAGCACTGTGATGTGCTCTGTGATTTCAATCCTCTGTGAGCTCTACTAAATGGATTACGTTGCTGCTGTTTCGAACTCGTCTTCCTCCTCTTCAATTAGCTCGGTATCGCTTCTCTCGAGAAATTCACTGAAGCTGATCTCGGAGAGTTTTTCTTCTGCCGCTTCTTCCTCCTGCAGATTCTCTTGCAATAGATCCGCTACCTCGTCGAATCCCAGATTTTCAGCCAGCGAAATGGCCGTCTCATATGCTGAGATCTCGTAGTGCTCGATCCTCTGGCATCCAGCTACAGTCAAAAGGTCAATCACATCTTCATTCCCATCCGCATGCAGAGCTTCGCTGCCCTCCTCAATCAGGCCCTCCATGGCCTTGCACTTTTTGCCGCTAAGCTTCACACCTAGGGATTGCTGGATGGTCTGTAACCTCTCCACCTGCTTCTCAGTCTCTTTTAAGTGCTCCTCCAAGGCATGCTTGACCGAGGAGTTCTTTACTCTCCGGACAAGCTTTGGAAGCGCCTTTGTAAGCTGCGTTTCCGCGCTGTAGATATCCTTCAGTTGATCAAGAAGCAGATCCTGAATGGTTTCTAATCGCATATTTCTCTCCCCATCTTTGCTTAAACTGCTTTATTGATTATGAGCGTCGCCGACTTCTTCAAGAGCCTCTTGCTTCGCAGATCCGATCTCTCGTTGGGCTTCGGCTTTTTCCTGCTCGGCCCGCTCGCGCGCTCGAGTGGTATCCTGCTCACTCTCTCTTTGCGCCTCATTCAGATCCATCTGCGCGCGGCCCACTTCCTCGGCCCCCTCGGCCCGTTCCTCGGCTACATTCTCCTGTCCTTGCTGAACTGCTTCATTAATCTCTTCTTGGCGAGATTCGCATCCGTTGAAAAGAGCCGCTACAACTAGGATCACAAAAAGATTTTTCATTTTACATTCCTCCCTTAAAAACTTAGTAACAGCCGTTTCCTCCCCTACAGGCTTCTTCCACCGCGCTAGTTGAAGAGCGGGTGAAACTCGCGGCAATCATGCCTTGCACCGCGGCGCAACGCACATGACCGCGATCATGCGGGGAGCGTCGAAGATATGAGTTCCGGCAACAGAGCAGCCGGTTAAATGAACGTTTCTTGTAGTCGAGATGACGGAGGTTTTCCGTTGTCTTGCGCAGGCAGGCCCTAGCGGCAGAGCCCCCTCGCTGCTTTTATGATTTGCAGGTAGAAAATGGCGTCGTCTTCGGATTGCATCACTTGTTCTGCGTTCTCGCAGTCCGAAGGAAGGTTGAATTCTCCGGCCGCAAAGTCACGGTACTCGGGCATAGCATTCAGGTCCGGGATAGGTAGAGCGTCATCCATATTATGGGCGAGCGAATGCTCATAGGTGGGCTCACTTGATGATGACTCTTGACTCACTTGCGACAGACTTTGAGCCCCTCCTAGCTGAACTCTGTCGACCGCTCCAAATAATTCAAAGCCGGTGCTTTGCGCAAGGCTGCTGTCGGATACCATTTTTGCCAGATCGGAGATGCTTGCCGTTTTTAGCTCTCCTTTGGCAGCGACATCTTGTATCGCATCAGCCACTGTATAGGTCTTCATTTTTTTGTCGCCCGCAGCTGATGCTTGCGCTGCCGTGCGCTTTTCGGCGGTTGTTTGATCTACCGGCTCGTCGAGTTGAGCTACGATGCGCGGAATAGCCAGGAAGCCAGCTGATAGGAATACAACCAGAAGACCTATTATAACGTAGGGATTAATCTTTACCTTTGAAGAGATTTCATCTTTATCAGCGCCATCTTTTTTCTTGCGCTTCGGGGTGAGGTACTCCAGCAGCGCCTCTTCCTCAATTGTATTCTTACGGTCCTCATTCCTGTCAGGACCGAGGTTCTGTGCTGCAAGCTCGGCCAGACGGGCCATGGAAGTCGAGAAATCTTCACCCTCCGCCGGCAGCGCCGGCGCCTTTACCTTAAGCCCTGGACTAGAGGGCCTTTTTCCCTCGGTTTTAGACATTTCTACCGACTTAATAAATCGCTCCAAGCTGGAGCCAGCTACCCCCTGTAACATCGTCAAAAGCGGAATTTTGCTTGATGTACAAATAAAACAGCGCGCGGCTGTGTACTCTCCTATAGAGCTCGTCACATAAATAGCCGTGTAGAACCATCTCGCGGTAGGAGATAGTCCTAGGTGAATCTCTTAGGCTTCTTGCGCGTATTATATAAAGTTGGGCAAATTGCGCCGCCGGCGAAAAAAGAGGGAGTCCAAAGGTTTAGCAATTGCAGCACTGTTACGAAGTACTATGTGATCGCATCTGTTGCGGTTTGCCGCTAATCGATTGAGCGTGCAACAGGATAGGTAAAGTATGAATGCACCTGCAAAGAAGCCGCTTGCGGCGCCGGCTAAGGCTGCCTCGGGAGGGCTCGGACAACAACTGAAACGCCCTGATGGCACCCCGCCAAGCCTCGACAACATTGTCGAAAAGATGGTGGCGGACAACGCCAAAACGGCCATTCCGACGCAGGCCAAGTCGGAAGACTCGGCGGACGCGCAGGCGCCGGTGGTGCTACTTGTACACACGCTTTTACGCGAGGCGTTAAGGCGGCAGGCCTCAGATATCCACGTTGAGCCTTTCGAGGACACTCTGCGAGTTAGATTCCGCATCGATGGCGCGTTGCAGGAGATTCAGCAGCTGCCGGTTAAGCTGACGGGGGCCATCTTATCCCGATTAAAAATTATGGCAGAGCTCGACATCTGTGAGCGCCGCATTCCTCAGGATGGATGCATACGGCTGAGAAGCCAGACCGTGGAAGAAGCCGATTTTCGGTTAAGCACACTGCCATCGGTTTTTGGGGAAAAAGCGGTGTTGCGTGTATTAGAGCGCAATAATCTCAACAAGAACCTTGAAGAGATCGGACTGCCGCCGTCTGATCTGAAACTGATTCGTGATGCGATCTCAAAGCCAGATGGACTGGTCTTGGT
>JAGFJO010000035.1 GCA_024102635.1 Deltaproteobacteria bacterium
GCTTTTTCGACGCCCACATGGGCCCAAAATAGCGGCTCTAAAACCCCTCTTCAAACTCCATCCAATAGATTTCAAACTCTACACGGCAGCTGGCAAGTAACTGAAGCCCCTCCGGAGCTGCCCGAACTTATAGGTCAGCGATTCACCTTGGATGGGAAGAGCAGGAATGCGGTCTTTCCTGCCGATGATCCCTTCGGCTCTGCTGTATTTCTAAAATCAAAAGGAAACACCGCTAAGAAAGTGCTTGGGCGTCTAAATAGAGGTTTATACAAGATCGAAACAGGAGGCAGCAGCCTGAATCAGCGTGCGCTTGAAGTGTTAGGATCTTCCGGCAAGCTAGAGGTCTTCTTTCCACCCGGCACCGAATTCGGAAGTTTCATCGGAACCTTTCTCCCGGATGGCGGCACCGTAGACAAGGCTACCTTTCGAGCGACGCTTCAGGAGATCGGGGACTTTCATAGGCCAAAGTTGGTAGTTCGCGTCAAGAAAAAGGGGGTGCCGAAAGTCGGTGAAAAATTGAGCTTTAAGGTCGATATACTGAATCGCGGCCCGCACATACTACCCGACGCGGTCACATATCTTACACTTGCATTTTCGGCTCCGGTCTCCGGTGTCGTTCTTTCTAAGTTCAAAAGAATCGATAGCTCTTGCACAGAGAGAGTAAGCGACGGAGGCGAATTCACCTTAGTGGACTGTTTTCTGCGTTACCTTGGTCCACCGGAGAAGAGTACTTTTGGCTCCGTAACCGCCCAGATAACCGTCCCCGCAGCTTTGGCAGGTCAAAAACTTAACGTGAAGATCTTCACGACACCTTTCCTTATGGAGCCGGACACCAGCGGCAAAGATCTCTTTTTCGACATCAAAGGAACTCCCCCGGACGATGATGACGATGATGATGATAATGGAGACGGAGGCCTTTCTGAATTTGTAGGCCCCTTCGAGTTCACAACCACTCGCAATGGAGCTGTTTTCTCCCGCATTAGAGTAAATTGCCGGCTGGATGCCGGTGTGGTGAATTGTGACATCGAGGACCTTCAAGGTACGGTTTCTAAATATAAATTGGGAGACCAGGTACTGAAAAACTTACGCTTCGTTACCGCCACTACGCTTCGGGGCGATCTGTTAGGCGCAATAGATCTGCAATATAGAGATTCCGAGTTTGTTATTTCGCCAAGACTTCCGGCAAAAGGACTTCTCTGTCTGGATTACCCCGACCAAAGGGATTACGCCTTTAAGAGGCCTTGATACAACCTGGCGATGGTTGCCTTTGTTTCTGGATATGCCCTTACCTCGAAGCGTCCTTACTGAGCTCCGGTATCTCCGCCAGAACCGCCAGAGCCATCGGCTCCTCCACTACCCTCGGCGGCCAAAACGGGTTGCGAAACCAGGGCAAAACATGCCGCTATAACGCATAGAAGCGAGCACGGACCAGGCACTCCATAGTAATATATCGTTTACACATATAAATCTGTTTCCTGCATGCGGATTGTTCGTCACTTACAAAACCCTAGGATTAGGTTGATGAGCTTAAAACGTGTGACCTTCATCATTCTTCTGCCGAACGCTTTCAACTAGCCTCAATGCCATAAAGAAATTTCGGAGGAGATCATGCAAGGCATAACTGAGAGTGTAACTGAAGAAGGCCGCGGCAGGCTCGACGGCCATGGAGTGGCCCCGAGTGAACGTGAGGAAGGGACTATTACGCGACAGATTGAAACCTATACCAGCAAAGTGCCATCCGGCACCTACCTTGGACTGGCTATAGGATCGATGGTCGGCTCGGCCGTACTGCAAGCCATGGGACGTAATAGAGATGCCTTATTTGTTGGGCAATGGGTTCCGACAATTCTCATATTGGGTCTCTACAATAAGCTGGTGAAACTGCAAGGCTCGGACTAGTGCCGTAGGCGGAAGGTTCAAGGTTCTGGTTAGACCTCGGTCTTCGCCGGCATTGAAGGTAAGGAGATGGCCCGAACCTCGTCGGGAGGCTACGTCTCTGCAAGAAATCAACCGTTTGAAACTTCATGCCGCTACAACGCTTCCCCAATAACTCAATCGGCTTAACATACCCATAAACTGAAATTCTTCATTCGCCGTAGCAGCTTATGCTTTCAAAAGAATCGCCAGTTTGAAATTTCCATTCGGCTGAAGTCAGGAATTGCCTACTTACCTGGCACAAAGTGCATTATAGGGGCCTGTGGGACTTAATGGCAGGCTAAGAATTCGTAAATAGCTGAGCCTTATAATCAGAGGCCTAAGCGGCAACAGCATTAGCTCCGCTCGAATTATACGGGGTGGGAATTATACTTACGTCCACAGCTCGCACCTATAGCAAGCGCGGAGCCCGGAGGCGAAGTAGTGCAGTACGGGAAGATGCACGAGGTACTCGGAAAAGGGAATCACGAGGGACGCGTACTCCTAAGGGAGATCGCCAAAAAGCCGCATTTCTTCGGAGTCGGAGCACTCGAACAATTGAGCGGCGAAGTAACAATAGTCGACGGAAAGATAATCACCTCGCGCGTAGGCGAGAAGGGAAAGGTGGAAACCTCCGAAGAAGCCGGCGAGAACGAAAAGGCGGCGTTATTAATTGGGGCTTATGTCCCGTCATGGAACGAACCCAAAGCGACCGGGCCTCTGAGCGCCGGTGCACTCGATGACCACATCGCCAAGGAGGCAAAGAATGTGGCGTTGGATACTTCGGAGCCATTCGTTTTCCGAATTGAAGGGGAGCTGGTAGGCGTCAAAATGCACGTCGTCCACGGAGCATGTCCCATCCATGCTCGTTTGAAGGATTCAGAAATTCCCAGCACGCAGAAGCCCTACATGACGCAGATAGAGAAAGGACAAGGGACTATTATTGGGGTCTTTGCCACTGATGCCGTTGGAAATATCACCCATCCGGCGACAGCCAGCCATATGCACGTCATCATGGAAGATCCTGCAACCGGGAAGAAGATGACCGGGCACTTGGAAGAAGTGGGCCTCGGCGAGGGCGCGACGCTCCAGCTGCCGAAATCAGAAGGACCGATGGTCACTCTACTAGAAGGTTTGTCGGGCCGCCACTCTTGAACAGGAGGTGCGTCCTACCCCAGCGAACTAATTTTTGCATACTTCATTTTCATTTTTATTTGGAAGTATCGCCTTCCGTACCCACATGGACGCTTTCCGCCCCCATCGATTCTGCCCAAACGGAGATAAGCCTTGAGTACTGCGCGGCAGCTTCGGCCTGATCCTTTTTGACGGTGCGATGTTCCGCAGAGGCGCTCAGGGGTGTCCGATAGACTGACCTACTCTTGGGGCGGAGGCCCTCCCCAAGCCCGTAAGATGGCATCCCCGAGAACCCCCGGGATCGCTAACATCATTGCATCAGTCCCGCTTGAGGGCTCTTCGCCGTGAGCTAGTGAATTTAATACAGCAAAGAGTGCCATTGCGCTGTCATTTGAGACACTCCTCTCAAAACGCAATGTTTTCCCGTCCTCGGTCTTCTTGAATCCAGCGGCTTCAAGTCCCCGCTCCAGCCATGCGATTCCTCTCCCATATTCGACCAATTTTGCGAGCGCTGAAAAGCGATCCACATGCACAGTGACTTTCTCCTCACTGCGGCCTCCAAAAAAACGTCCAAGTCCCTGCTTCGGCGATGTCACAACAGCTACGAATGGCGATCTTTCCAATAGACCGCGTATGTCCCCTGAGGTAAGGGGCTTATACTCTGAAACTAGGCGAATGTGCTCACAGCTAGGTCCAATTATTTTAGCACGAGTTTGCATGCATTCGTCGAGCGCCATTGCATTGGGAGACTCTACTTCATCAGGAGAAATAGTTAACTCGAAGGCTCTCCCCTTCGGCCCTTTCCTAAATCCCAATTTGACCGGCTCTCCACGCTGCCGTGCAAGAGCAGCGTGTAGATCAGCTTGCTCCGCAACGGGCACGCCGTTGATTTCAGTTATGAATAAGGTATCGCGAAAATCCGGCTCACCTCTTCGATTGCTAAAACTTACTGCTGAGACCAGCCCAAGTCGATCCGCGGCGCCACCCGGCTGCACATGCGTAATTGCCAGACCGTGTTCGGTAGAGGAAGTTATCAGCCCCAAAGATGGGCGCGTTGTCTTTCCGGTTGCAAGAAGCTCCTTCACCGAGCGCTCGATAAGATCGACAGGGACCGCAAGCGCAAAACCCTGAAAACCGCCGCTCTGTGACAGAATCACCGTATTCATTCCGACAACCTCGCCCCGCTCATTAAGCAGAACGCCTCCGGAATTGCCCGGATTAACCGTAGCATCGTGTTGAATAAGCTTTACCATCGGGCGATCGGCCAAATTTATGCTTCGCGGAGGGCCGGAAACTATGCCGCGGCTAAGAGTGTTGTCGAAACCGAAGGGGCTCCCGATGGCATAGACCATGTCCCCCACTTCGAGCTTACTGGGATCTCCGCGCCTTACTGCGGCTGGCAGTCTTACGCGGTCCTTTGTCTTTAAAAGTGCAAGATCGAGAGATTCGTCGACCCCGACTAGCTTCAGTTCAATTGTCTGATCACCTAATTTTAGAGACAGCTCCTTTTGCCCCCGGGCAACATGCCAGTTAGTCACTATCATTCCGCGCTCGCTATCAAAAATAAACGCGGAACCGTAACTAGGCCGGATTTCGTCAAGATTAGTCCTGTGGTGGGATTTGCTTCTATCATCGTCCGGCAGTTTCATCGCGCCCACCGATGGAGCCACTTCACGATAAATTTGTTTGATGTCCAGCGGGTTCGACTCTCTTTGCTGTTTAGCGGTCTGTTGGTGCAACATTGTTCACCTCACTGCACTCCATGCTATCACTGCGAAGAGCGCTAACTAACGAAAGTATATGTAGGTAGAATTGACGTTCTAAGCCATACTTGAGGAAACTAGTGACAATTACGACTTTCCGAGTTTCGGGCAACCCGGCTTCGCTTAGCCCTATTGCATTCAAACTTTCGCGTGAAAGTTGCCCCCGATTTAGGTGCTTTTTACTCTTATCCGCACCCATTACTTGCTTAGCCAAAGCTACACCTTACAATGTTAGGTGGGTAGAAGCTGCCGTCCGGCACAAGGATTTTTATCGCCTTTTTATGCGCAGGATCTCCTGCCCACCGTCTGTAATGCCTTAGAGCTGCGCCGCCTTTTGCACGATAAGGACTCTAGCGTGATAAAAGCGGCTGTTCACGCATATGCATC
>JAGFJO010000002.1 GCA_024102635.1 Deltaproteobacteria bacterium
GGTCAGCCGCCTCATGCGGCGCAAAGGATGATCCGCGGCAATCCGATCTTCGATGCTGATATAGCTGAAAAGGGATTGCTGCTTTCGATCAACGCCGCGCATTTCGATATTCGCTCAAACAATGACATCGCAATTATAACTAGCCCGAAATCCTTGCTGTGCATGAAAACTGCTGTTTCTCAACAGCCTGCTAGTGCGTGAGATGGTCGATATGTGACACCTTTGAATATTGTGAACGCGCCGTGGCCGGTTGGGCAGCCTACTCTCCCGCTCGTGCGGGTAACTTCGGGACGCCTGCACTAGTCCGCTCGAGCGCTGCACGCCCTGGCGACGAATATCGGTGCTTTAGACGAAGGAACGGCTTCTCAAAAAAATGGTAAGACGCTGGAGCGATTACCAATAAACACAGCAGTCCGAGTTCTGGCGGTGGAGGCCAAGTTGCATGAGGCGCACGATGAGGGCCTGTTGCTAGGAAAAAACCTTGATACATGTATATTCCATAGGAAATTGCCCCAATATGCTTGAGAGGTCTGGTCTCGAGAAGTTGAGTCAAACGGCTGGACTGATTCGTGTAAGTCCAAGCAACAAAAAGAGCGAGGCCAAGTATTCTGAGCTGGTTGCTCAGTATGTTCTGGAAAAACCAAGAGTCGCTAGCTAGATAAATGGAGTTGCTAAAAAGAATAATGGCCGTGACCAAGGTTAGAGGTTTTGACGCGAAGTTTTGCAGCTTATCAGCAGCGCGGTTGTTATGGAGGAGTATTGAGAACAAACAGCCTACCGCGATTGCTGATCCGGCAATGAAGGACCACCTCTCAACAAAGTAATCAGCGGCGAAACCCGATTTGATTATAAGGAGGTGTAAGAAAGGTGCACCAATGATAAACGCAACAAGAGTCAGCGAAAGAATGCCCCGGCTTCTAGCGAAAAGAAGAAGGAAAACGGCTGGCCATAGGAGATAAAAATGCTCTTCAACCGCCAAAGACCACGTATGGCCGAGAACTGGTGTATATGTATCAATTGGGATGAAATTATATGCATAGAGGTATGCATATAATAGTGAATCCCATGTGGTCACGCTACGCCCGAATACGTGAAGAACAGTAATGGCTAAAAGAAATGCGATATAGAGCGGAAAGATCCGGAGCGTTCTGCGAATCACAAAAGCAAAGATAGAAATCGTTCCGGTTTCTTCATATTCCCGAATTAATAAGGTGGTTATCAGAAATCCGGAGAGAACGAAAAATGCCTGAACGCCGGCAGCTCCATCAATCATTTTGAGCGCTTGCGCGTTCAGCCACCCTGCTTCTCTCGCCGCTTCAAAGACGTGAAGGTGAGTAAGCACGACTGCTATGACCGCGAGCGCTCGGATGCCGTCAAATCCGCTTATTTTATTTAACATGCCTGTGATTTTATCTTTAACTAAAATATCCAGGTTTCACCAGTGCAGGAAGGCGGGCGCTTCGCGATGATAGGCTTCTGATGATTGTCGGGTTTGGGTGGGCGAAAAAAATATAGCCGAACTTTTTTTGAAGTGCTCTCATGCTGTCATCAGGTCGAGCAATAGGTCTAAGACGTGAGAGGTGTGGGCGGTTGATCGTCTCGCAAGAAACGATGTTGATGCACTATGGGAGATTGCTTTCGAGAGAGTCTTCGCGATGGCGGCGGAGATGAGATTTAAGCCAGATCTTCCAGAGCTGGAGGCTAAGGGGGTAATGGCGCAATCCTATTCGATAGGCTGAACGGGCCGCCCGGCTGTCGCCGTTCAAATACAACTGATATCCATAG
>JAGFJO010000025.1 GCA_024102635.1 Deltaproteobacteria bacterium
ATCGGGATATGAGATGTCAGAACGACTTTACCGCCGTATGATTCGACGATGCGCCGCGAGGAGAGCCTCTCGACTGTGTAATCTCCGCCCTTGATATAGACATCCGGACGAAGCATCTCTACGCTGCGATTGGTGTTACTCTCCTGTAACAGAAAAACGAAATCCACCGATTCGAGCGCTGCCACCACCGTCAAGCGCACCTGTTCGTTCTGAATGGGTCTCTGCCGGCTTTTGTAACGTTTTACAGAGAGGTCAGAGTTGACTCCGACGATTAGGATGTCGCAGAGACGGCGCGCCTCTTCCAGATAAGTTACATGCCCTTTATGGATAAGATCGAATGCGCCCGAAGTAAATCCGACTCTCTTTCCTACCGCGCGAGCGTCATTGCAAAGCTGCACTAATCTGGCGCGGGGAAGCTGTTTGTTAAGTAATGATCTCTGACGCAATGAGGCCCTATCGGCAATATTTACCTGAGTGATAAAAGAATATTCGCTCACTTCTTTCTATGAGCGGCGTCATTCTTTTTTAGCAACCTATTTCTCATTCATAAGTATGATGAAGCCTCTTTAAGGCGCTCGAGGGTTGCCTCTCCGCGGAAGTCCTTTAGCGAATTGAAGAAGTGCCCCGAGCGCCGGACAAACTCCTCCGGATAACCGCGTTCTTTTACCTCGCCGTCCTCCAGGCGCACTACCTCGTCGAAAAGCGGGAGCAGGCTCCATCGGTGACAACTCGCAATTATGGTCTTATGTTTGAAGTGCTGAAACGTGCCGATGATTATCTCGCTCTCAGTTTTCGGATCGAGGCTCGATGTAGGCTCGTCAAGCAGCAGTATCTCCTTTTTGTGCGCACGCAATAGTCCTCTTGCCATAGCTATGCGTTGCTTCTCCCCTCCTGACAAATTCAAGCCATTTGCGGCAAGATCCGTATCCCAACGCTGCGGCAGTTTGTCCACCAGCGCGTCAAAGCGGCACAGCCGCATGAAAAACTCCAGCTTCTCATGCTCTATCTCATCTCCCATCAGGAGGTTATTCATAAGGGTATCGGAGAATATCTGCGGCTCTTGCGGAATCAGAAGGGACATCGCGCTCAGCTCATCAATTGTGCCTTTGCGGTTATCGATCTCAAGCTGATAGTGACGCGGCGGAACGGCGCCGGAAAGGATTTTCAGCAGCGTTGATTTACCGCCGCCGCTGAGCCCTATCAAAGCGATTTTGCCGCTATGCCTGACATCCAAGTTGATATTACGCAGCCCCTTTTCTCCCGCGATATATGAGAAGGAGAGCTGCTTCAAGGTAATGCGGGTCCAATCGCCATTTTGAGTAGCGCGTAAGGACGGAAGAACCTGTACTCGCGGCCCCTTGGAAAGTTCAGTTGCGTCCTCGTATGCCGTGTAGGATTCGACGATGCCGCCAAAATAAGAGGTGAAGGAGCTAATGGCGGCGAAGATCTTGTCCAGATAACTTATCAACACATAAACCTGCGCGACGTCGAACGCTTCAGTAGAGGCGCCGCGCCTATAGAGGTATATTAGAAGCGAGCTGGCGGTAACCCCTGCATATCCGAGATTTATCGCTCCCCACTTGAGTTCGCTTAAGCGAGAGATGCGTCTCGCATAACGCTCGCCCTCCGGCTTGTTAATTATCAGCCGCTTTCTTGCATATCGCTCAAAAGCCAGCGTCTTGACGGTTGAGATATTGGTCAAGAAGTCGACACACACCCTGTTGACGCGATTCTCGAAAAGGTAGTTGTGTTTTAAGTAAATCGCCATTTGGCGATTGACGTATATCATGACTACTATGGTGAAAAAGCTGGTGAGTATCACATTGATGGCGACAATTAGATCCAGGGCAAAAAGGGCTACGCTAGCCAACAAAACCTTCACAAAGCCGTCGATTACCTGCCAAGTGTATTGCCCGACGACATTATTCACTGCCAGCGCAGAACGTTGCAGCTTTGCGAGATTGTCGCCGGAGTGAGTTTTGACGTGCCACTGCAGCCCGTACTCCAAAAGCAGGGTGAATATCCGTGTGAGTTCATCAAATTTAGCCGAAAATGCCACTTTGTACTGCATGTAACGGCCGATATGGTGAAACAGCACGTTCAGCAACCTAAATGTCAAAAACAGCGAGATTCCAAAAAGGCCTTTATCGTAGGCCTCCTGAGTGAACCCGTACTGCACGAAGACTCCGATCGTATAACCGATTGCCCAAGGAACTAACAGTTCGGTGGTGTAGGCCAACACGAAGAGCATTACGAAATTGAAGAAGCTCCGCTTCTGATCTCCCAATGCGTTCCACGACCCTGCAATCAGCTGGACAAGTCTATTTTTCTCTCTATCCGCCATTTTCGCGCCGAAGTTCCGGAAGTATGAAAACCTTAGTCAAACCGCGCCTAAGAGCACGTCAACTAGGCATGCGGGTGGGCTAAGTTCCCGCGCCCTGGCAACTCCGTCGGGAGGCCCCGGCGATTTTCCCCGGGCGGTAACATTCATCATCAGCCGCCGCCGGTTATCATCGCTACTTGCGCAAGCAGCACTGCTCCTTGGGAAAGGCACTTTAATTAATCTCATGAATACTCCTCTCAGAAGCATCCCCCGTCTGAAGCGGTAAGCTGGAAGAGAGATCCTGCATCTGCCGGATCTTTCGGATGATTTTGGAGGTAGAGGAGCTGTTTAGCAGGGGAAGGATCACGACTTCTCCGCCACAGGCAATAACCGATGGCACTTCGGGAAGAGAATCGGCCGAATAATCGCCGCCTTTTACATATACATGCGGCTTTACAGATTGAATTATGCTGCAAGCGGTCCTTTCTCCGAATGGAACGATATGGTCGATGCACTCAATTGAACGTAATATCTTGATGCGATCCTCGAGAGTGTTAATGGGGCGCCCGGTGCCCTTGATTTTCTGCACGCTGTCGTCGGAATTTACTCCTACGAAGAGAACATCTCCCATCTCTCTGGCGCGGTGCAAACACGCAATACTTCCGGCATGGACGATATCGAAACAACCGTTCGTAAACACGATGCGGCGGTTCTGACTACGATAAAAAGCTGCCCGGCCCTGCAACGCCGCCGGACAATCGAGCACTTTCATTCCCTCCGTCAATTGCACCTTCAGCTCCGCTTGAGAACATGCTGCAGTGCTGCGTCTCTCAACTACAACCGCTGCGGCGCTGCTGGCAATCTCGGCTGCGGCGTGAATTGATGCGCCGGCATGCAGCGCCAAGGCCATGGCACTGACAAAAGTATCTCCCGCACCCGCAGCCTGTGAGTTTTGAACAGGCCTGGTATACGTTCGATAGGCAGTACAACCAGTCGCAAGAATCAATGCTCCGTCGCTGTCGAGTGTTACCGCCACTACCTTGGCATTGGTTATAGATTGAAGTAGATGGCCGTTCCCCTCTATGAACTCCGGCCGCCCAGGGCCGGGAGGTTTTTCACGGCCCAATGCGAAGAGCGCTTCTTCGTAGTTGGGTTTCGCAAGGTCGGGCCTCAGTTTGGCAAAATCCATGAGCCGCCTGCGGGAGTCCACGGCAAAGGTTGCGGAGGTTCTTGAACGTAGCTGCTCCAACCGCCCAATAGTACGCTCCGAAATTGCTCCGCAGCCGTAGTCCGAAATAAGCAAGATATCACAATCAAGAGCCTCCTTCGCCGCCGCCGCACAAAGCCGTCTATCGATATTGCCGCGAGGAAGCATGGTACTTCCCTGATCCATTCTGAGTAGCATTTGCTTTCCGCATATCATTCTGGTCTTCGTTACTGTGGCTCGCTGTGGATCTCGAATAAGGCGCCGCTCGACGCCGGCCCTGCGCAAACATTGATCTAGAGCCCTTCCGCTCTGGTCGTCTCCGATGAGCGAGACAAAGCATACGTCGGCGCCAAGAGTGGCCAAATTTACCGCCGTATTAGCGGCGCCTCCGGCAAAGTCGCCGCACCTTTCAACCTCCATAACCGGCACCGGAGCTTCTCGGCAAAGGCGCGTGGTATCGCCGGTTATATAGCGGTCAAGAATGGCATCTCCGAGAACAACAACTCGCAGCGTGCCGAACCTGTCAATTATTTTTGTCAGCTCATCTCTCATGACGGTGCCGAACACCGTAACAGCGGTAATAGTCGCCTGGAATGATCTCCGCCAGCCCGGCTAGTCACGGCCAGGAAGTCTCCCGCATCGGCAAAACCATTACCTCCGGAATAACGGTCTCCGGCGGCTGCATCAAAATGAACTTAACGGTTTCAGCAACGTTTCGAGGATTTTGCAGCACTCCGGGATCAATGTCAGCAAAGCGATCAAGCAAGAACGGTGTGCGCATCCCTCCGCTTATCACCGCAGAAACTTTAATATTGCAGGCCCGTCCCTCAACGTGCAGTGCGTGACTAAGACTAAGGAGGCCCCACTTGCTAGCATGGTAGGCCGCGGCGTTGGCCCATACGCGCTTGGATGCCGTTGATGCAATATTGACGATTGCCCCTCCACCCTGCTGCCGCATCATTGGAAAAGCGATCTTCGCAAGAGCGAAAGGTCCGCGCAGGTTGGTTCTAATGATGCGATCCCAATCGGCAAAGCTCAGCTCTTCTATGCTACAGGTCACATCCACCGCGGCGTTGTTTACGACAATGTCCAGCCTGCCGTAGTCGCTGCCTATTTCACCAAGCGCGCTGCTAACGGCCTCTTCCTCTCCTACATCGAGTGTCACTGCTTCGCACTTTCCCCCCTCGGCCTTAATCTCCTGCACAAGCTCGGCGGCAAGCTGCTCGCGCACATCCGCGACTATTACTGTCGAACCGGATTGTGCAAGCACTCTGCAGATCTCTGCGCCGAGCCCTCGCGCCCCCCCGGTAACTACGGCCACTTTTCCTTGCAATGATCCCAGCGGATTTTCTCCTGCAATGTATTCTTCAAGAAGCGGCAAAAGCCACTCGCACATCACGCAATCCCGCCACATCTCGCAGCGCTGTATCCCAATCGCGAGCGAACCGGTCAATGTTAAACCGCTCGAGCGCGGCCCTGCGGGCGCCCAGCCCCAAGCTGTGGGCCAGGCCCGGGTCATACAACAACTCTTTCATTCTCTCGACTAGGAAGGCCGTATCAGTATGAGTAAATCCCGATACGTCATTCTCGATTACCGTAGCCATCTCGGCAGTTGCAAAGCCAACTATCGGCATCCCGATCATCATCGCCTCACACACAGCTAAACCGAGGCTTGTGTAGCGAATGGGATGGAAGAAGAATCGATATTCAGCCTCGAACCTGGGCAGATCGTCGGGCGGTACTTCTCCCAAGCCCCCGGCCTCCTCTGACTGCATGCCGACCAAGTCCAGCGCTACCTCACGGCGCACGGCGTTGAAAACGTCAGCGCCAAGCCTTCTGCCGCGCTGCAGCAGGCCGTTAATTACCACTATCCCCCTCTCTTTTGTTCCGCGATAGCGGCACCCTTCGGGCACGCACACACCGTGCTCTATCACCCGCGTTGGCGTACGGTTGCAGTTCCACATCAGATTATTGAAATGCGTGCAGTGAACGAGCAGAATCTCCGGATCGTCCACCACATGAGAGGTGTCGGTCGGACTGTCGCGCGGCGGATCGTGCTCAAGATAGATTTTGGGGAGTTTTCGTTGATGCTCCGAGAGAATTTCGAACTGATCCGTGAGATAATTGCGCGTAGATTGGTATAAAAGAATATCGAACTTTAGGTCGCGGCAGCTTTTCGCCGGAACATCCACCAAATTTGGGGGCCATCGCCTCTCTCCGCAGCGACCGCCGTACCCCGGCTGGTTGTTTGGCTTAACCGGAAGATAAATTGTGTGCCCGCACTGAGCTAGATAGTAGAGATAACTTCCATGAACATGCCAGGTGAAAATACGCAGCTTTCTCATTTTGCTCCTTCCAATGTGGTCTCTATGAGCCGCTCATGCCGCCGTCGCGGAGTGCCCCCGCTCATTAGCTGATAACCGGAGATCACCGCTTCTGCGGGATCGATATCCAAGCACTCCAACCCATAAGGGCATTTCATGCGATAGCACGGGGCGCAGTCAGTGTGCTTGCGAAGTAAGACCGACCTAGAAAAACGGGGCTGCCATTGTGACTCTCTGTCAGTTCCCGAAAACAGAACTACCGAAGGCCGGCCAAACGCGTCCGCCAGATGCATCGCCGAGGAGTCATTGGCGAAAACAAGGCTTGCCTTTGATATAATGGCGGCAAACTCTCCGACGCCGGTGAAACCTGCCAGGTTGTGGATTAGCGGCGAGCTAAGCCCCTCTTCAGCTTGTAACCGGACACGCTCTTTAGCACTTCCCAGAAGCACCACTTGAATGCCGTCTCGGGCGAGGCGACCGGCAATTCTGACGAATCTCTCTATAGGATACTCGCGCGCCTGACAGCTGGCGCCGGGCACCACCGCCACAAATTCCTCTGACAGTTTCACCTTTGCTCTGCGCAGCAGCTTCTCTGCGTTCGATTCACTCCGCCTTGAAAGGGACACCTGCAGATCTCTCCCCTTACTAGGCAGCCCTAAAGATTCGAGCAGGTGCAGGTTCCTGTCTACCTGATGAAGTTCGTCCGCCGGCGGACGGATCCAATGGGTAAGAACACCTCCACCGAACTCCTTAGACTGCGCAATTCGCACCGGGATTCCCGCCAAATAGCAGGCGAACGCGGGCGGATAAGGAGACTGAGAAAAGCTGGTGAAGATGATGGCAGCATCGAAGTTGCCCTTTCTGATTCGTTTTGCTTGAGCAAGCTCGCGCTTTTTATCCATCGTCAGCTCTCCGCTCATATCCTGCCAAATGGTCCTTTCAGTGATCGTTGCATCTATCCCCGGTACAAGCGGCGCGGCCAGCCGGCCGGCGGGAGATGCCATCAAGGTAATGTGAACATCCTTCAAGTAGGCACGCAGCGCACGCACCGCCGGACCGATCATGATAACGTCCCCGATGTTATCAAGCCGAACGAGCAGGATTTTCCGAGCCTTGAGCAGCTCTTTATAACCTTGGCTGAAATGTTTTTGCTGGCTAATCTGCGGCGGACGGTAAGGATCTTCAAGCAGCATAACGGGCCTCTCGATTCAGCTTCTGCTGCACACGCTTTAGCACCTGCTCGGCGCTAAGAAACGGCGCGCCTGAGAGTGCCAAATGCAGATATCGATTGAGTGGTGCCCAGCGGCCCAGCTCCGAGCTGGAAAAGAGCACGACGCTGGGAACCTTAAGAGCGGCAGCCAGGTGCGAAATCCCTGTATCATTACAAATTACTAGCCTGGCTCGTTGGATTAGAGCTGCCAAGCTTCCGATCGAAGTCAGTCCGCATAGGTTTAGAGCTGTGGTACGCATATTACGCTCGACTTCAGCGGCCTCATGTGACTCGGATGGCACTCCGGTTAAAACTACATGCAGCCCTTGGCGGCTTAGAGAGTCTGCCAGGGCCGCAAAACGTTCAGCTGGCCATCTGACTGATGACCTTGAACCAGGATGAATCACCACGAAAGGGGTCTCATGCACCCGGTTTCTGCCCAGCACACAGTCGAGAAGTTCCATATCACTTTTGAATAGCGGAAACTCCAGTTCTGCACTTGCTTGTGCGGAAGCTCCTAGATGAGAAGTAAGTTTAAGTAAGCGGTTTATCTCATGCCCATCCGGGTATTCGAGAAAAGTATCAGAGCGGAGGCTGCTGCCTTCCGGGATAAAGCCGCCACGTTTTACGGCAGGTAATAAGCCGATAAACCGATTAGTCATCTCCCCGCTGCCCTGCATCTGAATTATTAAGTGTGGGGGGTTTTTTGCGAGCGATTCGCTGAGGCGCGAAAGGGCGGCGGTATCGGGGGCCCGTTCCGGCAAACCGTCAAAACCAGGAAACTCAAGAAATCCATCGAGGTAGCTTGAGAAGCGCCGGACAAAATGGCAGCTCCACGGGAGTCCTATAAGTTCTATCTTAGCTGCAGGCACGGCCTGTCTTAGAGCTCTCAAGGCGGGCACAGCGCATAAAAGGTCTCCCAAATGTAAGGCGCGAAGCACAATTATACGCGCCTCGCTGCCTAGCGCCGCAAGCTCCTCGAGAATAGCCGCCATCTAAAATATCCCTCTAGCCGACCGTAAGGAAGAAAACGTATTTGAGGAGTGCTAATCGAGTATATGATTTGCATCAGTGAAGTGGCGCATCGATAATTATCCTTCCTTAAGCACACGGGACCTATAAAATGAGACACATGCGCGATCATAGAAGCTATCTGATTGTTCCCCACGATTCTCTATCATTGGGTAACTCACAGGCTAAACTGCCCGACCACCGCTCTCTGAGATCGCTCACAATGTACCCGGAGTGCTTAGCCCGCGATCACTGGGGCGGAAGAATGTACGTTCACCTGAACGCCGGAATAATGCCGCACATTCTGATAGAAAGCAGCATTGAAGGTCCACGCATCTTGGATCCCATTCTTCCGAGCTCTAATTGGCCGGATTCGGTGAGCGGGGTGCGCTTTTTTGTGGGCGAAATGCTTAGAATGATTCTGCGCACCGACGAGCTGCCGGACGGTTCGATAGTAAAAGCGTATCTTCCTAATATCGTTTTCAACGGTAACTCATCTTTTGGCGGGAAACTTGCTGCTGCCGAAGAGAGATCGGCAAGGCGCAACTATCAGGAAAAAGAAAAGGAGGTCACAATCGAACTCTTTTTCTCAGGTGCGCCAGTTGTGGTGCAAAAGAGCGGCATTGCCATGAATTCGACTCCGCGAACCGGCGAGTAGCGGCCTTTTTGAGTAGCCAGCGCCATATTGCTATAGTGCATATCGTGACAGCCTACCACGGCAGGTTTTATTGAGCCGATTTTGCACGTCTGAGCCGCAGAGGCACTTGCCTGTGCGGCTCAGATGTTACGTCAGCGCGTGCTGGCGGCAGTTCTGGGTTGGCTCTATCTGGAGGTGTCATGACACCATGCGTCGAACGTTTAGAAGAACGGAAGCTTTTGAGCACTGTGCTCATCAGCGGCACTGCTGGACCGGACGACATCGCTGTTGGAATGAGCGGAAAGCGAATCGCCGTTATAGTGAATGGCGAACACCGGCTGCTCCCCAAGCGAACCACGCAAATCGATATCGTCACCGAGGAAGGCGACGACATCGTGCGCGTGAGTCCGAAGGTTAAGCTCCGCGCGCGTCTCTTCGGAGGCGACGGCGACGACCTGCTGGCCGGTGGTTCAGGCCGAGACTCCCTCTACGGAGGAAGCGGCAACGATACCCTGGTCGGCGGCGCCGGCAACGATCTGCTGATCGGACACGATGGCCGCGATCTGCTGGATGGCGGTCGCGGCAGTGATCTTATCAGCGGCACCCGCGGTGAGAACCGGGATTATCCCGATCGAGACATTTTGGTCCGCGACCGGCGCACCGACAAGGTGGAGCCTGGCGCAACGGATCTGGTGTTCAACGGATACTTCACGGTGCTCTAGACGGCGCGTCCCTTTTTGGACCGTCTGCGGCTCCTCGCCGCAGACGGTCCTTTCATGGATCTAACGGAAGGCTGTCACCCGTTTCTTTCTCACGGGACCGGAACACAAATAATCCTCTTTCAATCCCTCCCCACAATCTTATAAATTTAGGTCGGATGAAAATTGTACTTCAACGAGTATCAGAAGCCTCTGTATCAGTAGGCGGTGAAGTAATAGGGGCGATCCAGCAAGGTTTGCTGCTGCTGGTCGGCATTCATAAAGATGACTGTGCGGCGAACTTAGTTCCTATGAGGGACAAGGTGTTAAACTTACGGGTATTCCCGAACGAAGCCGGCCGCTTTGATCGCTCGCTCATAGATGTAAAGGGCAGTGTGCTACTCGTGCCGCAGTTCACGCTCTTCGCCGATACCTCCAAGGGACGCCGGCCTGAGTTTTTTGAAGCAATGACGCCAAAGCCCGCAGCCGATTTGTTCCAAGCCTTTGTTAGGTGTTGGGAAGAGATCTTACCGGGCAAGGTTTCCCAAGGACTGTTTGGCGCCGAGATGGAAGTACGCCTAACTAATCACGGCCCGGTCACTATTATTATCTGATTACCGGGAAAATACTCCGCATTTTTCGCAGCTTACCGCCAAAAAATCCCTGTTTAGGGATTTATTCGCAACGCCGATTCTAAAATATAAGGTGATTCATGGCCCTACTCGCAGCTCTCACATCACTACTGTTAATCGCGTATGTCGTTCTCCCGGTGCGGAGATACTACAGAGAGCAGGCGGCGCGAGAATTTGACCGCCGATTGAAGCTCTATAAGGCATGGGCGGTCAGGAACTACTACAATGAGCTATCAGACATGTCGCTTGAAGAGATCGCGCGTCAGTACGACGTGGATCGCGCATATCACAATATGGGCAAGCGATTTCTTCGGCACTAGCCCGAAAATTTCACGAAGAGACAGGTGGAATGGGGAAAATGCTCGGCAGTTGCTGACTGTTTCCTCATACAGCGTAACAGGCTAGTGTGTATCTTTCCTGCCGGTGATGGCCGGTCCGGCCAGCTTACCGCCGGATACGGTCCATACTCCCGCCGGTATATCAAGTGAGTTGCCCTCCATGCCATAGCTTCCCAGCAATCCGCTGAATTTTTTGAGCCCGCTTAAATACTCCCTTAAGTCTTGCCCCTTCGGGCGCTGCGCCAAGATATTCGCCAGATCGTAGCCATATATCCCCTCCACCGCCGGATGTTCGCCGAATCGCTGCCTGTAACGGCTATAGAATTCCTCCGCCCGAGCGTCATCGACACTTACAAACCAAGCGCCCTCCAATGCACCGGCCGAAGCAGCTACCTCATCAATATTGCCCATCGGCGGACCGCCAAAAAAATCCCCTTTGTAGCCAATGACTCGTAGCTGCCGGGACAACGCTGCTATCTGGGGAGGGAGAAGATTAAGAAATACGGCATCAGAACCGGAAGCTGCGATTCTAGCCGCGACGCTGCGCAGGTCAAGATCCTCGGGATTTACCTGTTCGTTCAAAGTTACCTCGACACTCCACCTTCTAAACAACTCTTCCCTTAAGGACACCGTGGCATCCTGGATCGTGGTTATCGCCGCAACTGACCGATATCCCAGTTCGTCCGCGCGGCGGCTAAGAAGAGAGGCCTGGCTTTCAAGTGAAATGTAACTTCTAAAAATATACTTTCTGCCGGCGATCATTTTGGGCGAAACTGCTATCGCAATCGTGGGAATTTTTGCATTCTCGGCCAAACCGGCTATGGCGAGGGAGGTCGTCGAGCCGAAAAGAATGATGCAATCAGCTTCCTTGCCGGAGATCAGCTTATTGACGATTGATACGGTGTTGCGCGGTAAGAAAGCGTCGTCCTCGAAACTAAAAATAACCTTGTCATTAAGAAAGCCCTCCTCGGATGCAAGGATAATGCTATTTTTGATTGAGTGTCCGATCGGGGCATGTCCGCCCGTTAAAGTGGCAATGACCGCACAGCGAAGAGGATGAGAGCCTTCTTCTTTGCCCTCAGCCGACGCAGCACGAGCCGCCAAACAAAGCAGCATAAAAGGCAGCAAGATAAATAATTTCGAAGCGCGCACTTTTGTCATCGCCTCTTATCCAGGCGCCCTTTGATGATTTTTTCCAAGCCGCTCTCGCCCGGTTTATAGAACTCCCTGCCCTTCAGCTCATCCGGAAGGTACTGAACTTCTCGCAGCTCTCCGTCCGCGAAATTGTGGGGATACTGATATTCTGCTCCATAGTTGAGG
The DNA here is from genome assembly GCA_024102635.1 of Deltaproteobacteria bacterium. Taxonomy (GTDB): domain Bacteria; phylum Bdellovibrionota_C; class UBA2361; order UBA2361; family JAGFJO01; genus JAGFJO01. Next base: position 11,701 of record JAGFJO010000025.1, read on the forward strand.
TTTTTCATCAGCTTGGTGGGTGCGTTGCGGAGATGAAGCGGCACCGAAACTTTGGGGTTTTCCTTTACTGCTGACATTGCCTCGTGCATAGCGAGATAGCTGCGGTTCGACTTAGGAGCGCTCGCCAGGTAGGTTATGCAATGCGCGATCGGTATTTTTCCCTCAGGCATTCCAACGCGCTCAAACGCCTCGGCAGTGCTTACGGCCAGCATTAAAGCTCTCGGATCAGCGTTGCCTATATCCTCGCTGGCAAAGATTATCATCCTGCGAATCACAAAAAGTGGGTCTTCACCCCCCTCAATCATGCGGAATCCCCAATACAAAGCCGCATCCGGATCGGAGCCTCGCATACTTTTGATAAATGCCGATACAACATTGTAGTGCTCCTCCCCGCTGCGGTCATGGAACAGGATCTTCGAGTCGGTGATAAACTTTTTAAGCTCCTGTGAGCCAATCTGTTGACCCTTGCCTGCCGCGTTATGCAGATCTTGAACGAGATTCAGCGCCTTGCGCGCATCGCCGCAAGCCATCTCAACAATCAGGCTTAGCGCCTCGCCAGTAATGGAAACGCCGGCTCTGGCCGCCGCCTTGCCCACGATATTTGAGAGCGCAGCATTCGACTGGCTGGGGAAAACCACTACCTTACACCGCGAGAGAAGAGCTCCGTTAAGGTAGAAAGAAGGATTCTCCGTGGTAGCGCCTATAAGGATTAATGTGCCGTCTTCGACATGAGGCAAAAGCGCATCCTGCTGCGACTTATTAAAGCGGTGGATCTCATCTAAAAAAAGAATCGTGGGGTGATCAAAGCGCTTCGCTTCGGCCACTATATCGCGGATATCCTTAACACCCCCCAGCACTGCGGAGAATTCAACGAAAGGAAAGGTGTAGCCGCGGCCCACCAGTTTCGCAAAAGTAGTCTTGCCGCTGCCCGGCGGACCCCACAAAACAAGCGAGGGCGGCCGGCCGCTGCCGGACGTCAGCTGTCCTACCAGCGGTTTATCAAGAGTCTCCAACCCCTCAAAGTCGTCCCACTCGGCAGGCCGCACTAAATCAGCGAGCGGCCGGAGGTCTTCTCTCACCTTCTTAGGTGAACTATCAGCGCGTTCAGGGAATAGAGTTAGATTCTTTGTAGCCACAATTGCCGGTGTTACTTTGCGCTGCCTAGCTCCGTAAGCAGCATCGCCGCATAGTGGAAACCCCTCTTGAACTGCTCAAGTGAAAAGCTTTCATTCGGGGCATGAATGCAGTCTTCTTCAAGTCCAAATCCGACCAGCAAAGGTTCAGCCCCGGCAGTCGTCGCCAGCGCCGGGATGATCGGAATCGAAGCACCCTCCCACATTAAGCAGGTGCCCTTCGGAGTGATCCTATCGAGCACCCCCTTGGCTGTTTGAATGACAGATGAAGCCGAGTTTACCACCACAGCCGGTCCGCCTATCCCTTTGGATACAATATCAAGTTTTAGTCCTTTAGGCGCGTGGCGCTTGACGTGTTCAATAAGTAGATCAAGGCATCTTTGCGGCTCCTGACCTGCCACCAGGCGGGATGTAATCTTCGCGATTGCGTACGAAGGAATTATGGTTTTAGTGCCCGGACCGCCATAACCAGAATGCAGCCCATTAATCTCAATTGTAGGTCTAAAGCCGCGCCGTTCAATGGCTGTGTAATTTTCCTCTCCTCCGCTCAGAGGCACCCCGATAACCGACTCGAGGGAATCTAAGGGAACAGGAATGTCGTGTGCTACCTTGCGATCTTCTTCACTTATCGGAGGTACGCCATCCAGGTAGCCTTGCACGGCAATACTGCCGTCCCGATTATGAAGCGTCGTAACCAACCTCGCCATCTGCAGAGCCGGGTTGGGCGCTACACCACCAAACACCCCCGAATGAAGATCATAAGCGGCGCCGCTGAGCTTTATCTCCAACGTGATAAGCCCGCGAAGACCCATGGTAATAGTGGCGCAATCGGGCACAATGGTACCTGTATCGCACACCATTAAGATGTCAGCCTTCAGCTGACCTCCCATCGAGGGAAGCGCCGCGGTAATGCCCTTGCTACCGTCTTCTTCCTCACCCTCTATCAGCAGCGCTACTGGGGTGCTTAAACGGCCGCATTTAATCAGGTATTCCAACGCTTTGATAACATAGAAAGTCTGTCCCTTGTTGTCCTGCGCTCCGCGCGCATACAGCCTGCCTTCGCGGATTGTCGGCTCAAACGGCGGCGTCGTCCACGCTTCAATCGGATCAACCGGCTGGACATCATAGTGGCCATAAAAGAGAACCGCGGGGCCGCTTCGCTTAGGCGGCTCATATGTGGCGTGGACCATCGGCTTACCGGGGGTGGGCACCAACGAGGAGTGAAACCCCAGTCCCTCTAAATGCTTTGAAAGCCATGTTGCGCACGCGATACAATCCTGGTCGTGTTTGGGATCGGTGCTTATGCTCTTGAAGCGGAGAAACTCTTTCCACTCCTCGATGAATCGATCTCTGTTGCTTTCAAAGTATGCCGTCAAGTTTTGTTGTTCGCTCTCTTTGCTCATATTCTAATCCGTACAGGCCTAATCTTCTCATAGAAAGTGGTTGCGCTCAAAGCATCTTAGGCGTAAAAATACCGCAAGTATTTATATCTTGGGGTCAAGTCATGAAACACCATTTTTTTAGACTGTTTTCCTTGTTTTTTTGCGGATTGTTGCTCCTCGGTTTCACCGCCTGCTCTCTATTTGGCTCCGGCAGTAAGAAGGCAGGGGAAGATGATTTAGCTTTATCCGAGGCCGATCTAGAGAAGCGCTATGCGATGGGAAACATCCCGTTAGCAGAAAGCGAAGGAATGTTCCGCGACGTCCATTTTGATTACGACTCCTCCGGGATCAATGATGCAGCCCGGCAAACAATTGAATATAATCTTCAGGTGCTGCAGTCCAACCCTGCTTATTCCGTGAGACTCGAGGGTCATTGCGACGAACGCGGGACCGCCGAGTACAACCTGGCGTTAGGCGCGGAAAGGGCGCGAGCCGTCCGTGACGTATTAACCTCTTACGGAATTTCTGCCAATCGGATCTCTACCATTACATATGGTGAGGAGATCCCGCTTGATCCCGGCCACGACGAATTTGCCTATGCCAAGAACCGGCGAGTTCATTTCGCCCTCTCCCAGGGATCCTCCGGAGAGCGGTAAAATTTTTCTGTTTGGAGCAAGATGCATTTAGGCCCCGTTGAAAGGATACTCGGGGCCTAAATGCCGGATCCTTGCCAATTGGACCTCCCCTCCTCTACGCTCTAATTGATTGTTTATCTGCAGAGCGTTATGATATCGCCCTAGATGCGCCTACTGTTCAGCGCCAACTATCTAAATCATGGGAAAGCTTGTAGATTCCATAGATCTTCCCGGCGGCCTAAGGGAGCTTGATATAGCAAGTCTGAATATTGTTGCCGCCGAGCTGCGTGACGAGCTGATAGATGTAGTTTCGAATTGCGGGGGCCACTTTGCATCCAGTTTAGGGGCCACCGAGATCACTGTCGCCCTACACCACGTATTCGATACGCCGCATGACCGCATTATCTGGGATGTGGGACACCAAGCCTATGTGCACAAGATGGTGACGGGCCGGCGCTCGCAGCTGAGCAGTGTACGAAAAAAAGGGGGAATCTCCGGATTTTTGAGGCGCAGTGAGAGTCCCTACGATTGTTTCGGCGCCGGCCATGCGGGAACAAGCATCTCGGCAGCTGTCGGCATGAGCGTTGCACTTGCGCGTCAGGATCCTTCGCGCTTCGTGGTAGCGGTAATCGGGGATGGTTCGATTACAGCCGGAATGGCATTTGAGGCTCTTAACAATGCAGGAGCACTCGGTCTTAGAAATCTTATAGTGCTGCTCAACGACAATGAGATGTCGATATCTCCGAACGTCGGAGCGATAAGTTGGTTGTTCTCAAGGGCTCTGACTTCAAAGCCGTCTACTCTAGCCCGTTCAGGGTTCAAGAGCCTTTACAAGCGAGGCTATGTACCGGAGCTGCTCTACAAGGCGATCGACCGGGCGGAAGAATTGACTCAGGGATTTATGTCGACTCCCGCAATGCTTTTTGAGTCCTTCGGTTTCCGTTATATAGGGCCCGTCGATGGCCACAACATCCAGGCGTTGATCCAAGCGCTCATTAACGCCAAGCAGCAGGATGTTCCGGTAATAATTCATGCGCGCACTACAAAAGGTAAAGGGTATGAACCGGCGGAAAACGACCCGGTAAAGTGGCACGGAGTAAACCCTTTTAACCGCAGCAAAGGGGAATTCGACGCTCCACGGAGCGCTGCTTCGGCCATCCCTGCCCCGTTATATCAGACCGTTTTCGGCGAATCGCTGTTATCTCTTGCTAAAGACGACCCGCGTATAGTGGCCATCACGGCAGCAATGGCATCTGGTACCGGCCTTGAGAAGTTTCAAAAAGAGCTGCCACAGCAGTTTTTTGACGTCGGTATTTGCGAGCAGCATGCGGTGACGTTTGCTGCCGGGCTGGCATGTGAAGGGTTCCGGCCAGTTTGCGCCATTTACTCCACTTTTTTGCAGCGCGCTTATGATCAGGTAATACACGACGTGTGCATTCAGAACTTGCCCGTCGTCTTCGCAATGGATCGAGCGGGCGTGGTCGGGAACGATGGGGAGACGCATCAGGGCGTCTTTGATATCAGCTACCTTCGCACCATCCCGAATATGGTGATTATGTCGCCAAAAGATGAAAACGAGCTACGACAGATGCTTTTTACGGCCTTGCGGCACAATGGGCCGACAGCGCTACGTTATCCGCGCGGCAACGGCACCGGCGCTCTAAAGGAAGAGCCTTCGAAGTTGCTTGAGATCGGGAAAGCAGAGCTGCTGCGGGAAGGAGATGATGTACTGCTGATCGGTTTGGGCCCTGTCGCACACACCCTTAGTGCCTTGGCGGATTCTCTTTGCGCTCGCCACGGAATTACTTGTTCCGTGATTAATGCCCGCTTTGCAAAACCGCTTGATGAGGCGCTTCTAACGCAAGAGCTGCCGCGTCATAAGCTTGTTTGCGTAGTCGAGGATCACTCTCTACAGGGAGGCTTTAGCTCGAGCATACTGGAGTTCGCAAATGACTCTCAGCTTGAGCTGCAGCACGTAATTAAACGGTTTGGAGTAAAAGACTCGTTCGTGCCGCATGCCAGTCAGGCGGAACAGCATCAGTTGAACGGTTATGACGCCGCGTCCGTCTCTGATTTTATACTCAGGCAGCTTCAGCACGATCGAAAGGTAGTCAACATCTAGGCGGCTTCCCCTCTCCCTTATCGGCTATGCCTTCTCCCAAATATCACCGCTTTCGATTTTTGCAACGAGCACTTTGAAGCTCTCTATTTCGCGCTCAAGGGCTTCGATAAACTTCGGGAGTTCTTCAGCGCGATTTTCACGTGAGGCATGCTCCAATGCGGCTGCCTGGATTGAAGCAGACTCCGCACCAAGATTCAGGAGAGCGCCTTTAACATAGTGAGCAGCCGCTCTTACCTTTTCAAGTTGCCCCTCATGCAAGGCGGACTTCATTTCTTCAGCGCGCGGACCGTACTGTTCAAAAAAAATTCCACACAGCTCCAAAAAGAATCTTTTGTCGCCGTCGAAACGCTGCTTTACAGATGGAGTATCAAATTGCAAATGAATCTCCTTACTTCAACGCTTATACATTACTTTCTCGCCATTATTATTACAAACTACAATGCCCCCTAGAAGCGCCTTTGCCCAGTGTCACCCTTAAAACCTCCCCTATAATATAGAATTAATAGCTCTATTGAGAGCCGGTATAGACCACGGGGGCTCTCAACGCTATTATAACCGGCTTATGAATGACTGCGTTGTAGAGGGCCTAGAATTTGCCGATGTTGAAACGGCCTCTGATTCCTATGCCGCCCGATTTTCAGGAGAGATTGGGGCATGGTTGTTGTCAGTGCAAAGCGCAGGGCTAAATCACCTATTGAAAGATCTCCCCACCGCTACAGTGCTGGATGTAGCAGGAGGTCACGGGCACGTCGCTCGCGCTTTATCATCCAGCTATGAAGTAACTGTTCTCGGAAGCTCGCACAGCTGTGACCTGCAAATAAAGGATTTAGTTCAAGACTGCCGTTGTAAATTCGAAATCGGCAGTGTCGAAACACTTCCCTTTCCGGACAAATCATTTGATGTCGTGACCTGCTTCAGATATCTCTCGCATACGAACAACTGGGAAAAGACGATCTCGGAACTGGTAAGAGTCGCGCGAAAGCGAGTGATCGTGGACTATCCAGTCACTGATAGCCTCAATTGCCTTAATCCTCTCCTCTTTAAAGTCAAGCGGCGCTTGGAAGGTAACACCCGGCGTTTTATCGTCTTTAGGAGAGCTCAGATCGAGCAGGCCTTTAAAAATAATAATTTCGCCCTCAAAGAATCTGTGCGGCAGTTTTTTCTCCCGATGGCCCTTCATAGAACTCTCCGCCAGGCTAAGCTTTCTTCCCGCCTGGAAGGTGGGTTTAAAAGGCTGGGGTGTACCGCTCTCTTGGGCTCTCCCGTAATCTCCGCCTTCGTCCCTGCGTCGTAATAATAGACAGCTGCGCGTGCCGGCGCTTCAACCCGCTTCCAAATCACCCACGATAGCCAAGAACTATCAGTATGTTAGCCATGGCAAGAAGATTGCATTTTTAAGCATAAAGTCGGGAAAAATCATGAAGCAACCCATGGTTTTATTACGATCAGGGGTAGGACGACATAAACGTCCCATCGAAGATGGGTTGTTAACAGTGGAATAATTGTGGTCGCTTTATGACGGACAACGGAGAATTTACAACCTCTTTTTCTTGCCTGCAGCTACAAATGCGCACGCTCTTCGACTCGGTTGGAGGAGATAAAATACTCCCCCTGCTAGATCGGATGGCGCAGCTGAATGAGAAGGAGAAAGAAGTTGTCATTGAGGTTTTTTATAAAGCCCTCGAGCAAGTGCTCTCAGGCATGCACAGGCTTATGTCTGCCGGCGAGCAACAGAGAAAGCAGCTTGAGGACTCCTTATACCGCGAAATTGTACGGGCTATGAATGACGCCTCAAGCGACAAAGACTCCCCCACCCGCCGTCTTGAAGTAGTAAGCGGAGGAAGAAGGAGTGAGACTCCATCTTCGGGGGTGCTTGATTTTAGAAAGGCCCGTAAACGGAAAAGAAGCGGTCATCACCGCCCGGTTCTGAATTAGATGCGCAAATAGCTAATCTCTAAGGGCTCTATTCCCTCCTATAGCGCTGCGAATATTTATTGATTTTCAGTAGCGCCGGATCATAAAGATTCCTATATCCCGGCCGAAACTACTCATTGGAAGGTGATTGTGCCCATAACGAGCCGTTGCGCTCGGAGAATGCAAACGGAGAAAGGTTTGCCGCATCCGGATAATCTAGTCTGCGCTAGCCGGATAGTGCGGCAGATCTACAAACATCCATTGAGGGAGATTCACCATGGCAGGAGAAGTAGAGAAAGCAGGTAGAGGATTTTTAACTGCGGCCGGCGAAGTCAAAGATAAGAGAACGCTGGCAACCGAAGAGGCCAAATCCAGAAAAAGCAGAAGCCCCGCCTCATCCGACACAATCAAGAATTCCCAGGACAGTTCGAGACCAGATTTCAGTGAGAGCTCGGTGCGCGGTGCGTTTAGATCTGTGCGCAACCGCTTTAACGAAGAGGCAAATTCGTTCGCCAATGTTGTTAATGAGAGCGACGAGAGCCTGCGCAAAGCCGAGGAAAACGTCAAAGCACAGCTGGAAACGGCGCGCGGACTAAAATCAGCCCTTGATAGCGGAGACGCGCAGACAGCGGCCGAAAAGCGTGAAGAATTGGAAAAACTTCAGCGCGAGCGAGATCAGCTAGCGCGGCAGATTGAGCAGGACAATGGGCGCCGTGCCGCCGACCGCAGCAAGACCTTTTCACTAGGCAGCGAGCAAAAAGGACAAGTTTCAGTCGAAAAGGTTAATTTTCAGGAGTCTGATCGCAGCCGGGACTTGGAGTCAAAGGACAGTATAAATCAGCTGATTCAGGACCTCAAGAGTGAGCGTGAAGGCATCAAAGCTCAAAGAGAGGGGATCAAAGCGGTTAGGAAAGAGGTCAAAACGATTGTAAAGCAAGCCAGAGACGAAATAGAGAGAATTGAAAATGCGACGTTGAACTCTGTAGGTGAGGCTCAAAAGACCGCATTAAGCGTGGCCTCACAGATAGTTCAGGCCGGAGCTCAGGCCAGCGTTGTATCGAATGTAGACGAATCTGTAGTGAGATCCCTTACAGAAGCGTAAGGCTCCCGCTGCCGGCTCTCCGATTAAAGAGGGCCGGCCCAAAAATCATTGCTCTATAGAGAACAAATCCTGACGAAGCATCGCAAGCGAGGCAACCCAAGACCTTACGTCGGTACGTCGCATGGCTGCCGAGCGAGGCGTAAAGAAGTATGGGGAAGTTTTCTAACGACTATCAAATTATTTGTTTGTTGCTCACGTAATCCAGGTTATAGACCTCAATGGAGGCTTTGCGCCATCCTTTCTACTGCGAACTGCAAATCGAACCCGGCAGGAGGTCGTTATGATTTATCAGGAGAGCATTAAACTGAATACAACACGCTCAGGTGAGATGAGCGACCTAACGGCGGACGTTCAGGAGATTGTGTCGAAAAGCGGCGTATCTACCGGCCTTGCCCATGTATTTAACGTCGGAAGTACCGGTGCGATCGGGACCATCGAGTATGAACCAGGCCTACTCGGAGACCTTCCCGAAATGCTTGAAAAGATCGCTCCGCCTAGCCGGGAGTATGGACACGAGAAGACCTGGCACGATGGGAATGGGCATTCGCACCTTCAAGCGACGCTGCTTGGGCCGGGAGTTACTTTGCCCATTCAATCGGGAAGACTTGCGCTCGGAACTTGGCAGCAGATCTTTCATCTTGAATGCGATATCAAAGCACGCAAGCGCGAGATCGTCGTAACGGTACAGGGAAACTAAGCGAATAGTAAGAACTACACTATTTCAGTAACTGCAATCGAAAATGCGTCATTGATATTTAACCGACTCAATGAAGTCTTTCCAAGTGAAGAGCTTGATACCTTTCTCCTTCAAAGCTTTAATGTCCTTATTCTGGGGAAAGGATCTGTAGACACTCTCGCCAGTAGGCGGGCGGCCTTGGATGCTCTTTGCACTAATTCGGTCGACAAGCTGCCTAATAAGATCATGGAACTGAATCTGGGTGACAAAGTTCAAGTGGTGTACAGAACGGATGTCTGAAATAGAGAACTCTTTTTCGGCAAAGATGTTACCGGTGTCGACTGCCTTCTCCATTCTATGAATGGTAGCAGTACTAGAAGCAGCTCCCTCCAAAAGAAGCCAAAAGTGGTTTGCCACTCCCCGATGGCTGGGTAACTTAGCACCGTGCAGATTGAAACAGCCGATCCTTGGCAGCTCCAGGATCTCTTCCCTTAATAGGGAAGGAGCCACGTTTATTATCATGTCAACCTGTAGCGACCGAAGGAATTCTAACGTTTCAGCATCGTTTGGATCGGCAAATCGGCGGTATCGAATTCCCAACTTTTTTGCCAGTCGAGCCGGGGTAGGCCTGCCGAACATTACCCGGGCCGCAGAATAAATCCAAGTTTCAAGAACTTTGTAAAACAACTGAGCAACCGCTATTTGCCTGCATTTACTTAAAATGCCGCCACCCTTTTGTCCCTTTCCAAAACCTTTTGGAACATTAGGAAAAATAAGAATGGCTTCCACCGAGCGAGGTGATTCCACAATAAATCGCTGAATTGAAACTATTCCGGTCATACTATTTGTGGTTAAAAAGACAATCTTCATGATGATGGCACCTCTAGGGCAATTCTATGGGCGTTCGCCATTAGGGAATACGTAATCGGGGACGAGGGGAGGCTAGGGAGCACAGACGCGTCTACTATGTGAACATTCTGCGTTCCATAGAGCCGGCCTAACCTATCCGTTTGCAGCTCACCAGGACTCCGCTTCATAGGGAAAGTACCGCCAATGTGACTTCCTTGACCGGGAACAGATACAATTAGTTGAGGGAACACGGGAAGAGCGCGTAATTGCCGTGCAGCTAGAAATAGTCTCCAAACACTATTCCGAATTAGTCTCCGGCTTTCCGGAATATCCTTTCCGCAAACTCTCAGAGGCCTCTCTCCTCTTTGCAAAACTGCGGATATTTTTGGCGAATGACTTGAGTGCAGATAGCCTTGTGTGACCAACAACCTGCCTAGCAGATGACGAGAAATAAATCTCTTGAATAGTGAATAAAAAGGACGAAGCGTGTTTTTCACCCCGCACTCAAGGGCCTTACTATACGAAGATAGTTGCAGGTGCACCGTACGGGTAGAATCCCCCTGCTCTCTAAGTTGAAGGAAAAGCTGGCACAGCGCTTGCAGACTCGACGCATTGCCATATGCGTTTACGTTCGAGAAACTTAACAGTGGGAGCACAAAGTGTTGATTGGTCAAAATTTGGACCTCTCTACCATAAAGATTAAGTGAACGGAGTACTATTTGAACAGTTGAGCCGGTTCCGCATGCCAGCATAAGTTTGGAACCGGTAAAGCTAAGCCTCTCGCCGCTAGGCACAGCCGTCGCCATTACTCGTACCAGATTGGACTCTTCCTGGAATTCTTCGACTTTTACATTCGGCCGATACGAGAAATTATCGAACTTGGCTAGCTCACTAAGTAGCCAGCTCGAAACGAAGATGAGATCGTGAGGGCACCCTTGCAAACACATCCCGCACTTAATACAACCTGCGCCCTCACCTTTTTGGTCTTTCCGAGCCATGAGACGCGAGGCTCCAAAAACGAGTCCCTGGCGCTCCAATTCTTGGCGGGACCGCTCAAGATTGGCTAGCAACTTAGCAGCCTGCTCGGATAGTTCAATCGGGTCATAATCCTCGGCATACATCGGGTAAATGCTCGAGAACGGATCCATCATCCCTGTGAAAGGGACGAGCTTGGCGATAGCTTTATAGTGGGGTGCTAAGTCACCAATGTCTAGCGGCCAGTCCGTCAGATCCTCACAAGTATATGGCAAGCTTGCCGCACCCCACACGTTGCTTAGACCGCCACATGCATAACTGGTGTTCAAAATTGCTGACTTATCCGGGCAGTCAATGGACTCCTCAGCCTGTGCATAAGGGAAATTCGAGCCGAACAGAAGGCGCTTAGGAAGATGCCCCGGTGTGATAGTGCGGAACCACTCGGTACTTTCAACGAAGTTGCGGTCCCAAAGCGCCGGCTCACTCTGCTTGAGCTGACATACAGATTGCTGAATCTCCGGCTCTAGCCCGAGGCCGACATCCAGAAGCGTCACGGGGAACCCCCGTCTAACTAGCCCATACGCTACGGCAATTCCACTTGGACCCGAACCAACAACAATGACCACAAGAATGCTATACGCTAATTATTTTCACTATGAACTTCAAAAAACTCCCGAATCAATGCAACATTTCTTTCTGCCTGCTGCAACGGGTAAGTCGGATAGACCGGCAGGAAAATCACTGATTGCGAAACGTCGCTGGCATTGGGGCAATCCCCTTGAAATTCGCTGAATATCGCCAACTCAGCGCTGTTGCGATAGTGGCCGTACACAAAATCCGCGCCATTTGCTAAGCAATACCGCATGAGTTGCAGTCTATTCCTTGTTTGTATTGGGAAATAAGTGTAGCTATGGCTACCATCAAGCCGGACCGGGGGCAAGGTTACTTCCTTCAATCCTGACAGGCCCTCAAGATATACTCGGGCCAGTGCAAATCTTTTCTCTGCGTCTTTCTGATAGTTGGGGAGTTGTTGCATCAGAAGCCGTCCCTGGGTTTGAATCATCAATCGGCGATAATGATCAGGTAGCGTCTTACGCAAAACCGGCTTATAGTCAACTACGGTAAGCTTGTTGATGAAATCTATGCCATGTAAGAAGCCAGCCCTGAATAGCCAGAAGGTGAACATACAGAATGCTGGCCTCCAGGTGACAACATCCATGACCGCACCGTTCAACACCCGCTTTAACATTTCCATCCGCGAAAGTTTAGGGTACTGACTAAGCGTCTCTCTAAGCCATTCGAAGAACTGGGTATCCGGCGTTAATACCATACCCCCAACAAATGAGTTCATATTCTTGTAGGCGCCGAAGCTATAAATTCCGGCATTGCCAAATGCGCCGACAAAAGTGCCGTCAACCTTAGTTCCGAAGGATTGAGCGGCATCCTCTATCAAAGCAACACCCCTGCGATGGCAAAGCTCCCGAATGGCCGTAATATCACAAGCAAGCCCGTGGAGGTGAGTAACCAGCACCGCTCCACATTCATCCGAGAGCAGCCGCGCCACCTCGCCAACTGAGATATTGCAAGTCTCCTTGTCGACGTCAGCAAATACTGGCCGCCCTCCTGCGCATATCACCATATTGATGACATCAACGATGGTATAAGGAGAAAGGATTACTCTCTGTCCCGGCTTGATGTAATACTTCAGTGCTAAATATATCCCCACTCTCGCCATCGGAACACAAACGGCATGCTTGACTCCGGTCATTTCCTCTATCTGTTCCCGGAACTTTTCTAGAGCATCTCCAGAATCGAAGCTGCCACTTACAAGATCCCAAATGACCTGCTGGTACATGGCACTAGTTGTGTACAGTCTGAATCGAGAGAATGGGAGTCTTGGTAGCATCGGCATGTTAATGATTATTTGCGAAAATGAATTGATTCTAGCTCGTTGCTAACTTGACGAAAAGTTCATTTCACGCGCCCTGACGGCAGTTCGATAGCATAAAGGCGGTAATTGCCGGCAACCTCTACCTCACGAAGCGGCAAAGTAGGTGGGGCGTGACGGGAAAGGATTATATGTGTGGCGCCCAAACTGGCCAGTTCAGCCAAGCTGTCTTGAGCAGGAGCCCTGGCAAAATGTTCCTGCGCATCAAGCCTGTCAAAAAGGTCCTTGAATGCCGCGCGGCTATGATAATAGGCCATCCCAAAATCCTGCCTACTAGAAAATAACGCTTTCTCACTACAGTAACGCAACTCCTGTAGATCTGAAACGACCACCGCAGTCTCAGGAAGCATCTGCGCTGCACGAAAGATACCGTGATCGCAGGTCGTTTTCTTATGGGGCGTAGTACTGATCCCAAACGATAGAAGCCAACAGAGGCAAATGAGCAGCAGAAAGAACCATGGCTGAGATTGGCTACTCCGGGAGCGCATCGAATGTTGACCTAGGATCAAGGCCAGACCGAAGTACGCTAGTGGTGGGATAAAGCGAAAGCCTCTCCATACTTCAATGAAAAAGAAAGGAGTTTCAAAGCCGATGTACAGTAACCGTTGAAACACATAGGGCAAGCTGGCGGCCACAGAGGTGCAAATCACCATAGCCATAATGCGCTTGAGGGGGAAGCCTTGCCTGTAAGCGAGGTAGCAGAGCACCAAAATGACCCCAGCCGGGCTACAAATCATCATGGCAGCCTCAGTCAGTATAGTTTGGAACGAAAAAGCCCAGGGATAAGCGCGCTCCAGAAGGAGCTGATACTCCTGGTTATGCAGAACCATCTCCATCGGCCTTGTTGGCGGACGATGCAGAAGAAACGGTATGATAAAGTACGCCGCACCAACCAGAAAATAACTTGCGCAGATGAATAGCTGTTTAACTGTAGCCCTAAAACAGATTAAGGAGAGTAAGAATATTAGAAACAGGTAGGCTGCCGAAATCGGATGAATCCATGCGGTCAGCCCAAGTAATATAAAAGTTCCTCTCAAGCCTTTCGGTTCGCTTGAAAAGGTGCGGCAAATGAATGAATAGATTAGCAAGGTAGCGAACGGAAGATAGATGGCCCTGGCGTATAAAGTTCCGTTCAGCGCGACTCCCCAAAATGTGGCGCCCGGTGCATGAACAGGTATTGTTGAGAGTAAACTCAACGCTAGTCCATAGCGGCGAGACTTCGTTAAGCTAGTAAATACCGGATAAGCGACGCCTAGCTGCAAGAAGTGCAGCATTGCTACAAAGTAATGGATGCCGAGCTCAACGGTGCCCCCTAGCCATTGAAGAAAGGGGAATATAATGACCCCTAGATTGATCTGAAGATATAGATCTTTTTTGCCATAAATAGGGTCACTTGCCAGAAACGGAGCTTGGTTCAAGTATTGATGAATGGCCGTTATAGTCAGCTGATCGCCGGAGATAACAGGAGCGTTCGTAATCAAAAAGAAAACAACTGAGAGCACGGCCATTACAACAACGGCTATGTAATCAACTTTACTCGCGCGAAAGGCAAAAACCTGATCAGATTGAAGCATTAGAAGCACTTCAAAATAAAGTCACATCAAACAAGTGCGAGTCCGGCATTAGTAATAGTCAAGCAGCTTAGAAATGGATTCCCTTGGTCCCTGAGAACGGCATCTCCGCTTACCATCCCATTTAAGTTGCGGACTTGCTTCGAAGTGGGAAACTCGCTATTCCCCGATGAGGCAATTGTCCCAACTTTCATTCAAGCCGGCCATACACCGGTTATTCTACAGCTCTCGCCTCCACCTTGTAACTCTTGAATTTCAGGTAATTCAGAATCGGAACCACTTTCAGTGTTCTGATCTCTCCCGGGAAAAGGTCATAGAGCTTCTCTGTAATCTGAGTAACATCTCGGGCGCTAGGCACTTCTATTCCCAGCTCAAAATCCCACTGTCCGATGCAAGAGATAAAGTAAACAACTCTCGGTTCACTCTCCGAAAACTTCACCAGCCGCTCTCTAAGTTCGATGTCGATTCCTCGCATATAGATAAGAATCGTGTAGGAGCTCATCCCTATCAGCTGAGTATCTATCCAGAGAAAGTATCCGCTAATAATTCCCTTTTCTTCCAGAAGCCGCCTGCGCCGCTCCAGGGTAGCCATCGGAATCCCGATCTTCTCGGCTAATTCAGTGACGGTTTCGTACTGCTCATTTGCCAGCGCTGTTAAGATTTTCTCATCCTGCTCGTCGATATCTACTTTTCTCTGGGAGATATCAAAAGCGACCGGTTTTTTCACGTATCGCTCCTGAGCAAGATAGCGCTTCCCGAAATACAGGTACTGAGACTGAACACTTAGCAATTTATCGAAAAATATGTTCCCAAACTTGGAAGCCAATAAATCCAGAAATTTTGTAACTTCCGAGATATGCTGCGCGCTCATCGACACTCCGTACCTGAAGTCGCCTCCAAGTTCGAATATCCAGGTCACAAGCGGAGCCTTCATAAGAAACTCTACAAGCCTGGCCTTCTGCCTCTCACGCTCGGCTGAGAGCGAGAAAAACAAGGTGTAGTGAACATAGCCGAGCTTGCTCATATCAATCAGCGGGGCGCGGCGCGATACGACCCCTTTAAGCCGCAGCTTGTTTAAAAAGTACCTTATGGTGTGTATCTGCAGCCCGCATTGGCGCTGAATCTCACGGAGCGGGAGCCCTGCCTGCAGCTCGATGCAGGCCAGTAGTTTCATTTCCTTCTTAGAAAGTCTCATATTTTACCATTCTAGGGCCATTTATGAGCAAAAGATAGATAGAATTGCTAAAAAGTAGCAGTCTGCGCCAAGCTTCACCAATCGAGCAAGTCACCCGTGGCCCGTTACTAGATATTGGGACTAAAGGGTGACTTTTTATTTTTCAGCAATGCAGGAAAGAGATGGATAACGATCAAACACCCAGCCGCATTCGCGCTTCAGTTCCCTACTTCTCTGAAGATGAAAAGATAGAGGAGATGCGTGATATGATAACCGGCTTTCTGCAGGATCAGCGGGTGCCGGAAGAGGCGAAAGAGGCCTTTCTGGCACAAGAGACTATAAGTCTGTTTATAAGTAAGTACGGTTTAGGAGTAAATTGATATGTCAGCCCAGCATTTACCGGAGCATCGCGGAGCTGGTTCCAACGGCAAGCTTTCCCCAGCAGCCAATCACGATAGACCGGCGGCATCAGTTGACCTCACAGCCGGGCGGATTGAGATCAATCTTCCCGACAATTTCGATAGAGCCAATTTGACCCCTGCCGCTGTTGAAGCGCTATTGGTGCGTACATATAATGCGCTTGGCATCAAGGATGACCGTCCGTATGTGCGGCATGACGACCGCGGATATCCATATTTGAGGCCGGGGACATCGGTAGATATCATTACTTTCACTGACTGCCATGATTCAGAGACCTCGGCGCGCAATCAGGCCCGCCACCTGGGGAGAAAATCAAACCTTGTCGATGCTACTCTGCACCCTAAGGAACCGGTTGAGAACTTTTCAACTACTCATCTAGCGGTGATAGTTGCAAGTTTTCTAGGCGAGCGTTCACAGATACGGCCTGAAAATCAGACACCCGTTTTGATCTTAGGAAATGCAGCTCCCCGTTCAGGCTCCAACCCGAGTTCAGTGGGCAACATCTTTGTCTTTGCTGAACTGCCCAATAACGTATTTTATGCTGGAACCGTTGAAGGCTTGAGCCTGGTGAAAGATCAGATAGCCGGCGGCCGGGTTCTAGAATGGAATATAGAGGTGCAGAACGCGACCACCGTCTTTCGCTCCAGATATCTTCAGGAGACAGCGCTTGATTGGTGCGATAGAAGCTATGGAGTTTTTAGAAGAGAGCTGTCTACCGATGTGATACCAGATCTTTCCAAGGAGCCGATCGTCTTTTCGATCGACAACTTCGGTAATATCAAGACTTCTCTTACCGACGAGAGCCCGGCCATTAAAAGTCTTAAGCTGGGAGATTCCGTCTCTGTGACCATTAACGGGATTACTCATACGGTTCGCTACGGACGCGGACTTGGGGATGTGGAGGAAGGCGGATTGGTGCTGGCAAAGGGATCCACCCTGCATGATCCTGCCAACCCCGACAGGCGACAGTACGATATCTATCAAAACAACGGAGATGCAGCAGCTTGTTTTAGAAATGATAACGGCAGACCTGCCAGAATAGGCGGCATCATAGAAATTGAACCAATTGATTCAAGGTCAAGCGCCGGCAGAAATGGAAAAGAAGCCGTCGTTCGCTAGAATCGGATAATGAAAGTCCCAAATCTTACGGAACGAGGACTAAGGCCGGATCGGCTGGATAGCACAGCGCCGTCATTAGCAGGGTGATAAAGACTACCGCTAGAACCGCCGAGCACCTTTCAAATTGGATTTTCTGCATACCATTTTGGTCGTCTGGCAATGGGTAGTGCTTGACGGTCTGGAGCGTTTTTTAAGCCGACGAGGGATAGTTGTCACCTGTAGTGTCCACTAACTTCAGCTAGTTAGTCCTTGCCCCCACTATCGAGACTTGGCAAGTGACGGCACCACCGGTACAGGTATGCGGCGGTTCCGGTGAGGTACCAAAATACCCTGCAACCGTCCCTCGAACTCACTTCTGGTCATGCTCTCAATACCCTTTGCTGCATCCTCAACACGGCGCGGCGGATTAACGAGATCCGTTCCGTTCGCGAGGTCAGTCGGTCCATGGAGATTACGGAAATAAACCCTGTCACCCTCTACTTTTATAAGATCGACCCTGTGCGACCCGAAGCCGCCACTTTGGGTCGTGCGCTTCTCGACCAGATGCTCGTCGGCCTCCAATCCGTGTAGCTTAGTCGCATGCCTACTATCCAGCGATATCGACTCCCCCTGGCTCTCTGACCACTTAAGAGAGACCGATACTGTACCCGGAAGATGAGTGCTTATAATGCTCCGGCAGTGAGATAGGTCGCTGCCGCTCACCTGATAGCAATCATCATCTGAGATATTGTAGATGGACTTGAAAAGCCGCATGGTCTGAGGCCAACTCAATCCGAAAGATAATTTGCCGCTATCTTTGTCAAAGCTCATATCGCAAATTTTACAGTAGTGAAGCTGCTCACCGTTAGCGAGGTCCATAAGCGCCGATTGCATGATGCTCTCGGTGATTGAGCGATTGCCGTGCGCATCGGGCAGAAGGGAGTACGGTGAGCGCTTCAAAACTGCCCCCCTCTTTAGCAGGTTCACCTCGCCGCTTGGAAGCAGAAGGCCGCGCATAAGCCGTGCGGCCTCGGCCGGATATTCCTTGTACAAGCAATAAATCATCCCGGTTCCGCAAACACCAAAGGTTGACTGGTTAAGCTGGCCCGGCTCGGCAAGCTCCAATAGATAGCTCTCAATAATTTGATCTCGCTTTTCGTTTAGTGCCGGGGCAAACTGATCTTGCGTAAGTGCTTGGAGAGTGTTTAGAAGCGACCCGCCGGTAAAATCTCTATCCACTATTGCAAAGGTAGAGCCCTCGCGGCACTTTCTATCAAAAACGCCAAGGAGATGCGCTCTACTGCTTTCCGGCAGAGCATCGTAGATCGCCAGCGCCGTTTTCTGCTCAGCGGCCTGCATCTCCTTAAAACGGGGATGCTCAAGAAGCGGCGCCCCTATCTCAATCGCAGGAAGAGTCGCATCCAGGGCGGGTGCCGTGGCCGGAACAAGCTCAGAAGGCCACTTGGTAAGAGGCTCCCGCGCCACTGATTTGGACGGGAGAAAAGAGGCCGCCAGGAGGATTCCGATGCTGACCGTGCGGCTCACCGATTCAGCTCTGACTTCGATATCGCTCATCAGGCGATATACTAACCCTTGACGGCTACGGAACCAAAAGTTTTTTTTCGTACCTACCCGGAGCGGCCACGTTATGAATCCATCTGGCTTGTGAGATTTTCACTGCCCGGCGCTCTATTTTTCCTCGAAAGTGAAGTTCCGCTCGGTTGCTAAGC
Organism: Deltaproteobacteria bacterium; assembly: GCA_024102635.1. Taxonomy (GTDB): domain Bacteria; phylum Bdellovibrionota_C; class UBA2361; order UBA2361; family JAGFJO01; genus JAGFJO01. Next base: position 30,430 of record JAGFJO010000025.1, read on the forward strand.
GACCCCTGAATTTATCATAGTTTGTCTGAATCTGTATCACCGCATCATTAAGGTGCTTGGCGTTTTCAGCAATCGCCGTCTCATCCCCCTTGTTAATGGCGCTTACCACCCTCTCTGCCTTTGTTAGCATTTCCACCAAGTCGGACTGGAAACGGGAATGGTACTCTTCGGCAAATGAGGGTGGCTTGGTCTCTTCAGCTACCTTTCGCCACTTCTGTACTTCGGGAATAAAATTCGCCTTCAAGTAAGCGGCAATTTCGTTGTCATTTGATGTACCACCCTTAATTTTTTCAGCCATCGGATTCCAGTTCTCGAGCAATATCGAATTGTAAGCCTCTTTAACAAATCCATTGTGATATTTAACAAGCCCGCTATCTACCGTTTGGTTGACGACACCTATTAGGGCTAGTATGCCGACTACTAGACTGCCAATTAGTGAGTTTTTCTTTCCGCTCTTCGGGTTCGGTTCAGTTCCGCTCGCAGATGCTAAGGTATTATTACCGTTATCCATTTCCTCGATCCTTGTGGCCTATCGTTCGAATCATCACGGGGCTATTCACCCTATTCGGCCCAATTGAAGAATTTCATTAGCCGGAAATTCCGCACCCGGACCTTAGAAGTTCGCCGGACAATGACTGCGGTTATATTGTTCCTTAGAGCTCTTGATTACTACTTTTGTTTTATCGATTTTTAGGGGAGTGAATGCCATGGATGTCGCCGTCTTTCTTATCCAATGCCCGGATAGGCGCGGTATAGTGGCGGCCATTAGCGGCTTTTTCTCTCAGCGCAGCTACAATATTTTGCAGTGTCAGCAGTACACCGACAGCGCAAGAGGCCAGTATTTCATGCGCATCAAGATAGATCTTAACTCGTCGGATTTTAGCGCCAGCAGGTTGGAGAGCGAATTCGAAAGCGTGGCCGCTGCGTTCAGGCTCAAATGGTCGGCTCACTTCTCCACAAAGCGGCAGCGGGTAGCAATTCTATGCACAAAGACCGAACACTGCATATACGACCTCATTATCAGACAGAGAAGCGGAGAGCTGCCGTGCACTATCTCCGTCATTATTAGCAATCACCTGCATCTAGAGCATATCGCCCATCAGTTCGATATCCCCTTCTACCATGCGCCTGTAAATGCCGGGTCTAGAGATTCACAGGAACGCACCGTATTGCAAATTCTTAGGCAGCACAGAACCGACCTGGTCGTGCTTGCAAGGTACATGCAGATCCTCTCACCTACGCTTATCGAAGAGCTTCAGGGACGGGTGATAAATATTCACCACGCCGTGCTTCCGGCCTTTGAAGGCGCAAGACCATATGAAAGGGCGTATGAGAGAGGAGTGAAGATGATTGGGGCAACCGCGCACTACGCCACTAGCGATCTGGACCAAGGCCCGATTATAGAACAAGACGTGGCGCGGGTGACGCACGAAGAGACGGTAGCCGATCTTAAGCGGATCGGAAGAGACATCGAACGAGTTGTATTGGCTCGTGCCGTTAAGGCTCATCTTGAGCATAGGATTATTACCAGCGGGCCGCGCACCATAGTTTTTAGCGCGAGTTAGTGGAGCTAGTCCTATCAGGCAATCACTTGGTGATCTCTTCCGCGGTGGAAGTTTTTGCTTGATTGCCCTTCTGCTGGCGGCATATACGCAGCCGGACTTCGCACTGCTATCGCCTCAGGAAAAACGCCACTTCATCGAAGTAATTGACCGGCTAGATTCCGAATCGCAAAGCAAGGTTTGCAGTCTGCTACCCGGCGGACTTTTCACGGACGAAATTGAAGTAATGCTTGAAGCAGTATACGGACGCGGTTTTGAAGTGTGCAGCCGTCAGACGCATTCGCCCGGCGAACTTCTTGACCTTTTATGTGATCAGGGGCTGTACGCAATCTTTGCTCTGAGATGGGGCGATGCAAGCCACGCTCTTAATCTTCTTCGTGTAGATCGGGACAACGGCTGGGTATACTACCGCAATCCCCATGGCAGGAACTTCGATAATCAAACTGGAGATCTTTTGTTCGAGCCGAAACGGATCATTGTAGACCCGCGGCGCGGGATAGAGAAAATCTCAATTGATGAATTCAGAGATAAGGTCACTTTGGTGCTAGTGCCGAATTAGCCTCAACTACTGGGCCTTAAGTAGTTCCGAAGAGGTATGCTCCGGCAGCAGCGAGGCTTTTATATAATCGCGGTTCATCTTGGCAATGAACTCTATACTGATAAGTTTAGGACACGCTTCTTGGCATTCTCCATGATTGGTGCATGCGCCGAAGCCTTGAGCATCCATCCCCTCTACCATGCGCTTAATGCGGCGCTCATGTTCGGGCTTGCCCTGGGGAAGCAGGGAGAGATGTGCCAACTTGGCGGCGGTAAAGAGCATTGCCGACCCGTTCGGACAGGCGGCAACACAAGCGCCGCACCCTATGCAGGCGGCGGCATCCATCGCCTTATCAGCGTTCTCCTTGGCCACCTGAACCGAGTTCGCTTCGGGTACCGAGCCGGTATTAACGGATACATATCCTCCGCACTGAATCACCCGATCGAGTGAGGATCGATCCGTCACCAGATCGCGGATAACCGGGAACGCTTTAGCGCGCCACGGCTCGACGAAAATCGTGTCACCGTCCTTGAAGCTGCGCATATGGAGCTGGCAAGTCGTGGTGCCGGACTCGGGCCCATGTGCCTGACCCGAAATCATCAACGAACAAACACCGCAGATCCCTTCGCGGCAATCTGATTCGAAAGCCACCGGCACTTTTCCTTCTGCTTCAAGACGCCTATTAAGAACATCGAGCATCTCAAGAAAAGACATGTCAGGACTAACGTCATCCAACTGATGGGTCTCGAAGGACCCTTCCGAGCTAGCGTCTCGCTGGCGCCAAACATTTAGAGTTATCTTCATCTTAGCTGATCCGTTTACACTCTCTATTTGTAGCTCCCCTATTTGTAGCTACGTTGCGTAAGCTGTACGTACTCAAAATTTAAAGGCTCTATGTGCCGCTGCGGTGCGTTGCCTGCCCCTTTGAACTCCCAAACGGCTGCATGACAGAAATTTTGGTCATCCCGCTGGGCCTCGCCTTCCGCCGTTTGATACTCCTCGCGGAAATGTCCTCCGCAGGATTCCTCTCTATTCAAGGCGTCAAGACACATCAGCTCCGCAAACTCCAAAAAGTCGGCAACTCTGCCGGCTCTCTCTAGTGATTGGTTATAGTCTTCCTTCTCGCCCGTCACTATGGCGTCCTTCCAAAACTCCTCGCGCAGAGCCGGAATACGTTGCAACGCTTCGCGCAGCCCTTGGGCATTCCTGCCCATACCGCAGCGATCCCACATAATCTTACCTAGCTCTCTATGGAAAGAATCTACCGTGCGCCTGCCTTTAAGCGACACTAAGCGGTTAAGCCTCTGCTGCACCTCATCGGTTACAGCAGCAAATTCAGGTGCGTCCTCTGAAATACCACCCGGCGCATTACGCGCAAGAAAGTCCCCTATTGTGTTGGGAATGATAAAATAACCATCAGCCAACCCTTGCATCAATGCGCTAGCTCCAAGTCTATTAGCCCCGTGATCGCTGAAGTTGGCTTCGCCTAAAACAAATAACCCCGGCACCGTGCTCATCAAATTATAGTCTACCCACAATCCCCCCATGGCATAGTGCGGAGCGGGGTAAATCCTCATTGGGACTTCGTATGGATTCTCATCGGTAATACGCTGGTACATCTCAAAAAGGTTCCCGTATCTCTCCTCGATAACTTTTCTTCCGTGCCTCTGAATAGCATCTGCAAAATCAAGATAGACCCCTAACCCCCCGGGCCCTACCCCATATCCGGCATCGCAGCGCTCTTTGGCGGCGCGTGAAGCGACATCCCGCGGGGATAAGTTTCCAAAGCTAGGATAGCGGCGCTCCAGATAATAGTCGCGATCAGATTCAGGAATCTGGTTGGCCGGCCTGCCGTCCCCCTTCTCTTTCGGAACCCAGATGCGGCCGTCATTTCTAAGCGACTCGCTCATAAGAGTAAGTTTCGATTGATGGTCTCCCGAGACCGGGATGCACGTAGGGTGAATTTGAGTAAAGGCCGGGTTTGCAAATCCGGCGCCGCGGCGGTAAGCGCGGTAGGTCGCGGTAACATTACAGCCCACAGCGTTTGTGGATAGATAATAAACCGGTGAGTATCCTCCGGTTGCAAGCACCACTGCGTCGGCAGCATGCGAAGTGATTCTGCCGGTCTTCAGATCACGCACAACGATTCCGCGTGCGCGGCCGCCGGCAACCACCACGTCCAGCATCTCTGTGTGCGGGAACATTTTGACGCGTCCCGCGCTTATCTGCCGCTCCAGCGCCTGATACGCTCCCAAAAGAAGCTGCTGACCGGTTTGGCCTCGCGCGTAGAAGGTTCGCGAAACCTGCGCTCCGCCGAATGATCGGTTGGCGAGCAACCCGCCATATTCGCGGGCAAACGGCACTCCCTGTGCTACGCACTGATCAATTATATTAACGCTTACCTGCGCCAAACGGTAAACGTTCGCCTCTCGCGCCCTGAAGTCACCTCCCTTAACGGTGTCGTAAAAGAGCCGGTAAATACTATCTCCGTCATTCTGATAGTTTTTTGCGGCGTTTATGCCTCCCTGGGCAGCAATGCTATGAGCTCGGCGCGGGCTATCTTGATAACAGAACGATTTTACCTGATATCCAAGTTCAGCCATTGAAGCTGCTGCCGAAGCGCCGGCAAGACCGGTGCCCACCACAATTACGGAATATTTGCGTTTATTGGCGGGATTTACCAGCTTCATTTCGAAGCGGTGCTTATCCCATTTTTTCTCTATCGGCCCTGCCGGTATTCTAGCGTTTAGTTCCATTACGATTACCCGGCAACTCCCGCCGCAACATTCGGCGGTGGAAGGAGATTAAAGTAAACAGCGAGAGGTACTGATATGAAGCCAAAGAACAGAACAACGGCAAGCAGCCGCGCAAGATTGATGAAGACAAAATGACGATCAGGTGTATTAAGGCCCAAAGTTTGAAAAAGGCTCCATACTCCGTGATAAGTGTGCAGCCCTAGGAACCCCATAGCAGCCACATATATGAACGTAACGTAGCTCAGGGTAAATGCTCTATAAACGTTGGCATACACCCTTCCCTCGACAAATCCTCCGAAGTGAACGACGCCGACGGTCATATGTAGAATATGGTAAACGGTGTAGGCGAGCAGAACGAGGCCTCCAATAAACATGGTCCTCGATGCCACTGTTGCGGAGCTCGGATTAACAACTGCGTATCTGGAGCCCCTGCCTGAGGAATTGATACGCTGGAGCTGGATAACGGTAAATACATGGACCAACAGGCAGACAAGTAGAACCGCTCGCATCGTCCACAAAAAGCCGGAATGTCCGAGAACATCTGAAGCGAAATCACGCAAGAAAATGGCATAGCTGTCGAGCTTATGTACTCCCTTATCATCGTATCCTCCAAACGCTTTGAGGTTGCCGGCCATGTGGCCGATAACAAACAGAAGAAGGACGATGCCCGTCAGTGCAACTACGACTTTTTTCCCGATAGTACTGCTATAAAACTTAATCAACATGCAGGCTAAATCTATCGAGCACGAGGAAAAATTACAAGCTATTAAGAACATAGAGCCTTTTGCCGTGAAAACCGTAAGCGGCACATAAATTGTATTCGTTGATTGCGGCTTTCCGATTAGGCTAAGATCTCCGCGAAGGTAATAGTCATGCGCGCGCTGGACCTTAATACCCACCAAAAAGCATTCAAGATCAATCTTGATCCGGCAATCTACGGAACCTTTGCCGAGATCGGCGCGGGACAGGAGATCGCCCGGTGTTTTTTCAGAGTAGGCGGGGCCGCAGGTACAATCGCTAAAACCATGTCGGCTTATGACATGACTTTCAGTGACGCCATTTATGGTAAAAGTTCGCGCTACGTCTCAAGAGAACGTCTTGACGCGATGCTGGCTCACGAGTTTGACCTGCTCATCGAGCGGCTTGGGTCGCAGCGAGGCGCATCGACGACTTTCTTTGCATTTGCCGACACCGTTTCTGCTCGCAACTATAGGGGCAGCAACGAGTGCCACGGCTGGATCGGGATACGGTTTCAAACGCGCCCGCAAGGCCCGGCAAACGACATAGTACTGCACGTTAACTTGCTCGATCGGGAGAACGTGCTGCAGCAGGAAGCCCTCGGGATACTGGGAGTGAATCTTGTATTTGGCGCTTTTTTTCAACGTGATAACATCGATGAGTTCCTAGCGAACATGCTCGGCGATCTCACCGTCCAGCGGATAGAGATCGACATGCTGGAATTCTCAGGACCGGACTTCGAGACTATAGACAACCGCCTGCTGGCAGTTAAATTAATCCAGTCGGACCTTGCAAATGCCATCGTTTTTGACGCCGGCGGAGAGCTGAGACAGCCGTCATCGGTAGTGTATAAATCGCCTATATTGATTGAGCGGGGATCCTTTCGCGCGCTTAAGCAGCTCAAAGTCGAGACGATAAATCGCGCCGGGGAATCTTTCAAAGAGGAGTGCACTGACAGTTCACGCGCGCCGGTGTCTCTGATTGAAGTTACGGTAAACCCCCTTATTGAAGATGATGCTCCATTGGATCATGAAGTGCTGTCACGAGTGACCAGCTTGGTGTCCCTAGGCCACAGCGTCATGGTTTCGAAGTATGTCGAGTTTTATGCACTGACAAGGTATCTTCGCCGCTACACCCAAGAGCCGATCGCCCTGGTGATGGGAGTCAGCACCCTGGTTCGTATCTTCAATGAGAGGTACTATCAAGATCTTGAAGGAGGGGTGCTGGAGGGAGTAGGACGGCTGTTTATGTCCGGAGTTTCCGCCTATGTGTATCCGATGACTGTTTCTGATTTCACTTCTCATTTGAAGGAAGCGAGCATGGAACCGGAGCCGTGGATTCCAGGCGGAGCTCGCAGTCTGGGAGTCGACTCGGTAATCTTCCCGTATCCGCTGAAGCACCTTTTTAACTACTTAGTCGAACGAAAATATATAAAGCTGGTAAGAGCTTAATCACATGCTTTATTTTTGTTTGCGCAATGTCAGATTGCCGCTCTTGCCGTTTTTAAAAATTTGCAATTAAATGCTCTGGAGGCAACAATGTTAAAAAGCTACGGCATCTCGGTCTCCAACATCTACCGCAATCTTCCCCCGGCCCGCCTTTACGAAGCGGCAATCACTAAAGAGAAAGGATCGCTGATGACCGATGTCGGAGCGTTAGCGGTACGATCCGGCAGTAAAACCGGGCGCAGTCCGGCCGACAAGAGGATCGTAGAGGACCCGGAGACTAAGGGTGACATCTGGTGGGGCGATGTCAACATCGATCTAAGCGATCGCGTTTACCGGATTAATGAAGAACGCGCGATAGATTATCTCAACACGCGCGACGAATTATACGTGCTCGATGGCTTTGCCGGATGGGACCCTAAGTACCGGCTTAAGATAAGAGTAATCTGCTCCCGCGCCTACCACGCTCTGTTTATGCATAACATGTTGATGAGACCCTCACCCGCAGAGCTCGAATCGTTCGGCGAACCGGACTACGTGATAATCAATGCCGGACGCTTTCCCGCGAACCGTTACACGGAGGAGATGACCTCCGAGACGAGCATCGATATCAATTTTCAGAAGCGAAGAATCGTTATCCTTGGTACTGAATACGCCGGTGAGATGAAGAAGGGCGTTTTTACGGTGATGAATTATCTCATGCCGAAGCAGGGAATTCTCTCAATGCATTGTTCCGCGAACGAAGGTCAGGCGGGTGATGTCACCCTATTTTTCGGTCTTTCCGGGACGGGAAAAACTACTCTCTCAGCTGATCCTTTAAGACAGCTAATAGGCGATGACGAACATTGCTGGTCCGATAGTGGAGTGTTCAACATCGAAGGCGGCTGCTATGCGAAATGCATCGGCCTGAGTGAAGAGAAGGAGCCGGAAATATATGGTGCCATAAAGTTCGGCTCTGTTCTTGAAAATGTTGTAGTCGATACCGAAAGCCGGAAGGTCAACTATGATGCTGCCTCCATCACCGAGAACACCCGCGCTTGCTACCCAATTGAATACATTCCAAATGCAAAGATCCCCTGCTTGGGAGGGCATCCGAAGAATATAATTTTTCTTACCTGCGACGCGTTCGGGGTTCTTCCACCGGTGGCGCGACTTACTCCTGAGCAGGCTATGTACCATTTCATAAGCGGGTATACGGCGAAAGTCGCGGGCACCGAGCAAGGGGTGAAAGAACCGACCGCAACCTTTTCGGCATGCTTTGGCGAAGCGTTCATGGTGTGGCATCCAAGCAAATATGCCGAGCTGCTCGCGGATTGCATGAGGAAGCACGGATCTCAAGCATGGCTTGTAAATACCGGCTGGTCCGGAGGCGGCTTCGGTACGGGCAAGCGCATCAAGCTGCAGTACACAAGAGCAATCATCGATGCAATTCACGACGGAACACTGGCTGCGGCTGAAAAGGTTAAAGACCCTATTTTTGGAGTCGAGGTCCCTCTTTCATGCAAGGCCGTCCCGAGCGAAATTCTGATTCCTAAGAACACCTGGGCCGATCCGCGTGCCTACGATAAGGCTGTAGTAGATCTGGCGCACCGTTTTCAGAAGAACTTCGAAAAGTATAAGTCCGGATCTCACAAAGATATTATAGCCTCCGGCCCAGCAGTTTGAGATTTTGCGCTTCTTTTTTTACCTAAAAATATAGCTGTTTTTTCAGTAGCTTGGGTTGTCCTGTCGGGAGGCTGGTCGATACCATAATTTGCTCAAAAGTTCAAACTGCGATAGAGTGTGCTTCCCCCAAAAAGGGAATTCCGGTGAGTTCAATCATTTCTTAATTAAATTCGAGGGACGTAATTACATGTCTTCAGGCGATAAGACCAAGAAAAAAATTCCTGATTCCTACTTAAATCAAATCAGCATTCTAAAAGTTCTCGCGCAGGAGGAGACTAGCGAGCAAAACCCCCGCCAATATCAAATTCACGAAATCGCCGATATGAGCGGCCTCAAGGATGAGCGTGAAACTCAGCGCTGCCTTTTCATACTGGAAGGGCAGAAGCTTGTTTGCCCTTATCCGCCCGGAGACTTTACATCCCGTTCGTGGCACATAACGAAGCAGGGCATTAAAACTTTCCGTTCCATTTCCCGAACGCTTACACAACAAGCTGCCTAGCTTGGATGTTGCATACAAGGGCTTGAAAGCTAGTCGAGCACGGTTGCACCATAATTGAATGGGGAAGAGTTCGTCCGCCTTGGCTTTAGTGATGGTGGTAATGAACCTCCTGAAATCAGCCCCTGACAGCTAGGGCTTGTTCGATTGCGACGAACAAGTATCGGAAATGTGTCTAAATGCCGGCAAGGCGTCTCTGCGTGTAGGCTCTTGGTTCTACCGGAAGCTCTACCACGAACTTAGCGCCGCGAGGATGATTGTCGAAAAGCCTAATCTCACCCTGGTGGTCGCTCACTACAGAGCTCACAATCGCCAGACCTAAGCCAGTTCCGCCGCTTTTGGTCGTATAGTAAGGCTCGAAGATCCTAGCTTTGCTGCCTTCTGGAATTCCTGCACCATTGTCGGCCACCTCTAGTATGACAGCATTATTGCCTGCATGATAATAGGTTTTCAGCACTACTTTGGGAGGATCGCGGCTTTCGGCCGGACGGCTGGCAACGGCAGCTATGGCGTTATCAATGAGGTTTATCAGCAGTCTGCGTATCTGTTCACGATCCATCAGATTTTTTGGAAGTTTTGAATCGGCAATAAACTGAAAAAGAATGCCATTGTGATCTTCGGCGAATGGGGCGAGAGTATCGGAAACCAGATCGTTCAAGCTCTCTTGTTGGAATTCAGCGATTGGCATTCGGGCGAAATTTGAAAATTCATTGGCTAGCCGTTTAATCGAATTTACGTTCTCGATGATCGTTTGAGTCGACTCGGTCACAGCTGGAGCAGGCTTGCTATCCGCGAGAAGTTTCTGCAGCCGTTGGGCAGCTAATTGAATCGGGGTAAGAGGATTTTTGATCTCGTGTGCAATCCTCTGAGCGACTTCCCGCCAAGCCGACATGTGCTGGGCTTTGGAAATCTCGGTTATGTCATCGAAAATCAACACGGTTGCCTGCCACCTTCCATGCGGGTCAAGAACTTTGCCGACTGTACATACCAGTTTCAGCTCTTTTCCGCCGGACACCATCGAGATCTCTTTTTCGCCGATATTTTCGGCACCCTTGTCAGCTTGCCCGTGCTCCAACTCGGACACCAGGCCTGACAACTGCTCGAACATCTCCGGACCTACGACTTCTTCGATCGCACGTCCCCTTACCGATACGGGGTCGGCAAGCCCAAAGAGCTTAGAGGCGGCCGGGTTGACGGACGTGACTTTGTGCTCGGAGTCGAATGCAATTACCGACACCGCCAGATTGGATAGAACCGCTTCCAGATGCAATCTGCGGCTTTCAGCTTCAGCCCGTGAGTGCTTGAGATCGGCGATCATCGTATTAAAGGAGCGCACAAGGAATGCAATCTCATCATCCCCGCCCTCCTTAATCCTAAAATCCAGATTTCCTCTGGCAACCGCCCGCGTACCTTCAGCTATGTGCTGGATGGGTACCGAAATCTCGCGCGCAATATAGAACCCAAACCAGATCGCCGAAAATAAAATAATCATAGTGATCATGGTGAGCGTAAGGATATATGCGGACTTCAGCGGGTTCTTGAAGAGCTTTAGCTGTTCGTACTCCTTAAATGAGTCATTCACAGTAGTAAGAGCCTGCGAAAACTCGGGGTCAATCCTCTTGCTTACCATTAAAACCTGAGCCCCGTCTTTTAGGGGCAAATAGGCCCTTATGAATTGTCCCCCCTGATCCTCCTCAAAGAGCACACTCTCTCTGCCGGAAGCCGCGCGCTGAACGGCTGCCTTGTCCGGAAGCGGTTCCTGAAAATCTGAGATGAGCCCGGCGGCGTTTTGCACACGCATAACCTCCTGCCCGGAGGAGGTTAATATCTGAACGCCAAAGAGGCCTTTTGATCTTCTCACCTCCTCCAGATACCCTTCCAGCGGCCGCCCGCCCGCGGGAAGAGCGCCTTTTATATCGGCGGCTGATTGAGCCACTATGTCCCGTAGAAGCTGATGGTGCTGCTTGGCTACCCCTACGGCGCTGCTGACAGCCCCTTCCACCTGCCCGCTGAACCAGCCTTCCATTGAGCGGCTCAACAAACCGCTCGCCAGGAAGAACAGTATGGCGGTGGGCACCAATGTAAGCGAGACGAAGGCGGTAACCAGCCGCAGCCGCAGTTTCGATCCGAGGATCTTGCGCCGGCGATCAAAAATCAACTTGACGACGTTGCGGCCGATTAGAAATATTAGGACGCACAGAACTACAATTATTGAATTGACTAGAAAGAATACCAGAAGGTTATTGGCTAAATGCGCCGTGTCATCATCAGGGCGCTGCCAATAAACCAGGAGAGAAAGAAGCGCACCGACTACCACAAAAAGTGTCAGACGCAGGCCCATGCCGCTTCTGCGCCACCATATCAATAAACGCGCACCTTTAGTTGCCACAGATCCTAATTATTGAAAAACTCGAATCTTACGCTCAGTTGAAACAAGCAGTCATTCAGCAAGCAATGAAGGCCGGTGGGCCGCACTCAGTTTTGCTCCATTTCATAAGCTATCCACCCGGAGTCAAAACGGCTGGTTTTTACCAACCCAAAGGTCAATAAATAAGGAAGGTCCAACAGAACGTCACCCACCTCCCTCTTGCAATCAGCCGTCACGCGTACTCCGATATATCTGCGCGCGCCTCGGTCGTGAACTGCAGCCGCGCTGATAAAATTCAGGGACATCTGCTTGATTTCAACTAGGTCGGCCCGCGCTTCAGGCAACGAGCTGTACGTGTTCTTCTCGGGTGGATCGTCATCAGCGAATCTATCGGATTCGACGATGTAACTCTCGCCGATCGGATCATATCGCAAAGAGTGAATCTCAGTTTTCTCGGAGCTGCAATCATCAAACCAACCTACCCTGCGGCGGCAATATCTTAAGCGAAAACGGTACCTGACTTCGGTGCCGCTTTCGATGCATCGCTCCAAAAGCTCTTGCCTCCCGTCAGCGATAACTCGAATGCCTTGCGGCTCCACCCAGTTGACGCGTAGATCCGGGAAAGCGAAGAAGACCGGAATCCAAGCTAAAATGGAGGGTATCATTAAATCTCCCAGAAAAATTATTCACGCGAAAGAGTCAATGCAAACTTAACTTTCGCCACATTCAATCCAACCGCATTCTGACTTGAGCGGTTTGTGCGCGCGTCCTGTTCATATGAGCATATCCGAGGTCAGTAACTTCCCGGCCCCTGCGAGTGCGGGCAACATATCCCTCCTGCAACAGAAACGGCTCATACACATCCTCAATCGTCTCCTTATCTTCACCGATCGCAGCTCCGATGGTATCTATTCCGACCGGCCCGCCGTCGAACTTGTCGATTATTGTCTCCAATATCAGACGATCCATCCGGTCTAGCCCGCAAGAGTCAATCTCCAAAAGGTTAAGAGCACTGTTTATAACTTCACCGGTTACTACACCGCTGCCCCTTTCCTGCGCGTAGTCCCTTACGCGCTTCAAGATTCGGTTCGCGATACGCGGGGTGCCGCGGGAACGTACTGCTATCTCATCAGCCGCCTTTGAATCCAATTCAATCGAAAGAATCTTGGCGGAACGCTTAAGAATGCGGCCCAAATCTTGCGCCGAATAATAGTTCAGTCTGAAGACCAACCCAAACCTATCGCGTAAAGGAGATGTCAACAATCCCGTACGGGTAGTGGCCCCCACTAGGGTAAACGGTTTAAGCTCAATCTTTATTGATTTTGCGGCCGGCCCCTGCCCGACAAGTATATCGATCTGGTAGTCTTCCATGGCAGGGTAAAGCACCTCTTCTACTACCCGTGAGAGGCGATGAATCTCATCAATGAATAACACGTCATTGGCATTCAAAGAGGTGAGAATAGCGGCTAAATCCCCCGGTCTCTCAATCACGGGGCCCGACGTTGACTTGAACCCTACCCCCAGCTCATGCGATACAATCCTAGCCAGCGACGTTTTCCCCAAACCAGGCGGTCCGTGCAGCAATAGATGATCTAGCGGCTCTCCGCGGGTGCGCGCAGCTTGACAGGCTATCAGAAGGTTCTCCTTAATATTCTCCTGCCCGATATACTCTCTGAACGAATTGGGGCGGAGATTCAAAATAGTGCGTTCTTCTTCGTCGCCTGCGCCGGGCTGTGTAATGTTTTGAGTGAGCCCGGTCCAAGTCTGCAGATCCTGACCGGCCCCGGACACAATCACCTTTCTGCCCTTGTCATCACTGCTTGACATATTGCTCCTACACATACCTCAATGCTTCGCGCACTACCTCGCCGGATCCAAGCCGGCTGAGGTCGCAGCCCTTACTTGCATTTTCAATCGCCTTTTCCGCATCGCGCCTGGAGAACCCGAGCGCCTGTAGGGCTTGAGCGGCCTCTTCAACCGGCAATACTTGCCGCTCGATTTCGATGTTGATTGTTTGCGACTCCTTGCGCTCGAGAAGGTAGTCGGCTACACGATCTCGAAGCTCTACCATGATCCGCTCTGCGGTCTTCTTTCCGATCCCTTTCACCGCCTGCAACTTTGTCAGATCGCCGGCTGCCACGAGCCTCAATAGTTCGCGCTTTTCCAGCTTTGATATGATGTCGGAGCTGGAGCGGGCGCCGATCCCTTTCACCTGCAGTAGCAGCAGAAAGACCTGTTTTTCCAGCTCATCCTCGAAGCCGTAAAGACGTATGCTCTCCTGTTTTATGTCGGTATAAATGATAATGCGGGCCTTCTGCCCCTGGGAGAGCTGAGAAAGCAGTCCTCTCGAACAGATCACTTCATAACCAACGCCGTTAACATCCAGTGTCACAGCGCTGCCCGAAGTTGAAATAACCTCCCCTGAAAGCAGTGCAATCATGATTCCAGCCGCCCTAATTCACTCTCGTCGATCTCAAAATTAGCTACCACACTTTGCACATCATCCAGATCATCCAGTACATCAAGCAGCTTCAAAAGATCTTCGGCGGTCTCCCCTGCCACCGGTACGGTAACGACCGGCTCCAACCTTATCTCGCCTTGGACCTCGCTGCTGTGTTCTTCTAATGCACGGCGCACCGCATTAAACTCTGCGGGCGGAACAAACACCTCCCATGTTCCGTCATTGGCCTGCACATCTTCAGCACCCGCCTCAAGAGCTACTGCGATAAGCTGATCCTCTTCCATCGCCCCCCGCGGCAAAGAGAGAACCCCCTTGTTTACGAAATTGTGAGCGACCGAATTGGTGGTTCCTAATGTCCCTTTATGCCGCGACAACGCATGTCTGATCTCGGAAACAGTGCGATTTCGATTGTCGGTCATGCTCTTGATTATGAGAGCTACCCCGCCCGGGCCGTACCCTTCATAGTTTATCTCTTCAAAAGCATCGCCTTCCGATGCGCCTGCGCCGCGCTTTACTGCACGATCAATATTGTCTGCGGGTACGCTGTATGATTTTGCGGTCTGAATTGCAGTCTTGAGGCGCGGATTGCCCTCCACATTGCCACCACCTACCCGAGCAGCCACCTGAATCTCTCTTAGAAGGCGGGTAAAGAGCCTGCCCCTTTTTGCATCGGTTGCTGCCTTTTTCCGTTTTATCTGCGCCCACTTAGAATGTCCTGCCACCTGTCTTACTCCTTAAGCCACCTTTTTTATATAGCACTATTTGGCTTCTGCGCTAAAGGGGCTTTGCCTCCACGCTGGATTATCACGGCTGTAGAGCGTCGCAGCAGCGCTACGATTATTGGGCACACTTGCTATCGGGGACGAGGCTGCGACCTACCGCGGTCTCCATCACTCCCCTGCCGATGAGCTGAAGCTGGTCGTAAAGGCGGCAACCCCCGGGTGGCTGTTACAGTAGTTTAATGGGGGCCTCAATCTAGATTGGCGGTAATGCTCATTATTTTTACTTCCATAATTCCAGCCACTTATCCAAGCTCCTAGAAACGCTAAAAAAAATTAAGGCTCGAATCCTAAGGAGATACTGCCGACGGTCGATCTAACGGTTGAGAGGATTTAACGGATATGGCTCCAAGAGGGATCACCGCGCAAGGTATACTGAACGGATTCTTCACTACTGGAAGGCGCGGCAATTCTCTCGGCCTCGGATCCACCAAACTCAACATAAACTCCGGAAACAGGTCTGCCGGCTCCGATGCCGTCGCTCTCAATCTTTCAAAGCAAGAAGACAACTCCACCGGCCCGATCGCTAGTCAAGCGGCACTAAGCGGCGACATCCGCAAGAATAGTTTGAAAGCGATACGCGACCTTGCAGATCAAGCCGCCAATCTCTCCAAGCGGCTTGCCACCTTACAAGGAGGCTCTCAGTCGGATGAGATTGAGAATGAGCTTGCAGCTATAGCGAATGAGATCCGCAACCTTACAGGTTACGGCGAAGATATAAACGGTCTGTATGCGGCACGAGATGACGCATCTCAAGACGCGGACAACGCAGATGCGGCAGTAATCGTCAACCAGAACGGGATAACGTCCCTCCAACTGC
>JAGFJO010000112.1 GCA_024102635.1 Deltaproteobacteria bacterium
GCGACCGATCAAGGTCATGAATCAGAGCAACCGCTGCTTCCCCGAGCCTGACCAGCTCCTCTCTCCCTTGCTCGCGGATTCGCCAATCATCGCTATCCAGCAGCTCAACCAGCTGTTCGAATCGCTCCTCAGCTCTCAAGCGATCCAGTTCATCGGGCCCGCGCAGAAGGAGTCTGGCAAACTCCGGGTTCAATTCGATCGCAAGCGTGATATCGGTGCGGGAAGTCAAAAGATCCTCTCCATGAGAGACCCTGGCCTGCTCCCGCTGCGCGTCAAGCGTTGGGTCGGGCGAGAGACTCATCTCAACCCGAGCAGTAGCAAGAGGGATAACCGAAGGCGCCGGAGTAAACCCGTTCCATGAGCTAGGAGTGCTGATACTACCAGGAGAGCCGTACGATTGAATTGTCGGAGAAACACGGGTAGTCGGGAGCGGTGTTTGAGCGAGACAGGGAGATGCTGCCGAGATAA
Source organism: Deltaproteobacteria bacterium (assembly GCA_024102635.1). GTDB lineage: Bacteria > Bdellovibrionota_C > UBA2361 > UBA2361 > JAGFJO01 > JAGFJO01. The sequence continues at coordinate 469 of JAGFJO010000112.1, forward strand.
ACATTCTTCCGGCGCAAACCAAGCCAATCATTACCTTAAGCCGGATACTGCAGCGAGCTTTCGAGTGTATTACCATAGTCCTTCTTTGATTCGAGGAACCTTTCAAACCTAAAGTTCGTCGGCCTCATGATTATGCCGTGCCAGAATTTGGCTTATGGCGATAGAAGGTTCGTCCTCTTCGTTGTAGGATTCAGTTTCCGGGTCCTCTATAATCCCATCATGGCTGAAGCGCAAAAACTCCTGATACTCAGGAAAGTTCTTAAAATGCTCTCTTTCGGGATAGTCAGCCAAGCAGGCGATACACAAAGCCTGAAGTTTCACATAGGTAATCTTTTGCTTCAGATGATCGGTAGGGTGAACGTACAAGTAACGGCGAAGGCGATAATCAGAGAGATCAATGCCGCATGACTCACAGCCATAGTCTGCCTGCCGCTTTCGTATGTTGGCGATCTCCTCCCAGTCCGGTGGATAGATGTTCGCTAGCGACCCCTTCTCCTTAGAGTTAGCTCCGTACCTGCACCAGGAACCGAAAAAATCCACATCGAAAAAGTATCGGAGCTGAAATGACTCCCGTTTCAGGTCGCTGACTCCATCGACCAGAGAATTTATCTTCATGAAACAATTGCGGCAGATAAAAAGCCGTTGATTCTCAATCTCCTGGTATATATCGCGTTCCAGTAGGGGCTGGTCGGTATCTTTTACGAAACGGTAATAGAAGCTTCCATCGGTGCGCTGAGCCAATCGATATGGCGTTTTCCAGCCCTTCCTTTCCTCTTCCGTAAGAATATTGCATCGCACAAGATGGTATGGGTTGAGTTTTTCAATGACTTTAGCCCCGGTATACCCTGTGAGGTAGAGCTCCTTGTTGGGCGCGGATTCAAGCTGCATCGGATGATCGGATTTGTAAAGCACTACCCTGGCCGCCATCCCGCTTTCAGGATGAATGTAAAAGATTCCCTCCTGTGTAACGGCTGTATTCTCCGGCTCAATTACCTGTCCATGCTTGGTAAGGCGTTCCTCAAGCTCAGCAATCTTTTTTGCGACAAACTGAAAATCGAGATTGGCTATTGCCATTCGCAGCTTGAAAAAGCGAGTGAACTTCATGCTTTGCTGCCCGCCCTCTTAATTGTTTCAATGATTTGATGAATCTTCTCATCGGCCTTGGTTTTGACTTTGAACTCTACACGGCGGGATAGGGCCCCGTCCTCTCTGCCCGACACTACTATAGGGCTTGCGAATGCAAGGCCGTTGGCCCTGATTACCCTGGTCAGCCAGCCCTGATGACGCTCAATCTCGGGAAGCTTAAAGCAGAATTGTAGAATTGCGAAGGAGCGCTGCTGTGAAAGAAGAGCGTTATTGAGATAGCGATCTTCTAGAGCGCGGCTTCCCTCCCAGCTGCTCGACGTGTGGCCTTCGATCCTGATTTCATCGATGTTATTGCGATATTTGTCGCTTGTAAGAACCTTGATGTAACGAGGGAAAAATTCTCTAAGTACCTCTTCAAATCGAGGCTTGATGTAGTTACTGCCGGCATCGAACAGCACATCCGGCTCCTTAAAGCGCACTGTAGTGTCGGACAACACTTCGGCGTTCCATTTGCTCAGATCGGGCTTGAACTCGAGAACCAGGCTTTTGTAAAGCTCCTCCTGATAGTGCTCATGGGTTAGTGCTATCTGCTGAATCGCTGCCTTCTCAGCGCCGGTTTGCTCCATGAAAACTACGGCAACGAAGAGGAAGACCATCATCAAGCCGGTCATCATGTCCGAGACGCTTATCCATACTCTGTGATCTGAGCTCATCGTCTGTCGGTAATAAATTGAAAGAGAGATCTATAATCTGATGCAAACTGATTGGTAATATTGGAAAGCACTTTCTCAAGATCGCCCAATGCTTTAGGCAGCTGGTCGTTGATGTCCTGGGTAAGCTGGGCAAGGGTCTCCGACTGCCGGCCAACAGATTGCTCGATGATACTCGAGAAGGAATTCAAGTTCTGTGATGAGAGAGTTATTGCCTTCTCTGTGTTTGCAAAGAAGCTTTTCGCTTGCTCGCCGAGGGTCTTACATGTTTCAAGGTAGGTTGCCAAGGTCTTGACCTGCACGTCGTAAGTGCGTATCAGGCCGCCTACCTCCCGGCATACCTCTTGCGTTTCCTGATTATTCTCCACCAGTTCATTGACGGCGCTGCGGGCTTCGTCCAGCGATGCTATGATTTGGGCCAGATGTGCTTCCGTTGTGTCCACATGGTCACGGTATTTCTCTTGCCATTCAACCATTTTGTAACACGCTTTGTTCAGCTCCTTAAAATTCTCTCCGAACTGCTGTTGCAGGTTTTGGTTGAATTCAGTGATGATTTTCTGAAGGGCCTGTATAACCTCTTGCGTAGCGCCCCTAGCTAGCTGAGCCAGCGCCTTATCCAATGATTTATTTATCTGTTCAAGTTGATTCTTGAGAAACGATTTCATTTCTGTAAACTGGCTTATGAGTTCTGCAGGTGATTCGATTGATGTGACGAGTCCTCCCATCTTGCGATCGATGCTGCGTAAAATCTCGGAATTATCCTCCCCGGAACCGCCCGTGAGTTTGTCGAGCACTGAAAGAGAGAGCGAGAGAAACATTCCCAGAACCGAGATAGCAAATGCGAACTTCAGCCCTTCCAGAAGACGGGGCACGCTCATTTTGATGTCGGCGGTGTCAAAGCCGTAAAGACCGACCAGCACACCAAAGAATGTGCCGAACAAACCTATACTGACAATCGGGGTTTTGAAGTCGAAATGTCTGATGCGCGGTTTGCCGAGCACACGCCCTGCCAATCCGACTACGTCCAAGGCAAAGAGGACAAGCATTGCGACGGCACATCCAAGAAGGAACGGATCTGAAAAGATGTGCTCGATAAACTTCAGTACCAGTGCCAATGGATCCCCCAAAATTAAGATAAAAGACGGGACTGTTGTAGTTCCCGAATCTCCTGTATCAAAATATCGATCCCCGCTGCCTATCGCTTAAGCGCTATATCGCATGTCGTGATGATGCAGTGGAGTCTGGGACCTTCCCGGTAAAAGCGGAAAATCTTCGGTTATTTATGAATTCAGTTAGCAACAAACAGTGTTGTTTAATAGCTTGGTGAGGGCTCTGCCAGTAAAGGCTCGGCCGCTTTCGATTTTTCTGCCGCGATCACTGTGTATAGAGTCGGTACTACAAAAAGTGTAAATAAAGTACCGATTGTCATTCCGCTCACCAGAACTATACCGATGCTATTTCTAGCTCCGGCGCCTGCTCCCTCGGCAATTACGAGCGGAAAGTGGCCTACAACCGTTGCGACAGAGGTCATCAAAATCGGCCTCAATCGCAGTGTCGCCGATTGAACGACTGCCTCGAATTTTCCCAGCCCCTGCCCCTGGAGTTTGTTGGCGAACTCAACTATAAGAATTCCGTTTTTTGCGACAAGTCCGACAAGAGTTACCAAGCCTACCTGCGAGTAGATATTGAGACTAGTCTGTCCGAAAAATACAAAAAGAAGCGCTCCCGCTAACGCTAGCGGGACAGAGCCCGCAAGGATTATCAAAGGATCTCTAAAGCTCTCAAACTGTGAAGCCAGCACCAAGTAAATTAATATAAGTGCAAGCACCAAGGTCGTAAGAAGCGCACTGTGCTCTTTGCGCAGCTGCCTCGACTCGCCCGCATAATCCAAAACGAATCCGGAGGGCAAAATCTCGCGTGCGGCATCCTCTAGTACTTGCAGCCCGCCGTCGATACTAACCCCCGGCGCAACTGCTCCCTGAATCTTTGCCGAGTTAAGCTGCTGGAAACGGTTCAGTTGCCGCGGCTCTACCGTGTTCTCAAGAGTTGCAAAGGTGGATAGTGGCACCAAGTTATCTTCAGGCCCGCTAACATATACCGCCTCGAGCTGCTCAGGCGTGAGGCGGGCGCTGCGCTTGGCTTGCGGAATCACCTTATAGCTGCGTCCCTGAATATTGAAGCGGTTCACGTAATCGCCCCCCGTCAGTACCGAGATGTCGGAACCGATCTGCTGAAGATCCAAGCCGAGAGTGGCTACTTTATCGCGATCCAAAACTATCTCGCTCTGCGGAAGATCGAATTTAAGATCGGTATCAGCGAACATGAATAAGCCGCTCTGGAAAGCGCGCTGAACCAGCTGCGCGGCATAATGCTCGATTTCTCGTGGTTCAGCGGTCGATGAAATTACGAACTCTATCGGAAAATCGCTTCCGCCTGGAAGTGGAGGAGGCGTCATAACTATTATGCGTACTCCTGGTATACCGGACATCATTCCCCATGCTTCTCCCGCAAGCTCCTCGGTCGATTTTGATCTCTCAGACCATGGCTTAGTCAGCATTCCGGCAAAACCGAAAGTCGGCTGTATCAATTGAAAGGTGCGATTGTGCTCAGGGAACTGGGAAAAAACCTTGGTAATTTCGGTTCCGAAGCTGGTAGTTTGCTCGATGGATGAGTTCGGGGCCGCCTGCAGAATAGTAAAGACTACCCCCTGGTCCTCGCGAGGGGCCAGCTCCTTCATAGAGAACAGATAAAACGGCCCGATACAGAGGACCACCAGCAGTGAAGCCGTCAGAATCGCCGGCCTGTATCCGAGGGAGCCCCTCAAAGTCCTCTCATAGCGGCCCCTCAGGCGCTGAAAGTACCCGTTAACAGCTTGCTGAAACTTATTCGGCTGGTCCTTGGGCCTCACCAACCTTGATGACATCATCGGGGAGAGTGTTAATGCGACAATCCCGGAGACAAGTACCGCGCTGGCCAAAGTAAATGCAAACTCACGGAATAAAGCTCCCGTCAGCCCGCCTTGGATTCCTATTGGCGCATACACCGTGGCCAAAGTTAGCGTCATCGCTATCGTCGGTCCAATCAGCTCTCTTCCCGCCCTGATGGCTGCCGCCATCGGCTGCATGCCCTCTTCCACGTGACGCTCCACATTCTCCAGCATCACAATCGCATCGTCCACAACCAGACCGACGGCCAATACAATCGCAAGCAAAGTAAGCAGGTTCATGGTGAAACCGAACATCAACATGAAGGAAGCAACTCCGACTAAAGAGAGCGGTATCGCTACAACCGGCACAAGCACGGAGCGGATGGACCCTAAAAACAGGAATATGACGGCGATTACGATCAGGATTGTTTCGGTTAATGTAGTGACTACTTCATTCATGGCGTTACGAATGTACGCGGTAGCATCATACGGGATTCCGACTTTCATCCCGCTTGGAACGCGCTTTTCAATCTCGGGCATGATATCGCGAACGTTCTTTATAACGTCGAGAGAATTGGCATTGGGCAGCACCCATACCCCCATGAATGTCGCTTTCTCTCCGCCAAACCTAACATCCTCATCGTAACTCTCGGCGCCCAAAACAATATCGGCAATATCCTCCAGCCGCACCAACGTGTTGCCTTCCTGCTTTACAACCAGCGAGGCAAACTCCTCCTTGCTTCTAAGATCGGTGTTTGCCACTAAGTTAACTGTAACCAAAGAGCCCTTCGTGCTGCCGACCGCTGAAAGAAAATTGTTGCGTGCCAGCGAATCTTTAACGTCACTTGGACTTAGCCCGAACGCCGCCATCCTGTCCGGCTTGAGCCATATACGCATGGCATAAGTCCGGGCACCTAAGATGTCGGCCTTTTGAACACCGGGTACGGCGGAGAGCTGCGGCTGTACTACTCTTGTCAGATAATCCGTGATCTGATTTTGATCCAGTTCATTCGAATAAAAGCTAAGGTACATCGAGGCGAAGCGATTATCGCTAGATTCTACCTCGATAATCGGAGCCTCGGCTTCCTGCGGCAGTTCATTGCGCACCTGAGCCACTTTGGACTGAATCTGCGTTAGGGCCGCATTGGTGTCGAAGTTTAGCCGCAAATGCGCAGTTATCGTGCTCATCCCCTGTGCGCTGGAGGACTGCAGGTAGTCTATGCCGTCGGCGCTTGCAATCACCCTTTCCAGCGGGGTGGTAATGAATCCGCGCACAAGTTCGGCATTGGCGCCTACATACGCCGTCTTGACAGTGACGACGGCGAGATCACTCTTAGGGTACTGACGGACGACCAGCTTGTTCAGTGACTGGTAGCCGGCAATCAAGATCACTAAATTAACGCAGATCGCCAGAACCGGGCGTTTAATGAATATGTCTGTGAAGTGCATGCCGTCCCCTTAAGAATCCGAATTATGAATCCATAGGTTGAGGAGCGGGATCATTCGCCGGCGCCAAGTCATTCCTAACTACAATGGGTACATTCGGGCGCAGCTTGAATGCGCCAGATGTGACCACTTCCTCGCCAGGTGTTAAACCTTCAATAATTGCCGCTTGATTGCCTCTGCGGGGGCCGAGCTTCACGACTTGCTGACGGACCGTTTTGAACTCCTTCCCCGAGGGGTCTTTAGAATTCTCTACAACGAAAACGGTATCTGCATAAGGGAGATGATAGACGCTGGATGACGGTATAGTTACGTATTCATTAATCTTCGGTAGCAAAACCGTTACCCTGGAGAACATTCCAGGCCGTAGTCTCCCGTCAGGATTGGGCACAGTGGCTTGAATCTCTAGATTTCGCGTTACCTCGTTAATTTGCGGATTAACGGTAGTAACCTTGCCATCAAACTCCTGATCAGGAAAGACATCTACGGTTACCTTCACCGCCAATCCTGCAGCAATATCTTTCACGGCGCGCTGCGGCAGCGAGAAGTTCAGAAACAGGGGATCAAGAGTGTAGAGCGGCACTAGATCATCACCGGCAGAAAGATACTGCCCCACGTTCACCATTCGAATACCGGTTTTTCCTCCAAACGGCGCCACTATTTTCTTTCGAGCAATCTTTGCTCTAAGCGACTCCACTGCGGCTTGCGCTTCACTAAGCTGAGTCTGGGATCGCTCAAATTCGGACTGAGATATTGCTTTGTTATCGATGAGCTTGCGCGATCGCTCAAAGTCTTTGCGCGTTCGCTCAAGAGCCGCAAGAGCCCCTTTAAGGTCTGCTTCCTCGACCGAAACATCTAATTCAATCAGTGGCTGTTGGGCCTCAACTGCCTGGCCCGATTCAAAGAAGATCTGCCGCACGACCCCAGCCTCCTCAGCTTTAAGGGTAACTCCCCGCGAAGCTGCAAGAGTTCCAATAGAAGAATAAGACTCCGGCCAAGAGCTTCGTCCAGCCATGATAGTTGTAACTGTCTCGGGCGGCATCGCATTCGCCGATGCCTGTGCGATTGCAGCACGGAACTGCATATATTTTATACCTCCCAGCAGCACGATTACGGCTAGACCGAAGGCTAAGGTTGTCAAAATCTGCTTCTTCATAACCACTCCACCAAAACACTAGCCGTTACGCGGCGTTCTTTACCTTGCGAGACGCTTTGCCGGCGAATGCCGCGGCCAAAGCCGTATTTATGAGCTTTTCCTCTACACCGAGGCCTCTTAAAGAGAACCTTGCTACATGACGAGCAATCGCCGCCAGAGTATTCGGATCCGCCAGATCTCTTCCGCGAAGCCGCTCATAGAACGGACGATGAGTTAGATAAAATGAGATCTGTCCGAAAATACTTTGCGCGCTCCACTCCTTTTGTTCCCGCGCCATCTTTGGTGCCAAGCGGTCTAAAATATCTAAAAGAAGATTGTCGAGCGGTCTAACGAATTCCTCCACCACGGAGCTGACGAGCGCCTCGTACATCTCGGCATCCCCAGAACAGCCCCCTAGGATCTCTCTAAACATCAGCCTACAGGGCTGTGGACCCTGGCGATTAACTATATCCTCCAGCACAGCCTGCACATAGACACACAGCTTCACTGCTGCTTGCTCTTCTCCCTCGGCGTCGGTCAAAAGATCTTGTGAAGATTGGCAATCGCTGCTCTTCATCAACGAGCGCACCGCTTCCACGAAAAGCTTGGCTTTTGAACCGTAGTGATACTGAATCGCCGCCAGATTGACGCCTGCACAATCAGCCAGCTCTCTTGTACTCACCGCTTCATAGCCCTTTTCTGAAAAGAGCTTGCAGGCGGCAGCCAATAAAGCTTCCGCGGAGGAGCATTTCTTGTCGGTATTGTCGCTCAAATGTGGCACCAAATTAAGTCAGTCGACTGAATTATGTGCTTGAGCCGCTACAAAGTCAACTAGGGGCAACCAGCTGCTATGATTACATTAGTAGTTGGGTATGGCCGGGAGTGGTCAACCCTCACTATTTTGATCTCAAGGGATGGGTCCTCAGCGAGCAATCAGGTGAACAGCAACAAGTAGCAAGCAAATATTCCTCATTGAAAGCGACACACACTCGACAGGGCAATACCGCGCGCCGAGTTCGCAGATCTTCAACACCAGCTGCCACCGTGTAAGTGTGGAATAAATTGCACATATAATGCGCGCCACAATGTTCTAGCTTCCTCGTCCATTTAAGGGCCGCTCGCCTCTCATTCTAAGATCTGCTCTGCAATCAGACGGAATTTTCTCAGCCCATTGTCTGTTGCTGCCGAGAATCCCATCGAAGGTAGAACTCATTTGTTAGCATAGGAGCTTTAATGCGAACCAAACTTACAAGTATAAAAAGCTATTCCGCTGCACTGATGGTTGTAGCTCTGTCATTTGTAGATCAATCCGCAGCTGATGACAGATTGAAAGACATGATCTCACCGGTTTCGCATCCGGTTACCTTTGAAGATCCCCGTCACAGCACTGAACTACGCGGGATTTTTGCCTATCACGAGATTGGAGACCGATTCGTCACAGCGGGGGGAGATGTTCAGGTTTATGCACTTCAAGCTCGATTCAAGGTCAACGAAGATCTCTCCGTGATTGCCACAAAGGATGGCTATGTAGTCTTGCAACCCGACGAGGTGGTACCAGACGACAACGGAATGGCTGACATAGCTCTTGGAATGAAGTACTCGTTTCTAAAAAGTGATCACAATATACTTACCGGCGGCCTAAGGTATGAGGCCCCCCTAGGAGAAGAGGGTGTATTTCAAGGCCAAGGAGATGGCGCGATCAATCCTTTTGCATCGTACGGCCAAGCTTTTGAACATTTTAATTTTATTGCCGCAAGCGGCCTCAGACTTGCCCTCGATAGCTCCGACAGTTCCTTCTGGGATTTAGACCTTCACTTTGATATGCAGTTCGGATCCTTCTACCCCCTAATTGAGTTTAACTTTATCCACGTTCTCGATGGCGGCGACAGGCTTCCGATTGCTGACGAAGGAGAGGACTTTTTCAATTTTGGAGCGATTGATTCGGGTGGGAAAAGTCTCTTGACGATGGCGACCGGGGCTCGCTACCGGTTGTCTGAAGCAATCGATCTCGGGGCCGCATACCAGTTTCCTCTTACCGATGGCAATGGTTCAAATATCATCGATTGGCGAGTTACAACTGATCTTATTATTTACATTAATTGATGAACGTCGTGCTCATGCCTCATCGGTGTCCTGCACCTTGTATTCGTGCAGCTTGTTGCGCAGAGTGCGGACACTAATTCCTAGCAGCTTCGCCGCATTGGACCGATTATTATTAGTAGCTTTCAGAGTCTCTAATATAAGTGCCTTCTCCATCTCGTGCACGGTCACGCCGGAACGAATCATGAGCGGTGATGGATTGCTCTCGACCGGCTCTGCGGCGGCACCGGTTATAACTTCAATTTGATCTGCCAGCCTGCGAGGCTCAATCCGCCCGCCGGCCGGCAAAAAGTCCGCCGCTCTAATGGCTCCCCCGCGCGAAAGAATGGCCGCCCGTTCGACGGCATTTTGCAGCTCGCGCACATTGCCCGGCCAGTGATAGGCCTCCAGCTGTGCTAACACTTCGGAGGGGATTGATTTGGCGCTGCCGAGATGCTGGCGCATGAAATGTTCAGCCAGCAGCTTAACGTCCCCTCTCCTATCCCGTAACGAAGGCAGTGTAATGGGAATGACGTTCAGTCTGTAGTACAGGTCGGCACGGAATCGCCCATGACGAACTGCCTCTTCCAGGTTGCGGTTTGTGGTAGCGATCACCCGCACATCAATCGAGATGGGATCGCGCCCGCCGACTCTATCAACCTCGCGCTCCTGTAGAACTCTTAAGAGCTTTGCCTGCAGCAAAAGCTCCATTTCCGAGATTTCATCCAGCAGTATAGTGCCGCCATGCGCCATTTCAAATTTACCGATCTTTCTTGCCTGGGCTCCTGTGAAAGCGCCCTTCTCATGACCGAATAGCTCACTCTCCAAGAGCGTAGATGGCAGCGCAGCGCAATTAACCGCCACGAACGGCTGCGAACGGCGTGGACTGGAACCATGAATAAGGCGGGCAATAAGCTCCTTTCCGGTGCCGGATTCGCCCTGCACCAGAACGGTGGCGTCACTGCGGGCGACCGCCTCCGCCACCTCCAATGTTCTAATCATAATGGGGTCGTTCGAAATAATCGGCCGGCTAATCGAGCACTCGGATAAATCGCCCTCGCCCGATGGAAGAGCAAGAACCCTCTGCACAATCCGCTCAAGCTCCTCGCCGGAAAACGGCTTCGAGATAAAATCGGCCGCCCCAAGCTGCATTGCCTCGACCGCTTGGCTGATGGTCCCGTGCGCAGTAATCATTATAAAGGGAGATCTAATCCCTTTTTGCTGCATCGATTGCAGAAGCTCTTGTCCGCTCATTTCCGGCATGCGTTGATCGGAAACAACGAGATCAAAAGCTTCTTGTTGCAGAAGCGCTAGCGCGGCTTTGCCGTCTCCCGCTACGGTTATCTGATGCCCACTACGCTGCAAGCATGCGCTCACCGCTATCTGCATCTGAATATCGTCATCTACGACCAAGATTTTCGCTGACTGTGTCATCTTTTTTCCCCGTATGCATTACTTCCTTGAACTTGTTTTTGACGAGCTGCGCGGAAAGCGTACTTCAAATACCGCCCCATCATTATTCGCTGCCGAGACCGAACCCGAATGCTGTATTACAATCTGCTTCACTACCGCTAAGCCGAGCCCGGTGCCCTCACTTTTCGTGGTGTAGAACGGATCGAAGATGCGGCTAAGCTTATCAGCTGGAATGCCGGGTCCTTCGTCTTTGAAGCAAACTACGATTCCATCATCGTCGTCCTTTGTGCTGACCGTTATTCGGCCAGGGTTCTTCATCGCCTGCATACTGTTGAGCAGCAGGTTATATATCATCTGACGCAGCCCGTGTTCGTTCCCAATGATGTAAGGAGCTGCATGCAGCTCCGTTACAATCTCGATTTGGGGCGCCGGGCCGCCGAAAAGAGCAACTTGCTCGAGAATCAGCGCGTTCAAATTTAACGGCCCCATCGCGACGTTCTGTGTCTTCGAGAACTGCAAAATGTTCGAGACCACGTTATCCAACGTAGATATGCTCTTATCTATTTGGTTCACATAGTTCGCGGCATCACCACGCTCACCAACTTCTCTACGCAGCAACGAGAGAAACAGCCGCATAGCTCCCAAGGGGTTGCGCACTTCATGAGCAAGCGCGGCGGCCGTTTCGCCCAACATCGAGAGCCTTTCTGCCCGCCGCACCTCCTGCTCCTTCTCTCTCAATGCACTGCGGAGAATCTCGGTTTCCTTGAGCAGCTCTTCATACTTGGCCTCGAGCTTATGACTTGCCTCGGAGAATTTCGCGAAGGCCTGTTCTAGTTCCCTGCGATCTGCTATTGGAAGCGACTTGGCAACTTGCATCAACTAATCCTCAATTTGGCTGGAGCTTTTCCACCGATACTGCGCATACACGCTTTCCAACAGTACGAGCCAGGGATCGGACGGAGGATATTGCTTGCGGGCCCTTTCCGTAACCTCCTCGGCCTGCTGCCTGTCGTTCTTCTTAATCGCGATTTTCAGCATGGCGTAATCCACCCAGCTATCTAGAAATGATTCAGGATAGTCGCTTCGCCCCTTGATCAACCAAAATTCTGCCTGTTCGTGCTGCCCGGCTTGAAGTGCAAGCTGCGCCAGACGGCGCATCGCAATATCGGTTTTGTCATGCCGTAGAGGCACCTGCTCAAAGTTCTCTCGCGCTTTCTCGAACTTTCCGAGCCTTAATTGGCAGCTGCCAAGAGAAAAATAGATATCGCCCTTTTCCTCCTTGAGCGACTCCTCAAGCGCTTTTGCGTACTTCTCCTCGGCCGGCCCATATTGCCCCAGCCGCTCGAGGCTCTCTCCCCAAAGAAACCAAACCTTCGACCTAAGAGGACTGGGTTCGTCGAGCAGCGCTAGAGATTTCTCAGCATAGAGCTGAGCTACCTGAAAACGATCCTCCTGAAATTCGATTATTCCCCTGGAAAGGTAGACACGCGCGCGTTCGACCTGGTCAAGATTCTTGTCTTGAAGGACCTTGTCAAACTCCTCGATCGCAAGTTTTGGAAGGCTGAGAGCCCAGGCGCTTCTGGCGGCCGCATTCACAGCTTCCGATGTAGTGCGCCGTTTCGGAAGCTTTTGGTACGCCACCAAGGCATCAAAATGCTCTCCCTTTGCAGAAAGTCGCTGGACATCGATCGGATGCTGAGCATTAGCCGGAGCCGTGAGTAAAACTCCGAAAATCAGCGCCGCGGTTATAAGGTGCTTGGAGCGCATGGCGTCGGTCCTTCCTTTGAGCGGGTTCTAACTCGACAGCACATCGACCGGATTGGGCTCTACTAATACCTCTATCTTGCTCTCAAGCCCCTTTTTCCTAATCTTCTCCACCAAAGTGGTGCGATTCAGCCGCAGCAGTCTTGCGGCGGCTTTCTTATTTCCGCCGGTTTTGCTTAGCGCCATTGAGATCAGCTTTGTTTCGAAAGAGTCGACCAGTCCGTTGAAGTCGATTCCTTCGGGCGGCATCTCATCTCCGATCTCAATAACTGTGCAGCCGGCTGATTGCTGCGTCATATACTCCGGAAGATCAGTGCTATCCAATAGATCGCCGGAAGCCAGCACTGCCGATCGCTCCATTAGATTCTCAAGCTCGCGAACATTACCGGGCCAATGATACGCGGTCAGCGCTCTCTCTGCGGCAGGGGTGAACGCAATCGGAGTAACCCCTAGTTCGCTGCAGGCCCTTTCCATGAAGTAGCGCGCCAAAAGCAGCACATCACT
>JAGFJO010000114.1 GCA_024102635.1 Deltaproteobacteria bacterium
ATAACCGAGAAGCGTAAAGCGGCGTTGCGCGCCCAGCTTCAAAAGACCGAGGGACTTTTGAGTGAGGTATCTTCAAAGGATTACCTGCGCCGTTTGCGCGGGCACCTGGGCCGAAATCCCGGCTTGCCGTACATCTCACAATCTCGCACTTCAGAGTAAGGGATGCTCAGTTACGTAGTTCGGCTCGCCGAATGATGCGCTGTGAAAGACCAACTAGCTGGCATTCTGGCAATCTATAACCTTTGAACAGCTTGGCGGGGCCTGTCCGGGCCCGTACATTACTCTATTGTCACAGCAGTAGGTGCCTCCGCTCGCCGGGCACTTATCGTCGTAAAGATGGCCTTCGCCGGTTGTGCTCGAGCAGTCCATTCCCCCAGCGCCATTTCCAGAGCAGAGCTTTTTTAGCTTGGCCTCCAGCTGATTGAATACCCTTACTCCCAAATTAGTATCAGGGCATGTGTAGCCCGCGGAGCATGTTTCACCGGGCATTTTGATTTCCAGAGTCGGGACACCGCAGTCTTCCTTAATCTCCTCTATGTCCTCAGGATCAATGTCACGCGCAGATGCGAGACAGATGCAGGGCGCGCCGCACTGCTCCAGATTCCTCAAATGTCCGCACGTATTGTCACAAGGGTCCGGGTCCAGAACGTTCAATCCACAGTTCAGTGTATGATCCCAATCTAAGTTCTCACAGGCCGGGCAGGGCGAAGTCGGTGTAGGAGAGGGGGTAACGGAAGGGCTGGCCCAGGGAGTCGCGATCGGCGCGGGAGGGTAGTATGGCGTAGCTAAAGGAGTAGCCCTCGGAGCTCCAAACGCGTCGGCGGCTGCAAAGAGGGGTAGTACTGTAAGGAGAGAAATCAGGGGGATAGAGCGCTTTAACATGTCAAAACCTCAATTCTAAAGCGCTGCGGTGAAGATTGTATTGGTGTTATTGCCCTTTAATGCTGTGCTGTTACATAGTCTCTCTATTAACGACACTTATTGTGAGTGCCAGATGGCGGCTGGAGCTACCTGACGATAGTGATGCAGCGGATAAAGAAAATATGTGTACAAGCGGCGTTTGGATTGCTGATCTGTCTCTGCACGGTAGAGTCGGTATGCCATGCATCTTCGATTAAAAGCATCGCCGTAAGTGTTAATCCACTTGTTTCAATAGTTCAAAGTATCGCTGGGCCGGAAACCGAGGTACAGCCGATGGTCGCGGCTGGCCGGGATCCACACACATTCGAGCTAAGTCCCGGCACTATGAGAATGATAGCCACTGCTGATCTGCTAGTGTTTATGCATCCGAAATTTGAGTTTTGGGGCGAGAAGTTGACTCTCGATGCACAGGAGCGCTCTTTATGGCTGGAGGGGACTGCTTCGCACAATTCCCACTACGATGTGCACGACTGGTTGGACCCTATCAAAGTGATAGGGTTTGCAGAGAAGATTAAGAGCAAGCTTTGCAATATCAACCGCTCTGATTGCGAGATTTATCAGACCAATTTCGAGAAGCTAAAAGAAGAACTGCGGCTGCTTAGTGAAGATATTACTTATAGGGCCGGGCGCTGGAAGAAGCGTGAATTCGTGGCGGACCATCCTGCTTGGCGGGCCTTTGCGGTGCGGTATGGATTGATCGAGGTAGCCGTTTTACGAGAAAGCGAGATGAAGCAGATTACGGTCAAAGAGATGGCGGCCTTGATAAAAATGGTAACAGAGAAAAAAGTGTCAATTTTCATCTCTGATGCCGGCGGCTCATCGCGAATCTCCAAGAGCTTTCTTAATGAAACCGGGTTGGCGGAAGTACAGCTGGACAGCTTCGGGCACCCTGGAGAAAGCTATACTTCAATGATGCAAAGAAACCTGGCAAAAATGGAATCAGCATTCGCTGAGTAGAGTGAGATGGGAGCAATATGACCGCGGCAGTGCAATTCAAAGAGGTGTCCGTTCAGATCGACGGTAAATCAATTTTGGAGGATATATCGGTCACCTTTGAAGAGAGATCCTTTTCCATCATATTCGGGCCGAACGGGGCCGGCAAAACTACTTTGCTGAAACTTTTGGTAGGACAGCTCTCTCCGAGCAAAGGCGAAGTACTGGTTTTCGGGGAGCGCCCTGTGCGGGCGCGCAGCTTAATCGGGTATGTGCCGCAAGGGGTGTTTGCCCGCAGCGATTTTCCCATCACCGTACTGGAGTCCGTGCTGATGGGCCGCTACGGCAAGCTGGGGCTTTTTAAACGCCCGAAGAAGGCCGATCTGGAGGCCGCAAAGCACGCTCTTGAGCAGGTCGGGTTGGAATCTCTTGAGCGCAGCCACCTTTCAGACCTTTCCGGGGGGCAGAGGCAGCGGGTGTTCATAGCACGGGCTTTGGCAGGCGAGCCGCGGGTTCTAATTCTTGATGAAGCGACATCGGGAGTAGATGTCGGTGCAAGGGAGAGCCTCTACGACCTATTGGTGAGGCTCAAGCAGAGTAAGACAGTAATCTTCGTCACTCATGATGTGAGCATTGTATCAAAGCAGGTCGATTCGGTCGTCTGCCTTAACAAAAAGCTGGTGTCGCATGGAAAGCCGGACGAAGCGCTCACAGATCAGGCGCTGGCATGTATGTATGGCGAAGGAATCGGAGTTTTCTCCCATTGTCATACTCCTCACTTTCACGTTCATAAGCACGACTGATTAAGGATTGAGGCGCAAGAATGGAGATTTTTGAGTTTGAATTTATGCAGCGTGCGTTTCTGGCAGGAGCTCTGGTTGGAACGGCTTGTTCACTGATCGGTGTTTTCGTCGTGCTGAGAGGGCTTGCCTTTATCGGAGCAGGGATATCGCACTCGGCGTTGGCGGGAGTAGCCATTGGACTACTGGCCGGAGTGCCGCCGCTACTTGCAAGCTTGATTTTCTGTTCGCTGATAGCGGTCCTGCTCGGAGCCGTCAGCAGGGTGGGAAAGGTGAGGGAAGATACCGCAATAGGAATATTTTTTGCGGCGACAATGGCGCTCGGAATATTTCTGCTTAGTTTTGCCGAAAGCCGCAGCGTAGATCTTCTCTCTTATCTATTTGGGAGTATATTGACCATATCATATGAAGAGCTTCTTTACTCGCTGGTGCTAACAGCGGTCGTAGCGGGTGTTGTGTACCTATTCTACAAGGAGCTGATAGCGGTCATTTTTGATGAAGAGCTTGCCCAGCTATCAGGTGTGCCGGCGCGCTTCATTAGCTACATGCTGCTGGTGCTGGTAAGCATTGCGGTAATAGCATCAATTAAACTTGTGGGCATCGTGCTTGTCTCAGCGCTCATCGTTACTCCGGCCGCTACTGCGCTGCAGCTCTCTCGCAGCTTCAATCGAGTAGTTGCTCTTTCTGTGCTGCTCGGCGTGTTGCAGACTGAACTCGGCTTAATTCTAGCTTACTACTTTGATTGTCCGCCGGGGGCGACGATCGTACTGCTCTCTACCACCGTCTTTTTAGCCAGCACAGCCGGGAAAGCCGCGCTGTCGCGCCCCTGAAGGTAATAGGCCGGCGCCGTTAGGCGGGGGGTTTGACAAAATACTTGATCATTAAGATTGCGAGGAAGTTGTAGAGCCCGTGAGCTATTATGGGCACCGCCAGATTTCCGGTCCACTCCACCAGGTAAGCAAAGTAGAGCCCGAAGAGGCAGTAGAATACGAAAACGGCAAAGTAGCGCCGCAGAACTCCTATGAAATGCACATAAGCGAATAGCAGGCTAACCAGCACGGCTGCAAGCGGCGCCTCCAATAAGGAACGCGCTTCATAATACATAACTCCCCTAAAAAGGATCTCCTCGGCCGTTCCCGAGCACACTGCTAGGATCAAAGCTCCGGCTACGCTTAAGTTACGGCAGAGCGGATAGACTATCTTGTCTCGAAACTCACGGTAGATTCTGTACTTGTCCTTAAGGTTTGCCAGTACCCCGAACACGCCGAAGTTGAATGCGATAAGAGGACCGGTGGCTCGAAGACCTTTGTAAACGGCATCTCCATCGAAGACCAAATACAGGTCCGCCGGACGCCACCAGTTCCACAGCAGGGAAAGAAGCAACAATGCGCCCTCAGACAACACTGCAACCTTGAGCACGACTCTTTCGGGGATTCCGCTATCCAGATCGTCCTTGATCATCGTCAGCCCGCAAAATTTTCAGGCGGCAGGAGGGCCGGACTCAGATGCCAGCGGGTGAGGGCTTGAAGAGCAGCTTTAAGTTGTTCCAGCTCGGGCGCCGCAGGCTTTTGTAAGATAATCTTTTTCTTGCGCGGCAGTCTTTCGGTAATAGAGATAATTCCAAGTCCCGCCAGCGAATCGAGCGCGGCTGTCAGCGATGCGAGAGATGAGGCCTCAGTGCTATGCATTTGGCCCGCATACACGGCCGCACGGAACTCGCCTTGCATGGTAGCAAGAATCTCATCATAATCGATAATCGCCGGACCTTCGCCCCCATCCGTCGGGCGAGCAGCCCACTTTTGCGCTTCTTGAGAAAGTTGCCGAAGGCACCAGGCGAGGCTCTGCAGAGTGGGAAAGAGAAGGGTAGGGATGAATATTCCGAACGAGCGGTCGCTGAATTCTATCCGCTCGTTTGAAGCTTTTAGAATACCGGCTGAGCTGAGAAGTTCGATTGTGCGGTATATCCCGCTTTTGAACACGTCCTCTTCGCCTAAGAGAAAATCGTGGCGCAAGAGGCTGTAGAATGGCTTGATATCCTCCCATCGCGGACTGCGCTTGAGTAGATCGAGAATTGAAAGAAGTCCCGTTTCAAGGAATAAATGAATTGTGGAGTTTTTGTAGAAATCCGCAATGAAGCGCCGCTCGCCGGGGATTACGAATACGTCGCTCCCCGCACACGGATAGATCTTAATGGAACCGCCGCGGCCGATGTCATTCAGAATTCCCTCCTTTCCCGAGAGAAACAGGTCAAGAGATGCGGTGTGCTCTCCCATTTGAGGGTGTGCCGGTCGAATCTCGTTAAGCAAACGCGACAGATTCTTAATCGCCTCTATAAGCGTAGCCCTTGTGAGCCCATAGCGCGGCGCCATTAGCAGTGCGGTATGCGCCAAGCTTGTAAGGCTAGGGTTAGTTTGCTCGCGGATCGCCACGGTAATTTTGTAAGCCAGCTCAGTTACACTGCCGCGAGAGTCGCGCCTAGAGGAACGGGAGGCCGGGCGTTTGTCCAGGAATTCCCGCAGAGAAACTGCGTCACCGAAATTAATAATTACCTCGCCGTGCTGCTGGCGGAAGATCTTGCGCGCCTTAATTAAAGCGAAAAGATTTTCCTTCTCTTTAGACTGTCCTGTGTTCTCCTGACCGAAAACCGCATCTTCTACCACGTTGTCATAGGTGATCGAAACAGGAACGAAGAGAATGTCCTTCTTATAGCCCTTTAAGTATGCTTCGATGAATATGCTAAGCAGCCCGATTTTAGGAGAGCGCATCTTGCCGCTCCGGCTCCGCCCTCCCTCTATGAAAAACTCCTGAAGATGTCCGCGCTTCACAAGGTAAGTGACATAGCGCTTAAGCACCAACGCATGCAGTCTGTCGTTACGTACATTTCGCTTTACAAAGTATCCGCCGACGCTGCGAATGATAAATCCTACGGGCCAGAAGCTCAGATTAATACCAGCCGCCACCAGCGGCGGATTGAGATTCGACTCATATAATTTCGAGCCGACAAGAATATAGTCCAAATGACTGCGGTGCATTGGAACTATTACAACGGTGGATTCTTTGACTGCGGCCACCAGTCTTTCCAGCCCCACCGTGCGTACAGCAGAGAAAAGCCTCCTAATGATAATGCGTGCAATGAAGGCTACGAGCCTATACATCGGCCGGCGGGGGTTAGCCGCTACGTCGTAGAATGCCTTCTCAGCTCGGCGGGCCAACGTTGGAAGCGGAGTGCGAGTCTTCTCCGCCACCTGCTCTAGTTCGGAGATAAATTCCTGGCCTCCCATCACGAGCTTTGCTTGCGTTTCAATTGAATGGAACGGAGAACCTCGAACCAGTTTGAGATTTTTATAGAAATCCACCCGCAGATGCCTGATTAGAGAGGAGTGAATCGACGTCAGTGTCGGAGATGCTTCAATCGGAGTGCCAAAGAAGATAATTAGGAACCGCCCCATGATCAAAATGCCGAAAAGATCCCAGAAGCCGAGCGTGTAAGTCGGATTGTTTCTGTAGGGTCCCCGGCCGCTGAATATATTGAGCGTTACGAATTTCTGCGTTGGAAAAGCTGAGACGATCGCCTGCAAGGCTTCCTGTTCAAAATTGGCCACCCAATAAACAGTTTCCGGAGCCCGTACCTGAAGGCTATTGGCCCCCAAGTGAATCACATCTCGTAGTCTGGAGCGTTTGGCAAACGAGTATAAGAGAGCTTCTACAATTAACGATCGGCTCTCGGTGACGACCGTGTAATCCCGGCTTTCTTCGCAGATGACGTCGAAGCTGGCCGGCACCGGCACAATATAAAAGTAGCGCGCCAGGGCCGCCACAAACGCACGCCTTATGCGCGCACGGGCGGCTGAGACGATAAGTCTTAATTTATACTGCTTAGTTCCTTTCATGGCTTAAGACCGGCTTCTCTTATTAGATTAGATACACCTTCCCGGAGTACTTTATCAAACAGGCTCGACAGCTCCTTTTTAAAACCGAAAGGGCGATATTGGGAGTCTTTTGATACAGCAGATGCGCTGCGAAGCACGGCGCCGTTTGCATCTCTTACTACAGCGGATAATATCACCTCGCTATACAGCCGCCTCACGACAAGAAGATCATACGCCGAGAGCTGCATTTGACGAAGCGCCACTTCTAGTGTGAGCCGCGCAGGACCAGGAGGCAGAGGCCGGAAACCTGACAACGAGAGCTCTGTTACTAAAGCATTCTGTAACGCTACACTTACGTCGCTGTGGGTAACGGTACCGAGCGGCAGAGCAAGGAAGAGATATTGATGACCCAGGGTGCGGTCCGCTTCATTTCGAACCACGAGAGCGATAGGGCGAAGCTCATTATACTCGAGCACCTCTTGGACTTTCGGGTGAAGAGGGCGAACGTCAATCGTGGTCGTGACGCAACCGGAAGCGGCGATACTAAGCGCTAGAAATACATACCTGTTTTTGAGCATCATTTTATTTCGTCAGGTTGGAAGCCGAATTGCACTATATCAATTCGAAGCGTACCTGTACCAGGATATTCCTGGAGCAGTGTTGGCTTTTTTAAGAATCCCGCGTATCTCCGTCGGCTGAGAATAGCAGCTCAGCAGCCAACGGCTGCTGGCTAGAACGATTCATCAAGAGACGATGCGTCTTCTGACTAGCCTCAAGCGGAACAAAGCTACGCTTTTGAAGAAAGCAACGAATTTCGTCGGTGGTAGTATAGGCAATGATTGCACTTACCCCGTGTTGCTTACAGTCATCAAGCATGAGATCAAAAAGTGCGCCTCCTACCCCCTTTCTAAAAAGTTCACTTTCCATTCCCTCCGTACGCCGTCCGTGAGGGTAGAAGTTAACAATATCTGCAACTAAATCTCGCTCCCTGATGCCGTGACTTTTGAGATCCTGGTATAGCACCCTTCTCTCTTGGAACTCGGCGGCAGAATGAAAAGTCAGATCGGCGAAGCCTCGTCGTTTCGGCTCATCAGCCACTCTGATACGGTAATGATATCCCGGGGCCGGAACCAGCACGTTCTTCGGCTCCGGTTCTCGGACAACGACAACCGCATTAGAGGCGAGTTCAATCTTGACTGCCTTAAATCGTTCCGGATCTCTCATCGCACTTTTGTATTCATCAAAAGTGTTATGAGTGGTCAACCCGTGCAGTGCGCTGCTTATCTCGGACGAAGGGCCGCTCAGGTATGAACTCAAAAAATTCAAACTAAGACTTAATGATGAGTAGTTGCAGGCAGATTAATTTTTAAATAATCGTTTTAGGTATTTAGCGACATTGCCGGTCATCTGCTCGGGCTATATCATCGGCATGCCGATATAAATAGCAACGTGAAGTCGTTGCGGCGCATAACTATTTAGAAACGTAATATATTATCTTGCCTGATACATGAGCGAGAAAGGCGAAAACTCCACGGATCATCAGAAGCGAATTTCTCTCGATCTCGGCCTCTCAACTTTGATCGACAACGCTTCTAAGTCCATATCAGTCGAAGGCGAGGATGAAGTGCGTGATACCAGAGGCGTAGCCGAAGTATTGAAGCATTCTGCGCAGCTTGCGTTCGAGTCTGAGCTTCAGCCTGTCAGTGAGACCGAGGAGGCTTCCGACCCTGATGCTCACCTGCCCGATTATGAAGAACTTTCTAAAAGCAAGCGGTGGGCTGAGCTGGCTTCGCAATGCGAGAAGCAGATGGCAAAGACCGGCGAGTCGGACTACGAATCAAAACTCTGGTGGGTTAAAAGCCAGCATGCCGAGAGCAAGATCCCTGTGAGTATTCTGGCCGGCTCGCTCGAAAGCGCTTCGGCAGCGCTGCTTGATGCGAGAGATAGTTGGGCCACCAGCCCTCGAAAGGGCAAGTTGGCAGGGATGGCAGCAGTTTTGCTAAAGGAGTTTGCATTCAAGCTTCAAAGAGAGAAGGATTACGAGCTTGCGCTTCTTTTCGCCGAACGATCCTTTAGAATCGACGGTTCTTGCCGCGATGAACTGAAGAAAATCGTAAAGGAGCAGATCTCGCTAGCTGAAACGGAGAGCGGGACCCTTAGCGATGCCCATAAGCAGAGCCTGAAGCGTGTGGGTATCGAATTCATGCTGAACGGCTCAGGCTCACATTTGCCCAAGGATGAGGGTCCCCCCCGTGCAGTTTCCGAGAATAGCGACGAATCAAGTTATTTGCGAAGCAAAACACGGGAGATTTTTATCGGCCTAAGTGCGCTTGCTCTAATCATATATGGAGCTTATTTGGCGATCGGGCTGGGAAGCTCATTTTTTGAGGGGGTCTCGTCGTCAGAAGTGCAGCTTACTCCCTCGCTTGAGATCGAGAACGCTGCTCTCCTTCCTGTGGTCTCGGCTCCTTTTCCCGAGCTGTTGGGAGGATTAACTCATCTTGATGCAGTTTACTACGATTTTAATAAGATTAAGGGCTCTGATCCTGCCGAAGTTGTGCAGCCAGTGATGAACTCTGCGATTACATCCGACCGTCGGGCTCCCGCCCAACCTAGCATGGATTCGGCTGCGGCTGCTTCGTCCGGACAGGAAGTTTCTCAGCGGGGAACGCTACCGCAAAGGGCGCCGAGTCAGAGCGGTTCGGGCAAAGAAGTAGTGAATACCTCCTCTCCGGTTATTGCGCCGGAATTTCCCCGTTTTGAACCGGACGATGATAGCGAAAATGACATTCCCACCATTGAATTTCCACCATTTAGACAGAAGCCCCGCTCGGGGATGGCTGCGAACAGCCGTGCAGATTCCCGCGACGATTCCTTTGGCGCTCCGCGCCGTTATGTCGTTATCGCCAAAACCAAGGTGATGGAAGACCCATCCTATTATGCTTACAGTCCGGCCGACCTTTACGAAGGGGATGAAATTCAAGTCGAAGCCGACCTCGGAAAGTGGCTTCGAATTCGCACTCGGCGCGGGACTGCTGCTTACGTGCTGAGTCAGGATGCCCGTCCTGCCGCGCGCCGGTAATCCCATGTCAGGCTCTTACATTGCTTTGGCTGATGAAGTAGAACTGCTCGATTTTTGCGCCGAATTGCGCAGGGCGCTAAGCACCGCTGGAATGCCAGTTTGGCCGAAGCCTGCCGCGCCTACCTGACACGTCCGCGCAGCACTATGATTCACGCGCCTGATGACGCGGATCCCGTGCCTGAGGTGCTGTAGAGAGTGGAAGTTTCCCGAAGCAATAAACGCATCGACCGGCAGAAAGAGGATTTATAAGGTCATTGCCCAGGAGAGCTTCTGTCTTCTAGGCGGGCTTCACTCGCATTACTGATCTCTGTCATAGCTTCGAGCACTCCTAAACGAATAATAATCACCTACTAAGTTGGCCGGGGCCCTGAAGGCTGTGACGTTGTTCCGGCGCGCTCATGCCGATGCTCGGTTGCTGCATCATGCTAATCAAAATGGCGCGGGTCTTAATAGCGAGTTTTTACATGAAACTAAAGCTGATCACCATTAACATCAACGGCTACGGCGAAAAATTCGGACCTTGGAGCGTAAGGCGCAAATTCCTGAGGGAGATTATAGAGAGAGAGGACCCTCAATTAGTTGCATTGCAAGCAGTAAGCAGCGACACGCGACGGTTCTCAGGGAGAGACCAGGCGCATCAGCTTGCCGATGAGCTTATGGTGTACAGCTCTGTAACCTTTGAAGCTGCTACTGTTATTGCGGGGGAAAGGCAGCTCGGAGTAGCTCTGTTGTCTAAGCTCAGACCGTTACAGATAGAAAGGCTGCGCCTTGATACCTCCTCAAGAGACGAAGATCCCAGTCAGAGAGTCATTCTCCGCGCAGCCTTTCAATTGGGATCCACCAAGCTGCAACTATTTAACTGCCACTTCTCCTGGGGAGCGGAACAAAATAAACGGAACTTGGAGCAGGCATTGCAGTTTTTCTCCCGCTTCGAAGATCCGTCCATTGTTGTTGGAGATTTCAATGCATCTCCTGAGAGCAGCGGTATCGAATTACTTCTGCGCAACGGGTGGATTGATTCTTGGGCACATTTGAAGCCGGGTCAAAACGGATTCACTTTCGAGTCCGATCGTCCTACCCAACGTATCGATTATGTAATGGTTTCAAACCAGTTGGCGTCAGCTCTTCAGAGAATAGGGCTGCTGCCGTCTGCCTCACGCAGGGAGTCAGTTTCATATTCCGACCATTTGGGGCTCATTGCTGAGCTTATAATCATTTGATAGCACCCGTCTCCCGGGAAATAGGACGGCTCGGGGAGCCTGGGGCGTGTAGACTAGCAGTAAAATTTCTCTATAATAACTCTGATGTTGTACCAGGCAGTAAAAGCGCACGTTCAGCCACTCAACTCTTCAACGCAGCTTCCACAAGAGCATATTCTCATAGGAGCTGGGTTTGACGATGTAGTGGAACTTAGTCGGGAAGGAAATCTGTCTTGTGTCAGTGTGGCATGTCCGTTCTCGGCAAAAACATTGGCCGAGTTCGTGGAGGCCGCACATTCTTTCACAGATCTTCCTCCGTTTGAAAGCGGGAGAATCTCTTCCTCTTCCTCAATTGAATCAAAAGTTGAAAGAGCGATCAGCAAGCATTTTAGCCGCAAGTGGTCGTTCAGCCAGGAGGCGGCCGACAACTGTGCCCAATCATTTGCATCCGCTGTGCGTGCCGCCTTTAGCGCCGGCCTGGTCATGGACCATTGCGAGATAGGTATAAGTAAGCAGTTGCCGAGGCGTGATTCCGCCGAAGTTGTCCTGCATACCGACAATACTGCCTACCATGCGATAACGACTCTGGCCGGTCTTACGACGAAGTGGACCTTAAGGGAGAACGTTGACTGGAGTTCTGCGGACGCAAGCAGAGCGATCTATCGCCCCGTAGACCTTTCGGCAGTGCGTTCGTTGGACCTAGGAGCGATTGCCTTTTTCAAGGGCAGCAGAGTAAGCTCCGAAACGGCCTTTATTCACGGTGCGCCGGTGCCGCATTCGGATCGGATATTCGGCGACATTTCATTGCGGTAAAATAATAGATGATTGCGAGAGGCGCCAACCGTATGGTTGCAGGAAATTTTGAGAAGGTGTATCGCTCGAGGTAGAGATGATTCATACATCGAGAGACGATCGGGCGCCTGAACTTAGCAACCAGACAATAGGTACCCGTATAGAGCAGCCGAAGCTGCTGATAATATGCCGTGATAACGGCCTATATGGCGAAGCATCGATGCATTCCTCGATAGCGCTGCTTCACCGCGGCTACAAAGTGTCTTGGCTGGCACTTCCAGCTGAATTAGACGGTGAATTGCTAAAATGCTCCGTGCATGACGCTATGGCATCCGAGCGTCCGGATGCGGTGGTATGTGACTACACCGTAGACGGAGTTCTCTCCGAGCGCGGTGTTAGGCCGCTTGCGATTCTTGATGAGGCTTTTTCTTGGGCCACCGGGTCTGCACTTGCAAAATTCTTCAATCTATCAGGGTGGGGAAGCGGTAATCCGGAGTTGGAGATAAAGGAGCGCCTTAAGGGCCTCTTGAATCCTGGCTACCTGCGAAAGTGTGGAGAGCCGGTTACAGCCTTGCTGA
>JAGFJO010000127.1 GCA_024102635.1 Deltaproteobacteria bacterium
TCCGGCACAGCAGAGGCCAAGTTCCAAGCGATGGAAGAAGCCGGAATGCATGTCGTGAAATCGCCTGCCGTGATCGGCGCGAAGATTAAAGAGATCATCAAATAGAACCGGGAGCCCGATCTTTCAGGGAGACGCAGTTCCTGGTATTGGTGCCGCTGAAATAGCTCAAGCTATCCGGCGGGAACCGTTACTAGAGAATATCGGCGAGAGGCTGACCGCTGCTGCGGTCAGCCGCCGAGGATGAGTTGATGAACAAGTTAGTTTTTATTCTAATTCACCTTGGATGTTTACTGGCCATCTGGTCGGGAGTATCGACTGTGGCGGTGCTGTTTTGCCTGGCGTTTTACCTGATTCGCATGTTTGCCATCACCGCGGGATACCACAGGCTGTTTTCACACCGGTCGTACGAAACGAGCCGCGTTTTTCAGTTTATACTTGGATTCATAGGGGCTGCCTCGGTGCAAAGGGGTCCGCTTTGGTGGGCGGCAAACCACCGCCATCACCACCGCCATTCCGACACCGAAGAAGATATCCATTCCCCCGGCATAAGAGGGGTTTGGTGGGCGCACGCCGGATGGGTGCTGTCGCCGGAGGATCGCAGCGACCTCAAAGTCGTTAAGGATCTTTCGATATATCCCGAACTCCGCTGGTTAGAGAGGTACCATTACGTTCCGCCGCTGCTACTATTGGGAGGCACATTTCTTCTCGGATTGCTTCTCAATGCGGTTTTCCCCGCATTGCATACCAGCGGACTGCAGATGATGGTATGGGGCGCCCTGGTCAGCACCGTGATTCTTTATCACTGCACTTTCGCCATCAATTCTTTGGCCCATATCATCGGGCGGAAAAGATTCGAAACCGGCGACGAGAGCCGTAACAGCCTCTTTTTGGCATTAATCACCTTGGGCGAGGGCTGGCACAATAATCATCACCGCTATCCGGGCTCCGAACGGCAGGGCTTTTATTGGTGGGAGATCGATATCACGCACTATATTCTTAAAGCGCTAGCGGTGCTTGGGATCGTGTGGGACCTTCGTGAGCCCCCTGCTCGAATTTATGAAGAAGCGCGAACGACGGGAACCTGAACAGGCGCCGACATCCCCGCCAATAGGAGGACTGGAAGGACATGACTTTTCCTCCCCTCCAAAAACTCTTCGCAAGCGGACCAAGATCGCCTCGCATATCCTTCACGGGGGAGGGAAATTGGGTGGAGAGCGAGCATTTATCAGGAGCTGCGAGTTGTCGAGAGAGAAGAGGAAGAGGTTGAAGCGGCTAGATAAATCGACTTCTGGCTTTCATCCATCGACCCAGCGGGTTTTCTAGGTTCTTACTTCACAGTGGCTGGTCGCGCCTGTACTCAACCACGGTCCGAGGTTGATAAATTATGTGGTTACCTCCACCCTTATCCTGCTAACATGGTGCGGGATATAGAAATTCTCCGCCAAGAGAGAATCTTCCCTAATCGTAGTGCCTAACCCATGTTTTTTAGATCAGTAGCGGCATTCCTATTTCTATTCTTCGCCGGAAGCGCGCTTATGCGGCTTAGGGCGAGTGTGCTTCTTGGAAAAGCCGAAATGCTGCTCGAGCTAAACCGCACCGATTCAACCGTGGTTCAAGATGCCGAGGTAGCCGCAGCGCTTAGCACCGCCGCCAAGGCTCCGTTTGCGCTGCTTCAAAGCAGAGAGAAGTACGTTCAGTTTCTAAGAGAATACGCCGCCGGAGCTACCTCGGAAAACGTAAAGCGCGCCCTTTCAAGCGGGGCGCTCGATAACTTAACGGCAGCTCTCGCAATAAAGCCCTATAGCGCCAGATATCTTATAAATTGGCTCGACATCAACCAGCTTCTAAAAGATACTCCGCGCGCCGCAAGCCGTGAGACCGAAGAGAAGGTGCTCGAACTTGCGCTCACTACCGCTCCAAACGATCCCGACGTTTTATACTCGGCAGCCCTCCTTGAGCTATGGAGAGGAAGGCGGGAAGAGGCCTTGAAGATCTTCAGCCGCGTGCTGATGCTGGCTCCCTCGCTTACCGCCGGAAGGCGCATGATAATGGCAGGGGAGGTTCGTAGTGGGGAGGACCTAGAAATTCTAGTCCCTCCGCGATTTCCCCAGGCCGCTTCTTGGTCGCAACTTTTTAAAGAGCATTTCCCGGACTACTATGGCGCATGGTCAACCCACTTCGAAAGTTTACAGAGAGCTGCCATCGAGCACGCCGAGGAGGAGTTACGCTCAGGAGTTATCTCTAAAGATGTCTTTCTCGGGCATCTTCTATCCCTTGAAAGTTCGGCTTCCTCCGAGGGTATCCGGATAAAAAGCGATAGGCTTCAAGGAGAGATTTTGGGCGAGAGCCCCTTAGGCAGCTACCTTTCGCAGCGCGCGCTTCTCAAAAAGCTATCAATTGTCCCGGCCTATCTGGCACGGGACTACAGGCCGGTGCGGGGAATGTTAAGCGAGTGGCAACCCGCGGGAAGATTATATCTTGATGCTTATAACGCATCGGTTGGGTTTTTCATGGCGCCCGGGCAGACTCTTCATGCAATCGAGCTTAGAAGTGCCTCCACTGTGCGGGGGCTTACAGAGGGGTCGCTCCAATTGTATTCAAGTGACGACAACTACGAGTGGAAGGAGGTGGTAGCAAGAAGCGAGAGGATTGATGACGCGCGTGTAAATCATACAAGGATAGTTATTCCTATCGCCTCTGGGCGCAAGCGTTACTGGAAGTTAAATTATATCGGTGCATCAAAGGAGCTAAGTTTCTACAACAACATAGATGAACTAGTTTCTGCTTATGGGGTAAAGGATGCAGGGTAACGCAAAAATGGTAAGTTGCGGCTTCTCGCTGGCTGTAATTGCGCTGTTCTTTTCGGCAGCAGCACCCCGCTCATTTGCTGAAGACCTCGTAATAGGAGGGCCCGAAATTCCAGAGAGCTTTAATATCGCGGACGGCAGCCACCCACTCGCTACAGTCGCAAGAGACTCTCTTTGTGAAACCTTGACCCAGAGAACCAAGGGCGGTCCTGCCGCAGGAGTATCCTATCAGCTAAACTTAAGCGACAGTATGAACGCCAAAGGGGAGGGCACCTTTTGGTCGGTGCGCCTAAAGGAGGGAGCTAAGTTCACCTCCGGCGCCGAGATTACAGCCGCCGATCTCGCCTGGTCGCTTAGGAGATGTAAAGACACCGGCACACTAAGAATGGTCTCTAAAATCGAGATTTCACCCCCCGGCAGCCATCCGCCGGGTGAGAAGTGGGTCGACCTTCATATTGGGCGGCCCGGGGGAAAACACCTTAATAACTTCCCTGAACTTTTGGCTGCTTGCCCTATTTATCAAAAGCAAGCCGCCGAGATATTCGGCGATTCTTTCGGCACGGGAGCTAATTTGGTTTGCTCAGGAAGCTATAAGCTCACCGGCATAAGGCCTGGGAGAGCGATTGAACTTGTGCGGAGCGCGCCGGGGAGAGGAAATCTCACTGCCGCCGAACTTCGCGGGTTCGAGGACCCTGAAAACGGCCTATCCGCCCTACGAGCTGGCCGCATAGCTCTTTTCTTCACCACCGATCACGCTGTTCTCGATAAGGGTTCGCAGGACCCCACCTTGAAAAGCGGAAATTGCCTTGGCGATAGCTACCTTGCCCGCAGAAGTTTAGAGGTTAACTGTGACTCTAATCTCTCGCTTGTAAACATGGTCTGGAGGTAAGGCTGGGCCTAAAATCAATTGTAAGTGAGTTTTTGGTGTTCTAGTATTTTAGATATGACGTACTCCTCGTTTTGTACCCGAATCATTAGCACACTCCTTTTTTTAGCCGTCATCTCGGCGGCGCTCTCTTCCTGCTCGTCGAAAGCGGTAATAAAGCCACACTCCGAGGTCGTATCAGAAGCGGCAAGTAAAGGAATCGTGATGCCGACAGTAGAGGAGTCGCGCACCCTCTTTTATAAACCAGAAGAGGAGGATAGGGCGAGGCTTTTGGAACTGGTAGAGGCGAGAATCGCGGATAGTTCCCAGGCCGAAATATACCGCATAGGCGCGGGTGACAAGATAGAGGTTAATGTTTTTGACGTACCGGAATTAAACGTTGCGGTCAATGTGCGAGAATCGGGATTTTTGTCACTGCCGCTGATAGGGGCTGTAAAGGCTCAGGGGCTTACAGATATGGAGCTTCAGGAGAGTATAACCGAGAAACTGAGCGCCTATGTCAAACGGCCCCAGGTCTCGGTGTATGTGTCGGATTTCGGGAGCCAGAAGGTCGCTGTTATCGGCGCGGTCAGAAATCCCGGCGCCTATCCCCTTAAAAAAGGGGTGAACAATCTGCTTGAGCTAATCGGCGAAGCAGGAGGACTGACAGAGCACTCGGGCAATGTAATGAACTTCGTTCCGGTAGAGCTAAGCAAAAAAGGCGGCAGCGAAGGGTCGAGAGCCCGGCTATCACTAGTGGCTGCCGGCAAAAATCCCGCCGACAATTCGGGGATCGAGATCTACCTGGATGAAATCATGGGAACCTCGGGCGGGATACCGATTGAGGTCCCGGTAAGGGGCGGGGATATGGTAATTGTTCCTGAGGCCGGAAAGATAATGGTCGAGGGCGAGGTTGAGAAATCCGGCTCTTACGAGCTTGGAAGAAGGATGTCACTTCTCAGCGCCCTGGCTGCCGCCGGAGGAATCACCTATGCAGCGAAAATTGATGAGGTGGAGGTCATTAGGTCAGTTGGGGCCGATGAACGCGCACGGCTTATTGTAAGCCTTGAGAAGATATCTTCAGGGGAGGCGTCGGACGTTAAGCTCAAGACGGGGGATATCGTAAGAGTGCCCTCACACTCGGGCCGGAGATTGCGGCAAGACACCTTCGAGGGGATTACAAAGCTTATAAATTTCGGAGTGGGCGGGAGCGTAAATCTGGCGCAATAAGGCCCGTTTAAACTATCTATTCGGCTACTCCCCGGTGTGTTATCGTTCTTTTGGCTTCTGCCGCCTGCATCCTCGCCGAAATCTTCATGAGGAGGCAGGCCAGCTGGCCCACTCTGCGGCCGGCTACTTTATCGATGTTAATGGCGGACCTTTAACGGCAGTATCTTAATGGCGGGGAACCTTCCGGTTCAATCGAACACCAAAGTCGCTCACATACGCTCTTCCTACGCGCGGACGGCATATTACGATCTCCCCGGGCAGGACAACGAACTTCAGCTCCGGCAGTACTGGCGAACGATAGTAAAATACAGAACCGTCATAGCAGGGTGCTCTGCGCTGAGCCTGGTGGTGGCGCTCATTTATATCTTCACTACCCCGCCGCGCTACACCGCAAGCGCAAAACTCAGTATCAGCTCTTATCAACCGGCGCTGGCAAGCACCAAGATTGAAGATATGCTGCAGTATAACTCGCGCGACGCCAGTTACTTTGATACCCAGATACAGGAGATAAGAAGTTTCTCCCTGGCCGACCAGGTGCTGCGAGACCACAAGATAAAGGAGTACATAAAAGAGCGATTTAAAAGGAAGGGGCTTTTTTCTCGGCTCTTTGGCTCCACGCAAGAACAACACGGTGCTGCTGCCCTAGGGGGACTTAATCACGCATATCACTCGACAATGAAAGAGATAGAGGACTATCTCTCGCTTGTGAGTGTCTCCCCTATACGTCGAACAACTTTGGTTACTGTTAATGCGACCTTGGAGTCCCCGGAACTTGCCGCCTATATCGCCAACAAGCACGCCCTTGAGTATATCGACTGGGTAAGGGCAAAACGGATAGAGCAGCAGTCCAGAGGGCTTGTGTTCCTGCAGGGCCAAGCTGCGGAGCTTCGCGAAAAGGTATCGGCGATTGAAAGGGAGATAGCAGACTATGCCGAGGCAAATTCCATTGTCGCGGTAAACAAAGACGAAAATATAACCGTGCAAAAGATGTCGCAGCTTAACGGTCTTTTGACCCAAGCTGTGGCAAAGGCGATTGAGTTCGATAATCAGCATAAACAGGCGGAAGCGGCTCTAAAGAATAACTCGGCCGGGATGGATGATTCCTCCGTGCAGGCGATGCGAGCAGAGCTTGGAAAACTTGAAGCCGAAAGGGAGCAGCTCTCCGCCAAGTTCACAGACAGCTATCCGCGAATGGTTCAGATTACCTCGCAGATTGATATGCTAAAAAGCTCCATCCGCAATCAGCGCATGCAGATAGTTGAGGGGCTTAAAGCAAAGGCGCTCGCCGCCAAAGAGGAAGAGACGCGCCTTCGTGAGGAGCTAGAGCAGCAGAAAAGCCATGCTTTCGAGCTCTCTAAGAGCCAGGTGCAGTACAATGTGTTGAACCGTGAACTCACCGCATCGCGCGAGCTTCTGCAAAACATTCTTGCTCAGATAAAAGAGACCTCGGTCGCAGTCGAGAACAATAGCTCTAACGTCGGGCTAGTTGACCACGCAATGGTGCCGATTAGCCCAAGTTATCCGCGCAAGAAATTGATTCTTTTTGCGGCCTTAATTTTTGGTGGGGCAGTGGGGGTAGGGCTTGCCTTCCTAATGGGGTATCTGGATGACACGATTCGCACCCCTGATGAGCTTGTGGAGCAGATTGAACTGGCAAAGCTAGGCGTAGTTCCGAACTTTGACCTTGAGTTCAGTATGCTTCCTGAGCCGCAGCCCGGCGAGGGACAGGCGATTCTTCCTGAGCCTCCGGCAGGAGAGGGGCCTCAAGGCAAAGAGGGGGAGATGCTCCCCTCGGTGCTTCCGGCCTTTGTGCAGCACCCGCACTCGCTTGCCGCCGAAGCCTATCGCACCATTAGAACCGCGCTATTACTTTCGCAGGCAGGCGAGCCTCCCCGTACGCTGCTTGTAACATCCGCCCAATCCTCCGAAGGTAAGACAACCAGCGCAGTAAATCTCGCGGCGAGTTTTGCCGGTTCAGGGGGACGGGTGCTGCTGATTGATGCGGACCTTAGGCGCCCAAGCGTGCACCGCCACTTTAACCTTAGCTCAGAAAAGCGCGGGGTAGTGGATATCCTAACAGGGCAGTGCTGTATATCGGAGTGTGTGGTATCGGATGTGGTGCCGAATGTCAGCGTAATAGTATCGGGCCGCATACCACCTAATCCGGCCGAGCTTCTGGGATCTATCCAGATGTTCCAAATGATAAGCGAAGCCTCAGAACTCTACGACTACGTAATTATAGACTCTCCCCCTGTTCTTCCCGTGACCGACTCGGTGGTGCTCTCAAGGAATGTTGATGGGGTAATGCTTGTCGTAAAAGCAGGCGCAACGCCGCGTAAGGTCATAATAGATGCAAGGGATAGGCTTACCGCAGTAGGAGCAAGGGTGCTTGGCGCAGTGCTTAACGATGTCGACTTTACCCGCGCCGAGTACTACTACTACAACCGCTACTATCACTCCTACTACGCCGCAGAAGCGCCCAATCAGGAAGCGGCGGCGGGGTAAGTTCCAGCGGCGGGTCCTTACGCTGCGATAGGATCGATGCGCTTCAAGGCGGATTTGCTAAGTTGGCTGAGCTCCCAGTTGTTCTGGAGATTAAGCCAAAATTGAGGACTAGCTCCCAAGGCTTGCGATAGTTTCATCGCCATTTCCGCGCTGATTCCTCTCTTGCCCCTGCATATTTCATTAATAGTCTTAGGCAGCACGCCTATAAATATTCTTGACATGTCATGACACGTCAGGTCATAATTGACCAAATGGCAAAGCGAAAGTTCTCGACCAAGTTAAGTGACGAAGCGATACGTGAATTGCGCGGTTACGCTGCCGAGTCCAAACGCGCAATTGCAGATATAGTGGATGAGGCAGTGCTGGCGCATCTTCGAAACATCAGAGTCCGGCCTGCTTTTAAGCATGCCGTGAACGAGGTGATTGAGCAGCACGCTGAGGCCTTGAAGCGGCTCGCTAAGTGAAAACTAGCAAGTTCCCTACACTGGAAGAGGCCCTGTATCTGCATAACCTTTTGATAGAAAGATTCGGCGGATCACATGGCATTCTCGATGCAGGTCTCCTTGAAAGCGCTTTGGCTCGGCCCCGCTCCGGGTATTATCACTCTCTCTCCGAACAGGCAGCGGCGCTTCTCCACAGCCTCACTATGAATCACTGCTTTGTGGATGGAAATAAGCGCGTTGCATTCGCCCTTACGGCAGTGTTTCTTTTGATGAATGGGTACACGCTTAAATCAGACGCTGACGAAACAGAATCTTTTATGTTGAAAGTTGCCGCAGGAAAGTTACAGAGCGTAGCTGAGATAGCGGAATGGCTTGAGCGTCACATGAAGAAAAAATGACCACCGCATGCAGGATTTTGAAACGACGGTTCAATCACCATAACGCCCGCGTCCCAAAGCCCATATAAGCCGTTCCTTTCCTTCTTAGAGCTTCAAAAGCCCCGCATTTAGCAGCAAACGGGGTATCACCCTCATCCAAATTATATAGCGGTAAATTTAAACGTCTTATGCGGTGGTTCCAATTATCGGGAACTCTTTATGACACGCTTCATCTGGCCTCACGTAGGTTGGCTAGGCATGTTGCTCTTGGCCACAACTCCGGCCGCTGCCCCGGTTGCGTCCGCCCAGTCCAGCGGCGAGATCTCAATACTCGATTGTGATCAAAATATAAGGCTCATCAAATCACTTGGAGATGAGAAGGCGTTAAGCTTTGAAGCTGAGATAAAAGGGGAGCCCGAAGAAAAGATCAGGGCTACGCTTACCCGCTCAGACGGCACGGGTTCTCTGGCTATAGAAAGCTCTCCGGGGAAGATCACATTCAGTGATCTTGAGGCCGGTTCCTGGATTCTCTGTCTTGAGCCGAGCACGGCTGAGATAGCTGCAGTAATCGCTCTGCAGCCCGCTGTAGCTGCTGTCTCCGGCGGGTCCACATCGCTAGGAGCATCGGCCGCCGCATCTTCCTCCGCTTCGGCATCCGGCGTGACTGCTGCCACCGCAGCCTCCTCTGTTTCAGCCGGAACGCTCTCCTCCACCTCGCTTGTTGCTTCATCAATCGGACTCACTCAGCCCGCCGCGCTGGCCGGTATCTCTGTTGCTGCCGGTGGCGCTGCCGTTGCAACAGGGAGCGTGAGCGTTGATATGTTCAGCCCAAGTCCTGACCTCCCGCTTGATGAGGGGGACGACTGGATGCCCGTTTCGCCTTTCGAGTAGTCAGCGCTTAGATCTCAGCCGGAGAGGTAATTCCCCGAGAGGGCGCCAAGTGCCGTACCTATGGCAGGCGACGCGCTCACGGCCGCTTCCTTGAGTTACAAACATATATTGCCCTATGGCTTTCGCGCGAAAGTCACACTGCGATATATGCGTTTTCACCTTATGGGTGACAACTGAAGTAATCCTTGGCGGCCACCTTGCCAGAACCATGCTCACCTTTAGATGGAGGCACAGCACCTAGGAATAGAATGGCTTTTTTGATAATATCCGCCCGGAATTCTAGCGGTCCCTGCAATGAAAGGATTCGTTGATAAAAGGAGAGGCCTATGGAAAGGCAGGTACGGATGGTAAAGCGCCTTTTTCTTCTGCTCTGTATCGCAGCGTGTACGATGGGCATCTTGGGAACTCCCAGTTGCGAGATCCGTGCACTTATTATCGACTCCCCGAGCTACAACTTCACAGCCCATAGAATAGAGAGTGCCACTCCTCCTTATCAAACAGACAGCAGCACCGTTATCGACGTACCGGTTTACGTCTACGGCGCCGGAGCCCAATTCGCCTTTAAAGTCGGCGCTGATGCCAACACCAATTGCGCGGACGCTCTTGGTTATACGGCATGGACAGCCGCTACTAACAAACTTCAGGCTGATATCGCAGCTGTTCCTGACGGCATTGTAAAGCTCTGCCTAATCGGAAGATCTAAAAAGAATGCGCTCTCTTACAATACTCAGGCGTATTCTAAGGCCACAGTATATAAGTGGAATAAGGATACAGAGGGACCGGGCGCGTTCTCGATAGATGAAATCGCCTCGCCTTCTAATGACAATACCCCAACCCTTAGCTGGACGGCTGCTACTGGAGCCGCAGCCTATGATGTTAAGCTCTCTAACGCGCCGGACTGCTCAGCTCCGTTTCAATCGTTTAACGATGTAACTGGAACTTCAGTTAACGCCGCCGCTATCGCTGATGGCTCATTCCATGTATGCGTAGCCGCAAGAAGCGCAAGTAACCTTACTACTCAGGCGACTAATAACGGCATTCAGTTTGTAATCGACACCACCCCGCCGGGAGATTTCACTATTACAGCTCCATCCGGCACCGTCTCTGGCCTCTCTCAGACTGCAGAGTGGACGGCTGCAGCAGGAGCGGAGCAGTACCACCTAATGCTGACAAGCGACTCTGGGTGCCCGAATATGATCTCGGAGTGGAACAGCATCACAACAACTACTGCTGATATTACCGTGCCTTCCGAAGGTGATTATCACCTATGCGCTGAGGCAATTGATGCTGCAAACAATAAGAAGCTATCTCCAGCGATGGCGTTTAGTGTAGCCGGAGCGCCGCAGGAGGTGACGCTAAAAGATAAAGTCACCGATAACATATGCTGGCAAAATAAGCCGCTATTTATTCATTGGGAAACTTCCGTAGGCGGCATAGGCGCCGCAAGTATTACCGGTGAGACCGGAATTATGAAACGAATCGGTATAGTCATTGCCAAGCACGGAGCCTTCGGCTCTGTGAACGACGGAAGCTGGTCAGAAACCAGGTTTCATTTTCACTTCTATGAGAGTGCAGCCAGTTTTGCAGCAGATCCATTTTTATCAAACCAACAACCCGGTAGCCCAAATAAAAGAATAGAAGTACAACCGGCCAACTCCAACTGGTCTACTAATGTGGTAGGTACCGCCTCCGACGGCAGTGAGCTTTTTTACGTGGAGGTAGACCTTGAAGACTTTCAAATAGCCCTCACGCCGGGACAAGAACATCTCGTCGCTCTCTGGCCTACTTCACCTTCAGGTCCTGGACCCGATGATGGAGCGCAGATCGGAATGTCATTTGCAGGCAATTGTGGAGGGTTAAGTGGACCATCAGATTGGTTTTACGGGACAGGGAACCCGCCCCTCGGACCGGGCACATTTGTAGGTTTAGGGGCGCCCTACCCAGAGGCTGCTTACAAGGTCACCGCTCTGGTGCCGTAATTAGCTGATGCATTTGGTACTGGCACCCCACATACCTGTTATTTTGATGGTGCAGCAGTGTTCTTTGGTAGCTGGATTAGTCCAGTAAAAGGTACTGTACGCGTATGCCCCTTCAAGTTGGGTTGCTGCTCCGCAATATACTGAAGCGATCCCGTCGTTCTTGCCGTCTGGAACCCCATCACCCTTCACCATAAAATTTATTGCTACTATTACCGACACCACTATCGAAAGAAGTATCATCTTTTCGATGAACGCTGCTCCGGCCTGCCCCCGGGCTTGATTGTAAAAGCTCTTCATACTTCAACCTCGCTTATCCCAAGTAATGTCTAAATAGACCCGATGATTCGGAGGAACCTCGCTTAGAAGGCTAATGTCGATTCGCAACTGCTCCCCATCAGCGGTATATGAAATTTTTCGGGTTGTGGGATCCAAAAGAGAGATCTGTCTTGTTTTGTCCGATGGGCTCTTACCATAGAACACAAGAGCTTCATCTTCCAAATAGCCATTTGTCATGGCTGACCGTATTTTAATTGATTTTGGATTAACGGTGGACGGAAGAAACAGTGAAAAGTTGGCCTTCTTAATCGGCACGCTCCAGTTTTGGCCGGTCACATCCCACTTGAAGCGTTCGCGGCTATCACCAGAAGTCAAAGGATTTTCCAACAAATACTCCAAGTGAAAGTTGTGATTCCCAGCCTCAAAAAACGACTGGCCGTCACCTATAAGAAAGCCTGCCATCGGTGCAGCTTTCATTATTGGTACTTCAGCGACCTCTCCTGAGTTCGCCGAATGCTGAGCACCAATAGGAGTGAGCTCGAGAGAACCACTTCCATGGCCTGGATAACTCG
Organism: Deltaproteobacteria bacterium; assembly: GCA_024102635.1. Lineage (GTDB taxonomy): Bacteria > Bdellovibrionota_C > UBA2361 > UBA2361 > JAGFJO01 > JAGFJO01. The sequence continues at coordinate 11,946 of JAGFJO010000127.1, forward strand.
TTTAAAGAAGGACGCGAGCACTGAGATCTCAGCCGGAGAGGTAATTCCCCGAGAGGGCGCCAAGTGCCGTACCTATGGCAGGCGACGCGCTGACGACCGCTTCCTTGAGTTACAAACATATATTGCCCTATGGCTTTCGCGCGAAAGTCACACTGCGATATATGCGTTTATGGTGAGTAGCTTAAAATGGCTCTTGCGAAGAGATAATTCTGCAGAATGCCGATTTTCTGCTGAAAGGTGTTCATTTCAGTCCTACTGTTACGGGATAGAAAGCTTCCCGGCACTCTCCGGCGAAAGGTTCCACCCCAATGCTCCTACTATCTCACGGAGCTGGGCGCGGGTTTTGATTCCAACAATTGCGGCGCTTTTAGGAAGTGTGTCTAGTATCCAGCGCACGGCAATCTGAGCCGGAGATCTCGCGGGATACTGCGACGCGACACTATTTAACCTTTCAACTAGCGCAAGATTCTCCTTTAGTTTCTCCCCGTGAAAATTTACATACTCGGAACGTGAGCGGCGGTCGTCCTCTCCGAATGTAGCGCCTTGGGCGTACTTGCCGCTTAAAATTCCTTGACCCAGGCTGCCGTAGGAGAGAAAGGTTAGATTATGCCGGTCGGTAACCTCTCGAATATCATTTTCACAATCTCTTTTTGCTAGGCTAAACTCATCTTGAAAGGCGACCAGACCTGCTGGAATAAATATCTCATTTAGCTTTTCGCCTGGCAGATTACACACCCCAAAGCTTCTAATGGAGCCGCTCCGCATTAATTCTGAAAGGGTCTCAAATATCGCGTCTAACGGTGTCGCGCCATCCCAGTGGTGCAGTTGATAGAGGTCCACATAATCAGTCTTAAGACGCTTCAGGCTTTCAGAGAGAGCAGTTTTTATCCATCCAGAGGAGTTGTCGCGGTGGATTTTTCCGGTGCTATCCCTCCTTACACCGAACTTTGTAGCGATGAAGGCTTCATGTCTTCTTCCTGAAAGGGCATCTGCAAGCTCAATCTCTGACCGTCCGAGGCCGTAGATATCGGCGGTGTCAAAAAAACGAAGCCCGATATCGAGCGCCTCGCGCACAGCGCGCTTTACTTCTTCTATGTCCACGGTGCCGTAATCGTGCCCTCCGAGGGGTCCGCAACCGAAGCAGAGGCGCGGAACCCGCGCGTTTCCGAGAGGGAGCCCCTCGATATCTCCTGTGAAATCGGTGCTCATACGAAGGTAGAAAAGGGGAGTTTGCAGAGAAGTTTATATGGTATTGTACCTCTTGCCTACATACTCAAAAGAAACGCTGATAAAGAATGGCATATAGCTTAATAAAACGGCTGATAGACCTAGCGGTAGGCGTTCTTCTTTTTCTCTTAAGCCTTCCTATCACAGCGCCGCTCCTTTTAGCCGTCTGGCTGCAAGACCGCCGCTCGCCTCTCTATCTCTCCACAAGGATAGGCGCCGGCGGCAGGCCTTTTAGAATGTTTAAGATCCGCTCGATGATACCCGGAGCCTCCGAGTTAGGGGGAGACGCTGCGTTTGAGAGCGACCCGCGCATTACTCCGCTTGGCAGTTTTATTCGGCGCTGCAAACTGGATGAATTGCCGCAGATCTGGAACGTGCTCATTGGGGATATGAGTCTTGTTGGCCCCCGCCCAAATGTCGAGGGGGGAACCATCCTTTATACGGAGGAAGAGCGGCGGCTATTTTCCGTGAAGCCGGGTCTTACCGATTTTGCTTCGATAATCTTTTCGGACCTCGATGAGATATTAGAGGGAAGCCCAGATCCCGACCTTGAGTATAACCAGAGGGTCCGTCCTTGGAAAAGCCGGCTTGGGCTTCTGTATATCGAGAATCAAAGCGTGCTTCTTGACTTAAAGCTCCTGGCTATTACTGCAGTATCGCTCTTCTCGCGCGGAGCTGCCCTAAGGTTAACAGAGGCTGCGCTAAGATCGCTTAACGCCGACAAAACCCTTGTTGAGGTCGCTGCAAGGCAAGCGCCCCTTCCACCATCTCCTCCCCCGGGAGCTGATTTAATCGAGACGCGAACTGGCTATGAACTACGCAAAACAGCATCCTCTGCCCGGTAGCATTGTCTCCGGGGAAGGAGTCATGCACGAGGCAGGCGCAGCTATAACGCAGAGTGAGAGCGGATTTCTTGCTCTTAGCTACCGGCTCATTTCGCTCTTACTCTTCCGTGCGATTCTTGATCTCTCTTATAGCTTTGTAATCTCCGAGGAGTTTGCAGGCGAGGGGATGGGGCTCTATTCGAACCCCTTAAAGGTAGGAGAGAGTTATTTCGTCCTTTTTCTGCTCGCCCTTTTAATGCCGGTAAAGCACCGCTCCTTTTCCTATTTAGGCGCGCAGCTGCTTTTTCTCTTTGCTTACATCCCGATTCAGACCTACTACGCTCACAATGACGCCTCAAGATGGTGGTTCTATGCCTGTACGGCCTTTTGGGTATGCGCGTTCTTGCTGGTGCGTACACCGTTTAGAATATCGGTCCCGGCCACCCGCACATCGCGCGACCTCATCATGATTGCTTCCCTGTTTGCGTTAATTGCGGTGGCGTTTTGGGTGCGCTCCGTAGTGGGCTGGAGCTTTTCGCTTGGTCTCGAGGGGGTCTATGATCAGCGGGAGGTTTTTGGCGCATCCGGCGAAGGAGCGCTGTACTACCTGGTGCCTTGGTGCGCTAAAGTGCTCGTGCCGCTGCTCCTCCTTCAAGCCGTATCGCGCCGGCGCGCGGTTGACTATCTGGTGTTTGCGGTGGCGCTCCTTTTTGGGCTCTTCTTTTTTATGAGCGCGGGTGAGAAGAACTTTTTATTTAGGATTCCTGCCGCACTTTTGATGGTGTGGCTTATATCGGGGCGCTTTTTCCTGGAGAGACTCTCGCTAGTCCTATGCGTAGTAGTTGCGCTCTCTTTAGGGGCTTACTTCGTGCTGGATGATCTCTGGCTCTCAAATCTTTTCTCACGCCGCATCTTTATGATACCGGCGCTTATATCGTTTCATTACTACGACTTTTTCATGGATAGGCCGCTAATGCTTGCTGGAACCCGGCTAGGAGCAATATTCGGCGAGTATCCCTACCATCTCCCAACGCCTCATCTTATCGGCTACTACTACTTCGGAAGCTCTGAGGCAGGAGCCAATAACGGCATCATGGCGGATGGGTACATGAATTTTGGAACATTTGGACTTCTTCTCTGGGCCGTTGGTTTGGTGGCGTTACTGAAGTTGGGCGACGCCGTGGCACGAGGGAAGGACCGGATTATCTC
>JAGFJO010000146.1 GCA_024102635.1 Deltaproteobacteria bacterium
GAGCGCGCGATGTCACGACCATGAAGGGTGAATGCCCGAACTACGGCGGGCAGTGTGCCTCCCATCAAGGTAGTAGGTACGCCAAGCACCAGTGCCGCTATTAACACCCTCAGCGGAAGTTGCAAATTGAAGGAAAGCAGCGATTCCTTTGAAAGCAAAACGTATGCTTCCACTAGGTAATCAATCAAATAGAGGCTTACTGCCCCTGTTAACGCGATTCCCAGTTCGAGAGCCGCATAAAAGCGCAAAGGGTTTTTAGACGCGTCTACTTTTCGGCCAAGCAGCCAAGACCCAAGCGATAGTCCCCCCATGAATACGGCAAGAACGACAGATACTGCTTGGGAAGTCACGCCAAATACCAGCCCCAACTTCCGCATCCAAACTATTTGGTATATGAGGCCAGCAGCCCCCGAGAAGAGAAAGATCATCGCTACGGCGGCGAACCTCGAATCGAGACGAACCATTACTTATCAATCCTATTTTCCGTATGATCTAGCAATAACCGAACGGCTACTGCATAGAATTATGTTATGACACCCGCTGTGCCGGTAACTTGAGAGGAACTAATCCTACTTCGGAACAAACCAGCGAGCGTCCCGGGATCGAAAGCGAAGAATGGCGGTGGCGCTGGACTCGATTCCGTCTATTGATACAGTCACCGGAAGCGGCACCTCTTGCCCTTCAACCGCCTGATCGCTCATTGGAAATCCCAGCGTCGCCAGCTCATCATAGAACGGCACGCGCTCTAGAGTGAGAAAGTACTTCACCTCAGACTTTCTAAAGAACTTTCCTTTGAATGGCCCAACTAGATCGAAATAACTTTTGCCGGAGGCGCGGCTCTCGCCGTCCGGACCTAGCTTGAATTGTTTTGAAAATCTTCCAATACGCACAGTAACCTTCTTTGAGCGAGGACTAAACTTCGGTCCCACCGAAATTCTCCCCGTCAAATCCAAGAAGTCGGTCGAAGACCCCTTAAAGTCGAACTGCAATAACGCCTTTTGTATGCTTAGCGAAGGGTCAAAGCCTGTGACTATTAAAGTGAGGGTTGCTGCAGCGCTGCCGGCAGAGTTAGACGCCGACAGTTGGATGTTAAATGTCCCCCTTTGGCTTGGTGTGCCGCTAATCGTAGCCCCATCGAAACTCAGACCTTCAGGTAAATCGGTCACTGAGAGTGTAAGAGGCTGGCTGCCGGTAACCGGGACCGTGTAGGAGAAGAGAGTTCCTTGTGTAGCATTTTGTGCGGTGACTCCTGCGAAGCCGGGAGCGGTATTCCCCGGGGTAGCTCCGGTGATTGAGCCAATCCACGCCGCCATGAGATCTACACGCGTATCCAGGCTATATGTTCCATGCTCGGCGTTTCCATCACCGCCACACGTAATGCCGGCTAGAAAAATCTGATCGCCTGAGGTAAGAAAGGCTGGTCCGCCGGAATCTCCGCTCGCCGTATTGCTCTCTCCGGGATCGAAAGTCCAGTAAAAATATGTGCTGCTAGAATTTTGTTCGGGAGGATTTCCAAATCCTTCGACCACTGTGGAGCCGAGGTTTACAATGCCATCCTCGGGCACCGTACCATCCTCTCCATTGGACCCCTCCCCTTGAGTTCCGTGGCCGGCGAGAACCAAGGTCGCGCCGATAGGAACCGGAGAAGTAAGGAGAGCCACCGGATTGATGCCGCCGACCGTGCTTACCAGTTCTACGATTGCGGCGTCAGTTTCGCCCTCTACACAGGCGGCACTACGAGGACGATAGCTGGGGTGGATATAAACCTTGGATGACTGAAACTCTTGTCCGCCCAATCTCACCACTACATCAGTGTCGCCAACAGCGCGGCGATTCCGCGAATCAAAGAAACAGTGGCCGGCTGTCAGAACGTGCCTCGACCCGACCAGGGTTCCACTGCACAGAATCTCGCCGTTAAACTTTAGCTTCGCTACGTAAGGGTATTGGAGTTCACTTACCGGCGTTCCGTCGATTATTCTTGTGCCTGGTTCTTCGGCAATTAAAAGAAATGGGTAGGCGAAAACGGCGAACGTTACTGCTTTGATGTAATCTCTGAATCTCACTTGCCCCCCCCCTTACGAAATGAACGCTTGATTATTGTCGGGAGGAGGCGGGATTACCTTAATAATATGGTGCGGTGATTGCTCCACATGTATGGGTGTAATGGTAATAATGACTAGTGTTTAGGTGCGACGCGGGAACAAAATAGTAGCCCCGCACCATGGCCGCAATGGCCGCACATAGTAGCCCCGCACCAGGACCGGCTATCAAGGCTATTATTTTCCTGTTTATTTAGATGGTTAGAGAGCCTTTTGCTCTTCTTGCGGCATTGCAAAGCGGCCATGAGATACATTTTCCTCAACTCAACCCATAACAACTAATGAAGTACGCCGCTTGCGCGTAGTTGTAAGGTTTTAATGTGCTTAAGCTCTCTTTGGGAGCGGTTTTTATCGCGTGTGAACTGTCGCGGATTGCGAGATCTGCATGTTGGCACGATGTTATTGGAGTCAAACGGTTATGATAGAGGTTCGTGGCTTGAAAGCCCTTTCCATTCTTTTCGCTGCACTGCTCATAGTTCCAGCTTCCAGCCACGCCGAAAGCTCCTTGGGGCGCGTATCCGGCGAACAACTCGCCTCGGCAGTCGGCCATTACGCTCGTGCCCGCTCCTTACTTATAGAAGCAATTCGCGAGTTCGACCGTGGCCATAAGATTGCCGATCCCGATGCTTTGATGGACTCAAAAAGGTGGAGAGCAACGCTGTTAGACCGCGCTAAAGAGCTGGAACGAGTATTGGATCCTCAGCCGAAGGCGAGCCGCAGCGGCATAAAATTTAATGCCGACAAGAGACTTTTGAATGAAGCAAAAGACTAACGCCCCAGGATCTTGATATAGGGGCCGCGTAGTTAGCAAGGAGAGCTACTTGTGGATAATGGTGAAGAGATTCCAGGACTGAACGAAGATTGGACATTTGCCGGAGCCAAACTATTTGAGTGGCTTGCCGGATTCATGATGATGCTGATCAGCGCTGAGGTTCTGGTGGACAATCCGGGAAGGTCGATGCCTCTTCTAGTGGGTGTCATGGTGATAACCACTACCAGTCTTGCCTCGCTCAGAAGGGCATTCCCCGACGAAGAGCGTGGAGTCAGAAATATGGTGATGGTAGCTTGCGGCTTCCCGCCGCCGGGAATTCCCAAACCCGCTTCCATTCAGCCACTTTGGAGCGGAGCTCCGCTCAGGAATCTCGATGAGAAATGCCACTTCAATCAGCTAGGTCTGGGGGAGATTTTTCCCTCTCCCATTATTGATGAAGAAGAGGACTCAATCATGACGGGCATGGGCGCTGACGAACAGTATCAACAGTAGAGGACATTATGGGGAAACCGGCACTCGCAGCAAAAGCAACAGAGATAGTAAAGGATACCAAAATTCTCGAGAGCAAGCGCGAAAGCGATACTATACGCCTATGGGAGGGATATCGAGAGCAGGCCATCCTGTGGCGTTCTCTTGCCCTGTTGCAAATCCCCGCCACGCTTATCTGCGTTGGAATCGCGTTATTCATGACACTGACACGCACGACCGTGCTGAACGTGCCGGCCCGGCCACTGCCCGGAACTTACAGTGTAGACGAACTTAACGACGCCGAGTTCATAGAGGTTGCACAGAATTATATTAATTTGATCTCGACATATCAGCCTGCGGTAGCGCGCCGCCAGTTCAATAAAGCTCGCGAGTATGTGGCAGAGCCGATGCTCACCACGTTTGATCAAGACATGATGATTACCGAACTAAAAACCATTGAGACTACTCGCAAGACCCAGATCTTCTTTGTTGATCCGGCCGAGATTATCGTAGAGCGCGAGGGTAACGAAGTGTGGGTAACCATGACTGGAGATCGCGTCAAATGGGTGGCAGGCAAGGAACTTCCGGCGATTGTGACTAGGTATGTACTGACCATGACCACTATTCCACGCAACGATATTAATCCGTACGGAATTGTAGTGACAAATGTGCAGTCGGAGGTAGTGGAGCACAAGTAAACAGATTTACGAGGTTAGAGTTATGGTTGTTAGAAAATTCTTTTCCAAGCTCGCTGCTGCGGGCCTTTTAAGTGCCACCCTTTGCTTCTACATCGCGCTATTGCCGATGGTCAGCGAAGCTCGCGATATTGAATATGACGATGAAGAGATCTCCGTTCGCGTATCGCCGGGAGAGCCGACCCAGATTAAATTCCCTGGTATAGTATCAGGCGGATACAAGAAAAAATATTCGGCTATCTCGCTGGAGAAGAAGGACGGCGACCTTATTATCTTCGCCAGCGATAAGATTGATGAAAGCGGCGAAGCGATAGTAGTACGGCTAAATGACGGGCGTTCCTACTCCGTCCGTTTGCAGCGCTCAACGCCTGAAAACCCCCGCGATGATGTAGTAAGACTGCGCGACGCGCGGCGCTCAATCATCGATTCCGAAGAGGCTGAGGACCCTGCCTACAAGCAGAAGGATCGCAATTGGGCCCCGGCCACGGCGATCAGCGGTTTTATGCGCGAATTAATTTTGGTGTCGGAGTTCGGCAAAGCTCAGGTCCCAGGATATCAGATGACCGATCAGTACAAGGGAGAAACCGTACTGCATGACGGCACCGTGCATGCCACCATCGACCGAATATATATCGGACCGACACTTTGGGGATATGTGATAGACGTCAAAAACCTGCTCGACCAAACACAAAAGATTAACCCGGCCAGCTTTAGGCTGGACGGTACAAGAGCTATTTCGGCAAAAAGCTGGGAGCTGGCGCCGCGTCCGATCGATATCGAGCAGCAGATCGCCAACAGAGACAGCACTAAAATCTATGTGATTACGAAAGCGAGGTAAGAGAACTTTATGAAGAGCAAAATAAAGCTTCGCGACATACCGCTTCTCGTAAAAAGCGATAGAAGGTGGCAGATAGCAGCCGTTGTCGTGCTGCTGGTATTAATCTGGCCCTTTATAGATCCGACCGCCAACAACCAACGCATCGGTCCTCCGCGGCTCCAGCCGCCTCCTGAAACTACCGGAACGGGGCGGGTCAGTGAAGAGGAATCCGCGCAGGACATTATAAAGGCCTTCCAGAAAGACATGGAGGATAACCGCAAAGAAACCACACTCATTAGAAAAGAGCTGCAAGAGGAGATTCAGACCCGCCGTCAAACCGAGGAGCGAACCGCTGAAATATTCAAACGCGTTCTGGAAAGATTCAGTGAGCTTCAGTCGGGAACACATACTGTCGGTGGAGGAGATATTCCCCTTGGACCGGAGGACCTGCAGCAGACAGGGTCCGCCGAACCGGTGAAGTTAGATCTCGAAGGATTCGAGTCGTTCGGTCCGGAGGAGACCGCCTCTATACCGCTTCCTCCTCCGCCTAAGCGCGAAGCTTTCGTCGGGGCAGGTGATTCAGTTCGCGTAAAACTGCTTTCAGGTGTTAACGCTCCGACCGACGGCACACCTTATCCGGTGGTGTTTCAGCTGGTAGGAGACGTTCTTGGTCCCGACGGCTCCGCTCTCCCACTCGGCGAAGCGCGGCTTATTGCGGCGGCGCAAGGCTCGCTTACCGATTCGCGCGCGCTATTCAGGCTCACGAGCATGAATGTGCGTCTGCCTAACGGCCGCCGCAAAGTCGTGGAGGTCGACGGGTGGATAGTAGGTGAGGATGGAATTCGCGGAATGTCGGGAATTCTCATTGACCCGATCGGGGCGGCTATAGCCGGCGGAGTGATGACCGGTACACTGGCAGGAATTGGTGAAGGAATTGCCGCCAACAACACAACCGTCACAAGCAACGTATATGGTGGAACAACTTCATACGTCTCGGGAGATATCGCCTCATATGCCGCTGGAACCGGCATATCGAGGGGTGCCGAAACCTGGGAAGAGATTATTAAAGAGCGGCTTAATTTGCTTGTTCCCGTGGTGCAGGTGCTTTCAAATAGAGAAGCAACAGCGGTTTTTGCAAAGAACGTGATTGTGCCGGATCTGTATGACGCCCTAGGAGATGAGGACTCGCTTTCAGATTCATTGGATTGAGGTTTTGATTATGAATATTACACGCTATCTTCGTTTCCTTACTTTAATGGTATTCCTTGCTCCGCATGTCGCTTGTAGCTCGGTTGGGCGGGTTTTGAACCCATTCTATGAGGAGCCGCCGCCGGAGGCCTACCTTGGAGAGAAGAACGATAGGGCTATCAGCGGCGGAAAGCAGAAAACCGAGGAGGCCCGTCAGGCGCTTGAAGCAATGGCGAGCTACCGGCGGGCGCAAGAGCCCCGTCCTACCAATCCTGTCATTTACCCGGCTGTTGTAAGGCTGATGTGGATTCCGGATCATCTCAACAAGTACAACGATTTGGTTCCCGAGCACTACTACTATCTGCGTGTACTGGATGATCGCCCGGCCGTTACTGATTCATTTGAGCTAATGGAACAGCTCAACGTCAGCGGGGATAAGACCGGAAACGTACCATTCGTTCATGCCGATGAGGCGTCGCAATAGGAGTTCAGAATGGAACCGGAGATGAGCATGAAAGATTGCAAACACCTCAAAAGAGCCGGAGCGGCGGCAGGACGGTTTATTGCAGTCTTGGTGTTTCTCATGCTGACCGCATGTGGAAGCAATCTTAAAAAGTGGAACCCTAACAGTGAACGGAAATATTTCGGTGTCGCTTTTAGGCAGCTTCCGCCGGACCCTGTCTATAACCGGCTGCGCATGGCTTATCTTCCCTCTCCGTTGCCGCCGGCCGACACGAGCCACTCCAGCACTTACCGTTTGGCTCCGGTATATGAACTCAATCTTAAGAATACCTCGCTGGAGCAGACCGCTAGGATTGTGGCCAATATGGCGCGCTACACAAGTTATACCTCGAGTGTGATCGCGTCACGCAAGGTTAACGTAGTCGGGCTGGGAACGATTGATGAACTGGGCGATCTCATTTCGGAGAAAGCCGGAATCAATGTGGTGGTTGATCATCAAAACCGTGAGGTTCGATTTCTTGCGAACTCCTCTCCGATTCAGCTGCGCGACCAGGGTCCGGTCGCCGCGGGATTCGCCGGTTCTTTTGAGCCGCCACGTAGCGCCCCGCGTACAGTGATTTCAGCGGAACCCGCTATACCACTGAACGATGGAGTGGCAGCCAGTCCGCTCTCTCCGGATAAATTTTCAGATGAAGTTCTAGAAAGACTTAACAAAGGTTCTGGACAGGTTAAGAGGAAAAATTAGATGAGTATCAGCAGGCTAACCAAAGAGCGTCTTTATCAAGACGAGTCTATATTCAATCAGCTCTTGCCGTTCGCAAAGTACGATGAAGAGTTCGAAATCTTCATCCATGCTGACGCGTCTCTCTGGTCGATGTGGGAACTGCAGCCGCAATGGATAACCCGCGTCTCGGACGCTGAGGCGTTCCAAACCAGCGCGCACATGCAAGAACTTCTGGATTCGCTGGAGCACGACGTATCGGTGCAGTTCTCCTGGATTACGACCTTTGATGTCGACGGACTTCTCAAGGACTGCATCAACCGCTATCCGGCTCGCGGACCGGCGGGCTGGATGGCGCGCCGTTGGACTCGCTCGATGAAGCAGGCTTCGCAAAGCGATAACCTGCACCGCCGCCCGCGGCAGCTGCGGCTGGTCGCTGCATTTAGATACGATCCCCCCTGGAAAAGCGGCAATGCCATGCAGCAGTTTATTCGATCGATGAAAACTCTATTCCAAGGGCAGTTCGGGGTTTCGGCGGAGCAGAGACGGGGCGAGTATGTTAGCTACGCCAATAAGTTCAAGGGAACCATCGACGGAAAGGTCGCCAAGCTCGCTGACCTTGGATTCGGCCCCAGACTAATTACGGGGCAGGGACTTATAAATCTTTTATATCCCTTGCTAAACAGGCGAAGCGTAAAGGCGGGGAAATTCAAAAGGGGGCGAACTACCTCCGTACCGGCGCCCATCTACGATTCCAAGGACCTTTTGTCTAATCAGATATCGGAAACGATGTGCGAACACCCGGACAATGGAATCATCAAAAAGGACGGGCGTTACTACCGCTCGGTCTCGATGGTTAAGCCTCCTAAGGCCTGCTTACCCTTGATGATAGCTCCGCTTCAATCATCACCATATGAAAATATTCTGAGTGTGACGTTTTCAAAGGACGATCGCGAAACACAGCTGCGCCGCCTTGACCGCCTCGATGCAACGCTCGGCCTGCGAGAATTCACCTATCGCGGCCGCAACAACCAAAAGGTCACTCATCAAATACAGGCAATCCGCGCCGCCCGGCAGGAGCTATACAACTCTGCTGCTCAGATTGTGCGTGTAGGTGTACATCAGACCTTTATCTGCCAAACTCAGGAGGAGGCCATTAGAGCGAGCTCCGAGGCTGTCGCTACTTTCCCGCAGCTAAACGGCGCAAGGGGAATGGTGCATGAGATTTCGGACCTGGGAGTACTGATCAACACTTTGCCGGGATGCTACGACCCCTCAACTGACGGATCGGGCTGGACTAACGTGATGCGTTCATCCCGCGGAGTGCGGCTGTTTCCCCTTTGGGGTAACTGGCACGGCAGTCAGGGATCGCTTTTTGTACTGCCTAGCCTATGGAACCGCGAGCTGGTGGGCTTCGATCTTTATGATTCGAACATCGCTCCTAACGTTTTAATTAGTGGTGTATCGGGCGCCGGAAAAAGTTACCTGCTCTGCTACATGCTAATTATGCTTAACCGAGGCCACTATGCGACCATGATGGACGGGCGCATAGTTGAGCGGCCTCCTATTACCTTCGTCTTCGACAAAGGTATGGTGGGTCAGCCATGCGGGTTCGAGAAATTGGCCCGCCTTTTCGGAGGGCGAATATACGAAGCAACTCCTTCAAAAGCCCCAGCCATGAACTTTCTGGCGCGTCTTGGAGAAACTCCGCCCGATCCTCGCAATGAGGACTATAAAGACCTTCTTGATATGTGTGCAGACATCGTCTGCGACATGGCGCAGGAAGGCCAAGCGCAGATCGATCGCTTGCAGAGAGCGAGCATCATTGAAACTCTTGTTGAAGCGCACCGCGTTTACCGAAACGGGCCTATGCGGCGTGAACTGATCCTTAGCGACGTAGTTTCATGTTTGCGAGCGCCTAAACGGGTAGATGAAAACGAGGAATCGGCTTTGCGCCGGCAGCGCGTGGCCGCTTTAATAGGAGATTATTACGGCGATGGGACTTATGCGCGGTTTTTCGACCGCCCTGGTTCTTTGAAACTGCGCGAACGGTTCATCGTCTTCGACCTAAAGTCTCTCAGTAGAAATCCCGATCTGCAGCGGGTGTTCTTGAAGATCGCTATGCTTTGGGCCGATACCGTTATGAATGATCCGAAGGAGCTCGATTGCCGCAAGGTGCTGGTATTCGACGAGGCGCATGATCTTATCGGAAAGACCTCCGCAGGCACTATCGAAACCGCCTTCCGTCTCTACAGAAAGAGAAAAGGTATAGTGATTGCGGCCTCCCAATCCGGTGAAGACTTCTATGTCGGTTCGGGCGGTCAGGCGATCGTACAGAACAGTGCTCATAAGATTTTCCTGCGGCAGGATCCCAACAAGTTTCACTATACGGCCCAGGCCTTCAATCTAACTGAACAGCAGTCCAGTGTGATCCTGAGACTGCGAACCGTGAAGGGTGTGGAGTCGCAGTTCTATATGATATCCGATATCGGCGAAGGTGCATTAGTGCTCCCTCTCGAGCCCGCCTTCTACTGGGTCAGCACCAATAATGGTGATGACAACCAGCTCTTTGCCGACGTGCTTGAACAGTGTCAAAACGACTTCGGATTGGCGCTGCAGAATGTTATTGCGATTGCGCCAAATGGAGCTAAGGCAGTGCAAACTGCAAACGGTGTTGGGCTGGATGAAGGCGTGAGCGTGTCAAACACGGTAATGAATATAATGGATGATGCATTGAATGGTACAACTGGCTAACAACATTTAGGAATTGTGTCATGAAAACTGTAACAAAGTGTGCTATTAATATATTTTCGAGAGGCACCGTGGCAGCGCTAGCGGCATTCGTCATCTGCGGCTGTTCCTCCGTGGTCACAAAAACAGAGCTTTTGGAGGTTGAAGCGATCGACGAGTCCGCCCAAAGCTCTTCTTCCTCCGGTATCTCTCAAGGGACCGCGGTAGCGGTATGGGAGGAGCCGATGGTGGATGTCGTAGATGTGCCTCCCGGGCTGGATCCCGAAGGGCACTACTACCGTCCGGCCCACCAGGAAATTGTCGAGATCCGTCAGGGGCGCTGGCAGTATTACCGGAAGGCTCCCAACAGGTAGCGTGTTATAATGTAGCCGGGGAATGAACGATGAGTCTGATAAGCGTGAAAAATTTTTTAGCTCCCTTCTCTAACACGACCCATATCGTGACGATTGTATTGTTCGTCGCCGTGTTTGCATTGTTCCGGCTCCAAGGGGGCGCCGTTACGGTCAGGTCCGAACGTTCTACCCCTATATTTTCGCCAGATGAAGCGAGCACTAACTCTCGATCTGCAGATCCAGTTACTATTGATGACGAGGAGTTGGGCCTTATCCCGCCGCCGCGCCCGCAAAACGCCGCCCGCAGGGCGGAACCGATAAATGAGCTTCCGGATGAAGGAACAATTGAGATCTCTCCGTCCGAGGACAGCGATCTCCTTGGACAGATGATAGGAAAACAGCCGCCGGTACAGCAGAGGCCCGCCGATACTAAAAGTGATCGTGCCCGTTCCGGAGGCAGCTTGGAGGAGATCGAACGATCGCTAGGAATTCGGCAGTAGGAGATTAAGCCCGCCAAAGCGGGCAAACCGGTGAGAGGATGGCAGTTAAACAGATCGTAATTCCGAAAGTTTGGAGATCGGAGATAAAGCTCCTGACAGCCTTTTTTTTGCTCGGAGTCGCCAGCATCTTCCTCACCCGCCAGTTCCCCGGCAGTATTATCAGCGGTAGGCTGTTTAGCTTAGGTGACAAAGTTTTTTATCTTTCATTACCACTTTTCTGGTTCATGCCTTTTTTTGCGCTGCTTACCGCGGTAGTTCGCATTTATAATGTCAGGTACATAATTGACAGTAGAGGGCTCGAAGCGCAGATCGGTCTTCTTTCTCCGAAGCGCCTTTACCAACGCCGCATATTTTTCGCCGATATAAGAAGTGCCGAAACCGAACAAACGATTCTTGAGCGGGTTTTGAACGTAGGCGCCGTAGAGATAGGCACAGCCGCTACGGCGGACATTGAGATTATCTTTGAAGGAGTTGCGGCGCCGCAGGAGCTGCAGGGTATGATTCAGCGCGAGCGTGATCGCTCGCTTAGAAGCGCGCAGGCTTCTGCCTAAAGGTTTTGATTTAGTGAGGTAATATGGGTTCATCAATTTCGGCAAAAGGAGGCATCTTCGGGGCCATGATTTTGGCCGCCTGCTTGGCTCCTTCCTCGGCCATTAGCGAGCCGATTAAGATCGACAATATTCGAAACGAACTTCTGAAATCGAGCCTTGAAAAGGGTAAACAGGGCGACACTTCAAGCGTATCGAAAAACGACCTTGAAACCGCAGATCGCAGGCTCAAAGCCGTTGAACAGCGAATTCAGCAGCAAGCAGGGCTAATTGAGGCCCCTGCTCCGGCATTCCCCGAGCAGAAGGACGCCGGTAAAACGGCTCCCGCCGCGGCCCTAAGTGGGAAGCCTTCGTCGACCGCACCTTCTTCCGTGGTACCGGTTAAACAAGTTGCTCCAACCGGCCAAACCGGCAACCCTCAGCGGGCATCACTTGATGTGCAGAAGGTCCAGCCCGAGGTGATAAGCGGCGCACCGGCTGTGAATCCATCTATAAAAATTGAGGGTGTCAGTCCGCCCCCGCCTCCTCCGCAGGTGGATCAACTTGTAGCCCGCAACAACCAGCTTGAAAAAGAGCTTAAGGCAGCAAACGAAAAAGCTAATGTTCTGGCGAAAGAGCTTGATGAAACCCGCAACCGCTTGATGATCGCCGAAACTCAGGTCGAACGTCTCTCGGTTATCATTGAATCCAGGCAAGGCAAGGTTCCGGTAAACAACACAGCCGGAACTTCGGTGCATAGATCGGTTCCTGCACGGCTTGCTCCCGAGCCGCCGAGCGACGCTCAGATTGCAACTGTTATCGCCGACAAGGTGCACCTTCGTACCGGGCCCGGAAAGGAGAATTCTCCTCTTATGGCGGTAACAAAAGGAACTCGGCTCACGGTTGAGACTCGAAGCGGTGATTGGTATAGGGTTATGGCGCCGACAGGACGCAGGGCATGGGTTTCGGCAGATGTTGTAGCTTTCGGACTCGGTTCACAGACGGGCTACAACAATACAAGCCGCGTTAAAGGTTTTGATTCAGGTTTGAATCCAGATGGAGAAAGCTCTAACTAGACTGCCTAGCACTATTCGAATTGCCGCACTGACTGCCTTTGCTCTGGCATGCTCCGCTGCCGTTGAGGCACAAAGCTTGAAGTCCTATGTATACCCGCTTCTTGGGACAACTGTTTCGAGCGATTTTGGATCGCGCCGCCATCCTGTTAATAGAGCCGTGCGTCATCATAACGGCATCGATCTTGCCGCGCCTCACGGTGCGCAGATAAGGGCGGTCAAAGCCGGCAAGGTCGTCTTCTCGGACTGGTACGCCGGCTATGGAAAGCTAGTCGTTATCCAGCATGAAGCAGGGCTAACTACTCATTATGGGCATTGTCAGACGCTGCTCGTACAGCCCGGCCAAAAGGTAACAGCAGGCCAGATAATCGGCACTGTCGGCAGCACCGGTCTCTCGACGGGACCACATCTGCATTTCGAGATGCGAGTTGACGGCATCCCACACGCTCCCGAGAAATTTATTCCGGGTCTTGCGGACGATGCGGTGGGGTGACGCCCTCGCCTTCAACGGCTGCCGGATGAAGGGCGCTAATTGTTAAAAATAGCGGAAAACCCGAACTGCGGTACCAGCTTATCATTATCGGCGAGAACTCGTCCCTGACCTCAGCGATTGACCTAACTGTGAAATTTCCCGGTGTCGCCAGGCCGCATCTGCCGGGTAATGCCGATTTAAGATTGCCTGCTGTCATATTTGAGAGCTCTCTCAATGCATCTAGAATCTGAGCATCGGAAGGTTTTTCCAGAGACAATAACTTTCCGGTGACACTTGATGCGAGCTCTCTCGGCATACCGATCCTGACGTTACCTGTCCAGCTCCCGCCTATCCATGCTACCGAGCCGAGCCAGGGCAGAGCCAACACGTCACTCTCATTCGGAAAAAATTCCTCAAGCTCCAGCTCAAGAGTCGTGCGCCAAACCCTGTCGAATGCCGAACGCAGCTGCTCCCTTAGGTACTCGGTTGCTATCTCAGAACGCATCGATAATCAGCCCCGCTTTTTGTAACAGCTTGTTTTTTCAAATGTAATTCTCTCAAATTCATCGCACAGCCCCAGTGTCGTCTCAGCAGTTCCAAGGAATAGATACCCTCCTGGCTTGAGCAGATCATAGACCTTCCTAAGAATCTGCTTCTTTGTCTCAATGTCAAAGTAGATTAAGACATTCCTCAACATCACCAAGTCCGCCGGGGCCAGTACGCTGAATGGAGCCAAGAGGTTAAACTCTGAGAATCTTACCATTTGCGCCACTTGCGGTTTTAGAACCCAATCCTGTCCTTTCTTTTCGAAGTATTTTGCCAGCAGCTTTATCGGCAAGCCGCGGTTCACCTCTATCTGATTAAAACTGGCAGTTCGCGCTTTCTCAAGTATGTGCCCTGATACATCGGTAGCATGAAACTTAAGCCGCCAGTCGGCTAGTTCCGGAAAGCTCTCTCTCAAAAGCATGCATAGTGAGTATGGCTCTTGGCCTGATGATGCCGCTCCACACCAAATTGACAGCTCCTTAGCAGACGCACGCAGATCTAGTAGCTCCGGCAGTACCTTAGTCCGCAGCGCCTCAAATGGTTCAATGTCGCGAAAGAAGCTTGTTTCATGAGTAGTAAGAGATTCTACA
The DNA here is from genome assembly GCA_024102635.1 of Deltaproteobacteria bacterium. Classification (GTDB taxonomy): domain Bacteria; phylum Bdellovibrionota_C; class UBA2361; order UBA2361; family JAGFJO01; genus JAGFJO01. The sequence continues at coordinate 14,014 of JAGFJO010000146.1, forward strand.
ACTCTCCTTCGCCGAGACCGGTCCGCCTCGCGCTGAAGATGAGAGACTAAAGAAGTAATGTTTTCAAAACCGAGACTTTTGGCGACCGGCTCAACGCGCGACTGCACTAGATACTCCTTACCCTTGTCGAGGGTAATGCCTGCCTCGTCCTTGACCAACTTGGCAATGTATTCAAAGTCTGCGCTACTGAGCGTCATGCGAGCCCCTCTCGTCCCGGTGCAGCACATTTTGGGCGGAAATTTCCTGTCGCTCTCCGGATTATTTCGCCTGCCACACTCTCAAGCGGCAGCACGGCTTCGGCCAATCCCGCTTCGGCTACATATCCAGGCATGCCCCAAACCACGCTCGTTGCTTGATCCTGCACTATGATCCGCCCGCCCGCCTCGCTAATATATCTGCTTCCGAGTAACCCATCCTGCCCCATTCCGGTTAGCACTACAGCCAGTATTGCCGAGCCATAAAGCGCTGCCGCCGAACGGAAGAGCACGTCGACTGCCGGGCGGCACGAGTTCTCCGGCGGGCCCTGATGCAGCTTAGTACGAGGATCAGATAAGACCCCTGTAATCTCCATGTGATAATCGCCCGGCGCTATGTATACCTTACCCGGTTCAATCTTCGTGCTTTGAGTTGCTTCAACTACCGTAAGCGCAGCCTGATCATTGAGACGATCGGCTAAGAGCCGCGTGAACATAGGCGGCATGTGTTGTACGATCAAAATCGGCGCGGGAAAATCCCCTGGTAGAGCCGGTATTACTTTGGCGAGTGCGTTCGGCCCTCCGGTCGAAACTCCTATCACAACGATCTTTACAGCAGGGCTCGCAGAGATAGCCGGCCTCTTAATAACAGGCGGCTGAATCTTGGCAGGAGAAGCGGACGGCGGGGGCCTAAAAGCCCTCCTTTCAGCCAAGCTCTTAATCTTGCCTATGAGTTCATCGCGCACCGCTTCCTTTGCATTAGTAACGCTACCGACGTTAGCGGGTTTTGTCACATAGTCCGTAGCGCCCCGAGACAACGCTTCAAGGGTGGCGGCGCCGCCCCGCTCTGTCAACGTGCTGAACATAATGATGGGGAGACGGGGATAGTCCTTCCGAATGAGGGGGATGGTGTCCAGTCCACTCAGTTCGGGCATCTCGACATCGAGCGTAACTATATCCGGATTGGTCTGCGGAATTTTTTGAAGAGCAATCTTGCCATTGGCGGCAGTACCAACAACTTCAATCTCCTCGTCAGACGATAGCACCTCAGTAAGTATCTTTCTTATAACAACGGCATCATCTACTACTAAAACCCTGATCTTCGGCATATCGACTCGGATTAATGCGGATTAACGAAAAACCTTTATCCAGGCACAGAATCTATTAGTATCAGCCAATCACTCCGACCATATTAAGCTTTTCCTTGAAAATCTCCTCAGTGAACGGCTTCATAATATACTCATCAACTCCCGCCTCCAGAGCGGACACAACCTGGTGCATCTCGGTCTCCGTGGTTACCATAATGATTCTCATCTCCTTAAAACTGCTCTCCTGCCGTACCTGCTTAACAAATTCAAGTCCATTCATAATTGGCATGTTCCAGTCTACCAAAGCGAGCTGAATGTCACACTCGGTGCTCAACTTCTGCAGAGCTTCCTGCCCATTGCATGCCTGAATCGATGCAATCCCCCAGCTCGTTAGCATTTTTGAAATGATACTTCTAACAGTGGAAGAATCGTCAATGATTAGTGCCTTTGGCATATCTCGTCACGCTCTTAATTGAATCAAACAACAGGGGCACCTTGAGCCGCTTAAGCGCTACCGGTGCCCCATCCACATTCGTGCCTCGCACGCTTAATCGCGTGGTGCCATGAAGCGCTACTCCGTAAGCTGCTTAGTGAGCTCTTGAAGACGGCTTGCCATCTTTGAGAGCTCCTCGGATGCCCCCTTGGTGCTCTTGGCTCCCTCGGTTGTGCCCTGAGCGCCTTTCGCAACACTTGCTATGTTTTCGGCGATCTCATTGCTTCCTCGGGCCGCCTCAGCCACATTCCGGCTCATCTCATTTGTAGTTGCAGTCTGCTCCTCCACGGCGCTTGCTATGGTATTTGAAATGTCATTTACCTTAGTAATAACCTCTCCGATTTCGGCAATTGCTTTCACCGTTCCCTGGGTGTCATCCTGAATAGCAGCGATCTTCTGCGAAATCTCCTCTGTCGCGCGAGCGGTCTCTTTTGCCAATTCTTTTACCTCATTGGCGACCACCGCGAAGCCCTTTCCGGCTTCGCCGGCTCTCGCTGCTTCAATGGTAGCGTTCAAGGCGAGAAGGTTAGTTTGCTCGGCGATTGAGTTGATAACCTTGATTACTTTTCCTATCTCGGAGGAACTTGTGCCGAGCTTGCTTACGATATCAGCTGTTTGTCTAGCGACTGAAACTGCATGACTTGCTACTTTTGCCGATTCGCTGGCATTGGTCGCAATCTCGCGAATGCTTGCGCTCATCTCTTCTGTACCGGTCGCCACGGTCTGAACGTTCTTGCTGACTTGTTCGGACGCCGCCGATACCACGTTGGCTTGCTGCGCAGTCTCTTCGGCGTTGGAGGTCAGCTGAGTACTGATGGCGGAGAGCTCCTCAGCAGAGGCGCTCAGCTCTTGAACATTCTGGAAAAGCTCCTTAGCCACCCGTTCTTTACGTTCGTTGTCGGCCTTTACCTGGTTTTCAAGCTTGAGCTTTTCGGTTACTACCTCCCAAGTCACCATCGGCCCTATGTACTGTCCTGCATTATCAAAGATCGGGCTTACAAGCAGGCTGGCAGTCTCGGGGCCGATACCGATCTGAGCCGTGTAAGGAAGGTTCTTTGGATCCGACAGAAGCTTGCGCTGATGAGCCGGATTCTTATGAAATATATCGACCGATGAGCCTACCACTTTGGACGGAGGCACCGGCAGATACTGAGCAAGCTTTTCCAATTGTCTTACAGACGCAGGATTAGCGTAAACGATGTTGAGATTACGGTCCGCCATAATAATGTTAATAGGCGTGTTTTCAACCATTGAATTGAGCCTTGCCTGCTCTGCCTCCAATTTCAGCTTTTCGGTAACGACCGACCAAGTGACCATTGGCCCCTGATACTCTCCCGATTCGTCGTAAATCGGCGATGCCAGCAGGTCGGCCACTTCGGGGCCTATCTGAATCTGCGCTTTTATCGGTAGATTCTTCGGGTTAGAGAGCAGTTTGCGTTGATGCTTTGGGTTCTTGTGAAAGATATCAATATTTGCGCCGACAACATCGTCGACCGAAATCGGCAAATACTGCTCCAGTGTTTCGAGAGTCTTCCTCGACGCTGGATTCATATACGTGATGTTTAGATCCTTATCGGCGCACATTATGTTGATAGGCGCATTTTCGACCAGCGGCGCCATATCCACCGCTTCGCGCGATTGCTTATTTCCGTTTACGCTCTCACCGTGTCCGTTCACATGTCCCGCGTTTTCCATATCGCTATCTCCTTTCTCTAAAAAATTTTTCCCTGCACTTCGCTCCTTTCTAGATCCTGACTCCTTGCTGCCTCTAGCTGTTTCCGTGTTCACAATTACGCTTGAAAGCGGCCCCACTATCGCCATCACCTCGCCGATTAGCGCGCGATCCACGCCCAATTCACGTAGTGTATCTCCCAGGTGAGTTGCAACCCTCTCGAAATGCCTCGCCACGATCGGATAGCTCTCATGAGCCGTTTTCATATCGGCTCCCTTGTAGTTGGCAGGTCCACCGAGAGCCTGCACGAAAAAGTCGGTCTGCTGCTTTTTAAGCCAACGCATGTCGACCTTCTTGAAAAACGGCTTCAGCATTCCGTCGGCAAGCACCTTGTCATAAAACTTTTCGACTGTGGCACTAATGGCCGCTAGTCCGCCAATTCTTGAAAAAAGTGACTCGTCCGCTTCTATTATCTGTGTCATTTTGTCTCTCCTAGTGCTATTCGCGCTCCATACAGGCGCCGCTGTTCAAAACCAACATTAGTTCATTCTTAAGTTTGAACACCCCATGCAGGATACACCGTATATGGGGTGCGATAGTTTCGGGCACATTTTCGAAGTCGCGCTCGTCAACTTGGATCACATCACCTATTGAATCGACCAATAGGCTTATAGTTTCATCGTCCGCGCGGACTACTACATTCATGGTTCGTTCGTCGCTGATGCCGGACTCTGCCCCCAGGATCGAGCGCAAGTCCAGTGCAGCAATGATTTGCCCGCGCAAGTTTATCAGTCCTTTAACAGCGGCCGGTGCCAGGGGTACGGGGGTCATCGATTGATGACGTATAATCTCCTGAACCTGGAGAACATCAATGCCGAAGAAAAGCTCGCCGGCTCGAAACGTAACGTAGTGCTTAGCCAGCACGGGCTGCTGGGTGATCTGATTGGCGGCAGCTTCCATTATCGCGCCTCCCTTGCATCAAATGAGTGTTTTGGTGACAGCTCTGCCAACTGTAAGATGGCAGACAAGTCGAGAAGATCTGTCACCTTATCCTGAATGACTGCCGAACCGACCAATCCCTGCTTGGGATATGGCCGTTCAACATTTACGCACTGCTCCACGATGTCCAAGATTCTTTCTACTACAAATCCGACGAAGCGATCTCCACTCAGGTGAACGAAAGCTCTCAGGCTACCCTCGCTGATCTCCGGAGGCTCGCCATAGATCCCGCGTAAGTCTACAAGAGGCAGGATGCCATCCCTGTATTGGACAACGATATGGTCTCCTGCGGACTCGAGAGCCTGCACCGGAAACTCTTCAAGGCGGTAAACCTGATCAAGGGGAACCGCGGCACGCTTATTCGTCCCGAGCTCAAATACGAACATCTTTTTCCGCTCCGACGTTTTACCTTCATCGTTTGATCGTGACTCCTCGTGTTTCGCAGCCGCTTCTTTCTTTGCAATTTGCGCTTTGCGCGCCATCCCAACAATGTCGAGAATTAAAGCAACCTGCCCATCGCCCATGATCGTGGCTCCCGCGAACGCCGAGATTCCCTTCAGCAACCGGCCTAGCGGCTTAACGACTATCTCTTCAGTATCGTGGATTGCATCAACCACCAGTCCGAACTGATGGTTGTCGGCCCGCACCACTACCAGGTTTAGAATACCTCCTCCGCTTTTTGTGCTGTTGGCGGCTGAAAGCCCGAGCTGCTCGTCTAAGTAAACTAGTGGTAGAATCTTGCCGCGCAGCCTGTAAAAGTCCGAGCCTTGGATCCGTTCTATGCTTTGCTTCAGCTGCGCTCCCTCTATCCGTACGAGCTCGAGAAGATTTACCTGCGGAATGGCATAGCGGTTATTGTTGGTCGTCACAATTAGCGCCGGAATGATAGCCAAGGTGAGCGGTATCTTGATGGTAAACTTTGCGCCCTTGCCCGGATTGCTCGCCACATCGACCGCGCCGCCGATACGCTCTATGTTTGATCGGACCACATCCATCCCTACTCCGCGGCCGGAGATGTTGGTAATCTGTTCCGCAGTGCTGAATCCGGGAAGGAAGATCAACCTGTTCACTTCCGCTTCCCCCATCGAGGCTGCCTTATCGCTAGTGATTAATCCCTTTTCAAGCGCCTTTGCGCGAATTCGCTCAGTATTAAGACCGGCTCCGTCGTCGGAGATCTCAATCACTACTTGACCTCCCTCGTGGAAGGCTCGCATCACTAAAACTCCCTCAGCACCCTTTCCCGCCGCCAATCGCTTTTCAGGAGACTCGATGCCGTGATCGACCGAGTTCCTTATCACGTGAGTAAGCGGATCTTTAATCGCCTCGATAATCGTCTTGTCCAGTTCCGTTTCCTTCCCCTGCATCTCAAGAACAACCTTCTTGCCGCATGAGTGCGCAATGTCCCGAACAATGCGCGGAAGCTTGTTCCAAACGGTCGATATTGGCTGCATACGGGTGCGCATTACACCCTCCTGCAATTCCGAGGTGATCAAATTCAATCGCTGGGATGTGCTGGCAAACTCTCCATCGTTCTGTGATTTGGTGAACTGAAGAATCTGATTGCGGGCCAACACGAGTTCTCCGACCAGATTCATCAGCTTATCGAGCAGATTGACATCGACTCGCAAGCTGCTCTCCGAAAGCTCGCTTTTTTTACTCTCTGACACCTTCGGAGACTCAGAACCGTCCGCTACGGTGGATGGAGCTTGATTTTCAGCTGCGCCTATCTGCGACGATTCGGGCACAGCGGCTGCTCCTGGAGCCTCCAGCGAGCTTGCATTCTGCCACTCGGACTGGGCAGCATAAAACATTCGCTGAAGCTCATCGTCTTGCCCCTCCTCACTTACTTGAGTTTTCAATAAAACTACGGAGCTCTCATCGACAGACCCTTCAGACTTCGAATTTATACTAATTGCTTCTGAAGTTAAGGTAATTTTCTGTTCATTTAGGCTTGTGAGCAGCCCTACTAGCTCGCTGTAGTCCCCATCCCCCTCGCATCCGGATTCTTCGATGTTCGCAAGCAGCTCTCGCAGAGTGTCGCTTAAGCGCAGCAGGGTTGTGATGATTACTTCTGTAACTGCGATCTTTTGTGAGCGAAGAGAATCTAGCAGGTTTTCCCCTACATGACTTACCTTCTCCAGCTTTCTAAAATCAAAAAATCCGCATGTTCCCTTGACTGTGTGAACAATTCGAAAGATAGTGTTTATGGTCTCTATCTTTGTGGGGTCGGATTCCAGAGCCAGCAACTCTCTATCGAGCTGCTCCAAATTTTCAAGGCTCTCTACAAGAAATTCCTTTATTGTCTCGTCGAGTTCAGACATAGCGGCGCTTCCGTATTTCCGTCAGGCTTCACACCGAGTCACATCGAAGTTGGATCTAAGATGTCGCACATCACTACTTCGCTTCCGATGTAGTGCGATATCGTTTGCAAAAATGATTCTCTTAAGAAGATATTTCGTAGAAGATCTGAGAATGTAGGCTATTTGCTACACGCCGAAATCTCTTATCGGTGGGCAGCGATGGTGCTCTTTGAATACAGTCGACGATGTAATCAACATCGCAAGTATCAGCCGATTTTTTGTTGGTTAAAACCCACATGCGATTTTTACTTGCGATGAATCTATTCTTCGACGAGAAATTGTCTTCACATTTGATTACGAGCAATGTATTCAAATAAGCAATCCAAATGACAATGAGAAGCCGTAATACTGTGTTGAAAAGCTTTGAGTCCCGGTATGTACAGGCTCTTCGAGCAGGTTCGTGCGAGCAGGCTGCCACGGTGACTCAGGAAGCGCTCGTTTCCGGGGTGTGCATCAAGAAGGTGTATCTCGGAATTATTATGCCAGCCTCTCGAGAGATTGGTGAGCTTCTTTCCCGTTCGGAGATAGCGCCCGATGCGGCCAACCTTGCTACACAGATCATTTTATCCGATATGGCGCGGCTGCGTCGCTCATATCGAAAGCCGATGCGAGACGAAATTCGCGCGATGATTACTCCGCATGAAGGAGAACCGCACTTCCTGGCCGCGCGCGCTGTCGCTGATTTTCTTTTGTTCGAAGGGTGGCAAGTGGAGTTTCTTAGCAGCTATCCGGCCTTTGAAGTTTTGGCAGGGCAAATTGAAAGTTTTAAACCTCACGTTGTGGGAATTTCTGTATCAACCATGGAGTCGTTACAGAGATTAGACTCAACCGTAAAAAAAATTCGCGGACTGGCGCATCCCACTAAGATTTTAATCGGAGGAGAAGCGCTTGATGAGCACTCCTTGCCTGCTGAAGTTGCCGTTGACGCGGTGTGCGAAGACGCTTTCTGCGCTGTTTATCAGATCCGGCGGCTTTGCGGCCTGGGATTTGAAGACCCGGCACTCGACCCGTTTCTGAAAGGCATCGGAGAACGCATATTAGCGTGCCGCAAAGAACGTCACCTTAGTCAGAAAGAAGTGGCTTCACTTGCCGGAATTGATCGCGCTTACCTAAGCTCTGTCGAGAGTGGCAAACAGAATGTAACGGTGGGGGCATTGATGCGAATTGCCCGTGCTTTGGAGATTACTGTCGAAGAGCTGATTTAATTGGCGGACCAGGACTAATGCCTGCAAAAGGGTTAGGTAGTCTAGCAAGCAGTTTTGCGAGAAGCGCTTCGATATTGCGTGCCGGGGCGGGCTCTCTTTTCGCAATGCTTAACGGCAAGCCTGTGGCCTTGAGTGTCATTGACCGAATGACGGCGTTGCACGGCCTGCCTCAAAAGGTGCTGCAGTATCTTGACCTGCATTCAGCGGCGAATGATCGCTCCGCTCATTTAGACAGGAACTTCATTTCCGCCAATCCGATCGCTCTTTCCGAGGTGCGGAAAATCCTTCAGCGCGAACTCGGCCCCAAGGCTGCTGACATTGAGTGGTTGAGTGAAGGTGCAATGACTGCCTCGATCGGACAGGTTCATATGGCAAGGCTTCGCAACGGAGAAGCGGTGGTCGTCAAGGTGCAATATCCACACATCGGGCGCCTTCTGAAAAGCGATCTTTCTCTTGTCGGCCTTGCTTCGCTCCCCGCGGCAGCGAGATTCGGGCGATCGAAGCTGGATCAATACAGGCAAGAAATCAAGAGTTCGCTTGAATTAGAGATCAATTACCGCAATGAATTGCGGGCGCTCCAGCTATTCCAATCTGTAAGCTCCGTTGACAGTTCTATTAGGATTCCGGTTCCGCTCGCCGACTTGTGCAGTAATCAAGTGTTGGTAATGAGACGTCTCTCGGGAATGCCCCTGCTTGATTGCGCCGCTCTTGAGCCTGAAAAGGCACGGCCAATTTTGGAGCAGATGTTGAGACTTTTCCTTCACGGTATCCATTTGGGTGAATTCCATGCCGATCCCCATCCTGGTAACTTCGCCATCTCAACTGACAACGAGAAAGTATCTCTGGTGGCTTACGATTTCGGGTGCACGAAACAGATTTCGGTATCGGAAAGAGACGCCTTGCTGTCGCTTATGGAACCCCGCTCGAATAAGGATCACTTTGAACTTTATGCACAGCTTGGCTTTGAGCAGCACACCTTGCAGCTGATTCAAGACAAGTTGCCTAACCTAAGCCGTGCTCTGTTTGCGCCCTTTCACTTCTCCGGAACTTTCCCGCTTGCCGGCTGGCGCCTCGCGGAGCAAGCCGAACAGATCCTGGGCGAGCACCGAATTGCATTTCGTCTTGCGGGACCGGCCGGGCTAATACACATCATTAGAGTTTTTTCCGCTTTGCGCGCGTATGCTAAGGCATTCGGGGTTGACTTCGATTGGAATGCGCAGTTGATGGAAGTGCGCTCTATGCACCGGCTTGAGGGATCATCCATTAAGAATAGCTGTAATCAGAGCGCCGGGTCAGAGACGTCGGCTGAGGTGATTAAGTCGACTGCGCTGTGTGTCAGAGTCGACGAGAATGGAGCAACTAAAGTACAGCTCACTCTTAAACCTGAGCTTACTGAGCTGCTTAAAGATCTGATTCCTCCCGAAGTACTGCAGACTATTTACGCGAGAAATATCGATCTAGACGGCATTGTCGCGGCAAGCCGGCTGCGTGGCCATGCTCCCGGAGAGCTTTTTTCTCTGCAGCAAGATTGCAAATGTTATCGAGTGTGGCTCGAGTGATGCTCAACTCTTCCACATGGAGAACATGAAGATAAAGCCAATAGTCCTCAAAATCAATGCAGCTGATGCAATCTGCTTGTGCAGGGTGCGTACCTTCTCGTTACCTCGGAATAGAGAGCACCCGAGAAAAGCTGCCGGGAAGTAAAGAATCAGAGCAACGGTCGAGGCAGCTATGTGCACCTGTTGGAGAGCCTCAAGTTTAAATTGCATGGCCGTTTGCACTGCGTCTCGCGTCACGCTAAGGTACCCAACAAGTGCTATATCTCCACATATAGCAGTAAGGACCAAGGGAACGTGGATTCTTCTATTGTGCCTGGCGAAGTAACCGCCCGCTAAAAGCACCCACATGGCTGAAGCAAACCACATACCAATTGTCACTCGCCCTCCTCAGAGATGCCGTTGCTCGATGACGGGATAAATGTATCTTCAACTCGCTGCGATGGGCAGCCTTTTTTCAAATAATTCTTTCCACCGATCGGCGGCCCGGATTCAGATGTGGGATATACTCGGCAGCTTTATCGACGCGTGAAAACCGCTTCCAGCTTACTTTGCATCTGCTCGGGCGTAAACGGTTTGATTATGTAGTTGGACACTCCTGCCTTGGCAGCCTCTAGAACGTTCTCTTTCTGGGCCTCGGCCGTCACCATTAAGAACGGGATCTTGGCAAACGTAGGATCGGAGCGAACGGCTCTCAAAAGGTCAATACCCATCATATTGGGCATATTCCAGTCCGACACAATCAATTGGAAGTCCCCTGTTTTCATCTTCTCCAGCGCCTTCTGGCCGTCTTCAGCTTCGGTAATATTGGTGAAGCCTAAGTTCCGAAGGCAGTTCTTTACCACCTTCCTCATAGTCGCGAAGTCATCCACAACGAGAATCGGCATATTTTTATCTACTGAATCTAGTGCTGACATAGTTTGCTCCCCTGTTTGCTTTAACAGCGGATCGGCAAAGCAAAGCTGATCCTTTAGATCTAACAACTATCTCTTTACTGAATCCAACATTTGGGCGATATACTGGAGCATGCAAGCAGAACTAATAAATCCATTCATCAAGTCGACCATTAATGTGCTTTCAACAATGTGTGCAATAAATCCCACGCCGGGTAAGCCGAGTCTTAAGGGCGATAAAAAGACTTGGGGCATTGTCACTGGAATTATCGGCCTTGCAGGGCCCTCCGTGATGGGGAATATGATGATCAGTTTCGATACTGACGGGGTACTGAAAGTGGTGGGAAATCTTCTATCGGAGCAGTACACGGAGATTACGCAGGATGTAATCGATGCAGTGGGTGAAATAACCAACATGATTACAGGCGGTGCGAAGAAAGATCTCTCCGAGATCGGCATGATGATCGAGATGGCTACTCCAATGGTAATGATCGGCAGCGGCGTCGAAATTAGTCAGCTCGCTTCGGCACCGATCTTAACTGTACCGTTCTCCTTTCAGGAGGGCGCCTTTGTAGTGGAAGCGAGCTTATCACAGCGTAAATAGCGCAGGTCTCACAGGCTGCTTCGGCCCTGCATAACAGTTCTTATTTTCAATTGTCGGTTGCGTCGCCGGACTACGTTACGGCTGGGCAATCCACCCCTCCCGGGCAGCTTTGCGGCAGAAGTCCTCGAGTTTATCGAGCTTCGGCTCAAGGTCTTTCTCTAAGCTCTCGCCGAGCGCCCACCAGGACTGGTATAGCTGCTGCTGGCAAATTCGCTTGCAGGTCTCGGAAAGCGCGTTCACTTGGTCGGAGATCTCGAAGGCCGCTCTCCTCTGTTCGGGAACGAGGCCAAGCAGAGTGTTGTACCATTCAAAGTAAGCCTTCAAAGTGTTTACTGCTGTCGCGAGCTTCTGATTCCCGGTGGAGAGATCTCCGTCCTGAAATGACTTACGTGCATCGCGGAATTCGAGGTAGCAGGCTCGCACAATGTCGGAGGCTCGCGAAAGACGGCTAGCAACAAACTCTTCAGGAGTACCGGTTTCAACTTCGATAATTGATGTTCCTAACTGATTTACATTCGAGTACCACTCGTCCTCTGCAAGGTCGCGGCCATCGATCAGTATTCCGGTTATCATGTGGTCGGGATCGATTACCGATTTAATGAGTTCAACAAGGTCTGCAACCTTTGGAAGGCCATCGCCAGTTATCGAGGAGTCCTCGCCGTTTATTCTTACTGAGACCATATAACCTCGCAATTATCAGAAAAACCGGTTATTCAATGTATGCCGCCAACTTACGGCCGCGGCGATCGAGATCGTCGTATATCCCTCCCATTTGTGATGCCAGGTCAAAAGCCTCCGTTCCAGAAATATTCTCCTTGGCAAAGATGAACATTCTGGTAAGAGGCCCGAGCTGTGGAAAGTGAAAGCCTAACTGTTCAATCTTCCTATCGTTTTCCGTAAGCTCCTGGTTTAGCTGACCAAGCATTCTGGGAGAGGAGCTTTCGTCTCTTATTAGATTAAGCAGCTTACCTATAAGACGCCTTCCCTCCTGCGCGCACGTGACCACCTCCTGCATGCCCTCGATTGCTCCATCCAGTTGGCGCAGCGAAGGTGCGCTCTTCCCTGGCGGGGATATCTCAAAACCTCCAAGGTCGCTGAGCCAAAGCTTTCGATAAGCAGACCTAAAACGCTCCATTTGATCGCCTCTGCGCGGATTGAGCGCCTTTAGATCACAGAATCCGAATTCATCAAAAGACGAGCGATACACGGTCACTTTATTTGAATCAGCGATCCCTTCAGGAAGGTGATTGAAGTCGGATTGCAGCCTTAGCTTGGTAAGTTCGGCGATCAATTCGGGCTCGATTAGATCGTGGCAATCGGGACGAGTGCAGGCCTTGTTCGGATTACAGGGGCCACACCCGATAATAGGCTGTAATACGATATTCCCTTCACTGTAAGGCCCGGTTTCAAAGCCGAATGCGGATGCCAAGAACATGGCGACTACCGGGGTACCAACAGCCACGCTTATATGCATTGGTCCCGTATCTCCGGTGATTAGGATATCACACGCTTCCAGCATTGCAGAAAGCTGCGGAATATCGGTACGGCCTGCCGCGACCATGACATTCTTCGAGCCGCATGCCGCGCTAATCGGCTCGATGATGGAGAGTTCTTTCTTAGAACCGGTCAGAATGACGCGGGCATTCAGTTGATCGAGCAGAATGTTTATCAGTCGCGTGAACTTCTGTGGATTCCACTGTCTTTTTGCCTGACTTGCTCCTGCCTGTACCGCTATAAGCGGGCCTTTGTTGGTAAATCCGTGCGAGGAGATCAAACCGTTAACATACTCTCTCGCCTTCTCGGTAACCTTAATAAGGAGCTGCTTAGGATGCTTTTCCACATCAGCAGAGCAGCGGAATACGTCCACCAGATTGAGCGAATTGTACTGCCGATTGAGGTGGAACACTGATGAGGCGAATAACTTCGCCCACTCCGACTCGATCACCCGATAGCCTTCGTCATCGGAGGTCCATCCGCCGTTCCTTGATATGCCTACCAGCCGAAGTAAGAGGGCGGTGTAGGCAGATGAAGACATATTTAAGCAGTAGTCGAACTTCCTGGAACGCAGATCATCGACTGCTTCTGTAACGTATTCGAAGGCGTCGATTATGCCGTCCTGCTCACGGGCTAATGAGCGGCAGGTCATTCCTAGATCTAGGCTCACTACCTCATCTATGTTCGGAATGTTGTGGCACACCTCGGTAAATTGCTTCTCGACCAGCACTGTCACCTTACAGTCCGGATTCTCCTGCTTCATTCCGGCAATTGTTGGGGTAGCCTGCAGCATGTCGCCCAGCCTGGTGATGTTAACCAGCAGCACGTTTGTCTTATCGGGGTACCGTTTCTTCATCTTAATTCCGCCCTATCGCTAACCCTGCTTCCCCTCTTCGGCTACCGCCCTGATTATCTGTTTGCGCACGTGATAGAGAAAAAGAAGTTTCTGTTCCGTTTCGGTGAGCTTTCCCTGCCCCTGAACTACATCTGCGATTAAGCCGTCAAGATTCGGCTCTTCTCCTCTCTGATATGCGGCCTTGCAACGCGAGAGAAGCTCCGGGTATGGCTCGCTGCGCTTAAGCATCTTCTGCCAGGGGCTGCGATCCTGGCGCAGCTTTAGCTGCTCATATTTGACGGAAAAGATCTCGCTCAACATCGCTTTCAAGCGATGCTGGTAGGTATGCTCACGCAGCACGCGACACCGCCCCTTCTCTGCAATCCTCTTGCGTTCATCGGGATGAGCCAGATAGTACTCTATCTTCTCCTTCAGATCCGCCGCGCTATTGAATGTAGCTACCTCTTCGCCCGGTGTAAGAAGCTCCGCAAGGTGCGAGCGTTCATCAACAAGCTGAAATGCCCCCGCCGCAGCAAGTTCGATGGTGCGTGGATTCACAAAGTCTCCGGTAGGATCGACACCGTCTTTCTCGGAAGAAGAATGCAGGTTGATGTTGATATCGCTGGCATTGAAGATTTTGACATATTCATCCGGCGAAATGCGGCGTCCCTGCTCCTGCACAAGCCTATCGAACGGCTTGCATCCCGGCCACTCCGTGCCCCATATCTTGAAAGGGAGCTCGCAAAGCGCTGCAAAAAGCTGCTGGCGGTTGTGGTATCCGGCTCCGACAAACGAGATCGGAGATCCCCATCTCTTGCGCTCCTCTTCACTCATGGATACGGGGCGATGAATGTCAGGATCGCACGCCACCGGTAGATAACTTACGTTGGCGGCGCCCGCGGCCTTGATAGCATCGAGACATTGGCCCTTTTGGATCGTAAAAACAAAGTCGTAGTACTGCGCCATTTCGCGCCAATAAGTAAAGCGCAAGTAATCCTCTACGAACCAGAGAGCCGTGATGACTCCCTTCTTTCGCAGCTCTGTCAACGCTCGGCCGGTTAGCGGCGCTTGCGCCATGCAGATTACTATATCGACGGGCTTCTCATTAATTGACTCGAGCACCACCTGCGACATCATCTCGATATAGTGCCCCTGAAGGTGCGCCTGACGAGCCTTGTCGAAAACAAAGCCTTCCAGGGCATGAAACCCCGAGGCAAAGCTGCTGAAATCTACTGCGCGTGTTCTCTGCCCGAGGCCCATCAGGCCTCTCAATGTGTATCCTGTCATCGGCAATGTACCGCCCTGCATCGGCCCTACCACTGCAATGGCCGGATGCAGCGATGCGAACCCGCGTTTACCGTGAAAGGCCGCCTTAAGTTGCGAGCAGTGTTCGCCAAAGAGAGCTTGTGTTTGGGGGCGAACTACCAATTCGCTTTCGGGCTCAAGAAAATCCCAGGCCTCTGCTATCCCGACATGAAGGCCCTTCAACTCTCGCAGCACCGCGCGAAGGTCGCGTATCTTAAGAGCCTGCGCGAAGGTATCTGTGCAGGGCTCCACTACTATCTGCTTACCGCCGGCGCATCGAGAGAGTTGCTCAAGGTGATATCCGCTGCCGAATCCGTATACGATAATCGCCGCTGCTTTTAGGTATCGCTCATCCTCAACCAATCTTTTCGCCCATGAGGCAGCGGCGCTCTTCGGCTTTCCGGGGTGATCAAGACATATGCCTTGCTGATACAAGACTGGCCCGTCGGGTGTCTCCTTGACTTCAACCTGCACCTCTGATGAGCTCCTCGTGCGAACTTGCTCTGCAGCCTTGGGAAACAGTTCCGTCAATACCGCCATGTTCGCCTCGAAAACACCGCTCTGACTCACCTGCCGGGTGGGTGCCGGTTGCTCGCTCTCCTCTATGCGATTTAGAATTCTATCGATAACGTCGCGCACATCGATCGACGCGCTTTTCTGGAAGCTGAGGGCATACTCCACCGCCTGCCGGGCTCTTTCGGTCTCACCCCTTTCAGCCAGCTCCTTTGCATAGTTCACGCTCATCCAACATTCAATGTCGGCTCCGCTCGTGTTTTCAGCACCATCAGCCTCACCCTGCGGCAGAAGAAGCCGTGATACTACTGCCGCACTTTCCGGCGCAGCCTCACTTTTACGAAGCGAGACAATTACCGCTTCAATTCCGATCTCCTTAAACGAAACCTGAAACGGCAGCACCAGCTCGCGCAGCCATTCGAGTTCAAAACCGGCGGCGGCAACGCTCTCCAATAGCG
This sequence comes from Deltaproteobacteria bacterium, assembly GCA_024102635.1. Lineage (GTDB taxonomy): Bacteria > Bdellovibrionota_C > UBA2361 > UBA2361 > JAGFJO01 > JAGFJO01. Next base: position 29,683 of record JAGFJO010000146.1, read on the forward strand.
CTTCTTTCTTGTAGCAACGGAGATGTAAGGTATCGTTTCTGCACACCAACTGCTCTTCGCCCAGATAAAGCTGCATTCGTAGTATCCCACCGCGCTTAAGCACTCTATGAAGTTCAAGCAGATAATTTGCTGCAACATCGGTAGGCATGCTGGTAATCGCTGCGAAGCTTATCGCTACATCCACCGACTCGTTTTGTACCGGAGCCAACGTGTAGCCGTCTCCGGCGTGCAGTTCCAAATTCGGCGCGCTTCCCAGCAGATGGCGCGCGGTTTCTACTGCCTTCTCAGAAACATCAATGCCTATGACTCCGCCGAAGTATTTGAGGGCTGGTTTTAGTAACCGCCCGACGCCGCATCCTAGTTCCAAAAAGGTCTTTTTACCTGCCTCGCTGATTCCGTCGAGGAGGATCTGTAGATCGCGCTCCCCTGATCTCCACATCTCTTCGTCCGAGACATGAGATTCGCTCATCCAGAATCGGTAGTCGTGGGAGATACGCCGGTTCCAGTCCTCGCGCATCTGCAAGGCTATCTTAGTGAAGTCGGACATAGTTAAGCCGTGATGAATATGAGCCATTACTTTTGATGCAGTCCGGAGGGATTGCGGCTTCAAGCCGGCCACTTAATTAGGACGGGTGTCAAAAACTTGACTGCTTCAGGCGTGCTGCATTTATAAGTATGTGATGGGACGAGGGCATCCGCGCGGCAGGAGCCAATGTATCAGCAACGAATGAACGAATTTTTCGCTTACAGTGAGATCTGCACTCGCCGTACGGCTTCGCCGACCTTTGCGCTCTCTTCCGGAGCTACTTGTTCGCGCTTCTCACCCTCGATGATCTCCTTATATGCGCCATAGATCGTATCCAGGAGTCCGACGACCTTTGTTATCCTCTTGCCATCGCGGTGTAAATTGGCTTCTGTCAGATAGAACAGCATGAAATCGTAAAGCCGGTCGAGATCCCTTGCAATCGAGCCGCCCTTTTCAAAATCAAGGGTATTCATAAGCTCGGCGATAATCGCTTGGCCTTTGCTCAGAAATCGGCAGAATTTGGCTATGTCATTTGCCTCAAGCCCTGATTTGGCTTGTTTCAGAAATTTAATCGCTCCTTCATACATCATCAGGAGCAATCGACCCCGATCAGTCGTGGTTACCTGCACACTCTGATAGGCTGCGTGAGCGTTCTTCCCGTACATGGGCCCTCTCTACTTTTCTAACCTATTACTGCATCCTTTGCTGAGCACATACAGCGTTGAGCTGGGAGCTGCCTCGTGGCGCCCGTCTCAATTTGAAATATCGGAGGAGGTTAAAGATTGCTTGAGCTGAATTTGGAACAGTAAGTACCATAGCCCTGGCCGGCCACTTAACCGCCTGAAAATCTTGCAAAATAAAGGGAGCTATCTATCAGCTTTGTCTTGCGAGTTCTTTAGCTCTGAGGCAGGCGCTGCGTACCCCCTCTTTTAGGGTCTCTCCAAGACCTCCCCTTTCGAACTGTTCGATAGCTGCCGCGGTAGTGCCTCCTTTCGAGGTCACAGCCGCTCTCATGGTCTTCAACGAATGCGGCTCTTTTTCAACCATTGCAGCAGCGCCCTTGATAGTATTCAAAATAAGAGATCGTGCCTGTTCCTCGGTTAGCCCCAGCTCCACCCCGACTTCCAGAAGTTTCTCTACCGCGTAAAAAAGATAGGCCGGGCCGCTCCCGGAAAGGGCCGTCACGGCGTCAATCTGCGACTCACTCTCAAGAGCGACAGCTCGTCCGCCGGAGGCTAAAATTCGCTCTGCGTCTCTTAATTCATCACTTCCGACTGCGGAGCTTGTAGCAAAGGCTATAGTTCCCTGCCCTATAACTACGGGCAGATTAGGCATGCATCGAATGATTTTTTTATGTCCTTGCAGTGCTTCTTCTATGCGCTTGATCGGAACACCGGCCATAACTGATATCACTATCTGATCGGCGCTAAGTTTCGGCAGCGAGGCCGCCAATGCAGCAAAATCCTGCGGCTTCACTGCAATCAGGAGATAGCGAAATGACGCGATTTCACCGACCGATTCGCGCACTGCGCACTTAAGCTCACCCCTTAGCTTCCCGGCTCTGCCACCTTGAACCTCTACGATCTCGAGTGAGCCCTCTTTAACTAGACCGGTACCGAGAATGGCCCGGGCAAAGGCCTCTCCGATGCTGCCACCGCCCAGAATTAGCACTCTCATTGATCCGAGCCGCTCCTGCCACGCTCGGCGTTCTCTACCTCACGCACAGACCCCTCTTTCAAGTTCAAGAAGGCCATCATCTGATCGACAAGGACCTGATAGTCATTTTTATCGGCAAGATTAAGACGGTACTCGTTCAGCACTTTAATCTGAAGGTCATCCTTCCACATTGACCATGCCTGTTTGGAGACCTTCTCGTAGATCAATTGCCCTATCTCTCCGGCAAATGGCGGCTTTTCAAGCCCAGGGAGCTCTTTGTCCAACTTAACGCAGTGTACTGTACGGCCTTCAGACATAACGCATTATCTCCATTTTAATGCGGAGAATGGCCGTTCTGCTATCCGAGCGGCCCCCTCCCCTCTTACAAACTTTGCCCCAAACAGACAAAAAAGCAAGGGGCCGTACCGCCCCCTGTAAATAAGCAAAACAGAGCGAAATTTGCGATTTTACAAATTTGGTACATCTCGCAGACATCCCTGTGACAACAACATGAATGCTCTATGTAAAAGTCACCATAACAGCGGCTCAGTAGAACCCCTATTGAGTATCAGAATGCAGCCTAATTTGGACTCGTGGAGAGAAAAATGACAGCACAAATGGGTGATCGGGAACTGGTTAGACGGTTGGTTAAAAACGGTGATGATGCCTCATTCTGCGAGCTAGTCGCTCGCTA
>JAGFJO010000034.1 GCA_024102635.1 Deltaproteobacteria bacterium
ACGAGCGTAGGCATAGAGGGAGGAAAGAGTCCGGGCGGATAAGGGACGCTAAAATCCCCCACCTTCCACCTCTCGCTTACCTTCCTGCCCTCAGCCACCACAGCTTTCTTCTCAGTCAAAAATTTTACTCTAAGCGGTATGTCCGACGAGATGCAGTGCATCCTTTTGCCGCTCCGATTCGGTCTATAGCTCATATCCATGTGCCGCGATATCAGCTTCTGCCTACCGATCACTTTAGCGCCAGAGAGCCCCCTTTCCTTACGCATCTGGTTCTCGTTCTCACGTACCATGGCTATAATTCGTTTGTTTATAGCCAGTTTGCGCTTCTCATTTGTCACCCCGAAGCACTCCATCCAAGCATTCGGAGTTATCTTCAAGAGATGCTTTGCCTTTATAGACTTTTTAAGTGTCTGAGCGATCTCTGAAATCTTAGTAAGCGAGAGGCCTGTTACCTCAGGCACCATAAACCTTCGCACCCAGGGATGATAACTCTCAACATCCTTGCCTTTTACAAAGGCCTGCCAGCTGGAAAGCCCGGGGTAATTATCTATACTCTCCTCTAGCCCGTCAGTGGAGGGATTTGAGTAGATATAAACTATTTTATTAATAACGCTTTTTCTAGTTAGCACCACAGGGGAATCGTACCCCTCACACCACACAGTTCTCTTCCTTCTGCCCAAAAGCTTGTTTATTGCATGTGCTGACTCTGTCTTAAACCACTTCATAAAATTGCAAATATCATAGGGATTCTCCACCACAGCAATTAAATGAAGGTGATTGCTAGAGACATATGCGTGGCAGATCGTGACCGGATATAGAGACTGTGCCCGTGCCAGATATCCGCTAATAATTAGTAGAATGAGAGGATTAGCCGGCATGGGGAGGCCCTCCTCCATGGCGGTGGTGATGTATACGACGGACCGATGCGGGAATAGTTTCCTAGGGCGCGGCATACACTACTATTCGACGCCCGCAGACTAAAGTTTCCTGTTGTAAAGGAAAAAAGTAGCCCCGCACCAGCGGCGGGGGTTAGAGGCGGTACTTGGCGAGTTGTTTGGCGATGATTGAAAGGCCAGCCGCACCGAAGGGGCCGCTTTTCATCTCTTCGATTATGCTTTGCAGCTCCTCAAAGCTGGATGACTTTCGAAGGCGCTCTGTTACTTCCTGAGGTTCCACCGTCCCGCGGTTCAGTAACTCGCACGTAATTAGCGATACGCTGCGTCTTATCTCTTCAAATGAGCTTAGCAGCGATTGATGCTCCCACTTAGTCGTCGTTTCAATCGAAGAGCTCAGCTTGAGCACAGCATTGATGCCGATTTCGTCCTGCACCTGAGAGAACACTTTCGCTACGTCGGTGATGTCTTTGCCTGAGGTGCGTGATGCCCATAGCATCTCCAGCACCGGAATAATGTTCGGAGCAATAGCAAGGGTCTTGGCCGAGCGCTCGTCGAGCCGCAGCCGCCGGAATTCCTGCAGCCGCTCGAAGTACTGCTCCCTGTAAGTACCGCTGAAAATTCCGTCAGAAACAGAGATTAGGGTTGCAAAACTTGACCGATATAGGTTCACTATCTCGCCAAGACTCTCTTGGTCACCGTGCGCGCTGATAATCCATGAGGTGGCATCACGCAGCGTCTTGCCGACTCCCTGCCTGAGAGCCAGAAAGATTTTATTCTGACTGAAATTGTCGAAGCACTCTAATGATGACCGAAGCTGTTTAATTTCAAGTATAAAGTTAGCGGCAAGCAAACACTTGAGAACTATTATCGGGCGCGCAGAGTAGGTAAGGCACATCCGATGAACGAATGTTATTCCTACAGTGTCAATCAGATTGTTGGCCACCTGAGAAGCCACTATGCTCCGTGCAAGCGGGTGTCGCAGTATTTCATCGCGGAAGTCGTGCTGAAGCCGTGGCGGGAAGTAGTCGAGCAAAAACTCCTCAAGTCTGGCATCTCCGCAAAGAGGAGAGTCGAACAAAACCTCTTTAATCCACATTTTAACACCGGCCATGCAGATAGCCAGTTCAGGACCGACAAGTCCCTGCCTTTTTGCAATGCGATCTTGAAGTTCGTCCTCATCAGGCAAACACTCAAGATTACGGTTAATGTAACCCATCTTATGCAGAGCCTGAATCAAAGACCGATAGTACTCTATGCTCTTGTGAGAGCGAAGCGTTCCGATCGAGAGTAGAACAGCGTGGTTCCGGTTGTGTGTTAGAACGGCATCGACTACATCCGGTGCGATAGAAGTAAGTATCTCATCGCGGGTCTCTTTGGTAATATGACCTTCCTTGATTAACCTGGAAAAAAGAATTTTGATATTCACCTCGTGATCCGAGAGGTCGACTCCGGCAGAGTTGTCTATCGCGTCTGTGTTGATCCTTCCTCCTAGCCGTGCGAAGTCGATTCTAGCCTGCTGTGTAAAGCCGAGATTCCCGCCTTCACCTACCACTTTACATCTCAATTCCTCTGCATTGACCCGCACCCGATCGTTTGTCCCGTCATTTACCTCGGCATGAGTTTCATTCTTCGACTTTACATAGGTGCCGATACCACCGTTCCATAGAAGATCTACGGGAGCCTTCAAGATGTAGCGGATAAGGCGCTCTCCACTGAAGGCCTCTTTTTCATCGGCTGGGATTCCAAGCGCGGTGCGCGCCTGCTGTGAAAGAGTGATCTCCTTATCGAAGCGGTTGTAAACTCCTCCGCCTTCGCTGAATAGTTTCTTGTCGTAGTCGGACCATTGAGATTTGGGCATTCTAAAAAGGCGTTGCCGCTCTTGGAAAGATGACAGCGGGTCGGGATCCGGGTCGATAAAGATATGTTTATGATTGAAGGCCGCGATTAACTTCGCTTTGGCGCTGGCTATCAGTCCGTTTCCGAATACGTCTCCGGACATATCGCCGATGCCTACGACAGTAAACTCCTGATTGGTATAATCGATGCCGGTTTCATGGAAATGACGCCGTACACACTGCCAGGCACCTTTCGCTGTAATGCCATACTTCTTATGGTCATAGCCGTACGAACCGCCTGAGGCGAACGCGTCTTCCAGCCAGAAATCGAATTCACGGGTGGCGATTGCATTTGCAACGTCGCTAAAGGAGGCCGTTCCCTTGTCTGCCGCTACTACCAAGTAAGGATCCTCGCCATCATGGATCACCAACCGCTCTGGATGCCGCGTGGTGCCGCCGACGATATTATCTGTGATGGAAAGCAGCGCTCTTATAAATTCCCTGTAGCCGCTCTCAACGGCCGCAGGAATCAGCTCTTGATCCTTTGGCAGATTTGGTAAAATAAAACCGCCTTTTGCGCCATTTGGCACGATCACAGCGTTTTTAATCTTCTGCGTTTTGACTAGTCCAAGTACCTCGCTGCGAAAGTCATCCAGCCTGTCGCTCCACCTTATGCCTCCCCGCGCAATCATGGCCGAGCGTAAGTGAACGCCCTGTAGTGAACTGGAATGAACGAATATCTCATACTTAGGCCGCGGCTGCGGCATAATTTCGACCAGTTCCGATTCAATCTTTAGTGCAAGAGGGCCGGATGAGTGAAAATGGTTGGTACGGACAGTATGTTCAAGAATGTTTACGGCATTACGGAAGATACGGTCTTTTGTAATGTCTGTAACTTCCCGTAGCATGTCCATGAAACGGCCGGAACTGCGGCGGAAAAGGCGCCGCCTCTCTTCTAGAGTTACTTGCAAGGCAGGATCGAACCGCAGCTTGAAAAGTTCCCAGAATTGCAGGGCAATAGCCGGTTCGGACGCAAAGGCCTCAAATATTGAGCGTCTCGTTGCGAAACTTGAGATCTGCCACATGAAATCAGCATATGCGCGAAGAACTGCTATCGCCCGCACGTCGAGCGATGCGTTCAGCATCAACGCATTAAGCTGATCATTGTCGCATTCGTCCTGTAAAACCTTGCATAAGCCCGGCACAAGCACGGTACGGCTTCTGTCCAGGTCGATCTGCCGGCCGCTTTTCGCCTTTACGATGAAACGGTGAATGTATACAGGCTGCATGCCAAAAGGAGTTACGTATGATACCTTTTCGCTAATCACCTCCAGGCCGGCGTTTTCTAGAACCGGGAACGCTTTACTTATGCTTATCTCGGTCCCGATGTTATAAACAACCAGCGAACTGGTGCGATGGGAGCCGTCGCTCTCCTTGTTGTCATATATGTTGACCGTAACAGGAGCGCTATTCGAAAGCTGCTCAATTGCGTTGATGTCGTCAAGGCATTCGTCGATCGTTTGCAGCGCTTGGTAATCTTCGGGAAAAGCTCCCGAATATTTGAACCAGAGCTCGTTCGGGTTTTTTGCGGAATCGGCGAGCATGATACGCTCTTGCAAGTTCTCTTCCCAGGTTTTGGTCAACTCGCTGATGGTTGCCTCAAGCTTTCCCACTGCCGGAAGGTCAAAACTGCTGTCGGCCAGCGGAATGTAGAAGTAAAAACGGGCTAGGGGCTTATTGCTCAAATCAAGGTGATACTCACTAGACCCTGCTGCGACTCCAAAGACGCTCTCGACATACTGCTGAATCTGGGCGCGTACATAACTGTTAAAGCGCGAGCGCGGCATCACTATGAGCACCGATACTCCACGTTTTGCGGAATCAAACCGCAAAGACACCCTGGTATCGCTCTTGTTCTGCAGGCCTATAATTGTATGAATAATTTCGCGCAGAGCCTCCAGGTCCAACCGCAACGCCTGATCCTTTGGCATGCGGTCGACTATGTCGACTATATACTTATAGTCGTGAGAATTATGTACGACCTCTTCTACTTCGATCAGCTTCTGCAGCTTGCGCCGGATGATCGGTACGCTAGAGCTCTCCTGGGCAAGCGCTTTAGATGTAAGCAGGCCTACTACGCTGTGCACGGCAACGAGACGTCCTTCGCTGGTAAGCTCAGGGATCGAGATGCAATTAAGTTTGGCCCTGCGATGTACTAGGCTTTCGAGCGTGAGCTTGCTGAACTGAACCGGCTGCACCCCCTCAACCGATGCACGGGCGTCCTCCAATGATTCCTGCAACAATGTAGGCACGTACGGCTGTGTAGACTTAAAAATGCCGAGCCTAATTGCCGGTTCGCCCTCTAACGCCCCGGACTGATCAGCCTTCCATTCTGCAAAGCCGAGAAACACTAGCCCGCCATCGGTTAACCAACGCAGGAAATCAGCGACCTCTTGACGCTCAACTTGAGGGAAGTTGGAGCGATTGGCTGGATTGTCGTAAAGCTTGGCCAAGGTTTCTGTTCTAACGAGCATCGCCGTGAAATCGTCTGTAGCGTGAGTCAGATCGTCAAGCGCGCATTCGAGTTGACGGGCCAGTAAGTCGGCCTGCTGAGGAGTAATCTTCTCGGTTTCAACGTAGACGAGCGAAATTCTGTACCCGTCACTGATAAAGATCGGATGCAAAAAGACATCGAGCCTAAGTCCGAATGCCTCTATGCTCTCTGTTAAAGAGTTAACGATAAATGGACGGTCCGCTGCGACGCTGATGAAAGCGGTGTGGCGCTCTGACTGCTCGGAGGTGATAAAAAAACGAGCGTTATTCTCTCCGAGCCTGTTAACGGCTCGGCTGCAGAGTTCGGTGATATGAGCCAAGTCCTCCAAAGATTTTCTTTCGAGAAACTCGATAGGAGCTTTGGAGAAAAGGCTTGAGGCAAGGCTGCTCAAAGCCGCATCTGCTTTGGCAGATGGCTCAATAGTTTTCGTAGCGGTACTACCGCCGTTCGAACCTAGGAAATAGGCCTTCAGTTTGGACAGCTTCTCCTTAGACTGCTTTTTCCGCTCTGAATGCAAGTTAGCTGGCATAAATCCCCATTAAACCGAGCCGCATTCTAGCTTAAGATCGACTTTAAGGGAATTAGGCCGATATGATCGTTCCTCATACAATTTCGTGATATTACTCTTAAATTTATATGTAGCGAACCAGTATTTGAACGCTGGAAGCTTCAATATGTGTTAATGCTGGGGGATAGGACGATGTGCTCTGAAAAATGTGCGCACCATTTCTGCATTTAGTGTGTAAAACTCCACATTCTTGTATCACAAATCTGATACAAATTCTCCTTTGCAG
>JAGFJO010000039.1 GCA_024102635.1 Deltaproteobacteria bacterium
GACCGGCATGATCGCTTGCCGCACTTCATCAGTAGTGGCATTCAGTGAGACGGCCAAGTTTACCTTAAGATCGCTCTCTCCGAACTTTTGAATGGCAGGTACTAGGCCGACAGTCGAAACCGTGATACGGCGCGGTGCAATACTGAAAGCTTTCTGATGCGTAAGTATCTTTATTGCTCCGGTGATTCCTTTGAAGTTGTGCAGCGGCTCTCCCATCCCCATAAAAACTATATTACTAAATGAGTCGCCGAAGTTCTTAGCGTCCTTAATAACAGCGCGCACCTGCCTAATAATCTCGGAAGTAGATAAATGTCGTCTGAAACCCATCGTAGCGGTGCGGCAAAACGCGCACCCCATTCCACACCCTACCTGCGATGAAACACAGAGAGTCATGCGCGTCGGCTGTTTTATCATTACAGACTCGACAAGCTGCCCCTGATCGACCTCCAACAGATACTTTCTAGTTCCATCGCTGCTAATCTGGCGATCGGCGACGCGAGCTTCCGGAAAATAAAAGCGCCCCTCCAGACTTTTGCGCAAGGCGGGCGGAAGATTAGTCATCTCGCTGAAAGCAGTTACCCCCTGCGAGTATACCCACTCGAATGTCTGCACCGCCCTAAAAGCGGGCTGGCCGAACTCCTCCACAACGACTCGCTGCAGATCGTCTATGGTAAGATTGAAGAGATCTTCCGGGTGCTGGTTTGACAGATCTTCCGCCATTGAATCACCGATGATTCAACTATCTTGAGAGCTCTGGAAAGAAGAACTTTACCTCGATCTCGGCGTTCTCTTTACTATCCGAACCGTGAACCGCATTGGCACTAATGCTGTCGGCAAAATCGGCCCTAATGGTTCCGGGATCAGCCTTCTTTGGATCCGTTGCGCCCATCAGTTTTCTATTTAAACTAACGGCATCTGCTCCCTCAAGTACGGAGACAACTACCGGCCCTCCTGTCATGTACTGCACCAGGTCATTATAAAATGGGCGCTCTTTGTGAACAGCGTAAAACTCCCCTGCCTGCTGCTGGCTAAGTTGAACTAGCTTCAGCGCTATAATCTTTAAGCCATTCTCCTCAAAGCGGGAAAGGATCTTTCCAACGACGTTTTTTGCCACTGCATCGGGCTTGATTATTGATAGTGTTCGTTCAATTGACATAATTAATCCTATTAAATCCCCGGCCCCTCCAGACCGAATATTCCTGGAATTTATTCATTAATACCGGGCCGTTCATTTTACGGGGAGGCCCTATCCTTGTCAAAGGAGGCGTGCGTAACATCCTCTCGAGCCCCGAAGATCTGGCTGATCGGGAGATGCATCCAAGCAGAGCAGCTACTTAGGTAAAGAGATCGCTCACCTCTTCTTTATAGGCGCGGCGTAAAGCCTCCATATGGGCTCGGTGAAAGTGGGATACGAGCACGGACCAGTCAAAGTTTTCGCTTTGCCGCTCCGCTGTATTACGGAGCTCTATACGCTCGCGCCGGGTAAGCGAGCAGAAACGGAGCAGCACTTCGGTAAGTTGATCTATTGTGTTGTCCGCACTTACCCCGCTCCTTCGCAGCACGAAGATCCCCTGCTTCTCGAAGTCCTTAATGTTGTTTTGCACGTAGGATCCGAATCCGCTGAGATCAGTTGTGACCGCCGGCAATCCCAATGCCAAGCATTCAAGAGGGGTATAGCCCCACGGCTCGTAGTAGCTCGGGAAAATCCCCAGATGGCAGCCGCGCACGAACTGATCATAATCTATATTGAAGAGAGGGCTTGTAGCCGTGATAAAGTCAGGATGAAAAACCACTTTCACAGGATCGTCCGGCTCGTTAAAAAGATGCCGATGACGAAGGTGCCGCAAAATAGCGTCTCCTCCATCGTCCTGCATATCGTGAGTTACAATCAGAGGCAGACGAGAATTCTTAAGGGCGTGAATTGCTCTTTTTAGCCTGACCTGACGATCGTTCGACAACAGCTCCTCGTAAGAGGGCAGACGGCCGCGGGATACGGCGTCCAGTACACGCTGGCCGAGCCCTTGCTCTATCTCTTCGCAGTTTTGGCGCAGGTCCTCAAACATCAAGTGCCGCTGGAGCGCTCCGACGTTAATGTTCTTAGTGGCAGCTTTCGTAATAATGAATGCTATTACCGTCGGAGGATTCGGCGTTGCCTTCAATGCCCGATTGAGCCGGAAGATCGCTTCAATGAATAGATCCATCCCTTTATTGCGATACTCGTAGCGCCCGCTCGTAAAAAAATAAAGGGTGCGATCGAGATCGAAGCTGTACGATGGAAAGAAATGTCCCATCACGAACTCATTAATGCGCTCCTTATACTTCATGTGAAGGTTTTGAAACTCGTGCAGAGCCGTAAAGCGGTGTACAGTTAGGCCGTTTGGAAGGATAAAGTCTGCCTGCCGTCCCAAGAATTGCTTAGCCTCGCGCGCGGTGACATCACTAATGGTCGTGAAAACATCCGCGCTGTTCGCTGCTGCCCGTTCCACTGAAAATCGGCTGTATATATTGTACCTTTGGGCGGCCGCGTCGGGATTTATGTAAGGGAGCTCATTGTAAAAATTCTGATTGTCGGAGGCGATGTACCGCCCCAATAAAGTGGCATGAGTGGTAAAAACCGTTGCAAAGGGCATTTTTTGTGTTCTTGCCCGTGGAAGCGCCACTCCCGCCATCCATTCATGAAAATGCACGATTACCTTGTGCTGTTGAAGCTGCTGCCGCATAGCCTCAAAGAACTCTTGTAGCAAGAAGCCGAATGCGACGGTGTCATTCACCTCCCAGTCAGCGCCTGCGGTAGGAATGCCGTTATCCTTCCAGAGAAAATATTTGTCGTTATCTAGGCAGCCATAACGCTGCTTGTAATCAAGAAGGATTACCTTTGGTTTCCCCGGAATGAGCCAAGACCCGAAATAGCAATTGAGTCCCTTGTCACGCAGTGTCTTTATTGGAGCGATAAAAAGCTCGTCGGGGCGTGATTCTTCGAATTCGATCTCCGCGGATTCCCGGTTATACGGACCGACCAAAAAATAGTTATCACCCCAAATATCGAGCATCGCCGGGGCTTTTGTTTTGATGACAGTGTAAATTCCGCCTATCTGATTACAAACCTCCCATGCCACTTCAAAAAGCAGCGGCATGGCGCCGTTAATCCGTGGTCCACTGCCTTCACGGTAAGAGATCGAAGGCAGGTTAAGCTCTGGCATATCAACCGCCGAGTTTAATACTTTTTGTCAGCTCACACCCCTTGATGGCATCTACTTCCATCTCTAGAAGCAAACGTGGATCCACCAGCCGGGTTACTTGGACGATGCTGCTTGCAGGACGAACTGCGTCGAAAGCCTCGCTGTGGGCACGCGCATACTCCTCCCACTTCTGTATATTTGTAACAAAGAGCCTGGTTCTTACCACGTCACTGATTGAGAATCCGGCCTCCGACAACACCTCTTTGATGACTTTAATGACATAGCGGGTCTGCTCGTACACATCGGCTCCCCCTATCACGTCACCATTCGGCGTCATTGCGGTAGTACCGGAGATGAAAAGATTGTCACCTGCCTTTACCGCGCGCGAGTAGCCACGCAGCGGTTCCCAAGGAGTGCCGGAGGCGATATTGATTCTTTCCATTTTGCCGGCCATTTAGTTAGACCTTATTGGTCTCAGCCATCTCCCTGGCCTGTTGGCCATCCTCGAACGTCAATCGCAATCGATTACGAAGCTGAATTACCATGCGCTCTTCGAGTTTTTCGATTTTATTATCGGCAAGTACTATTTTCCATACCATAGCCAGCAGCAAACGGCGCTGATCGGTGCTGAATCGATCATTAATTAGATTAATAAAGTCGTCAATCTTCCCTTTCTGCCGTCTTGCCGCAACGGCTGTTTCGACCAGCGACGGGATTAACTCTTGTGATATCCCCAAATTCTCTTCAATCACGCCGCAAACCGCTTCCGCTTCCTCGCGCGCTATTGCTTCGTCGGAAGATGCCACCTGTACCAGTATTACGGCAGTCGCAACATGCAGATCATGCGTGGTTACCTCTCCGCTCTTGTCCGTTTCAAGACTCAACTGCACGCTCTCTTCAAGAGTATGCTCTCCGCTGAAAAATCCTTTAATCTTATTCAACATAAGCAGTCCATATTAGATGTTCAAAACTACATATCCAAACCAGCGCGTACTCACAACAGCCCTGCTTCCGGCAGAAGCCCAATTGAAGCGCCCATTAGTGATGATTGGCAGTGCGTCCGGCCACCATATACTCTATATAATAGCGGGTAGCATCAGACAATCAGGAGAAAGTTGACGGCGAGTCCTCAAAAAAAAGAGCTTTTCAGGACTCGCAACAATATAACACACCTTTGCCGATCATCGGCTACAATTTTTAATAATGAGATTCGTATTAACTGGGGCCACAGGATATCTCGGAAGCTTTCTAGCGCGCTCGCTACTGCAAAGCCGTCACGACGTTCTATCGCTCTCCCGAAGTAGCCATCCCCTCTTTCATAAAGAGGCTGCTTTCCAAGAAGAGTTTTGCGACGCCCATATAGCAGAGGAATGCGAAGCTCAAATTGAGCTCTTTAAACCTGACGTATTTATTCATGCTGCAGCGATGGCGTCGGCGGAGAAGTGTGAACAGCATCCCACTGAAGCACACCGGGTGAATGTCTCGTTCACTGCTTCCGTTCTTGCAGCGGCCCGCGCCCAAGGCGCTTATCTTTGTTATATTTCAAGCGACCTTGTTTACGATGGCGCTGCCGCGCCTCCCGGCGGCTTTGCAGAGGATCATGAACCTCTCCCACGCTCAGTCTATGCCTCAACGAAACGAGATGCAGAGAAGTTGGTGTTTGAGTATGAGAAAGGCTGCGTACTACGCCTCTCGTTACTGTACGGTGCTCCCATCGGAGAGAAAAAAGGAGGCCTTGACTGGATGCTCTCTGCCTTTTCAGAGGGGCGCAGTGTTACTCTCTTCTCCGATGAATGGCGTACCCCCCTCTATGTAGGTGACGCTTGCGGAATCATTATCCGGCTAGCGTCATCGCAACCTTTAGGAATCTATCACTGCGGAGGGCCTGAGCGTATCTCAAGGGTAGAGTTCGGCACCAAAGTATGCGGACAGTTCGGATATGATCCAAAGCTTATTACTTCATGCCGCCGCGCCGATATTCCGTCCAACCCTCCACGCCCGGAGGATGTTTCACTAAACTGTTCAAAAATCTTATCGCTGTTAAACTACAGGTGCGCCGATATCGAGAGGGGGCTGGAGCTTGCATTTAAAGAAGGTCAAAAGCTTTAAGAGTCATTAGTAGTTTTCGAAATTTTGAGCGGCAATCACGACCGATCGGTAATAACATAAGGCGGTTAAATCGATCGTATCAGTGACCGCGCGATTCAATTCTGCCATTTTCCCCAGGCAACCACAGGGGGTTCCAGCTCCCGCGTAGTCAGTGAAGATTATACTGACTATAGAGGCAGATATTGACTAAGGACGAGCAGACCTTATTATCTGGTATGCATGAATCCGACCCCGTTAGAGTTTTAAGAACAAACGTCGATCTCGCACAGCAGATTCTGGAAGCCGGAGGCGATCCCTCTCTCGATATTTCGATTTGCCTTGAGAGAGCAATCGCAGCCCACAATCTGCTAACGGAAGCGATCACCACTGCCCGCCAAATCGCTATTCCCTATAAGGAAATTCCAAACGTAAGAGATGATGCGCCCGTTGAAGAATTTCTAAATGAGGCCAATCTTACCGTTCGTGCTAGAAACGCCATTACACGAATCATGGAAATTCCGACGGGGATGTTCAAAGGATCTGGTTATCTTACCCCGGATTCGGAGGATTTTGTTCGGATCAAGCAAAATGGTCCCATCGATACTTTCGGTAAGTTACATAAAACTCTCACCGGAACTGTTCTTTCTAAGCTTAGAAACTGCGGAGATACAACCGTTAAAGAGATCCGCAGTGCAATGGCTCGATTTGTGGAACACAAAATGGATTCCTAATTTTCGCTGGTCCTTTCAATGGTTTTCCTACCAACGTTGGCGGGCAGAAGTTCTACAGCAGCATGATTAGAAATAAGTTCCTCGGCCATATTGAAGCCTAATCTTTGAAATTAATTAAAACCGCGGCAAAATCGCGCGGGCATGGCCCTCCGAAATTATATAGGTCCAGGGGATTACCGCAAAAACTAAATATATTGCTATCGCAACTGCTATCAAGGTCCGAACCCAAGGCCGGTTGTGGGCGTAGAATGTTAAAGCTCCGACCAAAATTAAAGCGGCGCACTTTACCATGAAGATCGCCGGGGCTACTCCATAAAAATACATCATCGAGCCGAGAAGGCGGTTACCCTCCATCTCGATCCCTGCCATGCCGAGCCCTATGTAAGTTAGAATTCCGTCGAGAATCTGACAGACCGCTAGGAATAGTCCTAGGCTGAGAGCGCGCTTTGATAGGGCGCGTCGTCCCACCCTCAATAAAACAGTGGGCTTGCGCACACGTTTACCCGAGAAGGATACGTGCACCGTCTCTCCTTGAACTATCTCGAAGGGCAGCCCCCGCTTTGCCATACTTTAATGAGAGGATCGGCTTAAAAAACAAAAACTTAAGGGATTAAAGGCCGCCATAGAACATGCCTCGTGATCCTGCTGAAAACACTAAGAAGCAGGAGGAAAAAGCATGAAAAAATTCTGGTTTGAAGAAACTAATCCTGAGAACTCCCGATAAAGAGATGGGGTTAACTCTTAAAGCTACAATGAGGGTAATCAAAGCATTAGCTGTTCCGGGCAAAGAGAATCCTGGCGATTTCATTGTGCGGGCTCGCGCCATTCAGCGCGCTGCAGTGGAGTTGTACAAAACGGCGGCCGCCCGCGCACGCTCCGCAGCGGCGGCTAAAATCGTCCTACTTCGCCGCCGTGTTAAGAGAAATGCCGCAGTGGCAACTTATATGAAAGTGCTTGGCGAACTCGATGCTATGTTTCGCAAGTTGGACGACCTTTATTGCAGCACCCTCCGTCAAGCAAATGAAGAGTGCCTGCGGATAGCCATTATGGCGGCCGAAACCATCTTAGAGGAGAAAATTGGCAGTGACCATAGCTACACCTCGAAGAGGATCGCAGCCGCATTGAGCGATCTGACCAGCCCTCGCGGGATTCAGATTGCGCTCAATCCCAGGGAATGCGCCCAAGTCAAACAGGAGCTTCAAGAGAGAGAAGCGCATCTCTCTCTTAAGGAGGAATCCAGCTATGCCCCCGGAGAAGCACGAATCGAATGTCATTCGGGAGCGATAGAGATCAACTGGCGTGCTCAGCTTATGGAGCTGCATGCCGCAATGCGCCGCGACCTTATAAAAAAGGTTGAAGAACAGCTGACTAACGGTACAAGGGGATCTCGTGCTGCTGCTCAATGAACTGACTCACTGTTCCCGCTCGCTTCCCTCGCCACTCACCTATTCCGGCCGGGTCGCTGCCGTTCGAGGTCCACTCATAGCCGCTAAACTTCCTGCAGCATCGCTCGGAGAATTATGCGAGATAGAGTTAGCTGGAGGGTCCTCCATTTTGTCACAGCTGGTGTCATTCGATGAGAACTACGTTTATCTCGCACCATTCGACCACTTTACCGGACTTGCGCCGGGCAACCGGGTACGATCTCTTAAGAAGAGGCCATCTATCACCTTCAACCCGGCTACACGGGGAGCTGCGCTAGATGTCGCGGGCCGTCTCCTCGGTAATTCGGGCAGCTCACTGATGGACCCACCTGTTCAGGTTGAAATGGAGCTACATAGGCCGGCACCGTGCGCGTTGAGCCGCAAGCCGGTTGCCGCCAGATTGATTACCGGAGTCCGGGGAATCGACGCACTTTGTCCTATCGGGTACGGCCAGCGAATAGCGCTGATGGCGGGGGCCGGCGCCGGCAAGTCGACTCTCCTTTCAACCATTGCCCGCAATGCAGAGGTCGATGTCACCGTAATCGCGCTGGTGGGTGAGCGCGGACGGGAGGTGAATGAATTCATCGAGAACGGCCTGGGCCAACTTGGCATGCAGCGCTCTGTATTGGTTGTCGCCACCAGCGATCAAAGCGCCATCAAACGCAGCATGGCGGCAGCGGCAGCGACGGCGATAGCCGAGCACTACAGAAGCGTAGGAAAACGGGTTTTGTTGCTTGTCGACAGCCTGACACGCACTGCGCGCGCAATTCGAGAGGTGGGGCTGGCTTCCGGGGAGCTGCCTGTGCGTCAAGGTCTTACCCCCTCGGTATACAGCGAACTCCCACGCCTCCTGGAGCGTGCCGGCAACGATCATTGCGGTTCAATAACCGCCATCTATACTCTTCTAGATTCTAGCGAGCAGGAGCCCGACGCTCTAGGCGAGGAGGTCAAGAGCTTGCTGGATGGCCATATATCTCTTAGCGGCAAAATCGCAATGAACGGCATCCGGCCTTCGATCGATTACCGCCGTTCGGTTTCACGGGTTGCCGATCAAATACTGACCCGCCAGCAGCAGCAAGACGCGGCTTCCATCCTGAAAATGATAAACAGGCTGGCTGCCGATCGAGACGTGGTGCTTCTCGGAGGCTCGCCGGATAAAGAGCTGCAGGCATGCTTAGATCTGGAGCCGCAGCTTGTGGAGTTTCTGAATCAATCCGTTCATTGCATCTCCGCCGGCCCCGAGACCAGCGAGAGGGCACGAAAGCTGTCTGAACTGTTTCACAATGCAACAGCGCGTAATGATGCCGCTAACAGAGACAGCTAAGACTATCTTATAAGCCCGAGAGTATCCCTCAATAACGTGCTCGCAACTCCCAGAGTCTGCGAGCTGGCCTGATAGCCGCGCTGATAAACTATAAGGTCTACAAACTGATTTGCTATATCGACCGAAGAACGCTCGAGCGCTCCGCCCTCGATTGTGCCCAGCCCGTTGGTTCCGGGAGTTCCCGGATCAAGTTCCCCTGCTTCGGCGGTGGTTATATAGTTGTTATTTCCAACCCGCGTCAGTCCCTCGAGGTTAGTGAAGTTTCTAAGCGCCAGAGTGCCAACCAGTACGCGAGAACCGGAGCTTAGAACCGCGAGCACCGAACCATCGGATCCAAACTCATATCCTGAAATCTCTCCCGCCCCCTGGCCGTCCTGGGTGATAGATGAGATCTGAGAGGTTTGTGCATATTGACTGAAACCGCTGAGGTTAATGGCGAAGTTTCCTGCCGCCGCACCGTTCGCGTAGGCCGGAGCCGCCGTGATTATGGCATTGGCTTGATCTGCCTCTTCCATCTGTCCGAAGGCATTGAAGGTAAGATTCAGGTCCTGCCCCACCTGTACCGGAACGCCGGCCTCGCCGCCCACATCTGCTCCATCGATGTAAGCTTGCGCAGTCCATGTATTATTGCCGGTGCGGAAGAAAGCAAGCGTTATATTGTGCTCTTGTCCTAAACTATCGTAAACAGTCGCTCCGTTTGTGAAGCTTGCTGCCGCGGCTACCTCTCTAAAGGTCGCCGGATTAGCCGGCGCGGCTGTTACAGCGCTTGTCGCGTCAAGGTTGCCGCTCAAAGTAACCGTTGCCGAGGCGTTACCTGCCAGGTTTATTGCATCCATATCAAGTTCGCCTACCGTGGTTCCCTCGCCCTGAAAGCCTAGTACCGGCAATCCGTCACTGGTTGTAAGCACACCCTCGGCGTTCAACTGAAAATTTCCTGCTCTTGTATAGGTAGGCGCCTCACTGTTGCCCACCATGAAAAATCCCTCACCGGTGATAGCCACGTCCAGAGCGCGTCCGGTAAACTCTGATACACCAGCTTCATGAAGGACTCGTATACGTTCTACCTGGACTCCGCTGCCTCCTCCGACAATTGCATAACTTGAGCGCCCTTCCGTTCCCTCGGAAAGCAGGTCGGCAAATTCGGGCCGGGAGGCCTTATAGGCGACGGTATTGGCGTTTGCAATATTATCACCGATTACTCCGAGAGCCTGTCCATGGGCGCTCAGCCCCTCTCTACTGGTGTATAGCGCGGACTCGAGTCTCATACAGTATTTTCCGAGGTAAATTTTGCCGCCTAACGGAAGCAGCTCCCCAACTTACCTTATAAACCCGGCACTTAATGCCGAAATTTTAAGCTATGCGGGCCTATAGAAAAGTAGAGCAAAAAGCCGGCCAAATTCTAGCTCTCAGGAGGGGCTTGCCTGCTCAGCTGTGGGGCGACTCCGCTTCACTAACAAAGATAGGGAAAGCTTACTGCGGAGAAAATAGTGCCAAGCATATATGATGAAAACTATGTACTGAAAAAGATGCGACACCAGCGAATAGGCAACTGCCAGCTCGCGGCTGTAACCGAAAAGCTCAAAAGACGCAATGCAAGCGGTTTGATAAACCCCAATGAACCCGGGAGCACTTGGCGCTGCGACAGCAAGCGCTACAATTACTCCCGTGGTCACGGCTAGCGGCCAAGAGGGCTCCATATCAAGCGGAAGAAAATAGATATAGCTTAGAGCATAACTTGAGCCCCACACTAGAGCTGTTAGGACGATAACTTTCAGCAGATTTCCTCCGTGTGCAAGCACCCTTGTGCCGCTCAAAAACTCGGAGGTGAACTTGAGCAGCGCCGATCTCACCCGATCGGGTAAAACGGCAAGTATCTTCTCAAGAACAGCCAGTAATAAATGCGGCAACAGCGCTCCCGCAATAATGAAAAGAAAGATCATCATAGCTAACGCCGACAGCACCCATGCGCCGTGTTGAACCCAGGGCGGAATCCCCGTGATGTAATATACGATCACCGCAAAAGAAAGCAGCACACATGCCAGATCGAAGAATCTTTCGATAACAACAGAAACAAAAGCGCTAGCGAAGCCGTACGATGCATGCAGCGTCAAAACAAGAGGACGGATAAACTCTCCTGCCCTAAGCGGCAGGACGTAGGTAGCGAAATTACCTATCATCAGCCCGTCCATTAAGGCGGCAAAAGAAGGGCGCGTATCCGATACAGGCAGCAGGTACTTCCAGCGCCAAGCGCGTATCGCAAAATGCCCCATTAATCCCAAAAGGCAAGCTATGAACGCGCTCCACTTTAATTTTCGCAGCTCATTGGCCACCCCGCTCCAATCAACGGAAACAACCATCCAGCCGATCAGCACGGCGCTGACAAGCATTCCAAGAAGCCCGTGAAATTTCTTGCTGCTGAGGAAAGATGGTTTACGCGATCTGTTTGTTGTGTCGGACTGAGTCACAGCCTAGTTATATATCGGCCCCACCGGCTTGTCACCGCCTGCAATTGCTCCTGATGCAGAGCCGCAATCCCGGCTTGCCGCCTTCCAGGCACGATAAAGGCCGGCTGCTTTGAACATCGATTCTCTGTATTCGATTTCGGCATCTGAGTCGAACACGATGCCTCCGCCGGTTTGGAAGATCAGTTGAGAGTTCTTTA
>JAGFJO010000043.1 GCA_024102635.1 Deltaproteobacteria bacterium
TCCAATTTCACAGTTCGATGGAGAGCAGGTGTGGGCAACTAGATCGGGAGAGCAGTCGGGAACTCCGAAAACAATATGACTAAAGCCCTGCATCGGAACTTCATCCACGGTACAAACTTTATAAGAGTACATTGTATCAGTGCCGTCATAGCTGCTGCCCAAAAACTCGACGCTAAACTGCCCGGCCCAAAGAAATATCTTCTCAGCTTTTGCCGGTGCAGGCGCGCCGATAAAGAATAGGCCTAACAGAACAATAAGCAATGATTGAGCGCGCTTCATAAGACTTCCGTGCCTCATCCAAAACAGAACCGGAACAAATATGTTCAGTGTTTTACTTAAAGGGAGAACTGCCGCATCTTAGATTATCCCTTGAGGGTAGTCAAAGTCTTCCGGCTGGCAGGTTAACCGTTTGAAGGCGTTAGTAATTTATTGATCTTCCGGTTATAGCCTAAATGCCGGACCGATTATCATTACAGATCCGGCCGCTACCCAGACCGCAACAGTAAAAACAAGGGATGATTTGATGGGTATAGGCATACTTGCCTTTCCCGCTAGACCGCCCACGAATATAAAGATAGTAAAGAGCGCAGGCATAATAAAGCGCGCGTCGGCGGCAGTGCTGGTAGGAACGCGATATCGTAGGGTTAGCAAAGCGGAAAGGCTGAGAATGAGAAATAAGATCATATAAAGGGCCTGTACTCGATTCTTTTTCAGAAGATCCCTCATGCCAAAAACAAACAGAATCAAGACGGTAAGCAGCGCTGCGCCGAGAGCAATACCTGCCCAATGCGCCGCCGCACCGGGAAGAAAGTACTCACCGGAGATAAATGTCCGCAGTAGTACGTTTGGTACGAATTGACGGCCCGTAATATCCGAGACAACGCTGATAAATGGAGTTTGTAAGAAGGTCACGAGATCAAAATAGAGAAAGTTGCTCGGCGTGTTGTCCACCTCTACTGCGTGCATTACACCCATAAAGTATTCCGGATGAAGTAAGAGATCGCGCTTTGATGAAATAAAATTGTCGGCGCTCCGCAGTAAAAAGAAAGAGCTCCCAGTAGTTAAGATAGCCGCACTGTAAAGGGCCGCCTTGCGAGCGCTCTTATAGGAGAGAATGATCGACAATAAAACAACCGCAGCCAACGGAAGCGCCGAGGCCTTTGTCAGCATTGCCAGCGCCGTACAGAGAGAGGCAAAAATAAGGTGCCTAGCGTTGTTTCTTTCTGAGTACGCAACTAGATAATAAAGCGCTGCTGCGCTGAGCATCCACAGCAATATGTCGTTACCGACCCGTACCGAATCCATGATGGCACTCGGCAGCGCTGCCATTAATGCGCAAGCGGTAAACCTTGCTACATTATCTTTCAGAATCGTAGCGGCAGCTGCGAACATAAATAGAAGAAACCCCGTTGAGATAAGCAGCGACATCGCCTGTAGCATTTCATAGCTTCCGGCCTTCCATGTGAGAAGTGAGATCTTGTATGCAAGCGCCGCAACATAGTAGTAGAGCGGCATTTGGTGATACTCCCATCCGGTATCAGGATCGGGTGGATACCAGTGATTCGCCATGTGGTGAATGTAATCTAAATGCCCGGTATAAAAGAGATCGTGAGTGCGGATGTGAAACGGGGTGTAGGACCAATAGGCTAGTTTAAGGATAGTGGCGAAAATTATAAGAGTAATCTCGCGGGCGGCGAGCGCTAGAAGCCTTCCAGAGTAAACAATCCACCCCACAAAGAGAGCTGCCAGCAGAACGTAGCAGGTGTTTGTAAGCCACTTCCGGGGAGAAATACTTACATAAAAACTGGTAGGGCCGGTCCGATTAAAGTAGCGCGCTTCGAAAGTATTTTCGCCGTCCTTAAGCAGCCCGCTCACATCAAAATCAAGTCCTATATGGGGATCGCATGGGTTTGCTTCTACAGGAAGAGAAACAATTTCTCCGTTAAGCTCAAATGAGAGCAGGCAGTCGTCCGCTATAACTCTCATAGTTGAACTGGCCAGTGCCCCAAGGCGAAAGGATCCTTTTACCTTAGTAGGCGTTGAATCGCGGATAGGTTCACGATGGGGGAGGTTGATCGGATTAAGCCCCTCTTGTCCGATAAGAACAGCAGAAACATTTTGCATCTGATTGCGCCAAGCTGCGGCGAGAAGAAGCGCCATCGCCACAATCAGAACAGTATGGACAAGAATAGGGCGCGTCCGGAAAGCGCTTGCGGGCCTCTGAAACGCTTCTCTATCAGAGATCATAGGGGTTCGGGAGTCTGCATGAATTTGATTTACATATTGCAACGCCGGCAAGGGAGCCGCAAGGCGTAGCGTCTGGACGTCTATGTGAGATGCGGGGGTGCTGCGCCGTCTGTTACAGTAATCTCGCAGCTAGGGCGGCTTCTCTCAGCCAACCGAGTTGCTGCGTGATATGGCATATCAGGAGCGTTTATTCGCCCAAATCCGCTCTTTCCTAACAATGTGAGCGCGCTGCACTTGTTATGACACCCTTTTTTGGCTTTAATTATCACGCTGCGCCCGCGCTGGAGGTATATTTCCTTCCGCTGACGGGCGGCCCGGTTTAGGAAGATTTTATGAGCACTTTTTATTTTCGTACGCTTTTTCTGGTGACAGTCCTTGCTTCAATTTGCGGTTGTGCTCTTGGGCCTGACTACGAGCGTCCGCAAGTGCTTCTCTCTGAGAAATTTATCCAGAGCGGCGGCGAGGGCGAGTCGATTGCAAACCTTGAGTGGTGGGAGCTTTTCTCCGACCCGGTGCTTGTAGAGCTAATAAATGTAGCGCTCGAACGAAACAAGGAGCTCGGGGCCGCTGTAGCGCGCATCGAGAGGGCGCGGGCAATCCTAGGCATAACCAGGGCAGACCAGTTCCCGCGCTTGGACCTTCGCGGAAATGCGACAAGGACCGATGCAAGTGATGAGGCTTTTGCATTTGCGGTTGCCCCTTTCAATAACTTCGGGCTTTTTACTGACCTTTCCTTCGAAATCGATATTTGGGGGCGGCTTCGCAGGGCAACCGAAGCGCAGCGCGCTGAACTTCTCTCCAGCGAATATGCCCAGCGCGCATTCGTTGTGACGCTCGTGTCCGAGGTTGCATCGACCTACTTTACTATACTAGGCCTTGAGCATCGCCTCGGCATATCTCAAGGAACGTTGAACAATCGCAGAGGAGCAACGGAGCTAATCGCGGAAAGACTGAATAAAGGAGTTGTTCCGGAGATCGACCTCAACCAGGCTCAGATAGAGGAAGCGAGCGCCGCGGTAGCGGTTACAGTGTTGGAACGTGACTTAAGGCAAGCCGAACACGCTTTGAGTGTCCTGCTAGGCGGCCTCCCGGCCGAGATCCCCAGAGGAAAGTCGCTATATGACCAGAGCTTCGCGCTAGAGCTGCCTGCCGGATTTCCTGCCGAGCTGCTTGAGCGCAGGCCGGATGTCAGGGCAGCTGAAGAGAGCGCGCATGCTGCTGTAGCTCGAGTAGGAGTGGCAATTGGCGACCGTTTGCCGTCACTTAACCTTTTAGGATTCGTCGGACTTGAGAGCATTGAGGACTCAAACTTCTTTCACGGAAATGCCAAAACATGGAGCATTGGTGGTTCTCTGCTTGGTCCTTTAATAGACTTTGGCAGAAGCTCTTCTGCTATCGATGCCGCAGAGGCCGAGGCCAAAGAAGCCCTGCTGGGCTATGAGCAGAGCGTTATTCAGGCTGTGCGAGAAGTGGAAGATGCGCTAGTAGCGATCCGTACCACCCGTGAAGGCCAGAAATATAGAGAGAATCAGGTTACTGCTGCGAGAAATGCAGCCACCCTCTCACGCACACGCTACGACGAAGGGATTGCTCCGTATCTAGAGGTGCTCGATATCGAGAGGTCGCTTTTTGAGGCCGAGCTCGGGGCATCAAATCAGCGGGAGACATACCTTCGATCAGTCGTGCAGCTTTATAAGGCGCTCGGTGGAGGGTGGGTACAGGAGAGTCTTTTACCTATCCACGCGGAGCTTGCCAAGGAAACACCCGCCGTAGATTCTGCATCTTAGTGATGAGCCATCAACAGCAGTTTTTAGGCGGCTTTCGTCTGACGGACTTTGGGCCGGACGAGCGCCTTGCTGTGTTTCTGCTGATGAGAAGCTCTCAAGTAGCGGATTGATCGCTCGGCAAAAAGCCGGCGCCAAGGCTCACTCTTCAAGGTTCCTTGCTGCATCGCTGCCTGACACTTATGCACCGCTTTCAGCGCATACCACGTCAAGAAAGCCTCCACGTGCGTTGCATGCTGGCTTCTATATACCCGTTCGCTCATCCCGTATCCCTTCAGGAACCATAACAATCTTCGTTCCCGCTCCTCAGTGGGGAAGCCATCCCTCAAGAGTGCATACAGCATTGCGCCTGTTTCGAGGTAGAATGCGGGACCACAATAGGCAAACTCCCAGTCGATGATCGCAGCTATCCCGCCACCGGGGTTTAAAAGCACATTGCCCCAATTGAAAAGGAAGTCACGGTGTGCAAGCCGGCTCTCGCATTCAAGATCGGCTATTAGCTGAAGCGAGCCTAGGGCACGCTCAGCGAGACGCTTAGAGCCGAGAGAATATGAAGCAGTGTCTTCGAGCTGAGAGATCTCCTGTTCAAAGATCTGCTGCAAAGAAGCGCCGCTGAACGAACCAGAGTGATTGTCGAAGTCGGCGCCGAATCCGCTTCCCTGAATTGTGTGGATGCGGCGGCTTATATCTCCTAACTGGATTAGGAATTCCGGTGCCGGCGTTGCCGGGTCAAGAACTTGTGCCGATTCGGCTTGAATATACTCTTGCACCATGTAGGCAAACTCAATTGGCGCCCGATTGGGTAGAATATTCAAACTGAAGTAGCCGACTCCATTCGCGGGTATAGCCGGGACCGGAATTACCTTTCCCGCTACTCGGTGGCACCACTCTTCTTTATGATAGCTGGACCATAGATGTGCGTGGTTGGAGGTTGGCTTTCGCTTGATGCGGAGAAGCCACTTCGGAGACGGACGCGGGTTTTCAATGAGCAAAGTAAAATTAGACCACCCTTGGTGAGCCAGTACCTTGACCGACGCTCCGCGGCTGCAAAACTGCCGAAGCTCGGCAGGCGTTCGATTCTGTACGCAATACGCCGCCACGCCGGCAGCGGTGCGCATGCCCGTTGCGCGCAACCAATTATCAGCCGGAAAATCTGTTTCAGCCCCCATTACTCGGTAACCTCATCATACAGGTTATGAAAGTATTGCGGCATTTCGATTCCTTGCCGCACGGGACTCAGGGAACGGAATGAAAACACAAACTTCTATGATTATTAAGTAATTTGACGGGCTTTAGCCGGATGTCGGAATTAAAAAAATAGAGGTGACCTATTCGAGAAATCACGCTTAAAATCGATGAGTTTCAGTAGCAAAGGGGATGTGGCGCAATGATTTCGGCGATGGCGGTAAAGGCTTACGGAATTCTCATTAGTATAGGAGATCTTTTTCTTCAGCACCTGATTTTACTTGTCTTTCGGCTACACTGGGGATGGCAGTTTTATACCACCGGCAAGGCGAAGCTGGTAAATCACTCCGACGTCGCGGCATTTTTTGGCCGTCTGGGAATCCCTGCACCTTCACTAAATGCTTGGTTTGTGGGGGGACTGGAGTGTATAGGGGGAGTCTTGCTCATGATAGGGCTTATGTCGAGACCGATAGCACTTCTTTTATCGGTAACAATGGCAGTTGCCTATATCAGCGTCGAGAAGGATCGCGAAGCGGTGCTTAACCTTTTCACTGATCCGGACCCGTTTCTCTCCGCAGAGCCGTTTTTTTTCCTTTTGACCGCCTTGCTCGTACTAGCATTCGGCCCCGGATATTTGTCGCTTGATGCCTTCTTTAAGAAGAAACACTATGATCGAGATGACATTGAGCTATAGCTTCTAGGAAAACGATTTTCCCTCCCGCTATTGATTGAGTATTAGTTCTACATTAAAATTCCGCTGCATTTTGATGTGAAAGCAGTGGCGGAAGTATCTGTATTGGAAGTTGAGGTATTAGACGAGTGTCTGGTCCGTATGACCGGCCGCTTTGCTTTCGATGAAGAAAAAGCTGTTGGTGCCGAGCAATCCCAATCATCGGCCGGCTCGGACCTTGAAAGTGCAGTGTCTCCGGCGGTCCGTGCCGAGATACTATCCCGCGGGCTTTTTCCCATCTCTACGCCGCGCATCGTATTGAATAACACTCCCGGCGGCGCCAGCTTCACCTGTGAATTCTTTATATCGCCTCAACCAAGAATAGAGCACTACGATTCAATTCCATTAGAGTATGAAAGCAGCGCGCCGGATGCGAAGCGCGTTGATGAGCTTCTCGAAAGCTTGCGGGAGCTTCAAGTAAAGACCAGAGAGCGGCAAGCTGGTGAAAGCATATCTGTGGGCGATGAGGTTACGGTTTATCTCGATGTAGAACTGAACGGGGAAGAGAGCGGAAATAATGATGAGCCCTTGACCTTCGTTCTTGGTCTAGGGGTACTGCCGCCGCAGGCAGAAGCAGCTCTTCAGGGCGCCGCTGTCGGGGAAAAGGTAGAAACTATCGTGCCGGTGGAAGGAGCCGCAGCACGCTATAAGGTGATTGCTGCCTCGGCGCGCGAACGCTTTCTGCCGGACCTGGATGATGATTTTGCAGAGTCCTTAGATCTGGGATGCTCAACACTCGAAGAACTAAAAGAGCTGATTTGCTCCACCGAAGCTGAGACTCTCAAAGTATCGGAACGGGCTAACCTTAGTGGCCGAGCGCTGGATTATTTAGCCGCCCATAATAATTTCCGCATCCCTCTTACCTGGATTGAGGAGGAGATGAGAAACAGCTCAGGAGACGAAGTTCAGCTCGGAGATCTGATGGAGCTACCGGTTAACTCAAGCTACAACCTCGACGACCGGGAGCGTGCTGCGCGCCGAGTCAGACACCGCATCATCATTCAGGTGATAGCCGAGCAGGAGAACCTTTCCGAGGACGAGCTCGGGCTTTCGTTCGCTGAAGTAAAACGCATCGGGCCGTGCCCTTCACGGCGCACCATAGAGAATGTGCTCGAGTTTTTACACGGAAGAATTAGGCCGCCCTGTTGAGCTGAGAATTTTGTATGAAGCCGATCTTGACCGCAGAGGTAAGTATAGCGAATAGAGGCGATCTCCTGGAGATCAAGCATCCTTATTCTCGGGAGAACTGGGAGACGCACAGTTTCAACCGGCCATCTCCAGTAGAGCGTGCCGAGGCTCACAAGAATCTTGTTGACCAGCTCCGTACTCAGCTTCTGGCAATTGGCTGGGAGCCTGACGCATGGGTAGAGCACCCGGAAGGCTTTGTTTCGAGCCCTGAGGTGGCGCGGGATCTCTGTGTGCGTAACGCGCAATCTCTCAAGCAACCTCATAAGCTCGGAATGATCGTGAACGAGTTCCTGCACAAGCATCTTTCTGCAGTGGCTGAAGCCGGTGATATCCCCAGGGTCCCCGGACGCGCAGAAGCAATAATGTGCCGTTCGCCTGAGTCTGCGGCATTGATGACCATCCCCCCGGACGCGTTCGAGTACCTCACTAATAACGTGCGGGTGTATCGTCTGGGCAGCGCCGAGAATCCCCAAGGTCTGGCGTACGAACCGAAAAGTGATGTGCGCACTACCGAGGGATCTTTTCATATCGTTGCAGGGGTCGGAGATCCTGTGCCGAGCGATAAGCGCGCAGTGCCGCTTGAAACGGCTGCAAAGCTAATAAAGGCCGCAAATAATCCGCCCGCGGAGATGAAGCAGCTGCCGTTTACAGTAGGTAGTGGCCACACATTGGAAACAAATGTGGCCATGGTATTTAAAGTGTACCTGGAGCCGGAGGTTTCAGGACAGGATAGAAAGTACGTTCTTGTACAGCTTCAGGTGCCCGGTGAGCTGGTGGGTGGGTTGCACTTCACCGGAGAGATCTTTCCCTACGGAGGGGATCCGTTCGATCCACAAAAAGATCCGACAATCGATCCTGAATGGTGCGGGCATGTCGGCTACATTACTCTCGCGCCCCACCTTTGTGGAATCTCAAAGAAGGATGCCGGGCTGAAGCATTTTTCTGAAGCAAGTGAGCGCGAGAAGAAAGAGGGAATGGCTTATAGCGACGAGAAGGAGCTCTATAATAACGGCAAGCCTTTCACCGTTCATTTGCGTGACGAGGATGTCACATACATTGTTATAACAGACAACTACTTTGGTTATCTGAAAAAGATGACCAAGAACATCGTTGACTACTGCACCAAGCTGGCCGGAGATCGGCTCGAGGAGCATGCAGGTGGAGCGCTTTACCGAAGAGTAGAAAATCTCGGCACGAGCTTCGAATACAACGGGCTTCACAGGAATGGTAAGAGAAATGTGACCGATCTGCTGTCGAGCGCCCTGGCTGCTGGAGAGGTGCAACGCTATCAGGATACAGACGATCCCAGCATTATATTCTTCGTGGATAAGACTCTTCCGCTGGTGATGTTCGAGCGCGGCTGCAATATCCGATTCGATCTGCTAAAGCAACGCATTATGCTGAGCGGAGAATCCGGGCATGTCCGCCAAATTCATCTGGATCCCAAACTTAGCTACATGCTCCCCAATGGGGATGAGATAAGGATGGTTGAAACTCCGCAACATCAAGGGACTGATTACCTGGTGAAGGTGGATGGTGAGGTAGTTGTCGAACATAAGCCGTTTACTGTTTCGGGAGGAGGAAAGACCGAGCTGGCAAAGAGACTGCGAGACCTTATTCGTCCCGGCCGGCTTAGTGTTCTTGATTTTGAAGGTTCGCTGCAGAAAGTTAAAGAGATTGTGGAAGGTAAAATAAGAGATCAGGACGGCAAGCCGATCACGCTCCCCGGCGGAGAGGATTTGGATTTCCGCAGGCGGTTTAGAGAGGGTTGCGGTCCGTCGGTAACTAATGGCCGCCCGATTCTCGGGACGGACGATAAAGGGCGGGCGCAAAGTATCCGCTCCCTTCAAAACCTTCTTACGCCGGACGATGAGAGGTACCGCCCGGAATACAACGAGTGGCTTAGATCAATTCCCTCTGATGTGAAGTACTGGGTGTATTTCCTTAAGTCGGTTTGGACCGAGGAGATGGGAGACCGCTGGCCTGAATGGTTCTCAGTAGACTCCATTAATGAGAGGCAGGGAGTAGATCTAAAGTTCGGCCGCGGTATGGATAAACAGACCGTGCCTTGTACTTATCTACGGCTTGGAACACATGAGAACGGATCGAGCCGGTGGTACAGAACCAGCATCCTGTTTCATGAGGGAATAAAGCTCCAAATTGAGGACGACCTTACAGTCAGCCGACTTTTTACTCCCGCAGAGATCGGAGTAAAATTCCCGGCTGAGTCCCTTTCGCAGGAGTCGCAAAAGCTGGTGCTTAATTTCGAGGCCGCCCGCGACCGCTCTCACGGGGCAACTAAGGTAGGGGTGGCGTTTCAGCGTCCAGATGCGGCAACCGGCCCCGGCAAGGATCCAGAGGCAGAGGAGATATTCGCACGTTCACACGACCTTTTTACCTGCAACATTGAGCCCCTTTCCAAGGACGAAGTGGCTGCTGTGCTACGTGATGCAAAATCAGTGCGGCGCTATCATCCGGAACTCGTGCAGCGCATGGTTGAGTTTATGGACGATCCCAACGCCAAGTGGCTGGCGCTGCCTGATCACTGGAGGGTTCAGCGCGACAGGTTCGGCAATCCTATTTTGGACGACGAAACTAAGCAGCCGAAGGTTACAACAAACCCACGTTTTCAGCAGCCTTTCATCGATCCTGACGAATCATTGGAATGGCTCCTGAGTGATCGAGCGCTTCACTTTAGGCGCCAAGTCAAAGTATCGCAGCAGGTATATAATCCGGTGTCGGTAGTCATCCCCGCCATGCGTTTCGATAAGGAGCGTGACGGCTTCCCTGCGTTGGCAGTAAATGGACCGATTCATGCAATGGAGATGCCGGAACTTCTCATATCAATTGCTTCAAGTTTAACGGTCAAGTCGCGCTCGACCTCGGGCCCAGGGAGTGAGGGAGCCGGAACCAAGAAGCCCTTTATGGAGCTTAGCGGTTTATACGAGCTGGCGCAGATCTTTGTTGATCTGGCGCTCACAGGACAAGATGTATGGGTGACCAGCGCCGGGAGAATAGGACCTAACCTCAATGTTGATCACGATCTCAGCTATTGGGCGGCGGAACTTTTCGGCATCATGCAGACTGTACTGCCCAAAGAGAAGCTAGCAATCGCTCATATGAAAAAGCACGGCTATGTTGAAGAGCTGCCTGGCTTCTGGTGGGACGCTGAAAGTGAAAAAATCGTAAATCATGAGTCTCCGGGAGCCGTTTTCGTTGACGAGGGCCGGTCAGGCCATCCGATCACGCACAAATTCCAGCGCGAGATGTTCGGCCTAATAACAAGTGATTCGGAGAACGTCTTAGATGAAGAACATCGCCGTCCAAGGCTACAGGACGAGGCCGTTTACGCCAAAGGACAGCTCAGCTTAATCGAGAGTCAGAGGAAGGTGGCCGAGGGGTATCTGCAGGACGGAGTGTTTGACCGGGTTTGTTTTCCGGTACAAAAGATCGTGGAGATAATGGCGAACGGCGTGACCAGTGAAGGCTGGAGCCGCAAGTCTCCCGAGTTTAGAAAGCTTTTCACCCGTGATGCGGTTCTTTCCAGTGATTGGTATGCCAAGCGCCTCGAGGCTCAGCGAAAACAGGAATGGATCCGGCTCGAGGTGGTAAAAAACGAGATAAAGAAAGAGATATCCGCAATTGAAAAGGACCCACCAGCCGCAATAACCGAGAAGCGTAAAGCGGCGTTGCGCGCCCAGCTTCAAAAGACCGAGGGACTTTTGAGTGAGGTATCTTCAAAGGATTACCTGCGCCGTTTGCGCGGGCACCTGGGCCGAAATCCCGGCTTGC
>JAGFJO010000045.1 GCA_024102635.1 Deltaproteobacteria bacterium
TCCACAGATCGTCAAAATCATAGCAAGCACTGCATCCGGGGAGTTATCGCTGTGTTCGGGCACCGTCATTGGGGATAACGATGTCCTTACCGCCGGGCACTGCTTTCCTCGGCAAATAACGGCAGCAATTGTAGAAAGGCCCGACGGCAGCGCGGCCTCCATTAATATTGTTTACATCCACCCCGGCTACGCGGAGAGCGCCGAGTTAAACGCAATCTTCAACGACGTTGCCGTTGCCCAGACAGCCCAACCGCTCGGGTTACCTGCCCTCGGGATAGTTGCGAGCCGGGCGCCTGAAGAGAATGACCTGATTGGAATCTACGGCTTTGGCCTGGATGAAAATCAACAGCTAGGGGTACTGCGCGGCGGATCGATGGAAGTAGCTATGGTTACCGGCAACCACATTTTTGCCCGCTTCGATGAGTTGAGTAATACCTGTAACGGCGACTCCGGCGGCCCCGCCACTTATACTGTTGTTGACCCCAATGGAGCGGTCAGCGCCGTTGGGGTGGTCGGCATTACGTCCACCGGCACCGTCCAGAACTGCGCCCCCGGCGACCTTAGCCTCTTTACGAACCTTCAGCACCCGGATATTTTAAGCTTCATTGCTGAAGTTGTTCCGGAGGCAGTCTTCTACTGACCCTGAATGCTGATAAGAAAAGCCGTTAAAGCCGACATCCCGGTAATAGAGAAGCTTATTAACGATAACTTGGATAAGCTATTGCCGCGCGACGTGGATCAGATCGCGCGCCTTATTGATTCCTTCTTCATCGCCGAGAATGAGGGGGAGATAGTGGGCTGCTGTTGCCTAGAGGTATACAGCCATAAAATCGCCGAGATCCGCTCGGTAGCAGTGCGCGGCGATGTTCGTGAACAAGGAATAGGAAGCGAGCTTGTAAGAGCAGCAGTTGAATCCGGTAATAGCCAGGGCATTCGCGAGATAATGGTGGTTACCTCTAATCTGGATTTTTTCCAGAAACTCAACTTTACAACCTGTCTTAACGAAAAGTATGCTCTCTTTTGGAACGGCAAGTAGCTGGCCCGTTCCGGAGCTCCCTATCAACGCAAAGCAATGAAAATAGTGCTTATCGGATTCATGGGATGCGGCAAGTCCACAATAGGCCGACTGCTGGCTGACCGGCTGGGACTGGAGTTTCTAGACCTTGATGCCCGGATTCTGCAAGAGAGCGGTAATGACTCCATCAATGATATTTTCAAGCGCGGCGGCGAAAGTGCGTTCCGACAGGCCGAGAAACAGGCGGCTGCGGCATTAGCTCTGGCCGATGACGTTGTAATCGCCAGCGGCGGTGGAAGCATTCTCGATCCGGAGAACGTTAGAGCGTTCAAAGATAATTCAGGCCTCGTTATATATCTCCGCATTGATTTTGATACGGCTGTAAATAGGGTGCAAAAATCTCAAGACATCTCGCAGCGCCCGCTTTTCAAGGATCTAGAGAACGCCAGAATCCTATTTGAACAGCGGCTTGCTTTGTACGAGTCGTGCGCTGACTTGGTAATAGATAGCAGTAAATCCGGCCCCGACGTGATAGCCGATGAGATCGAGCGAAAATTGAGGGAGATAGCAAGTTAAGTGGAAAGTATCTCCGGAAAAACCAAAATATGCATCATCATTGGAGATCCGATTGAGGCCTCCCTATCGCCGCTTATACACAATGCCGGTTATCAGGCGTGTGACATCGGGGAAGAGTTCGTGTTCGTGGCCGCGCGTGTCGAATCTTCCGCAATCGGGCAAGCAGTGGCGGGACTAAAGGTTTTGGGAGTCAGAGGCATAACTTGCACCATGCCGCACAAGACCACCGTAATGCAGTACTTGGATGAGATCGATCCTATAGCTGCAAAAATCGGAGCAGTTAATACCGTTGTTCGGAACGGGTCTTCCCTCAAAGGATACAACACCGACTGGATTGGAGTAGTCGAGCCGCTTCAGGACATGGTGAAGCTCCAAGGAGTTTCGGTGGCTCTACTAGGCGCGGGCGGTGCTGCCCGCGCGGCATGCTATGGGCTCTCGGCAGCGGGGGCGGAAGTTACAGTTTACAACCGTTCGATCGATCGCGCCTCGCAGCTGGCCTCCGACTTTGGCTGCAGCTCGGCGCCCGTCGAATTATTCTCGAAAGATCATAGAATAGTGGTCAACGCCACATCGGTGGGAATGGCTCCGGGCATTGATGAGTCACCGCTACCGCCGTCAGTACTGCATCGCGAACAGATAGTTTTCGACATGGTCTATCATCCGCTGGAAACTCGTTTGATCCGGGATGCGCGAAAGGCGGGCGCCCACGCGATATATGGAACCGAGATGCTGCTCCATCAGGCAGGGGCGCAGTTTAAACTCTATACTGGCCGGGCCGCCCCACTTGATTCGATGCGCCAAGCGCTGGCTCCGAAGGTTAAAATCAAGTAGTATACCGCATGCTAAAATTCTGCCTTCCGCTATTGGAGTCCTCCAAAAGATCCGTCTTCGCTCGTTTGCAGGATATTGATCCAGCCTACTCCTTTTATGAAATCTGGCTCGACTATATTGCCGACATCGATGTCAAGTTCATCGAGAACATTAGCACTGAATATCCTTCAAAGCTTATTTTTGTATTCCGCCGGCAAAATCTGGAACCGATGCATATGCCGCATGAAAAGAGGCAGGCTCTACTTTCAGCTCTAGACGACAAAGGGGCGTACTTGGATCTGGACATCCGCACGCAGCTAGATGAATTGCAGTACGTAAAGGAGCGGCGCCTCAATGTTCCCCTGATCTCTTCGTATCATAATTATAATCTCACCCCACCAGTGAGCGAATTGACCTCAATAGTCACAGAGATGGAACCATTCTCGCCGGCAATATATAAATTTTCGACCCTTTGCAGGGATCGCAATGACGCCTTAAATCTGCTAAGTTTGCTTTTGCGGTTGGACAACGAGGGGAAAAAACACATAGTACTGGGAATGGGAGAACACGGTAAAATATTACGGGTGTTCGGTGCATTATGGGGCAACGAGATTAATTTTGCTCCCGAGACACTTGATAAATCTTCCGCTCCAGGCCAGTTGAGCTTGCGTCAACTTCAGAGCATATTGAGAGAATTGAAATAACGTGTCGGGAAATACTTTCGGAAAACTGTTCAGCATAACAACCTGCGGGGAATCACATGGAGGCGCCGTTGGTGTAATAGTCGACGGCTGCCCGCCGGCACTCGAACTCAGTGAACAAGACATACAACCTGACCTGGATCGTAGAAAGCCGGGCCAGAGCAGTATTACAACCCCTCGCAGCGAACAGGACACCATTAAGATCTTGTCCGGAGTATTCGACGGCAAAACCACCGGTACTCCGATACTACTTCTAGCGTTCAATAAGGACGTTAAGTCGGAAGACTACCATCACCTAAAGGACGTTTTCCGCCCTTCCCATGCCGACTTTACTTACCGCGCCAAGTACGGCCTTCGTGACTGGCGTGGAAGCGGACGGGCCTCAGCGCGAGAAACTCTTGCGCGGGTGGCGGCAGGCGCAATTGCTAAGAAGCTTCTTCGCGAAAAGCATTCAGTGGAGATTCTAAGCTTCGTGGAGCAGGTATCTAATCTACGTGCTGACGTCGAGTTAAGTTCTCTCTCGCTTGATGCGATAGAAAGCAACATTGTGCGATGCCCCGACCATGCAATGGCGCCGAAAATGATCAAGTTAATTGAAGAGGTCCGTGATGAAGGAGATTCGGTCGGCGGAGTCATCTGCGGCCTAATTCGCAACGTCCCGGCCGGGCTCGGAGAGCCGGTCTTTGATAAAATAAGCGCCGATCTCGGCAAAGCTATGTTGAGTATTAATGCCGTTAAAGGCTTTGAGATCGGCTCGGGATTTGCCGGCACATTGCTGAAGGGCAGCGAGCATAATGATCCTTTCATTCCCGATGGCCAGCGGAAGATCAGAACTTCCTCTAACCGCGCAGGCGGTGTGCTGGGGGGTATTACAACAGGAGAAGATATTGTCTTTCGCGTTGCATTCAAACCTGTAGCAACTATCGGTAAGGAGCAGAGCACTGTCTCGGCGGAGGGCACGCCTGTCAAACTTAAGGCTTCCGGCCGCCACGATCCCTGCGTTTTGCCAAGAGCGGTTCCGATCGTTGACGCAATGTCCGCGCTTGTAGTGACCGACCACCTCTTACGGGCCGCGGCGCGAGACTTGCCGCGGGGAATTTAGACGTTTTTTACTCACCGTCCTCTCTGAACTCTTTGTTTTAGATTCCTTGCAAGCTAGTACTTTTCCGCTGTCCCGCGATAATCAATGTGGCACGACGACGTAGGACACTGAATCGTAGAGCGCAGTGAGCTGCTGCCCGCTGTCGAAACCTGCAAAGTTTGGGTGATATGACAGCCGTTGCTATTGCGCTGCCGGCCAAAGGTTATGACGTTGCCTGAAGTTTTGCCTTCGAAGAAAGGCGAGCCGTCGTAGAGATCGGTGCAAAATAGTTTACTATCTATCTTGATCCTGGCAGTGAAGCCTGACGGAGCGTTGCTCCCCGGGCAGTTATCGAATTCCTTTCGGAGTCCGAGCTGCCAGTTGCTGATAAACGCGGTGTTTGACTGAACCACCGGCTTCCTGTTGTTTTTGTTCTTATTCTTATTCTTGTTCTTATTTTTGTTTTTTTGTTTCTTTTTCTTCTTACCGACGGCTATTAGGTTGCGGGCAGTTCTTTCGAGCGAAGCAGAAGAAGACGATGCAACTTGAGAGGGTGCCGCTAAAAACCCCTCTCCGGCGAAGAGCGGTGCCTCTTCTTGAGCGTAAGCCGGAACAGCAGGGGCGCCAACTAATCCGGCCGCCATGGCGATGCCTAACAATGAACGACTCCAAACCTTCCTTGCACTCATACTCACTCCTTGTGGCCTCGCCTTGGCCCAAATTAGCACTATCCATCAGCCGGTCCCGGCAACGGACGGCCTATGATGAGTCGCCTCCGCACGTGCCTTTGCTTCACTTAACCTGACAACCGGCTGTCATGCGGGTGAATGAGCATTCTGGAGCAACTACTAATTTTTCAGTGCGCAGCATCTTTATGTTAGAAAGGAGATAGGTGAGGTCCCGAAAGATGGAAGGTTTTCGAGGATGAGTTCAAACGCCCAGGCAGTACTAGATTCGGACGCTTATACAAGCGGCTCTTCAGCAGCGGCTATCTTAACCCCTGACAACCACGATCAGCTTGATGATTTATACGATGGCACTCTATCGGCCCAACTTGCTTTCTATGATCCCAGCGAGCAAGGCGCCCGCGAGGAGTACAGAAACGGTCCACAGCGCCTAAGTGACCTATTAGACAGTACACTTGAAGTACATATGAAGCGAGCCGGTGATTTCATTATCGTAGAGACCTCCCACGCCGGTTTTGATAACTATTCATCATGTTGCGTATCGGTATGGGCATGGGATGAATCCACTTTGGCGCTTCAGCGGTGCTTCTCGCAACACTACGAATTCGGAGTCGACAGCATCGCGTTAGATAGTGACAATGGCACTCTCGCAGTTGCAACCGATGGAAGCGTGAACATATATACTAGCTCCGCAAAACCCGCTCCCTCGGGTTTTCACCCTAGCGGCCATTTCCGTTTGGATTCTGTCGGATTTTCCGAGAGCGAGCCGGCGCTTCAATTCGAGGGTCATGGAGTGCTAGCACTACACAGTAAAGTCAGCGGTGCCGCCCCACTAAAAATCGCTCTCTAAAGGCCTTATTTAGCCATGGATGACTATTTCGGTGAGGGGCTCTTCAAACCGATTCGGGGCATTCCGTACAATGAAACTAGGTCACATGGCGGCAGCAACCTTCCATATCTTCTATTAGACAGCCTAAAGCGTTGAATGATCTTCAGCACTTACGCTCGACGATCTCTGTCTCTCCCCTGCCGGCTGGGGTTCCGGCGGATGAGAAGATGCAAAAAATTTTTTAAAATTTTCCCGAAAACTGAAGCAATTCAGTCGGTGAGTCGGATTACAGGTACGGTATGAGTATAAAGAATGTGGGTCAATTTGGTGGAGCAAGACGGTACGGCGGCGACGCTACCATGCGCATTGTGCTCATCGCAGGACTTGCATTCGTTTGTCTTTCATCGGTTGCTCTATTCGTAATCTTCACATTCTCAGATTATTCCGAAGCCCATAACGACACTCCCATTGTCGTAGAGAAAGAGGCGAAACTTGAAACTGTCGAGGTGCTGGTTCCTGTTCAAGCTATCACCGGCGGGTCTTCGCTAGAGCCTTCGCAGTTCCGCATCGAAACGCGGCCCAAGGTGGGAATCTCAGATCGAATCGTACGCGACTTGGAAGAGATCAAAGGCATGTATGCAATGACCTTAATTCTGCCCGGTCAACCGCTTTACAAAGATTATTTAACGAACGTCCGCCCTGTTAATCAGATAACCGCAAAAATCCCGCCCGGGTTTCGCGCGGTCACAATCAGAGTAGACGTTAAATCGTCCATCGAAGGTTGGGCGAGAGCCGGCGCGCGCGTCGATGTCGCATGGAATACCACGATTCGCGGCCGCCGGGCAGTTCAGATAATCGTTGAAAATGCTCTGGTCATATCCGCCGCGCGGCAGCTCGAGTCACACGGTTCGCAGCAACCCTCCGCAGAGGTGCCGAGCGAGTTGACGCTAATGGTCACTAATGAAGATGCTAAAAAGATCATGCTGGCCAGCGGCACCGGATCTCTAAGCCTTTCGCTTCGCGGCGATCGCGACGCCGGAAAGGCGGAAGCGGGAGTTGCGATAACTGAAGATGACCTCCTGGGAATCTCGAAAACGGATCAAGAGAGTAAGCGTCCGGAAAGCATCGTTAAGATTCGCGATGAAAACGGAAACTTTGCCGAGTTCGTCCTTCACAATGGTCAATTGGTTCCCTATTTAGGCGGCATGTAGAATATCCACTGCTCTGTTGCAACTGAGATCAAGCCGCAGCTCCGAAAAACGGTGAAAAATGCCTCAAATAAGCCGGTCTTTTCCTGTAGGGCTCGTTGAATTGGACTGACCTTTCTTATATACTCGAACATAACGCTTTATTGGAAGCTGCCGAAATAGTCGGCCCTTATCATGCCTGAAAATAAGAACAAGAAAGTAAGCGGCGCGGAAGCCATAATGATGTCATTGCTCAATGAGGGCGTTGACACTGTTTTCGGTTATCCAGGCGGAGCCATCATGCCGGCATATGATGCTCTTTACGATTACCGCGATCGTATCCGCCATGTCCTAGTGCGCCATGAGCAAGGCGCCTCACATGCGGCCGAAGGGTATGCGCGGGTAACTGGTAAGCCGGGAGTCTGCCTCGTGACGTCAGGACCGGGCGCCACAAATTTGGTAACGGGTATCGCAGACGCAATCATGGACTCGGTGCCGATAGTATGTATAACCGGTCAGGTGCATAAAAAGGCGCTAGGCACTGATGCCTTTCAGGAAACGGATGTAATAGGCATCACGATTCCTATTACCAAATGGAACTACCAAATTACTAACGCTGAAGAGATTCCTCGCATTTTCGCAAAGGCATTTCAGATCGCAAGAAGCGGCAGACCCGGGCCAGTGTTGATCGATATCACCAAAAACGCGCAGATTGACACCTTCGACTATGCTTACGAGCGGATTGAGTCGACGAGAAGCTATACTATCATAACTCGCCCACAGGATTCGGAAGTAGATCAAGCGGCCTCTCTCCTCAATAATGCCAAGCGCCCCTTTATCTTAGTGGGCCATGGCGTGCTGATCTCAAGGGCTGAGGAGGAGCTTCGGCTGTTAGCGGAGAAAGGCGACATTCCGGTGGCCTCTACACTTCTTGGGCTGTCTGCATTTCCTGCCGACCACCCTCTTTTCGTCGGAATGCTCGGCATGCATGGAAACTACGCCCCCAATGTTCTTACTAACGAAGCAGACGTGATCCTTGCCGTGGGAATGAGGTTCGACGATCGGGTGACCGGCGACCTGGCAAGTTACGCAAAACAGGCAAAAATTATACATATCGAGATCGACCCTGCTGAGATCAATAAGAGCGTGCAAGCAGAGGTTGCGCTTCTATCCGACGCCAAGGAAGGTCTAAGGGCGCTGCTGCCGAAGCTCGAGACAAAACAGCGAAATGAGTGGAAAGATGAGTTCAAGCGCCTAACCGAACAGGAGCAGGAGAAAGTTATCGAGGCTGAGGTCAACCCG
The DNA here is from genome assembly GCA_024102635.1 of Deltaproteobacteria bacterium. Classification (GTDB taxonomy): domain Bacteria; phylum Bdellovibrionota_C; class UBA2361; order UBA2361; family JAGFJO01; genus JAGFJO01. Next base: position 8,188 of record JAGFJO010000045.1, read on the forward strand.
CAGTCCGGCGAGATTAAAATGGGAGAGGTCGTGCGTCTGCTCTCCGAAAAGACGAAAGGCGAAGCGATTATCGTGGCAGACGTGGGACAACATCAGATGATGGCTGCGCGTTATTACCAGTATATGAAGCCTGACAGTTATATTGCCTCGGGCGGTCTCGGAACGATGGGGTTTGGACTTCCGGCGGCGCTGGGCGCCAAGCTGGGCGCTCCGTCGCGGGAAGTGGTTGCGATAGTCGGCGACGGCGGATTCCAGATGACCCTTCAAGAGCTCGGCACGATAGCACAAGAGGGCCTACCGGTGAAAACGATTATCCTAAACAACAATTTTTTGGGAATGGTCCGCCAATGGCAAGAGCTTTTCTTTGATAATCGCTACTCGTTCGTGCACTTGGACAATCCCGACTTCGTGAAGATAGCGGAGGCATTCCGGGTTCAGGCAGAGCGGGTCGAGAATCGAAATGATCTAAGTGCGGCGCTTGATCGCATGCTCAAATCTCAAAAGGCATACCTTTTGGATATTAAGGTTGAGAATGAACAAAACGTATTCCCCATGGTTCCCGCCGGAGCGTCAATAAGCGATATCAGATTGGAATAGCTTTATGCCTTCGGAGAAATTGCACACACTTTCGGTCTTTTCTGAGAATAGTCCCGGCGTTCTGCACCGGCTTACGGTAATATTCACCCGCCGCAAACTTAACATCGAAAGCCTGACGGTTTCGGAAACAGAGAGAAAGGGAGTTTCTAGATTCACAATTGTTGTGCGCTCCGACGAGGACACAATCCTTAAGGTTGCCAAACAGCTCGAGCGCATTATAGAGGTGTTGCAGGTAAATGTCTTTTCAAATGGTGAACTTCTTTTCAAGGAGATAGCCCTCTATCGAGTGGCTGCGGATTCGCCGGCAAAACGATCAGAAATTGAAGAGGTCGCGCGCCGGTACGGCGCTCAAATGCTGAATCTGTCTCCAAGCGCGGTGGTACTGGAAAAAACCGGCAGTGAGGACGATGTTAATTCGCTATACCTGCTGCTTGAGCCCTTTGGGATAAGGGAGTTCGTTCGCTCGGGCAGAATTGCTATTGCCAAGAATCATGGATAAACTGGCCGTTTATGGGCGTTTTTGTTCATACGGCTGCAAGCGCCCAGATGGGAATTTGATTGCTTATTATTGTGAGGAGTAACGCATGTCTAAGATGAAATTCGGCGGTACAGAGGAGGAGGTAGTTACCCGGGAGGAGTTTCCCCTAGCAAAAGCCAAGGAAGTTTTGAGCAAGGAGACCATTGCTATCATAGGCTACGGCGTTCAAGGACCCGCCCAGGCATTAAATCTGCGTGACAACGGATTCCCAGTAATTATCGGACAGCGCAAAGGGACCAGCTCTTGGAATAAGGCGATTGAAGACGGCTGGATCCCCGATAAGGATCTTTTTGACATTGAGGAAGCCTGTAAGCGCGGGACATTCCTTTGCTACCTCTTATCTGACGCCGGTCAGATGCAACTCTGGCCGGTGGTGCGCGAGTACCTGCAGGCCGGCAAGACGTTGTGCTTCTCCCACGGTTTTGCAGTGACTTACCGTGATACGACCAAAGTTGAACCGCCCAAAGATATAGACGTAGTTCTGGTTGCGCCCAAGGGGTCCGGACGCAGTGTTCGGCGGCTCTTCCAAGAAGGCCGCGGAATCAATTCGAGCATAGCGATCTATCAGGACGCCTCGGGCAAAGCGCGAGAGAAAACTATTGCTTACGGCATCGGTATCGGTTCCGGCTATCTGTTCGAAACTGATTTTCAGAAGGAAGTTACCAGCGATTTATTCGGAGAGAGAGGTGTTCTGCTGGGTGCTATAGCTGGAATTATCGAGGCCCAGTATGAAGTGCTTCGAAAAAACGGGCACTCCCCAAGCGAGGCATTCAATGAGACAGTCGAGGAGCTGACACAAAGCCTCATTCCTCTGATCGCGGAGAAGGGCATGGACTGGATGTACGCCAGCTGTTCTACAACCGCTCAACGCGGCGCCTTGGATTGGCTGCCTAAATTCAGAGATGCCACCCGCCCGGTATTCGAAGATCTCTATGCCAGCGTAAAAAGCGGCAACGAAGCTCGCATTACTATTGAAGCCAACAGCCGTCCCGACTATAAGGAGCGGCTCGAAGAAGAGCTTTCGGTGATGAGAAACAAGGAGATCTGGCAGGCTGGCATTCAAGTCAGGAAGCTGCGCCCGTAAATTTCTGGTCCTGAAAAAGTCGTCGTGACTTTTTCAGGACTCTTGCAGCGTCAACTAACTAACAGGTGGGTGCGATGTATTATCTGGCGGACTTCAGCAGCAAGCAGCGGGTTGAACCGGGGAATTTTATATTTACCGGTGAGAACGGCCCGTGGGAGGTCGTTATGGATCTGGACTATGTCCGGTCCCGTATTAATAACGACTATTTCAAGAAGTCGCCTCCGCTCAATTCAAAATACCTTCCTTTCATGCCGATCAAAAACTGTGCAAGTTTCATATCGCTAGGCGAAGGTGCTACTCCGTTAATTTTGAGCAAGCATATCGGACGTGAACTCAACTTAGAGCTGTACTTCAAGCTAGAGTCTCAGAACCCCACAGGCTCCTTCAAAGATCGTGGATCGGCCGTGGAGCTGAGCATTGCGCGTGAGCTTAATGTAAAGGGGATCGTGGTTGCCTCTACGGGCAACATGGCGGCTTCCTGCTCGTGTTATGCGGCTGCGGCTCAAATCCCTTGCTTTGTATTCGTGCCGGAGGACACCCCCTCGTCGAAGCTATCGCAGGCCATCTCTTACGGCGGCCGCATTGTACAGGTGAAAGGAAACTACAATCATGCCGCCCGTCTGGCTGAGGAAGTAGCTGCCGAATTGGGTTTTTACTTAGCGGGTGATTACGCCTTCAGAGTAGAGGGGCAAAAGAGCGCCGCATTCGAGATTGCAGACCAGATGTACTTTCAGGCCCCCGATGCAGTGATGGTACCTATGGGGTGCGGCACCAATATTGCCGGCTACGGCAAGGGCTTCAAAGAGTACTTTGCGTTGGGATTTATTGATCGCGTCCCGCGCATGATCGGAGTGCAAGCCGAAGGAGCAGCCAGCATCGTCAATGCTTTTCAGAAAAACTCCAGAACGGTTGAGGCGCTCGACAGGGTACAGACGATCGCGAGCGGCATAGCTGTTTCCAAGCCTTTGGATGGAGTCAAAGCTCTTGACGCAATATATTCCACCAACGGCGAGGCTGTGTCGGTTTCCGATAAGGAAGCGCTTGAGGCTCAGTACATCCTATCAAAGGAGGAAGGCCTCTTCGTTGAAGCCTCTTCGGCAACGACACTGGCGGCTTTGATGAAACTCTGTCGAAAAGGCACCTTCGCAAACCGCCGTGTTGTTTGTGTGCTAACTGGGCACGGGCTTAAAGATCCTGCTCCGCTTCTCAATGTTGCAATAAAACCACCAACGATCTATCCGGAGGTCGGCGACTTTCTCAAGCTTTATGAGAACTCCTTCTTTGAAGGGAAAACTTTGGCCTTCTTCGACAAGGAAGAGGTCATATTTGCTGAAAACCCCACAAGAACTGAACTAGTCCAATATGTTCAGAAATACTTCAACACCAAACTGGCCGACGAGTATCTGAAGCACATTGAAGACACCATCGCCAAATTCCTCAAGAAAGGAAAGCCGATCACATTCTCCGACTTTCAGGATATTGTGCAGGACGTGCTTGAAACATCCAACCGCGCCACTGAGCGCTCAGTAACGGTGGAGGATTTCTCCGTTCAAACCGGAAAGGATATTAAGCCGACCGCAAAAGTGACGGTTAACGCAGGAGGCGTGCGATACGAAGCAAGTGCGTCGGGAGTAGGCCCGGTAGATGCGGTGATTAATGCGCTCAAAGAAGCGCTTACGCAGAGGATAGATTTCTCCTTGGCGAACTATTCAGTTCAGATACGAAGCCAGGGAACTAGCGCGGTGGTATATGCAGAATTGAAGCTAACTCATAAAGGCGTGGTCTCCCTCGGCAAGGGAACATCGCCCGACATAATCCAAGCTTCGATTGAAGCGTTTGAAAGCGCCTACAACGGTTTGGCCTCGCGAGCTGAGTAAATCTTTTAAGCGTGCCTACCAGCACGTAAATCTAGCTGCCCAAAAAGCAGTCCCGCAAAAATTTACGAGGCGTTCGTGACTATCTTCAGACTACTTCGAGTTTAGACGCGCGGGTAGGTAAGAGGGGCCGCAGCCCCCCGTGGGCGCATTAGAAGGTTCGGCTACTTTGAGGCAAACCGGCGCGCTACATCTTCCCAGTTTATTACCTTCGTGAAAGCTTCGAGATAGGCTGCGCGATTATTCTGATACTTCAAATAGTAAGCGTGCTCCCATACGTCACACACCAGCAGAGGTGTGACTACCCACTGCGTTAAATCCTGGTGCTTTTCAGCAGTTAGAATTTCCAGGGCGCTAGTCATGTTGTTTCTGACAAGCAGAACCCACCCAGACCCCTCTACAGCTGCGCCAGCAGCCTTGAAATGAGCAAGGAATGAATCGAAACTTTTGAAGCGGCTTTCAATTGCATCTAGCAGCGCGCCGCTGGGTTTACCGCCGCCTTTTGGGCTCATATTCTCCCAAAAGATGACATGCAAAAAATGCCCGGCACCGTGGAACGCTGCCTCGCGCTCCCAGTGCTTTACTAGCGAGAAGTCGTTCTTCTCTCTCGCTTCCGCAAGTTTCGCCTCGGCAGTATTTAGCCCATTCACATAAGCTAAGTGATGCTTGTCGTGATGAAGCCGCATAGTTTGTTCATCGATATGGGGCTCAAGTGCGTTGTAGTCATACGGTAAAGGTGGTAGTTCATGTGGCATAGAAATCGCCTCCTAGCAATTAGTTCTCTAAGTTCTTGCCCAAGTCTAGTAGCTGCGGAAAAGCGGTGTCAAATACGCCCTATACATAAACGTTGTTTTAGGCTAAGATTGTTGGGCGCCATTTGGGATAGTTAAAGGTAAGAGTTCGCTATGGTCAAACTCTCTGAGAAAATTTTCATCTATTTTGCCTCACTTTTTCTCCTTATTTTCCTTTGCGGTAAGAGCGCCTGCCAGGAGGATTACTTTCTTGCTTCACAAGCGAGCTCTCCGACGGAGACAGCTACAGCAACACCGACTGAGGAAGAAGATGATGATATTGACGACGACGATGACATTATCAGCGGCACGCCTACTTTCACCCCAACCGAGGAAGCTGAGCCAATCGAGACTGAGGTAGCCACCGCGACCGCAACCCCTACCACCGGAGTTGCCGGTGCCGCGCAGGGAATTCTAAGTGACCTTGAGTTGCTCTCGCGCCAGGAGGAGGAGTCTTCCGGTAGCGGCAGCAGTGCCCGTGCCGCCGCCGGCGAGCAGGCAGCCGAAAGCGAAAATTGGCTCGGCAAAAGCTTTGCTAAGGACGACGCCCCATCCACAGTAGAAGACAGTGATAGAGATGGCTTTGCTGACTGGCTTGAAGAAGAGGCGGGGACCAATCCGAATGATGTTCGCTCAGTACCTCTTTCAGCCATCCGTACCTCGCTTCAAGCGCGCCTTCACGGTACCGACCGTGATATGGACGGACTGACGGACGACAAAGAAGCTGCTGCCGGAACCGACCCTTACTTTCCAGACTCAGACGAAGATGGATTTCTTGACGGCATCGAGACGCTAGCCGGTACTAATCCGATTAATGCTAAATCGAAGCCGCTGGACTCTGATCACGACGGCTTGCCTGATGAACTCGAACTTCAGTTCAATTCTAATCCGAACAATCGAGACACCGATGGTGACGGCCTGCGAGATGATCTGGAAGTTATTCTCGGAACAAATCCTAATAGCCCGGACTCCGATGCCGACGGCATTTTGGACGGCAGGGAGTATGAGTACGGTTCCGATCCTGTAGTTTCGGAGAGAGAATGACCTCCCCCAACCGTTCGCGCTCAACCTCTGCATTCAAGAGAGCAAGGGAGATCTTTCCAGGCGGAGTTAATTCGCCGGTGAGAGCCTTCAAAGCGGTTGAGAGCGACCCGTTCGTAGTTAGTCATGGTCAGGGCCCCTATCTTTATGACTTGGACGGAAACCGGTATGTCGATTACGTCCTGAGCTGGGGACCGCTTGTGTTAGGGCACGCTCCCGAGGGCGTGACTCAAGCAATAAGCAAGCAAGCTCTTCGGGGAACCAGCTTCGGAGCGAGTAGTGAGCTGGAGATTGCTTTAGGGGAGCAGATCCAGAAGTGCATGCCCGGTCTCGAAATGCTGCGCTTTGTAAACTCCGGCACAGAGGCCGCCATGTCTGCAGTACGGCTGGCACGCGGATATACTAACCGCAATAAGATAGTTAAGTTCTCCGGGTGCTATCACGGTCATCTTGACTCTCTTCTAGTCAAGGCCGGCAGCGGAGTGACGACTCTTTCACTGCCGGATTGCGCGGGAATTCCTGAACAGACGACCGCCGACACTTTGTCAGCCATTTTTAACGACCTCGAATCGGTGGAGGCGTGCTTCAAAGCTTTTCCCGACCAGATAGCAGCCGTTATTGTTGAGCCGGTAGCCGGAAATTGCGGACTGATAAAGCCGCTCGACAACTTCCTTCCTGGCCTGCGGGAGATAACCAAGCGGTATGGGGCGCTGCTGATCTTTGATGAGGTAATGACAGGATTCAGAGTGCATCCGGGAGGGGCGCAGGCGCTATACGGAGTCAGCCCTGATCTTACGATGCTAGGCAAAGTAATCGGCGGGGGTCTGCCGGTCGGAGCGTTTGGAGGCAGACGCGATATTATGTCAATGCTTGCTCCCGCCGGGCCGGTTTATCAGGCCGGAACACTTTCAGGGAATCCGCTCGCGATGGCTGCCGGCCTTGCAACGCTGCAGGAATGGAGTGAGCCTGGTGTTTTTCAGAAGTCGCAGGAGACCGCAGAGATATTGGTCAATAACCTTCGAGAGATCTCCAAAAAATATTCTATCCCTTTACAAGCAGAGCATGCTGGCACGATGTTCGGCTTCTTTTTCCAGGAAGAACCGGTAATTAATTTCGAGTCCGCTAAAAACTCTGACTTGAAGCGGTTTAGAGCATTCTTCCATGCCTGTCTTGACCGCGGCGTTTATTTTGCTCCCTCGCAATTTGAAGCGGGTTTTGTCTGTAGTAAGCACGCGGGAGATCCTCTTGATTACACGCTTTCAGTGGTCGAGAATGCTCTAAAAGCATGCCGCTAGATTCGACGTTAGCGTGACAGAACTCCCCGTACCTGAGCGATTATGCCATCCATTCCGTTTGAGGATCCACCCACAGGATAGAATCGGCGGCTCTTAACGGGGCTTCCGAAGTAAGCTGAATTTGGCAGAGATGGACTGTACAGACGACCGGGATTAATCGCCATCGAGTTCCTACTGAATGTAGAAGACTCAAGGTTTAGGGCCGTCAATATCGAACCTAGGCCGGAATTCATCTCATTTTGAACAGCTGAACTTATTCCTGTGACGCTGCGGGTAAAGCCGCCAGTAACGTCATCATAAAACTTGCTGACCGCTCCGCCGGTATCGGATACCGATTTTTGCAGGCCGCTCAGGAACCCACCACTCGAACTGCTGACTGAAGCGGCCTCAGGAAGGTGAAAGTACTCCAGCTCACCATACAATCTCTCCATAGCACCGGCTTGGCGTGTATCTTTAGAATTCTGATACGTTGATGAAGAGGGGTATAGAACCGCTTTGCCGATTAGAAAGGTTGCGAGCAAATATACAAAAGACATTCCTACCGCTCTGAAGCAGCTGAATACAGAAGCCGCAAGCGCAAGGAGTGCAAACATCAGTCCGGCCACTCCGACCGACTCCTCCCATCCTGGGAATCGATAGTCAAGAAAGCTTCTATTAAACAAAAGAAATCCGAGTAGGCAGATGACCAGCAGATTGCCGAGCTGTCCGGCCGAGCCGAACAGTCCCGTACGGCCGCTTCCCGCATACGCCAGAGCTCTGGCCGGCATTGAGAAAAGACCTCCAACCAGCCTGAAAGGAGCAAATGCTAGGACTCCCAATCCTGCCGCAAGCGAGCCGACGCCGAATGTCCGGTGAGGAACCATCACATACTGGCCTGCGTTCCTCTTATCCCGGGAATCTTTGATCACATAACGTTTTGCCATTTCTCACCCTCTCCAAAACCTTCCCTGATAACATGACGAAAAATTTTTTCAGAATTCTACCGAACAGAGCTGCGCTGCATACCAGAAAAGATAGCAACGCTATTCCGATGGATCCGTGGGTTGTGGCTGACAAAGTAACATTTAGAGGATCCATTACAAAAACTACAAAAACCGAGAGCGAGTAAAGAAATGAGCCGGCAACCAGCACGTAGAAGATAATTGCTAACAGAAATGCTGCGGCATGCACCGCTAGAAGGGATGAAAGACTCGTGATTGGTAGCCTCCGCTTGAACAGTTCCAGGGTCATCTCGACGGTGCACGATCCTCCCTGTTTAGTGATCTGCAAGGGACGTAGCTCAGGCCTGAATTCCACTACTTGTGAGGCAGCGGCAGGCAGTCCTGCCATCCAAAACCGCCGTCTGTGGGAGATGCGAAGGATATCCGCCCCCTGCGCTTGGCAGAGACCCGCCAGCACAATATTATCCTTAACCCCAATCTTTCCAAGGAACCAGCTCGGGCTGAGCGGTCGATTGAAGCGGCGGCGAAAATCCCTGACGTATGAGGCTGCTATTTTATCAGCAAGATGGAAGTTGTTGCACAGGCTTTCCTGTACCCTCTGCCAGGCTATCTCAGCGAAAGAAAGGTCCCGTAGTACGCGAAGCTCCGCGGCTGATGACACTCTTAAAACCTCCGGCCCTGCTTCAATAGTTCCCAAAAAACACAGGGCTTAAATATGTTATGAGCCAGAGATAAGCTTTCGACGCATATCTAGGACGCAGGAGGTAGCGCCAAGCGGCTGTAATTACGCCTATTTTTGATTAGATTGCCGAAAGTCACCTTACCGAAGTCTTTTACACGACTGTGAGCGGAATTCTTCCTCGACTACGCGGCTGTCCGGCAAGGACGTGAGTCGTCCACTAGGCTAGCTTTTTGCCTATGATCATAGTGGTGCTTGCCAGCTCGAAATTTTTCTCGGCGGAAAGCTGCTTCACGAAGTCTCGATCCAGATAGCTAGAGGCCTCTCCGATTAGGTTTCCGATAGGCATAGAAAGAAAGTTAGCGCGCGCCTCGCCATTCAATCCATCGGCCCAACTGCGCAGAATCCACGTAAGGCTCCATATCGGCAATCCGCTTTGCAAAACCGCCCTATCGGTTATCTCTATCCGCCCTTCGAACAGATTAGAAAGGCCCTGTGAAGTCATATTGTAATAGTGGTTAGGATACCCATGCACCGGCTGTAGCAAGGGCACTACACAATAAAGAATACCTCCCGGTTTTAGAACGCGCGATAGCTCGGCGGCGCTTTTGAAGGGATCCTTTACATGCTCCAACACCGCAAGTGAAAACACCGCATCAAAGCTTGCATCCTTGAAGGGCAGCTTCTCATTAATTCCTAGAACATCAGTGCTTCTGTACGGCACTATTTCGTAGTTAATAACATTAGGAAACTCAAATTCGCGCTTCCCCGCTCCGCAATCAAGAATAAGCCCGTCGTAATATTTCCCGATAAAAGAATTCGCAATTCTGTCATAATCATTGGACGAGACATTCAGTGTATCGACTACCCCGAATTGCTCTCTTGTTGCACTGCTAAGAAAATCGAAGTACTTGGGCCGCCGGGTGAAAGTGGCTCTGCAGGAGCCGCATTCCATAATTCCCTCACTATCGATAGAAAGCGAGCTTTTACATTCTGGGCAGCACAATAGCTTCGCGACACGATCCAGCTTCTCTGCCTTGAACTTTGCCTTTACCGGTGCACTGGTCTCAAGCGGAACAATGCGGGTAGTGCTTCCGCCGGTATGTTTAAAATCGACTCTTAGCCATGGCTGCTGGCCAGCTGATACTTCGGCAAATCCTTCAAAGCCCGTAGTATGAGGGTATTGTGGATATGCAGCGGCAACGTCCGGGCGAGCGACAAGGGGGAGCGAGATGCTGGAGTGCTCGGGCAATATAACCCGCTCAACCGGCTGCCTGCTTGCTACCCAACCTCGCAAACATATTCTTCCCGAATCGGAATTCCCCGTCTCGCTGTCGAAATGAACGATAATTTCATCCTCCAACGCAACAGTTGATGATGACGGAGGACGGCCGCCGGCCAGCGGCTTCATGCTCTTATAGGCGCTTCTAACGATTTTTCGGACTGCGTTTAACATTGAATGGAGGACGCTTACCTAAGTCGATCTGAGCATCTATGAATTTTAAGCTTAAATATTGTGAAAAATCAATCTAATGAATCAGACGTATTTGGGTCGACATTGGCGCGGCTGAAATAAGCGTTTTCTAGAATTGGCGTTCGAGCAGCTTGAAGTCGTTGTACTTGTCGCTCCTCTCTTCCCAATACGTCTCAACGGGCTGCCGGAAAGTAGTGTCCATCACCTTAATACGGCACACCTTGAGTAATACCGAGATAGGAATCAGGGCGATTGACCAAGCTACGAACAGAATAAGAGTGGTCATTACGATGCCGAGGATATGAGCAAACTTCATCCAGCCGTCCCACACTGGGTACAAAATTACGGGGACGAAATGACCGATAGCATAAAGGACCAGCGACACCACTGCCAGTGCTGCCGGTGTAGCCAGCGTCGCCCCGTCTTTTAGGAGAAGATAGATAGCGACGATATTAAAAATTACCGCAAAGAGAGCGGCGAACTCTTTGATGTGTTGACGAATCGGTCTGCGAAAATAAAGCTCGTCGAGCTTGCTCTTCGGGCGTTCTTTGCCTGCGAAACCTTCAACCACTTCTAGTCTAGTTCGAATTTCTCTTGCCAGTTCTCCTTGTCCTGCCACTTTGGTTGCTCCTCCTTAAACATCAGGAAGTTGTTAACGACAAGGCAATCCATCTCGGTACGCATGAAACAAGTGTAAGCATCGCTCGGCGTGCATACAATCGGCTCGCCTCGCACGTTAAAACTGGTATTCACGAGAACAGGACAACCTGTCTTTTGGTAAAATGCATTCAGTAAACTGTAGAAGCCGGGATGCTCCTCTTTCCTAACGGTCTGGACTCTTGCCGAATAGTCAACATGCGTGACCGCAGGAATATCAGAGCGCGGCACGTTGAGCTTTGCAATTCCGAACAATTTCTCCTGATCTGCCGTCATCTTTACCCGTCGAGATTCCTTTACAGGAGCAACGAGCAGCATATACGGCGAGTCATGGTCGAGTTCAAAGTATTCCGAGCAGTGCTCACGCATAACAGCCGGAGCGAATGGCCGGAATGATTCCCTGTACTTGATTTTCAAATTCATTTTTGACTGCATTGAAGCCGAGCGCGGATCGCCAATGATACTGCGGTTACCTAGAGCCCGGGGACCGAACTCCATGCGTCCCTGGAACCATCCGACTATCTTTTCCTCAGCAAGCAGCTCGGCAACGCGGCCGTACAATTTGTCGTAGTCCATGCGGTGAAAAACCGCCCCCAGCTGCGTCAGATGATTTACAACTTCATCGGCCGAGAATTCAGGTCCGAGCAGCGATGCAGATTGCGCGTCGCGCTGGCCGTCCATCTTACGCGGATTATTCAGGTAGCCGTACCAAACACACAAGGCGGCACCCAAAGCGCCACCGGCATCACCAGCCGCCGGCTGAATCCAGATATTTTTGAAGGGCCCTTCTCTGAGCACCCGGCCATTTCCAACGCAATTGAGCGCAACGCCACCTGCAAGACAGAGACTATCCAAGCCGGACTCTTTGTGCAGGTAACGGGCCTGCCGCAGCATGGTCTCTTCAACTACTTCCTGAATCGACCGTGCCAAGTCCATCTCCCGCTGGCTAAGCGGTGATTCGGGCTTACGGCGTGGACCGCCGAAAAGATCCGCGAAATCATCGTTGGTCATCCTTAGGCCCGACATATAGTCGAAGTACTTGAGGTTCAGATGAAAAGATCCATCTTCCTTTAGGTCAATAAGATTATCGTATATAGTCTGTACGTACTTCGGCTCACCGTAAGGAGCCAAGCCCATGACCTTATATTCACCCGAATTCACCTTGAAGCCGGTGTAATAGGTGAATGCGGAATAGAGCAGCCCCAGCGAATGAGGGAACTTGATATCTTTCATCAAGGAGAATTGGTTCCCCTTACCTATTCCTAAGCTATTGGTGGTCCACTCGCCTACTCCATCGATGGTGAGTATTGCGGCATCAGTGAAGGGCGACGGGTAGAACGCGCTGCCGGCATGGCTCTGATGATGCTCAGTAAATAGTATCTCTCCCTCATAGTTAAGCGCGTTCTTAATCGTGTCAGGAATCCACAGTTTATGCTTAAGCCAAAGCGGCATCGCCTTAGCGTAGGAAGTAAAACCTTTTGGAGCGGTAGTAAGATAAGTCTCCAGCAAGCGCTCAAACTTAAGAACCGGCTTATCGTAGAAAACGACGTAATCCAGGTCCTTTGCTTCTATTCCGGCAAAGGAGAGGCAGAAGTTGCAAGCATTAGAAGGGAATTCAAAATCGTGCTTCTTACGGGTAAAGCGCTCCTCTTGAGCCGCCGCGACAATTTTTCCATCCTGCACCAAACAAGCAGCGCTATCGTGGTAAAACGCGGAAATTCCTAGGATATTCATTGAACTCAATATCAATAATTATTGTCCGCAGTAGTATACCCGTTCGATTAGAGTTGTCGAGTGCTGACATGCAGCGTGCGGCCGAATTGCACCGCCTGACCTGGCCTGGCGATCCCGGAAATATTGCCAGTAGTTTCAATGTTATGGTCGAAAAGCAATACGACACTGGACCCCATATTAAAAGTGCCGAGCTTCTCACCTGCCGAGATCGCCTTACCTTGATTATAATCGCGAAATTCTGGTGAATGCGGCCTCTTAGAGCTGCAAAATTGAAACTGATTAGTTAGCCAGTCATCGTAAGTTACGCTCATTCGCCCCACGTTCGTAGCTCCAACCATCACGACAGCAACCAGCCCGTAGTCGGGCGACCGGATGAAAGTTACAAGCCGCTCATTTACCGCAAAAAGATTACTTATGTTATTGAGCGCCCAGCCGTTAACAGGCCAAAGATTACCCGGAATATATAGGCTTGAAACTATCTCTCCACTCACTGGGCTATGGACATGATGGTAATCCCGCGGCGATAGATAGAGATTGAAAAAGTACCCTTGCTCGTATCGTTCCGAGTACTGCCCCTGCAGCAAACTCCGCACAGAGTACTCCTTATCCTTGATCTGCGGCAGCATTCCGTCGCTAATCTTTCCAAGAGAGCGCAGTGTTCCGTCAATCGGCGAGAGCAGTCCGTCCTCGAGCGCTCGGGCACCCGGTTTCAGGTCTCGCACAAAAAAGTCACCTATTGAGCGGTAAGATGCGAGCGGCTTCTCAATCTCGTCCAAGTTTATGCGGTTGAGTTTTGCGAATATCGAGACGGACGCAAGCGAAATTGGATATGGCAGTGGAATACGCGCCAGCTTGCCTAGAATATAGCTAAGATGATTTTTAGGAAGATATCTAAGGATTCCGTACATAGCCGCCGCGGTCCTGCATTTTAACAAAGCAAGGCAGCTTATCTTAGAGCAAGCGCCGTCAGTATGCCAGTAAGGCCTCGAGCTCCCCTGCTAAGCGAGATTTTGCGAGAAAATTCTGCTCCAGCTCAGGAGCAAACGGAACGGGCGTGTCCAGGCTAGCGACTCTAAAAACAGGAGCATCCAGATACTGGAAGCATTCGCGCGCGGCGATGGCGCTGATCTCGGCGCCAAATCCCGCAGTCAATGTATCTTCGTGCAGGACAAGAAGCCGTCCAGTTTTTTCTACGCTTTTAATTATGATCTCTTTATCAAGCGGCACCAGCGTCCGTAGATCTACGACTTCAACAGAGAGCTGCTTGTGCTGTTCCAGGTAAGATATAGCCCAGTGAACTCCAGCACCGTAAGTGACTATCGTCGCATCGTCGCCTTCCATTACTACGCGTCCTTTACCTAACGGCTCATAGTATGGCTCTTCCGGGATCTCCTGCTCCACGCTGCGATACAATGCCTTGTGCTCGAAAAACATAACCGGATTCGGATCTGCAATCGCCGATAGCAAGAGCCCTTTGGCATCATGCGGGAAAGCGGGATACACTACTTTGAGCCCCGGTGTATGAATAAACCAGATCTCGTTGCTCTGGGAGTGGAATGGCCCTGCTGCTACACCGGCTCCGCACGGCAGCCTTATTACGACATCTGCATTCTGCCCCCAACGGTAATGAACCTTAGCCAGATTATTTACCACCTGGGTAAACCCCGAGCTTACAAAATCTGCAAATTGCATCTCTACCACGGACTTGATTCCTTCAATCGAGAGTCCGAGAGCTGCTCCGATAATCGCCGACTCACAAAGAGGCGTGTTTCTTACCCGCTCCCGTCCGAACTGCCGTAAAAACCCCTCCGTAACTTTGAAGACGCCGCCGTACTCAGCAATATCCTGCCCCATTAACACTAGATTGGGATATCTCTCCATGGCCTGCCGTAGTCCATCCGACACTGCATCCACGTAGCGCCGTTTTCTCTTGCTGCCGGAGGGCGGCAAGTGATTACTGCCCTCCCCCAGCATATAAACCTCATTCAGCTCTGTACGCGAATCGGGCTCTACCGGAGGTGCAGAAAAGGCCACCTCTATAGCAGCCTCTATCCGCGCATTCACCTCTCTTCGTGTACGTGCTATATCCAGCTCGTTAACAACTCCCCATCTCAGTAGGGCGCTTTCAAACTGCTGAATCGGATCCCTTGCAGCCCATTCCTTAAGCAGCTCAGGCGGGACATACTTTACCCCCGATGCCTCCTCGTGTCCGCGCATTCTAAATGTTTTGCATTCGATCAATACAGGCCGCGGGCGCTCGCGTATCACCTCTGCCGAGGCCTTAACCAAATCATAAACCGCCAGCAGATCATTGCCGTCCACGAGATGCGCCTCTATCCCGTAGCCCGCACCTCTATCCACCAGATCGGTGCAGCGATACTGCTCGGTTACCGGAGTTGAAAGCCCATATCCGTTATTTTCAATTAGGAATATAACAGGAAGCTCCCATACTGCGGCGACATTAATGGCCTCATGAAAGTCGCCTTGGCTTGTTCCACCATCACCGCAGAACACCAGCGCACACCTTTTTATTTTTTTAAGTTTATGCGCAAGCGCGATGCCATCGGCTACGGCCATCTGCGGACCTAAATGCGAGATCATCCCGACGATGTGGTGCTCTTTGGCGCCAAAATGGAAGGACCTATCTCTTCCCTTCGTGAAGCCCCCCTCGCGCCCCTGAAACTGCAAGAAAAGTTTATCGAGCGGAACATCCCTTGTAGTAAAAACACCAAGGTTGCGATGAAGTGGGAGGATGTATTCGTCTTTTATAAGCGCCGCTGTACTTCCAACAGCTATTGCCTCCTGCCCGATACCCGAAAACCATTTACTGATCCTTCCCTGCCGCAGCAACAAAAGCATGCGTTCCTCAATGAGGCGCGGCGTTAAAATCTGCTCATATAGTTTGGTAAGAAGCTCGTTCGGATGACGCTGAGGCGGAGCTTCTCTCGACTCCAGGCTAAGGGCAGAGGTGGCTTTTTCGAGCATATACCTGTAATATCACCTACATTTATCGATAGCTATATCGAATGTAACCTTTCAGCTGGGGGAATAGGTTGCTTTATCAACTTTGGGATAAATAATGACTGATCCATATTTTCAGAACTTATTTGCAGACCGTATAGGTGGTGCCAACTACGGGAAAGGCACCGAGATCTATAAGTTTGAGAAAATAAAACGTGCAAAAAGGGCCGCTCTTAAGGACTTTCCTGGGCGGAAACTGCTGGACTTCGGCATCGGAGAGAATGATTCAATGGCTGCCGCCGACGTGCGCAGTGTGATGAAAGCCGAAGTAGATAGGCCCGAGAACCGCGGCTATGCAGATAACGGCATTCAGGAATTCAAAGATGCCGCCGCCCGTTTTATGGAGCGCGAGTTCGGAGTACGCCTGGATCCAATTACCGAGGTCAATCACTGCATAGGGTCAAAAACTGCACTTGCGATGCTGCCACTGGCATTTATCAATCCTGGTGATGTGACGCTCATGACAGTGCCGGGGTACCCGGTGGCCGGCACTCACACCAAGTACTGCGGCGGGCAGGTGTATAACTTGCTGCTGCGGCAAGAGAACTCTTTTTATCCCGAACTTGGCTCTATCCCGAGGGACGTATTGGATCGAGCAAAGATTTTGGTCATCAATTATCCCAACAGTCCTAGCGGCCAACTTGCAACCCGCGCGTTCTATGAGTCTGTGATCGAATTCGCGCTAAAGAATAAGTTAGTAGTAATTCAAGATGCCGCTCACATTATGCTCTCTTATCGGGAGAAGCCCCTGAGCTTTCTTGAGATTGATGGAGCCAAGGAGGTGGGCGTTGAGGTGCACTCGCTCAGTAAGGGTTTCGATATGAGCGGCTGGCGGCTCGGCTTTGTAGCAGGCAACGAACGGCTGGTACGGGCTTTTGCCGACATAAAGGACAATTGCGACAGCGGGCAGTTTATGGCTATCCAGAAAGCAGGTGTAAAAGCCTTGGACGATGCCGGGATACCCGCAGTGATAAGAAGCAAATATGAGAGGCGTCTCCGAAAGCTGGTTAGCACCCTGAACGATCTCGGCTTCAAGGCGGATATGCCGGGAGGCACCTATTTCCTCTATGTTCCCTCCGCAAAGGGAATCGAAAATGGACCACAATTCAAGAACGCAGAGGAGTTCTCCCAGTTCCTTATCCGTGAGAGATCGGTCTGCACGGTCCCGTGGGATGATGCCGGCTCGTTTCTCAGATTCTCTGTTACTTATCAGGCCGAGAATGAGTCGGAAGAGGACGCCTTGATGGCGGCTTTGCGAGAGCGGCTGGCCGGCGATAAATTGGTTTGGTGAAGCATGTCATCACAGCCGCTAACCCTTAAAGCAAAACTGGGGCTAATACTCTTCGGAGTTATGCTCAGCTTAGTTGCAAGTGAGGTTTTTCTCCATTTCTATATGCGGGCCCCAAAAGGCACTGAGTTCGAGAGCCTGGACGATCTGCGCCGTGCAATGCTTAACCCTTCTGAAACGAACCCGGGCGGTGGGCAAGATGAATATGAGTCGGGCAACTTGCGCGGACTAGTCGCTCCTCATCCAAAAGATGAGATAATATTCGACATGCTGCCTAATCTCGACCTTAAGTTTCAACGCGCGCGCGTACAGACCAACAGCTGCGGAATGAGGAGCCCCGAGCGTCCGATAACCAAACCGGCCGGAACGATGAGGATCGCGCTTTTAGGTGATTCCTTCGCCTTCGGATGGGGGGTGGAACAGGAGGAGTCCTTTGCGCAGGTTATGGAGAACGCCCTGAATCGCATCGCCGACGGCAAGGTAAAGTTCGAAGTATTGAATTTCGGAATTCCCGGCTATTCCACTTTTCAACAGGTTGCCAAGTTCGCCGAAAGCGGCCTTGACTTTGACCCTGACGCCGTACTGGTATTTTTCATCGAGAATGACTTCGGATTCCCCTTCTTCGTGCGTGATGTTAATAACCCCGGCTCCATGCTTTCGGCGGTCAGCTTTGCCAAACTTACCTGGCAAGCCGTGGTAGACCCTAAGATAGAGGAGCAAAAACAGCGCCTGAACTCTTATGATCCCAACAGGGCACTTGCCCAGCTGGCAGACCTCTGTAAAGATCGGGGAATAAAGCTCTATTTTACGATAAATCCGAAGAAAGATTGGAAGAAACATAAGAAAAGGCTGTGGATTCTGAGGGAACGGCCCTGGGACATCCGTTCTCTTGAGCTCAGGCCGAACTTCGAAAGGATTATCTCGGATCAGGCGATAGAAGAAAAAGCTTTAACTCTCTCATTCGACCCTCATCCCAGCCCGCTCCGTCACCGAATTTACGGCGAGCTTTTAGCGTCAGAATTAATGGAAATAGTGCCATGAAAGGACTCCCCGCAAAGATCGCCGGCCTTTTCACTCTCGGCGCTCTACTGCTGACTCCGTTTGCAGCGGCGCAGACGCCCTCTCCCTCAGAAGTGGTGCCTTCTCCGACAGCACCCACGCCCTCCCCCTCAGCTACTGCGGCATCTACAGGAGGTGACAAGCTTCCTATAAGCGATCTTTTATCGTGGGAGCTTGGACTTGCGGAAAATGCCTTTCTCAATATGCGCAATGTTAAGAATAAACAGCGCCTGCTTGCAGTATATGAAAAGGTAACCGCCGCAATATGCATGCCCAACCTGCACAAGGTACTTGAACACGAGGGCAGTCCCGACTATCCAAAATGTCCTGAGTTCATAAAGAAAACTCTGGAGCTCGACCCGGCTAATCCTATAGCAATCTGCGCGCGCGATGGGATTAAATCGGTCCTTTGCCGCGCTACCAACCACCACACTACCTTCAGTACCTTTCATCCTGAAAGCGAGGAGCAGCTCGGTATCGCCTCGCTTGATGATATACTGGAAAACAAGAAAAACCGGCAGCAGATCGCTGATGAGAGCCTTAAACTTTCAAATGAATTGCAGCAGCTTAGCAAAGTCGAGCCGAAGCGCCGGAAAGCTGCCCATATAAAGCGCATGAACGAGATACACTCCTCACTACTGAAATTACAGTGCCGCAATTGGCGCGTGATATTAAACCAAACCGACCAGGACGTTGCGCGAGAGTTCGAAGAAAAGCAGGGCAATGAAGATGACAGGTTTGCTGACTCCGCTTCAGCCGCCCGTGCCGCTACGGCTAGCGCTCAAGAAAGCGTACTTCTAAGGAAAATCGCAGAGGAGTTCGAAATTACAGAGGCTTTAAAGCAGCTCCCTGAAAGCAAGAGGATCTATCAAGTTTCAACAGAGTGCGATCGCCACATTGAAAGCGCGCTGAAGTTCAATAAGAACCATGCGACAGCGATATGTTATCGTTACGGCTTTTACTCGCCCCAATGCGTGGAAGCACTAAAAGCTCAGCGGGATGCTCAGGGAGATAGCTTCGAGCAATCTGACGATCCCAACACTCCGACCGGGGGGTTCGATAAGTTTTAGTCATAATAACTTCCTATCCAGCCTAAATCGTTGTGGTTAGGCGTTAATATGCCGCAATCTTGCCCTTAAGTGATTAATCCGATTAGTCGATTATCTCACTAAGACAGATTCTCAAATAGTTAACCCTTCGCGGGGAATAATAGCATGAGCAGCAAACCATTAGATTGCGGCATAAGCGGCAGCCTTCCGGGGGATGCAGACAACACAGAAAATACGCCGGTCGATAAAATAGAACCGGCAAAAGTCCGCCACACTCCGATATTTGGGAATTCATTCATCCTGGATGTGATTGAAGACTCAGGGATGATGAATGTGGAGAAGTCCCTGAACGTATACTTCCTTCTCTCGCAAGTTTTACTGCAAAAAATACCAGGTGAAGTGGCCGAACTCGGTTGCTACATGGGCCATACGGCCGTGATAATACAAAAAACGATTCAACAATGTAAATCCGATAAACTGCTACACGTTTTCGACTCCTTTGAAGGGCTTCCTCCCAAGGACATTAAAGACGGTCAGACACAGTTCCAGGGAGGGTGGTGTGCAACCACCTCTGAGCAAGTAATCTCCAAGTGCCGTAAATTTGAAGTTCCGATCCCTATAATGCACCCCGGTTGGTTTGAGCACACTCTAGAGCGGCAGCTTCCTCGAAGTATCGCGTTTGCTCATCTGGATGGAGATTTCTATTCATCTATTATGGTAAGTCTCGAGCACATCTATCCGCGCCTGAGCCCGGGAGCCGTGGTTGTAATTGACGATTACTTCGATCCCGCCGTGCATCCTGAAATAGAAAAGAAGCTAAATTCGAACACCAAGAATCGGCAGCGCAACATCAGCTATAAATTAATAGACATTCTCCCAGGTGTGAAACGGGCTTGCGACGAGTTCTTCGCCGATAAGCCGGAAAAGGTCGAGGCGCTTATCTCAGGTCACGAGACCCACGGATACTTCAGGAAGAAGTGACGCGGCTCTTAGTCAACGTCAATCTGACTATCGACTCCCAAAACTCTTAAAACCTCTTTAGCTACAAGACGGTTTCCCCTCTCATTTAGATGAACTTCGTCGCTTGTTAAAATTCCTGCTGCCGCATCTGCCGAATTTAGCGCTTCTAGGTAACCTTTGAATGCAGCTCTTAGATCAACAGTGGCAAGGCCCTTATCCGCTGCTAACTGACGGATTATCTCCGAGTAATCATCGAGCAAGGTATCAAGCCGATTGCCGCTCCGTTTTTCGCCGATAACAGAGAGAGTACAAAGGACTACGCGTGGCGTAATTTTTTCAAGCCGGGCCACAAGCTCCTTCATCTGCTTCAGGAATTTTTCCCTGCTGGTGCCGAGATAGCCGTAGAATCCCCAAACATCATTGATGCCGATGTAGACAAATATAACTGTGGGTTTGTAAGGCGCAACATCGCGCTCAATTCTAGCGATAAGATCCTCTACCTTATCGCCGCTTATTCCCTTGCCCAAAATCTCAACCTGACCGGGCCCAAATTTAGCCTCTGTAGCTTGCCTCACCAGCTGAACATACCCCTTCCCGGTATCACCCATTTCGGTAATTGAATCGCCGAAAAAAAGAACTCTATCGCCGGGTGAGATAAGCATCGTTTCTGCAGCAGTCGTGTCGCAATCAATGATTCTGGCTAACAGCGCCACCCCAAAAACGGCCAACCTGAAAAATTTAACTGTCATATTTCAGACGATGCCGCCCTGCTCTTCTCACGCAAAAGTGCTACCCAGCCCCAGTGCCTTAATGGCCTGAGAGATCGCCCCTGAGATATCAGAAGGGTCGTACGGAACTTTTAAAGCCTGAAGAATCGCAGCCGCATCGGCGGTCTTCCCGTTGTCGACCAAGTCAGCGGCGATCTGGAGCCGCCTCCACTCCTCAAGTTTAGTTGGTTGGTTAGAGATCTCGGGCATGTAATGGATTATCCAACAAACCCAACGTTAATTCAATCTTAGGCCTCCTTTCTCTCCCCTCAATCAATCAGTTCAGCCTGCCCCACCTCAGTTTACCGGTTGAGTTTCTTAGAAGAATCATCCGGGCTAATGTGGTCTCCAGAATCGGATACTGCTCCTTGTCAATCACACACTCGGCATTATCAAGTTTACCGCTAAGCGCTCTCTCAAAGTCTCTTAACCGTTTTTGGGCTTCGGCGTCATCTCCCTTAAAGACCGTGTGCGGGTAAAAAAAGCGCTTGCCATTAGAGGCACCAGCTGCCAGTAGTGGCAGAGCAAGGTCTGTTGTAAGAAGACGAGACTCCGGCACTTCCCCTGAGGGTGGCTGCAATCCCAGCGTGGCAGCAAACCCCGGATCATCGGAATAGAATGATGGCGCGCCGATCTCTACGTATTTTGATAAGAGCTCACTTGCACAAGTCATTCCTACCAGGCGGTCTCTTAATCCCTGCGGCTCCTTATCATTGTGAAAGGTGGGAAGCTCTACCAGCGGATCGGACTCATCAAACGCCGCCTTTATTATTCTCTCAATATCCTTATTATAGTCGTGGGTGTTAGTGCTCACCGTTGCGTCAATCGACTCTTGAACTATTCTGCGCTGCCTTTCAAAATCTTGAAGAGCCCGCCATTCGCCAGGCTTTGCTTTGACTACATACTTGCTCCAGTAGTCCTTCTCCTCAAATGCATCAAAGGCGGTGGGAAGAAAATTTAACCGCTCCTTGATCTCACGGCTTCTCTCCTTGGTCCAACTTTTATGGACAGCATTTGGATATTCTTTTTCAGCCCAAGCTTTGTCGGACCCAACCGATTTTCCATTGAGCGCTACCGTTTCTTTCCAAGTGACGGGGAGAGTAAAGGAGTGATCAACGACAAGATATTTAGAACGCTTGGGGTTTTTGTCATTTTCAGACCAATCGCCATACTCGGCACAGAGAACTATCTCAAGCTGACGCTCTCTATAAGTCTCTTCAAAAAGGCACCCTCTTTCCTTTCCAACTCCAAAATCGGCCCAAAGTATGGTTTGCCGAGTTTTAAGTCCCTTGTGAATGCGGCTCTTTGGCCCATCGATCGGGCCCGGCAGCTCTTTAGGCTCGGCCCACCTTACAACGAAATCCCATCTAACTCCTTTGGTTCCGCCATTGGCCTCAGACAAAAGCAGTAGCCGTTTGACCTCTTCAGGCAAAAGGCTATCGGCTGCTACGGGTAACTCTCTCTTAAGCCTTCCACTTCTATCGTGCAGCGACTTCGGCAAAATCCGCTTGCGCTGACCCTTTGTAAGTGAGACCGCCTCAAACTGCTCACTGGCAAACGAATATCCCGGCAGCTTAGTGGAGAGATAATGATCCTCGTGCTTCTGAAGGCCCTCCACAAACCGGCCTAGCTCATTTTTGTAGGCTCCAAGTATTCCTGTAAAGAGCTCCCTCCTGATTCGGGGCCTATTAGCGGTAGAGCTTGTCTCGTCAAGCTTCAGAGACTGAAGAAACGCAAGAGTATCAGAAAGGTTAGTTTCAAACGGCACAAAGGATCCATCTTTAACCGTGCGAGCATTATCTGGATAACTATTAAGGTACGACATAAAGGCGTGTGCAGGGATGATTGAATCGGAGAGGCGGGAATTAAGTGGAGGCACTACCATCTGAGCCTCGCTGAGCGCAGCCGGGATCCGCCGCTTTTCGATCTCGGGAAGGATCTGACCTAGGTACCGAAGCACCTCAAATCCGCTTCGTCCTTGAAGCTCTCTCAGCATCTCCCGGGATAGCCATTGAGACGCGCGAAGCCCCTTCTCAGGTCCGTTGTGTCTTACCGTCGCCGGATTGTAATTTGGACAACCCCAAATGGTAAGGTCGTCAATGGTATCCTCAAAGGTATCCGGAGCAGGTGAGCCACCGAAAAACATGGTGCGCTGTGCCTTTTTAAGAGTCTCCGCATTTTGGGCATCACGGTCCTTTTCGAATTCCCGGCGCACATCCAGGTAATTGGTATATACCTCCAGCTTGACCCCATGAAGAATGCTCACGGCGCCCTCTACCGCTCGGTGCACTCCTTGCACACTATTGTGCAACGCTCGAATTCCCTCCAGCACCTGTTCAAAGCCGCTTTGCACCGTTTCGTGTAGCGCCGTCACTTGACGCGAGAGGCCTTTGAAATGCTCACGCATCTCTTTTCGAAACTCGCGCATCTCCTCAAATAGAGCGCCGATCATCTTGGCAATATGCTTGAGCATCCCCATCTCGGGAGAGTCCTGTTGCTTTTGAAACGCGGAAGCTACCATGAGCCCGGCCTGCAGGTAGTTGCATGTCAAAACAGCCATGCCCAGCTCCGTTTTATTTACCGTAAAGGCGTTGTGAGCTTCTTTTATTAAGAGGCAAGCCATACCAACCGCTTCGGTCTTATTTGCGATATCTATCGTTTTCGGATCTCCGAAATGGCGGGCTGCTGAGGCTGCTACAGAAAGAACATATCTTTGGGATTCGATTTCCCGCTCCACTTCAGACACGCTTCTTTCTGATGAAGCCGTCCCGGTAATATCGCCTCTCTCCGATGCTCCACTATCTAAAACGGGCCCGATAGCCTCCAAGGTATTGCACTGCAAGCTGCTCAACATCTCGACCTGGGAATCTCTTATCTCGGACAGCTTTTGAAGCAGCTCTTTTTGATCGCCTACCGCCCCATTAACCAACCCTTCCAGATTCTTCTGCTCCTTCTTAAGCACGCCGACGGCGTGCATCAACTCCTTGTGCCGGCGGAGCTCAGGATTATTTAGGAGAGTTCTATTGGGATCGTTAATGTCTATCCCTGTTAACTGAAAAATTGTGGGGGCAAGCTCACTCTTAAGCTCGGGCTTTGAATCGAGGAGTTTTAATACTCCACTTAATGCCCGCTCGGGAGGGAGCATAATCCCATAGCTTGAGGGCTTTGATGCATCGTAGGCTATCACTCCGGAACGGAGCTGGTCCTGGAGAAGTTGTTCTTTGTAGACCGGCGAATGTTCGTAGATCTTGGTTCCAATGGAATAAAGCCCTCTAGCGACGGAGTAATACCCATCAACTTTACCCCCCTTTGGGATGTCATCCAGAACTTCAACAGTGAAATCGGCAGCATCCTTTGGCCTAAAAGGCCTACTGGTTTTAAACTCTTGAATATCGTTCCAGCTCTTAAGAAAATCACGCCGTGGATCGCGCGACGGTTCCTTTCCCGGGGTCATCTGGTCTACGACAAATTTTGATAGCACTAACGGGAGCTCAGGAATATTCCTGCGGCTGGTTTCGGCAAAGAGCGTTTCTGCGGTGATTGCACGCTGCGCCGATTTGTTGTTCTCCAGAGCTTGCTGCACATCTGCAGCTGCAACTTTACGGTCAGGGAGCGCAAAAACCGCCGCGGTGAGACCCGCAGCTCCGATTCCTATAAAGGCGCGCCTGTCCAGCAATGGGCCCTTTCCAGTATTCTGCGTCGTGTTGGCGGTCTGTCCTGCGCTCACGTGTCCTCCCGTATTTTTCTGAAAACGGTAACCACGCCCACTTAGTTACCAACTCCGAAACTGGCGGTCAAGGCTTATTTACTAATTTTTCAGAAAATGGTAACCATGGTCATTAGAAGCAACGCTAGGGCGTCGAGGGAAGCCATGAGTAAACAAACTAAGGAGATGACTCTGCGGGAGGCCCGTGAATCCAAAGGCCTATCCCTGCGAGAGGCAGCGAAATTACTTGGAGTTACACACCCCTACCTCTCGGGGCTTGAGCTTGGGCATAAGCCGCTTAGAACCGAGCGCGCTCAGGAGATAGCAAAAGCGTATGGGCTCTCACGCTCAATTAACTTGATTCAACCCCTGCCGAGCGACTCGGAGGACTTTACAGGATGGCTCCGCGAGCAGCTGAAGTGGTGGGATTCTCGCTTTGTGCTACCTATGATCCCGGCGGTTACCAGCACGATTAGCGAGCTCTATGTGCCGCCCTTTTTCTTAGTCGAGGGCAGCGAGTACCGCCGCAGCGATAAGCTGCTTCGCGATTTTTTTAGCGACGATCAGAACCGCGCTCTCCTTCTTACGGGCAGCATCGGAAGCGGCAAGAGCTTTTTCCTCCGTATGTTGGTGCTCGATACTAAAATGCTGCTCTCTGAGGCAGAGTCGGAGAAGCAGTATGTGCCGATCTTTGTATCGCTCGGTGATTTTGAGCTGATGCCCGGCTCACTAATCCAATCGCTGGTTAGCTACTATGAGAAGCTGGGGTATGAAGGATCGCTAATTCAACTTGAGCGTTTCTTTAAGCAGTGCATCGAACGCGGCAACGCCCTTTTCCTATTCGATGGCCTTGATGAGATAAATTCTCAGAGCCAGAGGGTTGCGACTTTCGCGCTATTGCAGCGATTTTTTGAGTCGAATCTCAGAGGCTCAGGGAACAAGATGATCATAAGCGGGCAGGAGGTGGCCTTTGTAGAGCGGGACATGCGCTACAAGGGCTTTTTGCTCGCAAAACTTGAACACTGGCATCCAAGCCAGATGTATGAGGCATGCCGCAAATGGTCATGGGAGGACAAGAACCAGGCTCGCGACTTTTGGCTTCTTATTCAAGGCAACCCTGCATTGTATAGACTCGCCCGCTGGCCGCTTCTCTTTCACCTTTTAACGACCCTACATAGTGCATACGGACTTACTCCGTTTCAAGAGGTGGCAGGATTATACGATGCATGCTGCGAAGTGCTTGAGAATAGCTGGGCTTCAGCCCGCCGTATTCTTGTGGCTAAGAAACTCGGACCATCTTCGCCTCATGCGCTAGAGGATTTCGGATGGCTGAAGTGGCGCCACTTCCTTATTCACCTGATGAAGTATGCGTACGAAAGATCAATCCAGGCTTCTGAACCCATCAGTTATTCGTTCACGGGAGGTGAGATCAAGGAGTGCTGGGAGAGCTTCCTCGCAGATAGGGGCATTAGCCGTCAAAGCATACAGTTCGCCCGCCTTCAAGATCTCATATTACTTGATAAGCGGATCGGGCCCATGTTCTGTCAAAAAGCCGTAGACGAGAACGGACGCGAGGTGGAGCGTTACAATTTTTTGGAGGAATCTTTCGGCAAATACTACCTTGCTAAAGCGTTAATCGATCAACCGGAGCAGTTAGAGCCGATCATCCTTGAACACCTGAGAGATTATAGGTGGCAGCAAATTATACCCCTAATTATTCAGGAACTCGGGAGAAGCGAGAGGGCCCATGAGAGAAAACTGGGAGAGTCCTTGATCGAGCTGATAATGTCATGTGACGACGAAATGGGGCTTGAGCATCGACACAAGATCGGCGCATTTGGCCTTCTTACCGCCATGAGGTCCATAGGTTCCTATAATATTGAAAAGTTTAGAAAATCGATATTTGAACCGGTCATGGACTATGTTCTTGTCGCAAAAAAGGTGACTTGGGACGTTGAGCGCGCCAGCGCAATTGTTTGGAGAATAATGGGCGAGTACAACGCCGTTCCCCAAATACGGCAATATTGCCAGAACAAGTTTGACGAACTCTATAATTCACCTAATCCACCTTCGGTTTCTCAAAACTACAGATGGGCGGTCCATACACTGATGGCGATTATGGGGGAGCAATTCGAACATGTTCTCTCCTCGGTAGAAAAGGACATTAAGGGCATTGCGACCGGCTCGGACCTTTCCTGGACATCGGATGTACGCGTAGGCCTTAGAAGAGAGCTATGGCGGCAGCGCTATATTGGACGGCTTTTCGTTCTGGATGAGTTTGTCAGCTCTCAGAACACTCATCACCCAGTCAGTGTTGAAAAACTCCATTCAGCCGTGATGCAAGCATTGAAAGTTATGCTTAATAGTTTGCAGAAAGAGCTGAAGACTAAAAAATTCCGTGATTACCAGTATTGGTACATCTTCATAATTGCACTGAAAACTCAGCGCAAGCTTCACCGCATGGATGACTTGAGGGAGTGCGTGAATGCGCCATTAAGGCTGGTAATTGATAACTTTCAAACTATCGCCAAGGAGTATCTGCACCGGATTCATGCAATTCAGTTTTTAAAGGCAGCTGCAAGATACAACCATTTGATTGATGAGGGACTTAGCGGGGAGCTTCTTAAACGGTACGAAAAGTACCGCCAACATTTCACACCTGCAGAACAGCTAGATTTTGAGAGCTGCCGTTTATTATTTCAGTTAGGAAAAGCTACCAACAACATCCATCTTGCTAAATCCCCGCTCTATGAAACTCTGTACGGAGAATGCGCCCTGGATTTAATAAAGAAGTGGGTTGATACGATTAGGAAACAATCTAGGGATGTGTATGACAACGTCATAGAATTGGGGACGGCGATATGTTGTCTTGGCCAATTTTACGACAGGATCGAAAATGACAACTCCAAGTATGGAAGAAAGGAGGTAATTCAGTCGCTTCTGACTGCATTTCAAATTGAACTTAATATAGATGACCAGCAGCTTCGCGAAGAGGACCGCTGCTTTACCCGTCCTTTCTCCGACTACTGTTTCCCGCTGTATGACCATTTTTATAATACCCTGAAAGTGTTGGCTTCCCAGCTTCCGGTAATCAAAACTGAAGGCAATGTCATTCAGCTATCAAGCGCCCGATTGTAATTCATTTTTTGTTTGAAGATTGCTAAGTCACCTATCATCCCAGTGGCGCCATAACGCTTATAGAGCCTTTATGCTCTAAGGTTTGGAGTAGCGAGTTCATTAGGGTTTTCAAGAGGTTGTAGTACCATGGCAGAACAAGAAGTTCAGGCAAAAAAGGAGCCCGGAAAACAGGCGGCTCCGCAGCCAGCCGCCGATCCGACTATCGATCAAACAACTACCGTAGATCTTGGTGCACAAGCCCGGCAGATGCACCAACAAGAGCAGGAGCAGTATGTCCGCGACCCTAAGCAGACTGCAGTAATCAATAAGACCTTCGATGTTGCAAGAACGGCCGTTGACGTTCAGGATTGGGACTCTGCCCTTGAGGCTCTCGAATTTGCGGAACATGCAATTCGAACCAACCCGCCTAATCTCCGGGCCCCCATTATACGGGTCGATAGAGGCGCCGCCGGGAACCAAACTCCTGAGCAAGCGCAGCAGGGCCGGCTAAATGCCTTCAACTCATCGATGAATACCGTCGATGCGGCGCTCAGCCGCGGACGTTTCGACCATGCGTTGCAATCCATCGAGATCAGCCAGCATGCCCTTAGCGGACATATAGATGGCCGCAACTACAAGTACACCCCCGCGCAGCTTGCCAAGATGACGCCCGAACAGCAGCAGCAAGCAGTTACTGCCGAACTTGTTGACACCATCAACGCGGCAGTTGAGCGCGGAGAGCTCTCGGTTGCTGACCGCGCCTATCAGACTTACATGAGGTTTACAGCCAACGGCGGAGCACCGGGATCTCAGGTAGAAATGAAAGATGCTATGCGGATTGAGCAGCAGCTGGCGGAAGCTCGAGGACAGGAAGCTGCTCTTAAGCAAGAGATAGACGCCGTAAGGGAGGCACAGGCTGAGGTAGCGGAACTAAGCGGCCAGGCAGAAGAGCTCTTGCATGCGTTTGAAGGCCATGTCGAGCAACAGAAACAGAGAGTCACTGAACTCGAGGCTGATCGAGAGAAGAAGGAAGATAGTTACCATCAGTCCGAGGCTGAAAGGCGCATAAAAGATCGCGAAATTGATGCGCTCTCTGAACAGATCGACAAGCTTACGCCTGAAGCAGCAAAAGCGCGAAGCGATCGTGAAGAGGCGATAAAAGAGAGGGACTCTAAAGTTGAGGCCAATAATAAGCTGAACGAGGATCTCAAAACGAAAACGGCCCAACTTCAGGAGGAGCAAGCTAAACTGGATGAGGCCAAGGTAGTTGAGGAGGAAAAGGCCGCGGCTCTCAAACCGGCAGCCGATCACAAACAGCAGCTTGAAGAGAAGATTAAGGGCATTGAAACGCAAGCAGCAGAGATCACCGCGGCGCTAGGCACAGCAGAGGTCGAGCTCGCTCAGGCAAAACAGGCTCTTGAGGCAGCCACCGAGAAAGGCGATCCGGAGGCAGTTAAGGTAGCGACTGCTCATCATCAACGCGAAGTAGCTGAGCGTGAGCAGGCGCAAAAAGATCTGATGGAGAAAGCGCTCGAGCTTAGTGAGCAACTAAAACAAGACCGAATCGCTTTGGAGAAAGCTACCACTGAATTCAATACACTTAACGCGGCCCTAGATCAGGCCAAAGCTGGAACCGCTCCATTGCAGACGGCAGTAGACGCGACAACCAAAGAGATCGAGGGAATTCATGGTAAAATAGCCGAAGCTACATCGGCGATTGAGGAGATGAATAAGAGAATTTCCTCCTACGATGAAACAATTAAGCAGGAAGCGGAACTTAAGCAGCAGCACGAGCAGAAGAAAGTTGAATTCGAGCAGCTAGAGGCGGCGGTAAACAAAGCCCATGCTGAATATACAACCGCCGATCAAGCCTCGCGCGCAGCCACTGTTGAGCTTACCGCTATGGCCGATGATCTTGAAGAGGCCAAAGCAGAGGCCGACAAGCGGGAGGAGGAACGACTAGCGCTTGAAGCTAAGGAGAAGGAACTTGCCGCTGCAATGGATGCTGCGCAAAAAGCTGTCGCTCAACTTGAAGCGTCATTAGCCGCAAAACAGGCGGCCATCAAAGAGGGGCTTCGTAGAAGTTTCAACGATCGTAAGAAGGGCGCATCCGATGATGCTGAACCTGCGGCCGAAAGCGCAGAACCTCAAGCTAAGCCCGAGGAGAAGAAGGCCGAAGCTCCTTCGGAGCCGGCACCTGGAGCTGCTAAGAAGGATGAACCTGCCGCCGAGGCCGATGCCACCGCTCCTAAAGCTCCAGGGCCTGAGAAGGCAGAAGAAGAGGCTGCTGAAGCCTAATACGCCGATTCTTACACACTGAGTAAAAGAGAGTAGTAAGTTACACCTCTGGTCTATCCCGCTGCACCTCTCGGTTATTTACCTAATTAAGCCCACTCCGTTCTAGCGACCCTTCGACTTCGCTCAAGGTTCGACTGAGCTTACTCGTGAACGGAGCACTACAATTTGAACAAATAAGGAAACTATTCCTCCTGGCCTCCGATAATAGATGGGCCTGAAGCCTGCCCTGCCAGCAGGCACGCTTTTTGATTTTTTATGATTTCATCACAAACAATCGCATCAAGCCGCGGTTT
>JAGFJO010000053.1 GCA_024102635.1 Deltaproteobacteria bacterium
CTATTAGTACCTTCAGAATTCCAGGGGCGATTAAAACGTGCACTCCTCCCGCTGCAACAGCTGCGCCGCATAAACCGCCGATCAAAGAATGCGAGCCGCTAATTGGTAGCCCCAGAATCGTCATCCATGCTGCCCAAAACATCGCGCCGAGCATCGCAGCCAAGACTATCACTACCACCATGTCCGGCGTTAAGGATGGATGACTTGTATTTACGAGGCCTTTTGTGATCGTGCTTGCCACGGCAGTTCCGGAAAAAGCGCCAACTAAATTTAAGACCGCGGCGAGCCCGACCGCTTTAAGAGGGGAGAGAACACGTGTTGATACAATCGTGGCGATCGCATTGGCGGAATCATTCCAGCCGTTAACAAAGTCAAATAATAAAGCCGCTACGACGACGCAGACTAGAAGTGGTGATAAGGAAACGATCTGTTCTAACACTGCTGTATAAACCTACTGATGCACATTCAGGAAGACTTTAAGACGACGATCTCTAACGTATTTGCCATTCTCTGTCCTGCATCCATGGCGCCCTCAATGTCATCACATAGCTCTTTCCATTTAAGCAGGTGCAAGATGTTGTCGTCTTTGCTAAAGAGATCGGCGATGGCGCGTGTGTATACTCCGTCCGCTTCGCTCTCCAAATCGTACACCTTGTATACCAAGGCGCGAATCTTGTTGCGCCGCTTCGGATCGGAAAGACAAGATACTGCTTCAGAAAGATTCTTGGTTGCGGCTACCAGCAGATTGACCTGCTTTGCGTAGGCCTCAATAATGTCATCTACGCCGAACTGGATAAACAGACTGGCCGCGTTATCTATGAAATCGATAACATCATCGGTACTCGAGGTGAGGGCATGAATATCCTCCCTGTCAATCGGAGTTATAAAGGAGCGGATTAAAAGTTTTTGTACGTCTCGGGTGAGCGAGTCGCCCCGATGCTCTATTTCACGAATTGCGCCGGTGATCTCGAATCTTCGGTCTTTACTGGAGCACAGTTCAGCCATTAACTCAGCCGCACGCGCCATTTTCTCGGCCTGTTGAGTAAGAAGCTCGTAGAACCTTGTGTTTTTTGGGAACAATCCGAACATAAGACTAGTCCTTAAAAGCTATCGTGTATGGACAGATAGCTTTTATATGGCGCGGAAGGATTATGCAAGTGTCGCTATTATGGCGATGAACAGCGGCGGTTAGGTGACTGTTCGGCATCCTTCATATCCGGCACCTTAGCCGGCGTAGAAGTCCTGTCATACTCGCGAAATGGACCGGCCAGGGGCAAACTAGCCTACACGCCATTACTGTTCAGATAATTAATGATAAGGATAGCGTCTAAAGGCGATACCGACTTGTCATCATTAACGTCGAAATAGTAATGCCGCTCTGACGGCGCCTCTTCGGGCAGGGGTCTAGCCCCGTTGTTATCAAGTTCATTAATAATAGCTAGGGCATCGTCCTCGGT
This sequence comes from Deltaproteobacteria bacterium, assembly GCA_024102635.1. Classification (GTDB taxonomy): domain Bacteria; phylum Bdellovibrionota_C; class UBA2361; order UBA2361; family JAGFJO01; genus JAGFJO01. Next base: position 1,458 of record JAGFJO010000053.1, read on the forward strand.
TATCAGTCCGTCTAAATCGACGTCATAGGGTATAGTGGCATTGTGCCAGCCCGGCTGATTCAGATAATTGATTACTAGAATTGCATCGACCGGACTTAATATCCCGTCGTTGTTTACATCTACAAAGTGGTATTCCAGGCCTGGATTGTCGTGCGGAAATGCTCCTTCTCCAAGGTTGTTCATAGCATCAATGACGGACTGAGCATCGTCCTCGGTTAACCGGCCGTTGGCATCTACATCATACGGATTGTAGGAGTGATACCACCCTGTATCGTCCGGGATTCTGAACTTCAGAATGTTGCTGTAAGCGCTGCAGTGGCCGGAGGTTTTCGAGCAGGCCGCTACTTTGGCGAAATATAAGCGGCCCGGCTTTAGTTCCCATGTGTCAAAGGTGGTAGCATTTTCTTTAGCATAGGCGCTTTCAAAAAACTGCTGGTCATTGTCTACCGAGAAGGCGATTTTAAAAAGCTCTTCCGATTTTGAGTTGTCTTGCCACGTAAGCCGAGCTCTGGTCTTCCCAGTTGAGAATAGTTCCTTCAGAGTGAGGTTGCTTGGATCTGTCAGGACCTGCTCTTTCGGGATAGCGATTCTAAACACATTGCTATAGCCCGAGGCCCCGGTACTATTGAAGGCTTTGACATGAAACGCATATTCAGCTCCGGGAGACACGTTCACCGAATGGATAGTGGTGTTCGCCTTAGTGTAGTACCCTTCGCCATTGCTCGGATACGGCTCAATAATGAAACCATCCTCGTTGCTGCTGTTGTCTTTCCATTTGAGAATCAGGGAATGTCCATCTAGATTGCCCATCAAGTCGGTGGGCGCATCGAGAAGTTCAATGTTTACCGTAGGAAGCGGTTGCTTCGGCGTTGGTTTACAGTTATTGCGCTTGGCTTTTTTTGAGGCGCCATTTTTACATTTTTGCATTTTTTTTGCCGCCTTCTTCTTTGAGTGAATGGCCGGTTTTGATTTTGCGTGCGCGTAATGCTGAGGAACTAATACGGCTGTTGAAGCAAACAGAAGAAAAGAAAATACCGAAAAGAACCTTAACCTCATCTACCTGGTACCTCCCCCCAAATTAGGAGCTGCTGAAGCTCTTAAGAAAGGTTATGTGGCTCCTTTTGGTGCCTGGCGCATATTCGTATAGACTATCATTTTTATTGGCTAAATATGATTCATTTTCTTATTTTCTCTGGCAAGGTCGCCAGCAGCTTCTCCAGCGCGGCCGGCTCGACAGGTTTGACTAGATGGAAATCAAAGCCGGCGTCGCGCGATTTGATTCTATCAGTTTCCTGTCCCCATCCGGTGAGAGCCGCCAATACGACCAAACGGCCCCAAGGTTGCTTTCTAAGTAAGCGCGCTGCATCGTACCCATTCAATTTTGGCATCCCTATATCGAGTAATAGGAGATCCGGATGATAAGCAGCGGCTAAGTCTATTGCCTGTTGGCCGTCGTAAGCCACACGCACCTCATGCCCCATTAATCTCAACCTCATTGCAAGACTATCAGCGCTATCTAGATTATCGTCGGCGACCAAGATTCGAAGGTGCGGTGCGACGCTCTCAAGTTTTTCCTGTACGTTGCTGCTTCCCTCTATCGGTCTGGGTAAGGCAATGGGCAGGTGAATTAAAAATTCAGAGCCTTTGCCCGCACCTTCACTCCGGGCCTCGACTCTTCCGCCGTGCGTTTCGACAATTCGCTTTACGATAGAAAGGCCAATCCCGAGGCCTCCATGAGTTCGCTCCAGGGATCGGTCAACCTGTGTGAACATATCAAAGACCCGCGTAAGCATGGCAGGGGGAATGCCCACTCCGTTATCTTGGACTGAAATAATTACCTCTCTGCCGCTAACATAAGCGGAGAGTTCGATGCGCCCTCTAGTCCCGGTGTACTTGCACGCATTGCTCAAGAGATTACCGAGCGCTTGAGAAAGCCTGACTGGATCGGCATCGAGGTAAACCGGCTCGTCGGGTATAATGACTTCTAGGTGGTGGTTCGCCGCTTCGATGGCGGAGGAACAAGTTTCCACGGCACTGTCAACAACGTCCTTTAGTACAATTCTGGATTTTTGAAGTTGTAGCTTGCCCCGGCTGATGCGGCTGACATCTAGAAGATCATCGATAAGCCGCACCATCTGGCTTAGCTGCCGCTCCATTATCTCATGAGCTTTGGCGGCCGTATGCGGGTCGCACCCTGCGAGCTTTAAAAGCTGCAGACCGTTACGGAGTGGCGCCAGCGGATTTCGAAGTTCATGAGCTAAAGTAGCGAGAAATTCATCCTTACGGCGATCGACTTCTTGAAGTGATTCCTGCGCTTGCTGGAGAGAGCGGTATGCTAACGCGTTTTGAATGGCGATTGCTGCCGCTTGAGAGACAGCAAGAAGCATCTCTTGGTCGGCTGCCGTGAAGCCGCCGTCTTTCTTATTGTGTACCTCGAAAAATCCGACGACCTCACCTCGCGCTGTAATGATGGGCGTTGATAACGCCGAACGGAGTCTGAACTGCAAACACAGCTCATGCACTATTTGCTTATCCTCCGGCGCGTTATTTGTAAGATAAGGAACTTTATTAACGAGGATCCAACCCGGCAGCCCGTGCATGGGCGGCCAGCAATATTGGAACGGCAAAGCTCCGGTAATTCCGAAGTACTTCTTGCAGACCATGCCATTAGGGGTCTTCAACCCTGATGCTCCGGACTCCGCCCCAACCAGATTGATCGCCTCCTGTATCAAAATGTCCAAAAGCGCATCCAGATCTAACGTCGAATTTAGACGGGTAGTAATTCGGAGAAGTGTGCTAACCGTGTCCTTTGCCTGTTGGAGATCTTTCTGGGCCGTCTTGAGAGCGGTGATATCGGTGTTTGTGCCTATATAGCCGGTTATGTTCCCATTCGCATCTCGAAGTGAGATGGCACTTCCAGACACCCATACTACTTTGCCTTCCGGTGACAGAAACCGATACTCGTCTTTATACTCTCGGCCTTCGCATGTCGCCTTATACCATTCTCGCTGAATTCTATCGCGGTCTTCTGGATGCAAAGCTTTCGCCCATCCCGGACCTACAGCGGCCTCCATTGCAAGCCCCGTCATCTCAGACCATCTTCCGTTTACAAAAATACAGTGCCCCTGAGCATCGGTTTGGAAGATTCCGACAGGTGCGTTACTGGATAGGGATTTGAACAGATGTGCGCTCTCTCGCAGCTCTTGCTCTCTCCGCTGCAGCGCCTGTTCAGCTTGCTTGACTTCAGTGATGTCAACGAATACACCTAGGCTGCCGCGCAGCTTTCCTTGCTCTGTAAATAGCGGAAGAGCATAAACGTAGAGGAAACGGGTGGTACCATCGGTGTGCTGGATCTCGAGAATGTCCCCCGACTTTGATTCGCCGGTCCTCGCCGCGCACTGCATAGGGAGTTGATCTCCCGGGATCTCTTTCCCATCTTTTAAGACGCGGAATGGCAGCTTCGCGGCTTCTGCTCCGGTTTTTGATGCATTAGCATCATCTCTTATGCCAAGCATCTGAGCCGCGGAGGGATTCAAAGTGATGTTGCTGCATGAGGTGTCATGCGCCACAAGCACCCCTACGGGTAAAATGCGAAGCAATGCATCGAGCTCCTCTACCCTCTTCCTTAAAACGCTACCAAGTTCGTCAGCACGGCGGTGAGCTTCCTCGGCGGTTTGTCGATCTCGCCGAGAGCGCCGCTCCGCGGATGCGATGGCGGCACCGAAACATGCTACGACAAAACTGGTGAGCGAAAAGACTACCAGGTCTGCAAGATGGGATCCCTCGGGGATATTGCTTGAAAAATACGGCGGAACGAACACGTACCATGCGGACAGGAGTGAAAGCAGTGCGGCTAAAAGGCCCGGGCAAAGGCCTCCATACCAGGAGGCTGTAAGGATAGCGATAAAGAAGGTGAAATAAGGGAGGCGGTCTTCCAGTACAGTGTTAAGCATCCACCGCGCGAGAACAGCCAAAGCGACAGCTAAGGCCGCTGCGAGATAGGGATTGATACGTCTAATAGTGTACTTAATCATCTTCCACCGGAGTGGAAGTCGTCTATTCTGCGCAGCATCGCATACTTCTTGAGATGAAAGGTCGAAAGCTCGATTATACCGGAGCGCAGTAAAGATTCAGTGATATGCGACAACTTTTTGGTGTCTTTGATCATATCAACCGGAATTAAATTACAGCGGTAATGAGGTCTGAAAGCCTTATTTATCCGTCAGTGCAGAGGTGTCAAATAGCTTTCAAGCGGGCCCGGAAATCTGCTACAACAGCTGTGGCAATAGGAGGAAGAAGAGCATGCCGAAAAAGCCACTTGCCAGGATATTTACTGTAGGACATTCCAATCAGCCGATCGCTGAGTTCATAGAGACTTTGCAGGCATACAAGCTGAAACTTTTGATCGATGTGAGAACCATACCCAAGTCTCGTCATAATCCGCAGTTCGGTGAGCAGCGTCTTAAGAGATCACTCGCCCGCGTCGGTATCGAGTATATTCATATGCCGGGGTTAGGAGGACTACGGCGGCCGCAAAAGGATTCGCGGAACTCGGCTTGGCGAAACGCATCATTTAGAGGGTTTGCAGACTATATGCAGACCGACGAGTTTGAGGAAAATCTTAGCCGGCTAATCTCCAAATCGAAAAGAAAAAGGCTGGTGATGATGTGCGCTGAAGCTGTGCCGTGGCGATGCCATAGATCTCTCATTGCGGATGCACTTTTAGCGCACGGCATCCCCGTAGAAGAGATCTTGAACAAGAGCTCGCACAGACCGCACCGCATGACCCCTTTTGCTAAGCGCCGCGGCACGGCGGTGAGATATCCCGCTCGACTGGGCGCTTAGGACCTGCTTAAAAAGGGTTTTGTACCGGTACTATCATGCCGCTTAAACCGCGAGGAACTAGGTACTGGACCTATTCCGAAAAGAGCAAGATGGCGCACAAAATTGTAAATGGGCAGCTTCCTCTTTTATCAGATTTGAGATCGGAGATCGACTTCCGTGAGGCCCCTTTACCGGCTGGAGAAAGCCGCGTAGAGAGATGGAGAAAGGACTATGAGTGCAAGTTCCACGTACTGGATGGAGCCTTGCAAGTCACAATCAACGACACCGCAATCGACGCCATAAAAGGGAAAGTGCTGACGGTCGCAAAGACCAATAAGATTGTCATTAAGAACACTAGTGACAAAGACGCACGATACAGAATGTTCTTATTGCCGCAGTGATACTAGAGCCCAAGTCCTATACGCTTTTTAGTATGGTCGCCTACTTCCCCGTTACTACCTCCTAATTAACACTACCTAAAAAGGGAAATACGGCAGATTAGGTTAGCTGTGCATTAACTGATAAAATCGATTTCAGATGGCCGGCTTACCAGTAAACACAACTTCCCTCGCTATTCTAGATTCTCCAACTAGCGATGAAACTTTGAAGCGTGGGCTGCTTCCGAGTTCGCCCGATAACGTCACGCTTACTGAGGAGCGGGAGCTAGCTTATGTGGCCTGCAAGGACGCTTTGAGCAAACTTTCCGGCATTGTTGCGACTACATCGCTTCCGGAGGAACTTTCTCGAAGCCTCAATAAGCTTCAGGAGGTCTTCTCGCAGGACCAAGGATCTAACCGGGAGGAGCTGGCCTTGGCCCAAATAATTGGCATACGCGAGCTGCTGAAGCAGGTGGGCGCCGACGTGAGCGTTGGAGAAGAAATTCTGAAACTCGTAAACGAAGTATATCACCGGCAAAGCGTCGTGAAAGCAATGTCGGATCTGCCGTGTCTTATGGCGGATGGTTTGATTAGAAGCCGGATCTACCACGCACCGCCATCTGTTCTGGAGGCGGTACGCCGTCACCGCGGTCTCGACCCCAATCAAGCACAGCTCATAGTAATCGGCGGGGGGCCTGCCGGGATTGCTCTCTCGTATTATGCATCCTCTCGAGGAATAGATACTGTAACACTGGAGAAACGCTTCTTGGCGAAATCCATGTCCGATGCAAGAGCGCAATCTGTACATGTCATGCGAACTGGAGCGAAAGGTTCCTCATTGGCGCGCAGTGAGTTGGTGCCCGAGAGTGATGTCAAAAGAATCGGCATGCCGGAGGTTCTTGCTCGTACTGCGCTTCGCGAAATGGCGCGTGAGGGACGCTCTGCGATGGAGAGAGCCAACGACAGACCGTTCAATACTGATATCCCCTCGGAAGACATGGTAGATCCAAGAGTGCCGGTAGCACGCTCTGATGTTTACGGCTATTTTCTTGAGGTTGCGGCCGAGGCCGAAAAGACGGAACGGGCAATCTTCCTGGAACAAACTTGTCCCGAACAGGTTGTGTGGGATTCGGCCGAGCGGCTTTTCCATGTAATCTCCTCACACGGCCACAAACTCTCGTCTCCCTTTCTAGCTGTTGCAACTGGCTTTGTCGGAACTGACGGAGAACTTGGGCGAACACTACCTGAATTTGTCAAACTAAGTGAGCACTCTCCCGACAAGTGTATCCTGATTAATGACGAGGGTGATCTGACGCGCCACTCGAAACAGCTGCATGAGACAATTGAATCTCTTCAGCATCGAGACTACTCCAATGGACGGCGCCATCAGATGGTGGTCACCGACCCGCTGCTTGGGCATCAAGAGATTCAAGATTACCTCTCGTTACAGCCCTTCGGTACCCGCACGGCGGTAGTTGGTAGCGGCGAGTCGGCTGCGAAGGCGGCGGTAGAGCTGCTTCGGTTCCCCAACTTAACTGTCGATCTATTCGTAAAGTCAACGCTCGAGCCGTCGCAGGCGCACACCCCCTTTTTCACTAATGGCAAGGACCCGGTGGTGAAGTCAATCCTGGATGACGAATTCGGCGGCCAGAGCTTAGAAGTGATGAAATCTTCTTACGGCACACCGATTACTCCGGATACCATGCTGACGTTGCTTAATGCGGTAGAGGCGGGGCGCGTAAGGCTTTTTGAATTAGGCGAGTACTTCTCGGAAAAGGCTCTGGATATAGAGATAGATTGCAGCTCCGATGCCGAGACTCGTATTACTATCGACGCGGCTGACCGCAACGTCCTTCGAAATCTGCAGAACCAAGTGAAGGAAATGGAGGAGTACGGGTTTCAAAGATGCAGAGAGATCCTTCCTGCGGACGGAAGAACTCTTAGCACTATCGACGGCCCTATCGTCTTGGCATCAGGCTACGACCGCAAATTGAGATTGCAGTCTCCGCTTCTTGTTCAGCTGGCTGAGCAGGGCGCGATAATATTGGACCCCGAACGTCCAAGTGAGATGGAAGTAGACGATGAGTGCGGGCTGTTCTCGAAGGCCAATCCTAATCTTATCCTGCTGGGTGCGGGAAATCTTAGAGGCTTTGCGGACACAAGCTTTTCCGGCGCTGGTGTAGGCGCTTACTTGGCAGCTCATGCGGTAGGGCACAAACTGCAGATGCAAGAGACTCTTCTTCCTTCCTCTGCGCTAGCCTTGTCAGAGCCGCGTATCGAGCCGGCGCGGGAAGGGGCGTTCCGCGGGAACTTTGCGCTGAACAGAATTTATAAGAGAAAAGTGGAGGGTGAAAAGTTAACCCCGGCTGAAGAGCTGATGCTGCAAAGGGGGCTTCGCCTTGATAGCCGTATAACTGAAGTCTTAAGGTCGCAAGGACTTTAATCGTTCGGTGTTTATCTCTATTAGTGACGGGTTGGCGTTCAAAAGCTTCCTTCCGGTTAGCTCGATGAATTACTTCACCGAACAAAGGTCGACCGTCGAGCATAGCTTCAAGTCGAACTAGGTCTTACTCTGCCGCACGTATATGAGCGGCGCCTGAAGAAGTTAAACGAGCCGAAAGCACCTCCGCTACCCGGCGGCCTCTGACGTTACGAAACCTCAAAAAGTCACGTCATCTTCGGCACGGTCACTCATGAGCCCGCTGACGAGGTTGTTCTTCGCATAATGGGCCGAGAATGACAGGGATTCGCAAGTTCGGTGCTAACGGCTGCATCTAAAGAATAGCTGGAGCCGACAAGCGCCGGTATAATTCAAATCACCCCAAGTTGTTCTCGATCGGAGTCTAATCAGCGGGCTACCATCTCGAGGTACCCCACCAATCAATTCAGCTGCTTAATATAATCTGTCTTCAAAGGAATCTAGGCCGTATAGCTCCTCGACTTAGCCGTGATTAGCGGCAGCAGTTGTGATAGGTTTTTGAAACGGTTTCTTGGTTTTTCTCCTTCACTCTAGCAGTAAAGGGCGGGGTTATGAGCAGTGACCATTTGGTTGGCAGGATCTCAGCTGATGGGTTAGTGACGGTAGCTTCCTCAGGAGGAGCGGAACCACCTCCTCCATCGAGCGGGGAATGTAAAGTGCTCGAGCGCAAAGGATTTTTAAGGCGCACCTTTAAGTGCGGGCATCGCACTAGGAGCAGGTACCGTCTAAGAATCTTCGGTCAAGATTCGCGCTGGTTCAACGTAAAAGAGAGGTGTGCGGAGTGCGCACTTGAGCACTTTGAGAAAGTGGTCATAAGGTGTTGTTACTGCGGACATCCGATCTTTCCGGGCCAGCCGGTATGCCTCTATGCCGAACATAGTCCGGGCATTGATCGCGACTGGGCGTCCCCGATCGCTGTTCCCGCTCACCGCGGAGAAATGGTGATGGTCTATGTCGGATGCATGCTGTGGGGCTGCGGCAGCGGCGGAGGATTCGCCGGGCACTGGACCGAGAGTGGTTTCAAGCAG
>JAGFJO010000061.1 GCA_024102635.1 Deltaproteobacteria bacterium
AAGCGCATGCGGCAGCGCAACAGGGGCACTATCGTTCAGGTCGGATCGGCATTGGCTTATCGCGGCATTCCCCTTCAATCCGCTTACTGTGCGGCGAAACATGCTATTCAGGGATTTATGGACTCTTTGAGGACCGAACTTTTGCATGAAGGAAGTAAAGTGCACGTCACAATGGTTCAGCTTCCTGCACTTAATACACCGCAATTTGATTGGGCAAAGAGCCGGATGCCTCATAAGGCCCAGCCGGTGCCTCCCATCTACCAGCCTGAAGTGGCGGCGCGCGCAATCGTCTGGGCGGCTCACAATAAAAGGCGTGAACTATATGTGGGATGGCCGACCATAAAGGCAATAGTCGGGAATAAGATCGCTCCGGGCTATGCCGACCGCTACCTTGCCCGAAACGGCTACGAAGCGCAGCAGACATCCGAACCTGAAAGAGCACAGCGCGAGCATAACCTTTGGCGTCCTTTGGCGGGAGATCACGGAGCCCACGGGCGGTTTGACGATCGCTCCTACAGGTTTTCACCGCACTTGTGGCTCAGCACGAAAAGAGGCTTGTTGGCGGGCGCGCTCCTTGCAGTTGCAGGCAGCCTCCTTATCAAACAATTTAGGCGCAAAGGTCACGAGCAAGAAGCCACAAAAGTTTCCGCCACTGCGGGTGAAAAATCTCTCGCCGTAAGGCCAGAATATCTTCCAGCTGAGCCTCCGGTTCAGATACATAGGTAACGTCTGCCCTTACTGGGCTATGAGCCGGGCTGCGCTACGGCATCAGGCGCTGATGGTTTTCTAATGAAATCGGCAGCGATATCAGCCAGCAACTTGTTGCCTTCCGAGTTTATATGGACATGATCCATAAAAAATTCAGGGCGCAGTACCTCGGCATACTCCCTGAAATCCAATACCCTTATACCTCCAGCCTTAAGTATTTCATGCGCTGCTGCTGTGAACGAGAGGTAAGCCTCTCCCAGCTTTCTGTCCTCATCACTCAAGCTCTGCTTAACCGCCGCAGGTAGCGATCGTGCATCCGGCTGCAAGAAAATTATCAGCTCACTCCCTACGCCTTTAGCCAGCCGGTTAAGCCGCAGATGGTTTCCTGTATATATAGAAACTGCCTCTTTAATCTCTTCTTGAGAATATCCGCCGCCCGATACCCGTCCGGCGGCGGATTGCAAGCCTTGCGTAAGCCCCTTCCAGATCGTTGGGATAAAAGCTTCACGTGTAATAGGAACAATTCGATAAAAAGGGCTACCGGTAGTCATCTCGGTCAGCGATACAAGCTGCTGCTCAATCTGATGAAAGCCTACGTCGCCGGTCTGTACTACCCTGCCCCGCACCCGGTTCTCTATAAAATCATTCCACCCATCCAGCACAAGAACTACATCTGGCCTATAATCCACAAGCTCGCTGGCAAAGTAACTTAGCTCTTGACCGGATTGATGGCCTATCACGGCTGCATTGATTACCTCGGCACTTAGCGCAGCGGCTAGATGAGCTGCCAAGGTTTCGCTGTCAGAGCTTAGTCCTGTCCCGAATGCAGCCGACCCTCCCAAAAGCAGCACTCGCGATTTAGCGTTCCGCTCTTTAGGTATCGATTCACCTCGCAACCCGTCGCTATTGATAGTAAAAAATTCGGTCTTCTGATTGGGGAAGTTACCGTACGTGATATAAGGTCTCAGAATTAACTTGAGGACACCACGTTTACTTCCAAGGAGCTGTCCGCTGCTCGAATAGAGTGACCAAGAATAAGTCGGTTTAATTTGGCTGTTCCATGTGTCTCGATACGAAGAGACTAATGCATAGAGTCCCCACTCGAAAAGCAGCAGCAGCACCAAGCCCATAAAGGCATAGCCGAGAATCCTTTTTACGATTCCTATCCGCTTAGCCATCACCGCTCCTCGTGCGCCTTGGAGCGTAAGTCAAAAAGTGTAAGTGTAGGATTGTGAAAGCCATAAGTGCCATGCTGTGCTGAAAACTCCGCTGCGATAGGCATACTCCTAAAAAGCTCCCTAATAATCGCCCGCCCTGGAACTCCGAAATTAGGGTCTTTAGTATAGCGGGTATAAAAAAGGCTTGAAATGATAAGATAATCGTACCCTGAAGCCCGCAATCTGCCGGGCCTCAGCTCTTCCAGTATACGGCTGCGTTCGATGTAC
>JAGFJO010000070.1 GCA_024102635.1 Deltaproteobacteria bacterium
GTTAATACTTTGCCCTATCCCAGCTTTCTCCGTAGCTCTCAACGTCAATGTAAAGTCCGTTTCAGATGAAATTTCAACATCTGATGTATCAGTCAGCGCGTAGATAACTCATCCCTCTCCAGTTAAAGTAAAAATCGAAGCATCCACATCGGCTCCCCCGCCATTGGCCTCAAAGTCGGTGCCGGTAACCACCAGCGCTCCGGTTGCAGCGTTGTACTGCGAAGAAGTGATCTCTGGTGCTGCAAACGCTTTACCCGCAGGCAAAAGCGAGAGCATCAGAAGGAAAATCAGACGCATATGGTGTGTGCCTTGGGGTTGCATTGCAGAACTAGATAAGCGCTAGGGATTTATGATGATACGCTCGTGAGGAGAGGCGCGCAGTTTTTCAAGACGACGTTTTGCCCGCACAATATACCAACTTCACCTTTAACCTATCTTATTCAAGTCGACACGCTTTAGTAGCCTTACGTATACAACGCGCTCAATCCCGGCTAAATCAAGGAGAGTCCCGCTTTCAAAGAGGCTGGAGCCGGAGAGCCGTGAAGTGATTATTTCAGTGACCGCCTGTGACTGCCCCTGCCCTATCTCACAGCAGAAAAAGCCGCCCTCGCCAAGATAGATATCGAGTTTGCTTATAAGCTCTTCGATACAGGAAAGCCCTCCATCTTCAGCATAGAGAGCTCCGTCCGGCTCGAACTGAAGCTCAGGAGAGAGATCTTGGGCGTCTCGTTTTACATAAGGAGGGTTCGAAAGAATTACATCGAACCGTGCGCCACCTGGTATCTCCGAGAACCAATCGCTTCTTCTAAACTCAATCAAGTCATCAACCCCGTGGCGCCGCGCATTAAGTTTTGCTACTTCGAGCGCATCGGGGTCACGATCAATGGCTGTCATCTGAAAGGCGCGGCGACGCTTTAAAAGCTCCGCTGCTAAAGAAACTGCGATACATCCAGAGCCCGTTCCTAGATCTAGAATTCCTATAGAGCCGGTTCTCTTATCGATCTCCCGCAATGCCGCGTCAACCAATAGCTCTGTCTCCGGGCGGGGAACAAGAACCGCCGGGTTGACAATAAATTCTAGGCCGAAGAACTCTTTACTGCCGGTCAAATAAGCAATCGGTTGAAAGGAGCGTCTCCGTGCTACAAGCTCGCGGTAATTACTCAATGATGCATCTGAAAGGTAATCGTAATGAGCGGCGATAAGCCCTGTGCGGCTTTGTCCAGTGACCTTACAGAGCAGCAGTTCTGCGTCCAAGCGCGCAGTTGCGGAGACTTCTTTTAGGGCCGAGGCGGCCTCTTCTAACGCCTCTTTTATCATCATGCTTTACGCTTTATCAGGCGCTGCCCTCCCGCAGCGCCTCCGCTTGATAGTGAGCAACAAGCGGGTCTATCAGTTGATCCAGATCTCCGTCCAGCACGTGGTTTATGGAGTGTATTGAAAGCCCGATGCGGTGATCGGTTATTCGCGACTGCGGAAAGTTATAGGTGCGGATCTTTTCGGACCTCTCTCCCGATCCCACTTGTGAGCGTCGATCTTGGCGCCGCTGCGCCTCCTGCTCCTCGAGCTTAAGGTCGTAAAGCCGCGCTTTAAGAACCCGCATCGCCTTCTCGCGGTTTTTAAGCTGAGACTTCTCATCCTGCATCGCCACTACTAATCCGGTAGGCAGGTGAGTTATGCGAACTGCTGAATCTGTGGTGTTGACGCTCTGCCCTCCCGGGCCGCTGGAGCGATACACGTCCACCCTTAAATCCTTATCGTGAATCTCGACCTCTACATCTTCGGCTTCCGGCATAACGGCGACAGTTACCGTAGATGTGTGGATACGGCCTTGTGCTTCCGTATCCGGCACGCGCTGAACTCTATGCACCCCTCTTTCATACTTAAGCCTGCTAAAAGCGCCGTGGCCGCTGATCATTGCGATCACCTCTTTGTATCCACCTTTAGCGGCTTCGCTCGAGCTTAACATCTCTACCTTCCAGCGGCGGGCGTCGCAGTAGCGCACGTACATTCGAAAGAGATCGCCAGCGAATATTCCTGCTTCGTCACCACCGGTACCGGCGCGGATCTCCAAAATAACGTTCTTCTCGTCGTTAGGATCCTTTGGAAGAAGCAGCATTTTAAGCTGCTCCTCAAGCCCTTCGATCTCGCCCTTCAAAAGCTGGCTCTCTTCACGGGCTAGTTCGGCAAGCTCCTGATCCGCTTCCGACTCGATCAGCGCCAAGCTCTGCTCATGCTCCTGCTTGGCTTTCTTGTAAGCACGGAAAGTTGCAACAATCTCGGTGAGATCTTTATGCTCCTTTGAAAATTTTTGAAATTGCTGGCGGTCTTTTATTATCTCGGGCTGAGAAAGCATCTCACCGAGTTTTTCAAAACGCTCTTCTACTTCGCGTAGTTTGTCCCACATATTTTGGTCTAAGAATTATAACGAGCTACAACGCGCTCAGTGCCTGAAGAATGGCCGCGTGAAGACGAGGACGAAAGGTAAGCATCTTTTTGTTCGAGCGAGTGGGGTTAACTCTATTGGACATAACTATAATCTGTATCCCCTGCTCGGGTTCAATCCATAGCGAGCAGCCGGTAAAGCCGTTCATGCCGACCGCGCGCCTGCTGAGTCCGCTCTCGGCCATTCCGTTCTCAGAGCTAGGAGCATCCCATCCGAGTCTCCACCCTTCTTGGCCGGAGATTCCGGAGACATCCCAAAAACGCCGGATTGTATCACGGCGCAGAAAATCGCTGTGCCCGCGGTAACTAGAGAGCATCTCCGATGCGAATACATGAAGATCTTTTGCAGTTGAGAATAGGCCGCTATGGCCCGCAATTCCGCCCATCGCCCAGGCATTGTCATCATGCACCTCTCCACAAAGCACACGCTTGCGCCATGGGCAATCCTCTGTCGGAGCAATAATGTCCGTCACCGGGTGAATTCCCCGCCGTTTAATCATCGAAAGATCGACGTAGCTTGTGCTCTTAAGCCCGAGCGGCTGAATGATAAGCTTATAGGCCACTTTGTCTAAAGCAGCACCGGTGAAGGTTTCGATCAGATGTCCGAGCAGTATCAGTCCGAGATCACTGTAGACCTGCTTCGTTCCGGTCTCGTACTTAAGATGTGATCTAATAATGGAATTTAGAATGTACTCACGCGCGCCTTTGCTGGTCATCACACCAAGGCGTTCGCCGGAGTTAGCGCGCAGGAGCTCTTCATAGTAAGGCGCCCAAGCTGCAAGACCGGAGGTATGGTGAAGAAGCTGCTCGATGGTAATCTGTGATTTTCCGAAAACCCCAAAGCCTTGGATAAAGCGCACAGCCTTGTCTTCGAGCCGCACCTTGCCGGCCTCGATAAGCTTCATCATTACTGTAGCTGTTACAACTGAAGCAGTAAGCGATGCGATATCAAAAACGGTCTCTACAGACATCGCGGAAGGGCTCTCGCCCTTTGCCCCCTCGCTCTTAGATCTGGAGCCCACACTATTTAAGTATAGGACAGATTTTTCGCGTGCGACCAAAGTTACAATACCTGGCGCTACTCCCTCTTCTACTGCCTGCTGAAGAAGCGTGGTGACCTCTGAAAAGCGGTTTTCAGATGGCGGTTCAGGATAGATCTGTTTTAGCACCTGCATAACTTATTATGGCTGGAAGGAAAGTATGAGAATGTATCTATAGGACACTCTTCTCCAGCAATTCAAGTTTATTCTCGAAAATTCTAGCTTCTATCCCTATTGGAATAGGGAAATTGAGATCTCCATGACCAAAAGGGAGCCCTTGCAGCACAGGTACAGAATACTCGTTAAAGACATCCCTCACCACATCACGTACCTTCGGCTTAAAATCCTCATTAGATTCATATCCGTTACACTGCCCAACCAAAACTCCTTTTAATCCTTCGAACACTCCGGCCAGCTTCATCTGAGTGAGCATCCTGTGAATTCGATACGGCTCCTCCCCTGTCTCCTCAAAAAAAAGTATGTGATTCCTGCACATCGGCTGCCACGGTGTTCCTGACAAAGCCGCTAAGATGGAGAGATTGCCGCCAATTAGTCTTCCAATTCCAGGTTTGCTACAGCCGGCAACTTCTTCAAACACCATTCCTTCAAACGGGTTGGCGATTTCGCCTCTAAGCAATTCGAGTAATTTTGAGATGCTTGTAGCCGCATCCGACGATTTCTCGCAACGTGGTCCGAGCGTAACGAGAGAGGGTCCGTGAATAACCGCCAAACCGGCCGCCTGGTACAGTGCGATCAGAAAGGCGGTCGCGTCAGAGAATCCGACTGTCACTTTTGCATTGCTTCTAAGTAAATCGAACTTCAGATGGGGAAGCAGCTCCATTGAGCCGTAGCCGCCCCGCACTGATAAGACCGCGGAGACGTTTTTGTCCTGATACAAGGAATAAAGAGCTCGCAGCCGCTCTTCGACCGAGTTAGCGGAGAATAAGTAGGTGTAGTCGCCATAGAATTTGCTGGGATCCACGGGAACTGCGGCTTTCAGCCCCGCCTTTTCTATATAGCTGCACCCGGATTGAAATAGATCAGGGCGGACAGGCGAGGCCAGCCCAATTAGTCCCACGGTTTCCCCTTTCAAAAGAGCTTTTGATTTCAGTAGTTTACGGGGCACGCAAGAGACCGCCTCTCCGGATAGCAATTTGATCTGACAAGATTTTTATACTACAGTGGGGCGCCTCTTGGAAGGTTACTCACCGAGGCCCATGAAAGAGGTGACTCTTGACCGGTGTGAGCCGGGTAAGCTCATTTTTTTCTAACAGCGACTTGAAAATCGGTTTCTCGATGCACATATAAGTAGGCGCTAAAAGCGAGTTCCTGCTTTTTGCGACTTAAGTTGCTGTATTCATCGACAGGCTAAATTGAGCCTAAGCATTGAATCTGCAGCAGAGTGGCCTCAGCGACGAGGCAGGAACTGAGGCTTGCAGCGGACCGGCATTGTTTCCTTGGGTCACATTGTGTGACGCGGAAACTTGAAAAGGGACTCCCTTTGCGCTTTATTCCGTTGAGAGTTCAATTCCGGGAAGGCAATTACTTAACTTTTTACGTATAAAATTGGAGGAAAGAAGATCATGAGTGATAAGAAGAAAGGCAAAATCAGGCCTTTGCAGGATCGATTAATCGTTGAGCGTATCGAAGGCGAAGAAAAGACAACTGGTGGCTTATTCATTCCCGATACCGCTAAAGAGAAGCCACAGCAGGGCAAGGTCATCGCCGTAGGCAAAGGTAAAGTTCGTGAAGACGGCACCGTTCAACCTCTTGATCTAAGAGAGGGTGACCGCATTCTTTTCGGAAAATACTCCGGCACAGAGATCAAGATCGATGGCCGTGAATATTTGATCATGAGAGAGGACGACGTATTGGGCGTGCTTGAAGCCTAATCCGGTCGTTCGAAAGACTAGTGTTTTATTAAATAGAAGGAATAGAAAATGGCTAAGAAACTTCGTTTTGGCATTGAAGCCAGAGAAGAGATTTTGAAGGGTGCTAAGACCCTTGCTGACGCTGTGAAGGTAACCATGGGGCCTCGCGGCAGAAACGTTGTCATTGAGAAAAGCTTCGGCGCACCGACCGTAACAAAGGACGGCGTAACTGTCGCCAAAGAGGTTGAGCTCAAGGGCAAATTCGAAAATATGGGCGCTCAGATGGTAAAGGAGGTAGCCTCCAAGACTTCTGATGTTGCAGGCGACGGCACAACAACCGCAACCGTTCTTGCCGATGCGATATATCGCGAAGGGATGAAGCTGGTTGCTGCAGGTCACGACCCTATGACTCTGAAAAGAGGTATCGATGCCGCCGTTAAGGTAGCTGTAGATTCTTTGAAGGATCAGAGCAGCCCAACTAAGGGCAAAAAGGAGATCGCTCAGGTCGGCGCAATATCCGCTAACTCCGATGAAGAGATCGGCAATATCATCGCCGAAGCGATGGAGAAGGTCGGAAAAGAGGGCGTTATAACTGTAGAAGAGGCCAAAGGCCTTGAAACCACCCTTGAGGTAGTAGAGGGAATGCAGTTCGACCGCGGTTACCTCTCGCCTTACTTCGTAACCAATCCGGACAGGATGGAGTGCGAGATCGACAATCCGTTTATCCTCATTCATGAAAAGAAGATCAGCAGCATGAAGGATCTTCTGCCGATCTTGGAGCAGGTAGCCAAGGGTGGCAAGCCGCTCGTCATCATCGCCGAAGAGGTAGAAGGTGAAGCGCTGGCAACTCTAGTGGTTAATAAGATCCGCGGAACGCTTAATGTTGTCGCTGTTAAGGCCCCTGGCTTCGGCGATAGGCGCAAAGCAATGCTTGAGGATATCGCGATCCTGACAGGCGGAAAGTGCATCACCGAAGACCTCGGCTTGAAGCTTGAAAACCTGACGATCGGCGATCTCGGCAGAGCAAAGAGAGTCGTTGTAACAAAGGACACCTCCACCATCATCGATGGAGCAGGAAGCAAGGAAGACATCAAGGCTCGAGTAAGCCAGATTCGCGCTCAAATCGAGGAAACAACCTCGGATTACGATCGCGAGAAGCTGCAAGAGCGTCTTGCCAAGCTCGTCGGAGGCGTAGCCGTCATTAACGTCGGCGCTGCAACCGAGGTCGAGATGAAGGAGAAGAAGGCTCGCGTAGAAGACGCCCTTCATGCTACTCGCGCCGCTGTTGAAGAGGGAATCGTTCCCGGGGGCGGAGTTGCTTTGATTCGGGCAATTGAGAAACTCGAGAAGCTCAAGCTCGATGATGAGGAGCAACTTTTCGGGGTCAAGATCGTGCGCGCTGCGCTTGAGTCGCCGCTTCGCACTATCGCTTCGAACGCCGGAGCTGAGCCTGCAGTTGTTGTGAACAGAGTGCGCACCGAGAAGGGCTCATTCGGATACAATGCGGCAACAGACGAGTTTGAGGACCTGATTAAGGCAGGAATCATCGACCCCACAAAGGTCGTTAGAACCGCCCTTCAGAACGCTGCGTCCGTTGCAGGCTTGATGCTTACAACTGAAGCCATCATCGCTGATGAGCCGAAGGAGGAAGGAGAAGGCCACTCCCATGGCGGCGGTGCCGGCATGGGCGGAATGGGCGGCATGGGCGGAATGATGTAATTCGCTCAAAGCTTCGAGAGAAGCTTTAGCTCTAAAACAAAAAGAGGCTCACGTTGTGAGCCTCTTTTTTGTCCTCTGTATTCATCCACACCCTCCGTGTGCCTCCGTGTCCTCCGCGTTAAATTAAAAAGAAAGTAGCAAGCCAGAACTGTCGCTGATAAACCGGTAGGCAGCGTTTGGAGGTTTCTGGGTTGGTGCGAGCAGTAATTTTTTAACACAGAGGAAAGGAGGACGCGGAGCGGTTATTAAAACGGCAGCGGAGCCCGTTACCCCCTGCCGCCTTAGCCAATTGCCTCCTCCGTGTTCCTCCGTTCCCTCCGCGTTAATTAAAAAGAAGGTGGCAAGCCAGAACTGTCGCTGGTAAACCGATGGACGGCGTTTGGAAGTTTCTGGGTTGGTGCGAGCAGTAATTTTTTAACACGGAGGAAAGGAGGACGCGGAGCGGTTATTAAAACGGCAGCGGAGCCCGTTACCCCCTGCCGCCTTAGCCAATTGCCTCCTCCGTGTGCCTCCGTTCCCTCCGCGTTAATTAAAAAGAAGGTGGCAAGCCAGAACTGTCGCTGGTAAACCGATGGACGGCGTTTGGAAGTTTCTGGGTTGGTGCGAGCAGTAATTTTTTAACACAGAGGAAAGGAGGACGCGGAGCGGTTATTAAAACGGCAGCGGAGCCCGTTACCCCCTGCCGCCTTAGCCAATTGCCTCCTCCGTGTGCCTTGGAAGTTTCTGGGTTGTGCGAACGTCTCACGATCCTGACCTTAAAAAGTGTAAAGGATCGCCTGATACTTGAGGCCAGCGCTCGAGGAAGGGTGCAGACCGGACTTAACCCACAAAAACTTATGTAATCGGCAGAGATAATCGTTTAATATGAAGTCAATTATGTATCCGGTCGATCACATAGGAATTGCGGTAGCCGATCTTGATAGCGCCGTAAAACCGTATCAGAGCGAGTTTGGATACTCACTTGATCTGCGGGAGGAGGTACCTTCGCAAAAGGTTGAGGTCGCCTTTCTAAAGGCGCCCAACATGCTGATTGAATTTATTGCGGCCACCTCGCCCGACAGCGCCGTATCAAAATTTTTGGAAAAGCGCGGACCAGGCCTGCACCATATCTGCTATAGAGTTACGGACATTCGGGCCGAACTTGGACGATTCGCCTCCCTCGGATACACGCTTATTGATAAAGAGCCGCGGCCGGGCGCGCACGGTTCACTTATCGCTTTTATACATCCGCGTGAGATGCAGGGAGTGCTTACCGAGCTTTGCCAGAGAGAGCTATAGCGCGGCGCTGCCCGTAATCGCTTTGGGATCGGTCCTTATATATCCTTTCATGGTGTGCCTCACTTCTGAATTAAAAAACCGACCGATGAAACCCGGCCGATTGAGTTTTAGTTTGGCCCTAACGCCCTTCGAGCCTCTTAACCCCTTGCCATGAATAAGTATTTTGCATATTCCAATATTTGGCATAGACCTGCCTCGATGGTAGAATTCGCGGAGTAATATAAAGGATGAGGGTGTATGAAAGGCGTGATTTTTCCGGCATCAATTCTGGTTTCGATATCTGCCGCTATGATCATCGGCGGAGCAGTCAGCGCTTTTGCGCAGCCAAGTGAGATCCCCACCGGCATAGATTCAGCGCGTCCCGGGCTAAAAAGCTCGTATGACTCTCATCAATGCGCAGGACTAATCGAGGAGTGCTTGGGGCTTACGCCCGCCGAGCGGAACTCTTGCCTAAGAAGCACTTCCGAACATATTTTCTGTCATGGCGGGAAGCTCGGACGACTCGCATATAAGCGCTGGCACTTGTCATCTTTGGCAGGAAACGCTTCCGAGCAGCTTGCCGACCAGGAATGTTTGAATAAGTTCGACAATCATCTGTTCTCCCGGTTGATCAGCCGGAGATTAAATGCGGTTTCAGTATCGGAGCTCTCCGACGCTCTTTCCGCATGTGCGACGGCGTCCGACCCAATCAGGCTTGTGCCTTAAGCGAAGTGGCCGCTTCACTGTTGAGGCGGCTAAAAGACACGTTACTTCTTTGTCTATGGCTCACTTGGATAGCAATGTTGCCCGCTTTACGGTGGCGCATAAGATTTTTTTGGTAGTGATTGTACCTCTTCTGGTACTTGGCCTAATAGAGAGCTTTTGCCGCATATTGAACCTTGAGTCTGTCTTCAAGAAAGATGCCCAAGCAATAGCGCTCGAGATGCCTGCATGGATGCAGAAGGAAAAAAATACCTCAATCAAGACAGCGTCGGTGGCCGCCGATAAGGACGCGCTGGAGTGGCTCTCAATGTTCGAGGAAGGGAGCGGCTTCAGAGTCCGGCTAATTCCCGGCATCGAGCGCAGGATTGTAAACACATTTAGTCAGATACCGGCAGATAGAGAATATAGGTATCTGGTACGGGCAAACTCTCTCGGCTTCAGGGGACCCGAAATTGAAACGGTCAAGGACCCTGCGGTTTTTAGAATCATGATATTTGGAGATTCCAGCTCCTTCGGATGGGGTGTCGATCAGGAGATCACCTTCTCGAGCAGACTTGAATCTCTTCTTAGCAAGAGTTTGAACCGCAGAGTCGAAGTGGCAAACTTCGCTATTCCCGGAGATTCCTCCGAGTATGGACGCTTGATCTTTGACCGCTTCAGCCCGCAATTCGAATACGACATGATTATTTTGGGTTTCGGAGCTAACGACGCTAAGCACTCCTTTTTTTCACATCAATCACAAGTTGAAAATTTCAAGGCCAATGCTGCCGCTCAGAAATTGAAAGCCGCAGCCCGCAGCAGTGCACTTTTCCGCACGATAGAAAACCTGCTCTCCAGCTCGCCGTCCTCATCTACGGAAGCAAAAGATCTACCCGCCAAGAAACCGGCTGTTCCTAAGCGCCGTTATGTTGAGAATTTGGAGTACATGGCCCGCGCTGCTCTTGAGCGCGGAGCGCGTCAAGCTATGCTCATCTCGTTATGCACTCCTTCTGGCTATGCTTCCGCCGCCGGAAGTCTTGCCGAGGAGAAAGGTTACCTTTACTTCAACGGCCAACGTTACTTGCTGAAGCAGATTCCAATAATAGCTTCCGGAGATCTTTATCCTGAAGTAGTTTCAGAGATGCGCGCCAGCTACCCGGATGAGTTGAAGCGCGAAGAGCTTTTTTACGTTACGTCTGACTCCTGCCATCCCAACAAACTCGGCCATCTGCTGCTCGCGGATAGGATTGCGCAGATAATTACTTCATCCGCACAGACTGTGCTGTAAGCCATGATAGTATCTCCGACTGCCGATAATATCCGTGCTGCTTCAAAGATAATAGTTTCCGGCGGCACCGTGGTGTTTCCGACAGAAACGGTCTACGGATTGGGCGCCAATGCCCTCGACGAATTAGCGGTAAGAAAAGTATATGCACTAAAGAGCCGCCCAATCGAAAATCCTCTAATTGTTCATGTAAAAGATTCCTCCCAAATACAGCTTTACACCGACCTTTCCGATAGCGAAGTGAAGAGCCGGCTTGAGCTGCTTGAGAGCCTGTGGCCGGGACCACTTACTGTCGTACTTCCGTCAAACGGCTCAATCCCGGACATCGTAACGGCCAAACAGCCAACTATCGCTGTACGAGTTCCCGCACATCCGGTAGCGCAAGAGCTGCTGAATGAATGCCGCGTTCCGATTGCCGCACCTAGCGCCAATCCTTCATCTGCTCTTAGTCCGACGAGCGCCGAACACATCGCTTCCGAATTGAAAGCTGACATTATTCTTGATGGGGGGCGTTCAAAGGTAGGGATTGAATCAACGATTATCGCCCTGATTGGGCCGGTCCCCCTTTTGCTTAGGCCCGGCTCACTCACAGTAGAGGAGCTGCAGGAGGTGCTAAAAGAAGAGATCGCTGATGTTTCGGAGTCTCCCTTGCACATAGAGGGAGAGAGTTTGATCTCCCCCGGTATGCTGCCTAAACATTATTCGCCCCGAACTCCGCTTATTTTCATCCGAGACTTCAATCCCTCTGGCCAGCGCTCGAAACGGGTCGGCTATATAGGCTTTAAAGCACCTCCTGAACCGGATCAATTTGACTACGCTGCTTCAATGGTGTTAAGTAGCAACGGCGATATGCAACAGGTCGCAGCCAACTTATATGCCGCCCTGCACGACATGGATGGACGCAGCCTTGACCTGATAGTAATTGACGACTGCGAAAGGTCGGGGATCGGCAAGGCGATAATGAACCGGCTGTCACGGGCCGTTTCGCAAAAGTAGAAAGGGAGAGCGCAATGTCGGTAGCGATTGCTGATAGACTTGATGTAAATATGACAATTTTCGGCGTAGAGATTAAGCAGCTCAACACCTTCCGCGATGAACGCGGCTTTTTCCGTGAAATAGTTAGAAACTCTGACCCATTTTTCAAGGATTGCGATTTTGGTCAGTGGAGCCACAGCAAGATGCAGAAGAGCGTCGTAAAGGCTTGGCATTACCATCACGTTCAGATCGACTGGTGGTATGTTGCAATCGGAGAGATTCAGGTCGTACTATTCGACAATCGTCCAGAGAGCCCGACCTTTAAAAACAAAATGGTCTTCAAACTTGGAGAGACCGAGCTATACGGAAGCGAGACGCTGGAAGCGTGTGTCAAGATTCCTCCCGGGGTGCTTCACGGCTGTAAGGTACTGAGCGAGCAGGCCCACCTTTTTTACATTACGAGCATGACCTACGATCCGGGGGAAGAAGGCCGAATTCCTTATGACTCTACGCTTGTCGGTTATGACTGGGGCCGGGACGCGATCGTTGCCGACAACGACAAGCGCGATATCAAGCCGGTATCGACGCGTATTCCAGTGTTCTAGCAAAAAGCAGCTATCAGAAAGAATCAAATAGTTCAGTGATTGCAGCGAGGGGAAACATTTTCTCCCCTCTCGCTGATCTCGCCGCCCTCTTTGTTCTTTAACTGCTACTCTTATTCAAACTGGAACTGCATTGGCAGGAGTTTTGTCTCTTAAATTCCCAATAACGAGATACGGCCATGAACGCCATTTTCCCACGCTGAAAGTCTCGTAATCCAGATAAATGGATCTATTAAAATGACCTCTATGCTATAACTTGCGCAAATGAGGTGGAGTCAGCTTAAAAAGCGGATCGAGGAGCTGTTCGATCCTGAATTGTCCCTATCGGTTTTCTGCACGGTGCAGCGTGGCCCGTCAAACTCCATCGGACGGATCTGGTTCAAATGCAGTAAAGAGGTCGTCTGGGACGAACCGCGGAATGTTTCCAAGCGGGTCAGTGCTGGCGAAACCAATGACGATGTTTCTACTATGACATCAATTATGAGGGAGTATCTGGCGTTACCCAGGGAGGAGATCTTCACTTTTAATTCTCCGCTGGATAGTTGGGGTCTGGTAGAAATGTTGAAAGCAGCCGACCGGCGTATCGGCAAGCGCCGCCTCACAGATCTAAAGGCGAACACAAAGGGGCGCGCAGCTCTACAATTAATAATCCGCCGGCTTCAGTCACGTCAATAAACGCTTAAACTTCAGGTAGTTGGATGTCCGAGCGGGGCCCCATGGGCGGCGTTCTCCGCTAAACCACCAGACCGCTGATGCCGATACTAGTATACGGGAAACGACTACCCCGCTTACTTTTACTATCGGAATCTTGAGTCATGACAGACATCAAAGACCTAGATAAAAATATGCCGATCCTAGTGGTGGACGACTTCTCGACTGTCCGTCGCGTCGTCAAAAACTGCCTTTCTGGGCTCGGTTTCAAAAATGTTTTCGAGGCCGAGAATTTCGCCTCCGCAAAGGAGCAGATCTCAGAACAAAGCATCAAGTTTATAATCTCCGATTTTAAACTACCTGATGTGAACGACGAGTCCGCTCTGCTTGCGCTGCTCGACCAGCACTCGCCGCAGCCACTGCCGGTATTACTTGTCGTCAACGAAAACCAGAAGAAGGAGCTGCTCTCCAAGTCGAAAGTGAAGCAAGAGCAGCTTCTCGTGAAGCCTTTTACAAAGCAGATGCTGCAAGAGAAGATTCAGTCGTTGATCTGAAGTAGGAACCTATTTCTGTTCCATTAATGGTGAAATTATCGATCCATTAATGGCTGCGATTTCTTTTTCTTGGTCTTGCTCTGAAATCCGGTCCCGATTTTTGTGAAGAGCGGGTCTCAAGCCCGGCTTAATCTCTTCACGTACGTAACATATGCCGACTTGGAAGTCCTTCGACTAAACTCACGACCGGTCGGCGCTCCAGGGGCAGGACCTTAGAAACCTTAATACAATAGTAGGAGACTACAGCTCCACATTCGCCCTTGGCACCGTCACCACTCGCCCATCCTCTAAGCGGGCCCGAAGCACTCTAGTGTAAGCACCGGTCTCAATCTTAGTTTGTTCGAATGGAAGCTCAACCACCTCACCCCTTAATCCGAAATAGGGAACCCGGATTATACGGATCTTCGAACCGATCTGCAGCCCGTCCCCCTCTGCGATTCCTTTTTTCTCAGCACCACCGCTTTCTATGATAAGCACCTCCGGCCTGATTGCACCGGCGCGAACCTGAGTTGCGCCTGTCATCGAAGCATTCTGCCCGGCGCGGGAGGATAGGAGTTTGTGCGCCCTCTCGGACATTGCGATGCTGCCGAACCCCTCGGTGATAATCACACTCATAGTAACATTCTCGTTACCGGTAAGAGCGAGCCCCAAGTCATAGCCGAGATATCCTTTTAAGGCTTTGTCATCCATAGAGCCAGTGATTAGCCCTACAGCTCCACGCTCGGCTGCTGTTTTCAAGAACTGCTCGCTCGGACTATGCCCTCCGAAAAGCACTTTTCCTTCCGCCACTGCCGGCAGCATCTCGTCAACAAGCGCCTCGCTGGGAGCGGCGATAGCCTGAAGCTGCCCGTGCTGTTCGCCGCCTACTCCGAATATCCCCTGAACCATCGAACAGCGCGCCTCTATTCTGAGCGCGCGCGCGGGAGTTACCGATATGACTTTTCCTCCGAGATACGCCTTCAGTTCGATCGGCTTTGATGGCAGCCGAAGGCCGACATGGCCGGTGCGCTCGGTAATAAATTCAATTGTGCCGTCTCGTGGCGCCAGATAGCGGCTCTTAAGCAGGCCGAACAGTCCTGCATGTTCGCATATTATCTGGCCGCTGCTTACAGAGTCGCCTAGCTTTACTTTAAGCCCTTGCAGCGCCTCATCAGGCTGAATTCCAAGCTGCTCACTAAGGCGGAGAATTAGCAATTCTCCTTGCAGCTGCGCGCGGCCTACAACCTGGGTAGGTTCAACGGAATCACCTTCTCGTACCAGAATCTCTCCCGGTACGGCAAGTTCGCGGTCTTTGCGGACCGTAACCCCGCCGGATACACATAAGCCGGGCGTAAATGCTTGCTTCATCTCTGCACTAATCCTAAATTCTCAAAGATTTCAACCTGCCGGCGCAAAAGTTCCGATCCCTCCGAGGCCCACTCTATAGGCCTGTTGCGGCCATCCAAGATCAGTATCCCATGTCCTGTCTGAATGGTGTTACGCCACTCACGCCCCGGCTCGCCGCTTAAATTGACGGAGCGGTGCAGCGGCTGAACCTTCAGTTCGCCGCTCTGGTCCATGGGCATTTGTGCTTTTAAAACCCGCCCTTTATGCACGGAACCGAGCCGCTCTCCGTTATAGTAAACTTCGGCCAAGGGGGTTCCATCTGGAATTTTGGCATTGAAAACCGGCGCCACCGCATATCCTATCTTCACCAAACAGTCGCGGATAAAGATCTGGTCGGCTGCCTGCGGGTTCACCTCACAAAGCACGCCCAGATGCGGCATCATAAAAATAGAATCAACCGTAAGCTGCGTAACCCCTTCCAGCGCGAATCCATCAATCATCATCAGCGCGGCTTGCACCCGATCCGGCGCGTGGCTCAAAACTCCCCCCGAACCTACAACAACATCGAGTTTCATTCTGTCTACCAGCTCGTAGCGGCTGGCTTTTTGAGAGAATATATCTGCAATTCCGCGCGCCTGCCTTACTCCACTCAACCCCACCGCCAAAGAGCGATGGTGATCCAGCGACAAGCGCAGAGCTTCACGGCATACCGCTTGCTCTAGCCATAAATCCTCAATAGTCTGAGGAATCGTGGTGGGCCTGATCATCTTATTACGCAAACGATCTCTTATCTCCGAATCTGAAATTTGATATGGAAGCCATCTGGCTATTTTCGATGGTCCCGCTTCAATCAATACATTCGCCACTGAATAGCTCATTCCTAGGTTAGCGCTCACCGTGCGATTAAAAATCGGTTGCCCGCCGGCGTCACGGAAAACGCTGAACACGTCAGTCGTCGCGCCGCCGATATCTGCGCAAAGCACCTGTAGATTCTTGCTCTCGGCAAACCGCTGCACCATATTGCCAACCGCAGCGGGAGTCGGCATTACCGGTACGGGGCTCCATTTAAGCAGCTTGTCGTACCCGGGCGAATGGCTCATCACGTGACTAAGAAAAAAATCATGAATCGCCTTGCGCGCCGGCTCCAAATTTTCGCTCTCAAGCGTCGGTCTCACATTAGAAACTACCGAGAGCTGATACTTGGCCTTTAGCATCTCCTGCGCTTCCTCGGCGGCCTCACTATTTCCGGCATAAATAACCGGCAGACGCAGTGTCTCGCCGAAACGAGGGCGAGGCGATGCCGCCAGCAGAATCTCGGCCGCCTCCAAAACATGCACCTTCGAGCCGCCATCGACACCTCCCGTCAGCAAAACGATATCCGGCCTTAGGTGCCTTATGCGTTCCACTCGCTCGTGATCTTCGCGTCCGTCATCCGCCGAGATAGCATCCATTACAATTGCTCCGGCGCCCAGTGCGGCGCGTTCGGCTGACTCTGTACTCATTGTCTTGACGGCGCCTGCCACCATCATCTGAAGTCCCCCGCCCGCGGAGCTGGTGGAGAGGTAAAGGTCGATACCCTGCCCTGGAGCGCCATCGGTTATCAAAAACGGAGTCCCCTGACCGGCATAGTTCTCCGAGATTATCTGGCGGCTACTCAGCTCCTGCACCTCTTGAAATGCATTAAGCGCACCGACAGTTACATCGGCCACAGGCTCCTCAACTGTAGTAGGCGCTTCTCCTCTAAATGTTTGGCGCCATCCGTCCGGCCTGCGCTCAAAAAGGAGAGCCTTTGTCGTAGTAGAGCCGCAATCGGTAACAAGAATTGTGTTGAGTTTCTCCGGATCAGTAATCATCAATTTACTTTTAGGCAACAGTGCTATTAATAATCCCTCCCAGAGCGCCCCACCAATCGATGATTAAGAACTCCAGTCTTTCAACCAGCAGAGCCATACGCGCCATTACGGTAGAACCGAAGTATGCTCCGAAGCAGGTCATCATTAGCCAGCGCCCGGTGAAAGATATTCCCTTATCGACCTTTCCCGAAACGCGGAACGAGAAAAAGAAATAGTACATCACAGAGAGAAGGGTGACGATAAACACCGTGTTGCTAAAGCTCTCCATTCCGAGCAGATTCTCCCCTTCAAAGACAACAAGCGGCCTGAAGCTGGTAACGATCTGCGGAATGATTTCGGCAAAAAAACCTTTAAATGTCAGACCCGCCGAAGCGCCGAGAGAAAAGCCGATCACCAGTTTTGCAAGCCACGAAAACCGCCGCGAATAAATAAAGTAATAAAGCATTCCGAAAAGCATCGGCACCAGATAAAGCATCAATAAAGGATTGTAGCTGTGCGAAACGGTGCCGTCCGGAAAATGCATGATATCGAGTCCGAGCATGGGCTCGAGAATCCTAGGCCAAAGGTTTGTCCTTATCGCATATACCGGACCATATCCGGCGGCGATTCCGATAAAAAGATGCTCAAAGAAGCGGTAAAGCGAATTCTCTTTAATCAAGAAGCTGTATATAGCGATGGTCGCCACTCCACCTACAAGAATTGTTGCAAGCTGCCAAGAGTCCGGGGTCATGCCTTCTTGCTCCTAAAACGGACGGCTATTGCAGAGAGATTTCCCAGCAGGACGAGCGCTATGATAATCATGTGACCAATTCCGGTAGCAGTGTTGCGCATCGGCGCGCTGTCCAATGTGCGGGCCGGATTTGCTACCTCTAGCAGCTCGGAATACCATGCGGCGCCCGCTAACCCCTCGAGCAATCCTTTTAGCTGACCTGAATCGAGGTAATTATAGGCTTCCGGAATTGTGATAGAGGTGCAGCCGTGAACAAGCGGAGGAATATACTCAGCGCTCTGAAAGAACTGAACGTAAAGGTTAAACATGCCGGCCAGGCCGGTTACCTCCCCTACTAGAACGATCTGCTTGAAATCCTTTATCCCCTTAAAAGCAGGAAGATCGCTAAGTCTGGTCCCCTCAGCGTCTTTTCCGAATACCTCCGCTAAATTTTCCGCTTTCGGAATAGATTGAATGAAAAGCGCGGTTCCGGCGCGGTAGCCTAAATTAACCCAGTCAACACCGTACTCCCATCTCTCACCCGGCATCTCGCTGGTCAGCTTCTTGGCCAAACGTTTCGGAATCGCATCTAAAAAATCCACCGCCTGCGGATAAAGAGAAAACACCGCCACCGGCACCCGCCGCCTCATCAGGTGCTCCATTAGAACTTCGGCCTGCACCTCGTTCTCGGCACGGGTGCTTGGTCCGAAGTCAAAAGCCAGCAGAGCTATCTTCCCGGGGCCGGGAGGAATCGCCTCCACTAGCTGATACAATTTGTCGGCTGCCTTCATCCTTGAGGGAGGCAGGCTGTATTCGAAAATTATCGGTAAGGCTAGGCATAGAAGCACCAAGCCATAAACGATCCTTCTATCCAGCGCGGCAAAGCTGAATGCCACTACTTATCTCCTGAAAACTTGTCCGACTCGATTGAAAACCACATCCTGAATGCCAGCACCAAGCTAGCGACTAACGCTCCGAACCCGATTGCTCGTGTAGCTGCAGCATTCGGCACCTCAAGAAGCCAAGCGCGGATTTCGGGAAGCTCGGAGTACAACCATCGTCCGAACGGAATCTGACCGAGCATCACGATAAGGGCTGCAAGCATCATCAAGCTCGATTCCACTGTTCTAATACGGAATGCGCGATAAGCGGCTGCGGCTATGTAAACACCCAAAAGCGAGAACATCGCCGAGCCGAGCGACACAAAGAGAGCGTTGAACAAAAAGCTGTAAACCCGCTTCCCGTAGCTATCCGCCGTCACCGCCCTGCCGTATTGTTTCTTGAGAAAGGCTAGCGACGAGGCGTTGGCTGATATCGCTTGAGCAGCGGCCAAACGCGCTTCGTCATTGTCCGCCGCATTTAAGCGCTGCACACTCTCCTGCAGTACGTTCAAGGACTCACTTATATTGGTTACGGCTACCGCCACGTCTCGATTGGCGCGCGTCTGTGCGGCAACAGCTTCATTTGTAAAGGCTTCGGCCGTTGTAGCGCGAAGTTTTTCGGCCGATTCAGCCAGGAACTGCAAGCGGACGGGTAGCGGGGGAACCGAGGCTCGCCGCTCGGCATCAGCATTTACCATGACAATATCACGCGCAAACTCGGCAACTACGACAGCGTCCCTTGAATTGATTTCATGCCGCAAATCAAGGCGCCAGTCATAAGCGGAAAAAGTCACCATCATGAGAAGTCCGGTGAGTAAAGCAATGCTGTTGAGCCACCCCTTACGGCGGAACACTATCTTTGACCCGTGAATCATGAAGAGATTGATTATGCCGAGGCCGAACGCCACTAGTCCAATGGCTACAAAGCCAAGCGAGATAGCTTCGTGACGTTCCGCAATTCCCCAGCTTTTCAGAATCGCCTGGGGCATGAGAAATTCAAATACGAAGTAAACACCGCCAAGGAAGGTGAAAAACTTTACCAGGCGCTGCCTATACCCCCCCTCCATCAGCCTAGCTCTGACCTCCGAAGACTGCCTTTAACCCATCAATCATCCACTGCCCGTCGAAAACGTAGTACTCAATATTCGGAATCGCACTTGCGGGAAAAATTGAATTGAAGGTGGCGATTCCCACGCCCACAATTATAAAAATCATAAAGAGAAGTTTTGCTCTGTCCTGGCCCGCCAAACTGCCGAGTTGTACCGGTTCGCGGCTCAGGTATGCTGAGGAAGCGAACAGCTCTTCGCCGATCAGGGTGTAATCGCATGTGCATATAAAAAACGGAACCTGCTCTGGATTAATGCAAGCGGCTATCTGCATAGCTCCCACCTGCTGACCGGCCTCGGCCAAAACTAGCGCTTCACCATAGAATGTGCCGAATAGGAATGTGCTTGCGACTTTCTCTCGGTGCACAAGTCCCATATAGCCCGACGCAAAGGCGAATTGGTCGCTTGAGAGGAACACGATACTTTGAGGATCAAAATTTGAACTCTTACCGGCTGAACGGTACGAGTCCCTAACCGTATCTTCGACAATCGCCATCGCTTCCGGAGAATACTGCGGCACAAAAAGCTTGCTTTTGTATTGCGCGGCTTTTCGAGCTACATAGAACAACACGCCCAAACATGCGTAAAGCACAGGTCCAACATCCGAGAGGCCCGTGGAAAAAGACAGCGGCCGGCCGAGTTCGGCCGTTCTACCGACGGCTTCATCTATGGCGTCTATCCCCGGCACGCGCCTTACGTATATCTCCTTTCCGGCTCGCGCTTTACGTATGTAGTGAATCACGCAATAGAGCACTATCGCTAAAATCAATGCTATGCCGGGGGTGGCATGTTCGACGCCTCCTAGCATGCCCCCTCCCTTGACGCCGTATCCGCCCTCTCCACTTCAACTATCAATCTCTCGATAGAGTCGCCGTCTTTAACCAATGCCAGCAGCACATTCGCTCGCTTGTCGCTCATGACGGCGGAAAGAATCGGTTTGATACTAATCCCCGCCTGGTAAGCTAGATTACAGAAGGGTTTGTACAACTCTAGGAAAAAAATGGCCGGTACTGTTAAGCCCTTGTTCACCAGCCATGCCGCAATTTGCCCGTATAGTTCAGGGGTAAGAGTAAGATCTTCGTTCAAACTCCCAGCCGAGAGCTTGCTGTCTACTTCTACTGAATGATGCATGCGCTAATACGATGATATAGCACGAATCCGATTGCGCTTCCCTGGTTAGTTGAAGCTAAACAA
This sequence comes from Deltaproteobacteria bacterium, assembly GCA_024102635.1. GTDB lineage: Bacteria > Bdellovibrionota_C > UBA2361 > UBA2361 > JAGFJO01 > JAGFJO01. The sequence goes on from JAGFJO010000070.1 coordinate 20,168, forward strand.
GTTTCTATTTCCAATAGCCAGAGGTGAAATATGGCCCTCATTATTGAGATTCCCAATAATTTGCTTCTTTTTTTGGAGCCTCGACATAACCTGCCTTCTCCATGGCGGCCCGCCTTTCCTTAAGCTGCGTCAGCTGCTGCGTTAGCTGCTTCTCGTCGTCGAATCTTGTTGCCTCAACCACGGCCAGCTTCCTTTGTAGGTCGCTTTGTGATTGCAGCCTGCGGGCCCCTTCCTTTGACTCTGCATCCTTCACTAATTGGGCCAATTGCGCAATCTGCTTGGTAAGCTCCAGTTCCCGCCTAGCGTAATTCTTTGGTGCCGGCTGGTCCTTGGCCTGCTTAAGCAGCTCATGAAGAGTAGCGATATCCTTCTCGAGGTTCTCATGCTCGTACTTCGCGGCCTCTATCTGCTCAAGAACATCAACAATCCTTGCAACATTGGCTATTACGTCAGCATCCGCGCGAAGGCGCTTTAAGTTATCGTCTTGAGCTTTGGCTTGCACCTGCCAGCTCATTAGCAGCTCTTTTCGCTGCTCTAGATGAGAGGTGAGTTCCTTAACGTCACTTTCCGCCTCAGGAGACGACAGGTCCTCGGTCATTCCGGCAAGAAGAGCGTATTGTTTGTCTCTCCCCTTAACAAAAACTGCGAAATCAGCCTGGCGCGCTCCTGCAGGGACCTCGAGCTGCGTTCCTACGGTCCACTGTCCTCCCGCTTTAGTGCTTTCATCCTCAGTGAACGGGGGCACTAAAACACCTCGAATTTTTTTTAGTCCTTGCCGATCCACGTCTATTAGTAGAAAAGCCTCTTCGGGATAAAAACCCACCTCTATCGGAGCATCAATTGTAATGATTCGGCTTTTCGGAGCGGCAGCCGCTAACGATGCAAAGACCGCTAGGCCGATCATACAAGCTCCGCGAACAAAGGTAAGAAGTATTCTTCGTCCCTTCATTTGGTCCCTGCATTAAGACGGAAAATTCGCTCCTGCTCTAAGGCGATCTCATTTTTAAGAGCCAGGATTCGCTCTCCTTTTTCAACCGCAGCTTCCAGCTCCAACGATGTGTCAGAAACGCTGGTTTTCAGCATTGATTCAACCCAGCGGTTCTCTCTCTCAAGAGACTCCCTCGCCAACGAGACAAGTTTGCCCATACCGGTTAAGCGCTGCGAAAGCTCGAGTTTCTGCACTAGTCCGTTCGCCTCGCGCTTTTTGGCAGCCACCTGCTCTTCAAGCTTATAGAGTTCATCACGCGCATCTTTATATTTCTTGTCTGCATTCCTGCGCAGCGATTCGCCCTCCGTAATGTAGTGCTGCAACTTAGCTATCTCCGACTTTTGCTGAGACACCGCTACCTCAGCGAGCTTTATTTCGCGGTCAATCGTTCTAATCTTGGCTCTTAGCTCAAGACGGGCTCGGAGAGCCTGCACCTCGGAGTCGGTCTTGATTGATTGGAAATCGCCCATGCGCACCAGACGCCAACTGCCCTCTCTCTGCCCCCCCTTCTCGGTAATTTTTCCCTGATAAGAAAGGTTGCCGCTCTGTTCACCACTTAAGATAAAGGTGCCGCTCGGGCCTGAGATCTCCACCGCTGGATGGCTATCCTGCGTGCCGGAGTCATATATTATTAACTTGCGCTCCCAATCAGGAGCTACCATTGAGACAAAGGTGTGATTACCCGCGCCGCTTCCCTCCGCAAAAAACATTAGCGTTCTACCCTCGCTATCTTTGATGGGGCCATCCAGGCCGCCAATGTAGCTGCCCTGGGCTATAACGGGAAAAGTTTCAGCCGGCGCTCTCAATAAATAAAGCGCTGCCAGCGCGGCCACAATAAGCGCTGCCAGAAAAACCGTAAGGATAGTTCTTGCTCTCACTTTTAGTTAAAACAAGTCAGATTGAAACAAGGGATCTGCCACCTTCAGTCGCGTGTCACCAGTATAAGGTCGGCCAGTGAACGCGTCAGATTTCTTGCAATTATAGCAACCATGGGCAATCATGCAATTACAAGCCGCTGGACGGCTTAACAGAAGGGGCACCGGACGCAGTAAACGGCCGCGCTCCGGGGGACCATGTCAGCTTAAACTGACAGTCGGATCTACATTTCAAGAGATTGGCTTATGAACTTGCGCGGATTCACTATATCGAGTTTGGCTATTGTTTTATTGAGTCTTCCGCCGGTTGGCAGCGCTCAGCAGCCGGAACCTGGTCAAAGCACAAAGGACCCCATTTCCGGCGATTCCGTAGCAGCGCGAGTTAATGGCAGAGAGATAAAAATCTCCGAGATCGATCAGGTCATGCGAAGCAAACCGGCCTTCGCCATGTACCAGACAATGAATAATAAGTCGCCCGAGATGCTCAACAAACTAAGAGTCTCGGTTCTTAACAGCATGATTGACCGCCAGCTGCTGCTGGATGCCGCGGCAAAGGCCGGTACGTCCTCGGAGGAGGTGGATAAAAAGACCGGTGAAGTTGTGGCACGCTACGGAGGCGAAGCCAAGCTGAAAGAGATTCTTAAAACCTCCGGAATGCCTTATGAGCAGTTTCTTGGAGATCTCAGAGACGATTTTATTATCAACGCTTATCTCGATTCCACCTTCGAGAAGGACATATTGATTAGCGATAGCGAGCTAAAAAAGGTCTTCGACGCCTCGCCGCAGCGGTTTGCCCAGCGCGAAGAGGCTCACGCGCGGCATATTCTTATCAAGGTCGATAAGGATGCCGGGTCAGAGGAAGATCTCGCCGCTAAGAATAAGATCGAGGAGCTGCATGCGCAGGTGACATCCCCCGGCGGCGACTTTGGGGCGATTGCTAGAGAGCACTCACAATGTCCTTCGAGCAGCCGCGGTGGCGACCTTGGCTTCTTTCCGCGCGGCGCGATGGTAGCTCCTTTTGAAAAAGCCGCATTCGGTCTTAAACCGGGTGAGATTAGCGACCCTATAAAAACAGACTTCGGTTATCACATCATTAAGTTGGAAGAGAAACGCGAAGCTGCGCAGCCTGATTTTGAGAGCGCAAAGCCAAAGATTCAACGCGAGCTTTTGCACCGCAAACGGGCAGAGCTGATTGAAGCTAGAGTCAAGGAACTTCGTGATAAAGCGAAGGTTGAGATTGAGCTGCAGGGATAAAAGAACCCGCGTTTTTAGCACAGTGGAGGAAGAAAGCTCTTCCTCCTGCACCTGCACTTCCTCTTAATCCTTTTCCTCATCCTCCTCCTCACAAAGAAAATGAGGTGCAGGCGCAAGAGGATTAAAATTTTTAGGATAAATCGGCGCTTTAGAAGGCGCTCATGGCTCGTAAGAATACTTACTAATCATCATCCTTTTCTTCTCTCCTTGGTATCTCCCTAATATAAGTTTACACCCATTAGGCTTAAAAAGACTTATGGGAGGGGCTTATGGTAGAGTCTAAGGAGGGAGATGAGAAAGAGATCCGTCGGTTTAGTGCAGCTCTTAAGAGCAAAGTAGTTGAAGAAGTAGTTAGCGGGGCGTTGACGGCGCGGGAAGCGGCTAGGCTGTATGGAGTTAGCAGCGCTCGAGTTGTTAATGCCTGGGTATTTAAGCATGAAGGGCGACGGACCAAGATAGTGAGGGTTATGATGAAAAGCGAAGCAGAACGGATAAAGGAGCTTGAAGAGGCGCTGTCTGATGCAATTCTTGCGCGCCGTGTGCTAGCGGCGCAGTTAGAGTCATATGAGCGCTACGTACCTGATTTAAAAAAAAGACTCGATACGAAGGAATTGAAAAAGTTCGAAGAGAATCAAAAGAAGATAGAAAAGCTACGTTGAAGCGGATATGCCGAGTTTATGCCCATACCCGGCAAGCCTACTACCGCCACCGAGAGCGAGAGTATTGGAAGTCCAGGTATCAAAAGTGGTTGATTGAAGTCGTTAAGGTAATCAGGCAGAGGCTGCCGCATACTGGAGGAAAGAATCTCTGGCGGCTTGTGCAGCGCTTTCAAAGGATGCTAAAGATCTGCCCCGTTGGCAGGGATAAACTGGCGCGAATTTTAAGGGAAAACGGCTTAAAAGTTCGGTGGGTCAAGCGGCATAATGTTAGGACCACGTATTCAGGGCACCGCTATGCGGTACAGCCAAACCTCATTAGGGAGCTATCAGTTACTGGACCGAATCAGTTGTGGGTAGCCGATATAACCTATATTGACGTAGATGGTTGCCACGCCTTTTTGTTCCTAATTACGGATAAGTTTTCTCGCAAGATAGTAGGTTACCACCTTGCAACAAGCATGCATGCCGATGGAGCCATAGAGGCTCTTAAGAAAGCTCTTTTTGAAAATGGCTACCCTGCAGGGGTAATTCATCATAGCGACCGGGGTGTTCAGTATTGTTGCCACGATTTTATAGACGAGATCAGAAAGTGAGACCTTAGAAGCAGCATGACAGATGCTGATCATTGCGCACAGAACGCTCTTGCTGAATGCATGAATGGGATTCTAAAGCGGGAGTTCTTACTGGGACTCAAGTTCTCTTCCTTCAAAGAAGCCCTTAAGGCTGTCGACCAAGCAATCAGAAGTTACAACTTCCTTCGAATCCACGGCGAGCTTAACGGGGAAACACCTCATGAAGTGCACTCCGCTGAACCATCAAAGCCCCTCATCGCCTGGCTAAAAGAGATATCGCGAACACTGCCGGCCCCCCAAAACGTGTAAACTCTATTTAGGGATTGACCGTGGAGGATAAGGTGCAAGTGCAGGATGAGGATCAAGATAAGGATTAGGATAAAGATGAGGAGAAGCCGACCAGGAGGCCTGCCCTGAGCGGAATCGAAGGGCTCTCCCAGTGTTATCGGGGCAGACAAAAAAAGCGCCCCGCTTTCGCGAGGCGCCTTTCGTTAAGTCTTCCTCTCTTACGAGAGAAGCTACTCGCTTAGATATAAGCGCTTAGCTGGAAGATCCACTTGTTGGTGTTGATGTCATCGCCACC
>JAGFJO010000097.1 GCA_024102635.1 Deltaproteobacteria bacterium
TAAACACTAGGGTACAAAATCGTAAACCCCAAATTATTGATCCGTAAAAAATCTAATTTCATAACTATCGAGGCAGAAGAATGGCTTCTCTTTCCTCCCACCGTGCACTGTCCAGCTTGAACAACAATGACCATAACGATTAATCCTACATCCTATTGTTATAACTCACTATAATACCCCCCCCATTTCAATTTGATAGAATTACATTATCAAGTATAATAAGCCTATATGAAGACATTAGGCCCGCATGCACTACGCACTTTCAGGGAAAGGACTTTGGAGCTCACCCAGCTCCAACTAGCGGAGCTGGTTGGAATGGGAGTAGCAACAATTAATCGCTACGAGAATGGCTCTGAGCCTACCCCCGCCCATCGTCAGTTACTAGAGGGACTCATCTCCGATCCAAATACCCTGCTGCGTCTGCTGGCCGGCAAAGAGACGCGCATCGGCGCAGGAAATCATGCCCGACTACTTAAGCTAGCAGCGAAGCGCCTCGCGAACGCGTCCCTTATGCGGGTGGAGCAACTTCAATATCAACCGGGCACTCCAAAGTTTTCAGGGAAACGCCAGTTTGACTCTCAACGCCTTATTGAAATGGTGCGTTACTTCACGAGCGATGGCGAGTGGAAGACAAAACTTAATAAGCTGCTTTTTTACGCCGACTTTATAGCCTTTAAAGAGCTTGGCCGCTCCATCTCGGGCACCCGCTATGTGATTGGGAATTATGGCCCCATTCCGGACGGCCATGAGTCGATTTATGGCGCATTGATTGAATCAAAAGTCGTCGAGCCTCGCGAGCATTACGCACGCGAGTCGGGCGAGCCGGTGGAAAAGCTTTACGCATCCTCACCGCCTGATCGCAGAGCTTTTTCACTCCCCGAATTCAAGATTATGGAACGGATTAAAAGCTTTTTCACAGGCATGTCTGCGAAACAGATTGCTGACTATTCTCACGAAGAATCAGCATACCTCTCAGGCGAGCTTGGCTCGTGTATTTCTTATTCCGAAGCCACATCATTGCGAGACATTCCCAAACCGGCCGAGAAGCGCTCCTCTCCTGCTGAACTTGCCAGAGAGGTGACGCGCAAAATTCCGACAAAAGAATTCAAAAAGCTTCCTCAGGATGCTTCAGAGAACCTTGACCACTATTTGCATGGACACCCGAAGCGCAGTAAGTAATGAAAGAAGTATTTTGCGACACTCACTATTTCGTTGCGCTTCTAAACCCGGAAGATTCATGGCATGAGCGTGCATTAGAGCTCACCGATTCACTGGGAGATACCCAGTACATAACCAGCCAATATATCTTTCTTGAGCTTCTCAATTTCTTTTCAGCTTACGGCCCACGCCTCCGGTCGCAGACGGTTGAGTACATAGAAAGAGCCCCGAACGAAAGCAATGTAATGGTCATTGCGCAAAGCGACGATCTCCTTGAACAAGGATTGGAGTTATATAAGCAACGCCATGACAAGTCCTACTCGCTAACCGACTGCATCTCGATGTCTATAATGCGCGAGCGGAGAATCGCTAATGTACTGTCCAGTGACGCGCACTTCGTGCAGGAGAAGTTTACTTTATTAATGTAAAAAAACTGGAATACCTTTTCCCCTCCCCCACGAAACTCCTCCCCCAAATCCCCGATAACCACCTCGCTTAAACAGGTGGTCTTATGCCCGCAAACCGTAAACTCTTCTTGAGTGCGAGATGAGTTTTTGGAGCGCTGGCCTCTGGCCGGCTCTAATGTCCTACGAACGCCCAATTTGCACCTGGAATTATTGCCCCGCGCGGCGTACTTTTCAGAGGTATTACCGGCATAGCGCTGGATGGCGACGGGCGCGGACAATTTCAGGTAAGCGCCGACGGAACCCCGGCCGTACCAGGCACCCTACCCGAGTTCGGAAACATTAATGCAACTTATCCTACTGCCTTTGCTGCATTCAGCTCCCCTAGAATTTTTACCTCACTTAACACCAATGTGGTCGATGTAGAGTTTGTAATTCCGGGAAGCCTTGAGCCTGCAACGGTCTCAGGGTTCGGGGCAGTTTTCAGCGATGCCGATATTGCCGGCGCTTCGTCGCTTGAATTTTTTGATTCCAACGGAAGATCGATTTTATCCCGTAATATCTTAGCAACGCCCGGAAATGAATCGCTCTCATTTTTAGGAGTTACCTTCACCCGCGCCGAAGTAGCCAAGGTCCGCATAACCTCCGGGACCCAGGTCGGATACCTTGTCCGAACAGCCTGCAGAAAGGGAGGACGTAAGGTCCTTACCAGCGCGGTCTATTTCTCGAATTCAGTTATTAAATAAGCCGAAAGGCAAAAGGTGCAGCTTTACCTATTCTATCATTGGAAGCGGCGAGGAGTCTCACAGCAGTCCTAAGGGGAAGTAGGCCGGTTCTTGGGACGAGTTTTTGGAGCGTGGAAGAGTCCTTCTGACGGGGCCTCTGGCTGGCATCTATTATCTTCGCCCGGCAGTAGCTGTATTGCTTCAGGACTTTCACGCGGAAGTTGCGTTGCATTGTATGCACCTTCACTTACACCTTCTTGGTGGCGTGCAAAGATCACTTTACTGCCAATCTCTGGTTCCCGCCGTTTGAGTAGGCGGGGGTTGGGGTTCCGTTGGGAGCTCTAGGGGGAGATCCGTCCGGAGGGAGGGGTTTTGGCGGTTTTAGCGCTGCTCACTTACATCTCACATACGTTTTCAAGATTTGGCGGACTTCTTGCGGCGTGCGGGCCGTGGCGGCCGGGTATTTTGGTCCGGTTCGGGGAGGTCTTTGGTCGGGCTGGAAAAAGTAATGCCCTTCCAGTTTTTTTTTATCCCTTCCAGTTTTTTTTAAGGCGCGCGGCGGCTGGATGGATACACATCCTTCTCTGTCGGATAGAAAGGCTTCTTTACATCTACCGAAACAGGCTCCCGATCCTGCAGGGCTTGAAGCGCGAACAGCGAGATTTAAAGCCGTAGCTAACCGATGAAAGTTACGACTTTCCCCCTTTTCTAGTGAAAACTCGAAAAGTCGTAACTGGCACCTTTTCGTCTCCCGGTAACAACATCGCTTATAGAGACGATCTATGCTGAATCTTCTTCGATTTCTGAGCGCCGGCCGTCTTTTTGAGGTAGTTAAACTAAACTGCCCTCCGTTTGCTTTGCTCATTCATAAGAAACGTTTCCCACCCGTCATACTAGAAGGAAGAGTTCTACCCAAGGGCCTCTTGGCCGGCAACTAATCTTAGGTTAATCAAATCCCCCTAGCTTAGCCCTATTGCATTAGAACTTTCGCGCGAAAGTTACGCTACGTTGTATTCATTTTCTTTTGCTTTCTCGTTGCATTCTGTCGTTGAGTGTCTTTGTTGCAGATGAACAAAGCTGATTAATCCAGACGAATTAATTCGAATTACTCATCACTCCAGGCCCGCACGAAAAATACTTTCTTCGCCGGATAATGAAGTACCCAAAAATGATTTTTCCCTTGATGGCTTTCCTTTAGCTCAAATGATGAAGCCGTATTGAGGAGCTCTTTGTCTTTAGGAAAAGATCGCTCAAAGAATTCGATCGCCTTGCCCGGCTCACCGGCTGAAAATACCAGCTGCTTTTTCAAAGGAGGTAATTTGTCTGCTGTAAATCGCAGATGATAATTATAAGTGAACCATGTGGATCCCGTCCCTTCGAGATCCTTCACAGTAGCAGCGTCAGCCTCGAAGAGTGATTCGAAAACCAATTTCGCGGGAGCCGCAAAAGTATTGACCATCATTTCGGCACTTTTGTTGGCGTCCATCTCTAGAACATGTGCATCAGAAAATTTTTTTGGGTCAAAAGTGAAAAGATCGGAGGCAAATGAAATGTTTCTTTCCCTATCCGTAAACGTGCCAACATATTCGACTCGTTCGTCGAATCCCTTGTATGGATTATAGGAGACAAACTTTGTAAGCGTCCCGTCCTTATCGTCGATCCATAACTCCACTCGCCTACACCCCTCTTCAGGCTGCACAACCCAATGGTGAAGGCCTTTTGCGTCGGTCATATTGGTCCGATCATAACTTATTGTCCGTCCCTTGAGATCCTCGTACATCTGGAATGGCGACCATACCGAACCCACATCAGGGTCGAAAAGCCCCTCAAAAAGAAAGCAATTTGGTCTCGGTTTATTAAACTGCGGGGCAGACGAGGCCATTTTCTTTAATAGATCTTCCTGAAAGCCTACCGGTCGCTTTGTAATGAAGGAGGGATTATGCCCACCACCACGCTTTTGATAGTTCCATTCATACTTCCCATCCGCGACATATATTCCAGAGTTTTCCCAGTTACGTCCCGTCTCGGTGCTACTATAGGTTATGAACATCTCGTTCATGGTGGCTGACACGCTGGCTTGGAAATTGCGCACCATAGGCACCGGTGGCGATCCGACTTCAACTCCTGTGGGGGTATAACGCTCCGAATATTTGAAGCGAAGCTGCGTTATGGTAGAGAATTTCTGTCTTAATTCTTGGAATGCCGGTGGCTCGTCACAAAATGCGCTAGCTGACGAAAGGCAAAGAAGTACAAATGCAAAAATGAAGATCTGCATATGGTAACAACGATATGCGAATTTCAAAAGGATTGGCAATAATCCATTCCGAACGTCAAATTGAATCCGTGACGGTTACAACTTTCCCCTTTCTTTTTAAGAACTAGAGAGGTTCGTGGCTAGCCTGGAACAGGATCACTTTTCCGCCCTTCCCCACGAAACTCTTCCCCCAAACCCCCGACAACCACCTCGCTTAAACAGCTGGTCCTATGTCGGCAAATGGTAAACTCTTCATCAGCGATAATGGAGTGGCTCCCGGGAGCACCGGGCTCTAGTCCAGCAATTAATCTCTACCTCAATCAATCCCGCTACCTTCGCTTTATTGCATCAGGACTTTCACGTGAAAGTTACATTACGTTGCATACGTCTGCATTTACACCTTCTCATATTCCGTCCCAGAGATAGGCGAGCACACGACCGTTGCGACCCTGTTTCACCCCTTAGTTATGTGCTATACTGCGACGCATGTCCTTGGTAGAGCAAAGATACAACCAGGCCCTCGACAATATGAGCCCTCAAGCAAGGGTCGAGCGCACTCTCTCTATTTTCGGTTCAATTTGTGACATGCTCACGTTACAAGTTGCAAAGGAGATGCCCGGACTTACGCCGAGACAAACGCGCCAAAAAGTGGCTGAAAGGCTTTATCTAAACGATAAACAAGCTTTGGCTTTATTAAAGCGAGTGAGAGTTGATTGACTGCCGCACAAGACTTAAACCAAACTATCTCCCGTATCGTTTCAATCTTGTTTGCTGAAGAACTTCCTTTCCACCTTACCGGCGGCTTAGCATCGTCATTCTACGGGGAGCCGCGCTTTACCCAAGATATTGATATTGTTATTCGGATCAGTGATGGAAAACCCCTCCAGAATCTTTTAACAAAAATGTCACCAGATTTTCTTGTAGATGCTGAAGCGGCGGAAAATGCGGTGCTAAGCAGGGGTATATTTCAAGCGCTCGACGAGCAGACAATGATTAAAGTCGACTTTCATATTGGGGAAGCAATTCATGGAGAGCTAGAGAGAAGTAAACAGGAGGAGATCTTGCCCGGCATCATTGTCCCTCTTGTTTCAAAAGAGGACGCAATACTGTCCAAACTTTTGTGGATTAAAAAAGGAAGCCACAAGAGCAGGCAGGATGTAAAAATGATGCTTACACGGACGGGAGCTGTGGATTTTCATTACCTTAACTCGCAGGCGGAGCGGCTTGGAGTATCTGAGTTGCTTTTAGAGCTGCGCTCGGAACGAGAATAGAAACCGAACCTGCCCTATCCACGCAACTCCTCCCCTCCTTCGCCCTGGTGTATAAGAACTTTCACGCGAAAGCTACATCGCGCCCTATGCGCTCTCACTCAAACCTTCCTTGTGTACTAACGATAGATATTTTGGTTGTGCCAGTCGAGGTGTACGCTGGATGAATAGTTAGCAGTAAAGCGGCTAAAGATCCCAATCCCCAATGACGAATTAACTTGCGGAGCCACATTAAAACTATGAATAACGGCTTCTTTACACTTACCGAAACAGGCTCCGGATCCTGCAGGGCTTGAGGCGCGAACAGCGAGATTCAAAGCAGTAGCCAACCCGTAACAGTTGCGACTTTCCCCCTTTCCGAGTGAAAACTCGAAAAGTCGTAACTGTCACCTTTTCATCTAGGCCGATAACTAACATCTTCATAAAAATAGCCATAACTTAATAAATACGATCGATAAGGAAACTAGCCATGCTCCGGATCTTGGCCTTAGCGCTCATGTCGATAGTGGTCCAATTCCATGCCTCCATCGCAGCAGCATGTCCGCCGGGCTATAAGTGGGGAGTGTGGGGTGTCCGTACCGCGCTGCCCAAAGCGGGCAAATTGAAAGGAGGACCATCGCTCGAGTTCTTTACCTCGAGGCTCTCCAACCCGTCACTCGTGGAATTAACGGTAGGTGATATCGTTTCAATCATGCTTCCAGGTAGTTCAATTAAATGCACCTTCACCGGCGGAGGTAGTTATCTCTTGACGCCCGAGTTTTACGAGCAAGTGAGAATGAACGGACCTAAAGCCGCACTAGACCGCAAGATCGATAAGTATGTTTCAGATGTAACTTGCGAAATCGCACCCGGTATTACCACCCACTATCGGGCCGAAATAAGCCCATCAAATGCCGAAGTTCTTAAAAGAGCTGACATCTCAATCTCCGCTGACAGCGAAGAGTTTGAATATATGTATACGCTGGATGTTAAATGCTACCCCTTGAAGAACCTGCCCGCGGAACGACGCTGGGAGCCGTTCCCTTCAAGCTCACTGTGAGTACCGGAAATTAGTGACAGTTACGACTTTCCGAGTTTCGGACGACCTGGCTTGCGCTGCGTAAGCGAGATTCCTAGTTGCTAAACAGGTGGTCTTATGCCCGCAAACCGTAAACTCTTCAGCCGTCACAAAGGCTACTTCGTAACCTTCCGCGCAGAAGAGGGACTCCTCTTTCCTCCCGCAGTTATCCCTAAGGAAATGCGAGGGATAATCAGCCCGATGCCTCAGCTTTAGCTTAACACCATCACCAGCTTTCCATTCAGCATCGATTTCACGCATGAAGTTCTCAAGCTGCTTCACTTGCTTCCTTTAAATTGCGCTGAAAATCTTCCGGCTTTACACGCGTCAAAATCTTCCACTTCTCAGAAATCGAAGATGCCTCACGCTTGAGTAACTCTACGCTCTTTGGTGTTACAACAGGATCCAGAAGGTCCTCTTTCTTAAAATCTGAAGCATCAAACCAGGAAGTATCGAGCAGGTTTGATATTAGAAACCTTGCCTTCTCGTATTGTTTTTTGACATCGGGCGCAAGTGGGAGAGCTAGTTCCTTTTTCAAAGCAACTGCAATATTCTCAAGCAACCATCCAAACCTTTGAATAAGCCTATCCTCACTAAGCCTCAGCCGCAGCCTGTTAAGAAGCAATGGATCAGCGTTTTCAACGATAATGCAGGCAAGCGCAGTCAGAACTCTGTGCGATGCGGGAGCATTTAAAATCTCGCGCACTATATTATGTATATTGTTCTGAACTTCGCTTGGGAACACGTCCTCATTTTCTCTTAAGTGCTTCGCGCCAAGGCGGATCAATGCATTCTGCAGAACTGCATCGGAGTTTTGATTTATTGAAGCGAACGAGCCAGGTGGCACGTTAAACCTCTTAGCCAAAAGTAAAAGATGTTCCGCCGAGAAAGAACCTTGTCCGGCCTCAAGCTGTGAGAGTCTGCCCTGAGAGAGCCCAAGATATTGGGCGAGCTCCGCCTGTGTGACCTTCCGTTCACGGCGGAGCGCCTTGACCTTTGCGGCTATGCTGAGTGTTAGATTCTTTCCCATACGAATATTGTAATACTAATATATACATAAATCTATTAATATTTAGTACTATAACATATTAATATCACGGGAATCAGTGACAGGTACGATAAAGTTAATTTTAGGAGAACATTTGGAGGTTGAGAGAGAGAGAGCCGGCACTTGCTTATGGTATGCGCCGGTTCATGGCTGCATGACCCTTCACTACCTTTTGCACATCGATCAGGCGGCTATGTAGTTTAATTGCCCTCAAAGAGTAAGTGCCTGGCACGACCCGGGAGGAGTGCTTTGTTATGCCGCGATGCAACACATGGATGTGACCGAACCGGTGGTGCGCGAAAACGATGGAAGCTACCTAAGGAGCCAAACTTCGGCCTTTGCAGCAACCACACCCTTTAGCCCGCCGGGGACATCTTTGCTCTCAAGTAGCGATACTTGATAAGCGCCGGAGTAGAGTTCTTTGATCTCTTTGCCGCTAACTGAAAAGGGCGGGCCTTCTAATCCGCTCTGGTCATAATCAAAAGATAATAGGAGCTGCCGAGCCCCCGCGCTAATCTTAGTTAGATGCGCCGCGTATCTTTTTCGCGCCTCCTCCGGCAGCGCCACTAATGCGGCTCTGTCGTAAACGGCGTGAGCAGGCCCGAGCGCTTCTTGCGTAAGCGCAAATATGTCTCCTACATATATATCGAGATCTTGGGCACTAAAGATCTCAAAGTCGGAGGTCTTCTTTATTTTCGGTTCGAGCTTTAACCCTTCAAAGAGCTGCTCGACGGCGAGCCTGCTCCATTCGGCGCCTGCCACTCGGTAGCCGCTTTGAAGAAGCCAGGTGATGTCGAGGGTTTTCCCGCAAAGCGGGACGAATACGCGGCTTCCCTTCTCGAGCGAGAGTTTTTCAAAATTTCTTAGTAGCTGAGGGTTGAATTCGCTTTCATGGAAGCCGATCTCATTTTCCTCCCACCGCTTTTGCCAAAAGTCCTTTTCCATTATGGGACCACATTCTAACTGGAAGCGGGCGATAATCAAGGGAGGGGAAGAGCGAACGGCTGGTCATTCGGGTCTGGTGTCGCTGCAGCAAATTCGGAGGCGGAACTGAGGCGGGTTACTGGGGCGGCGCTACGGCGGCCTCACGCACAAAACTTTTCGGCATAAGCATCGATTAGATGGGGGTGTACTTATCGCGAGGATAGAGTGAGAAGTATATCTGTAAGACGCGCTCGGAACGAAGAGGTGGAACTATATGAAGAAGAATAAAGCCAAAGGCTTTGATGCCGCTTTTGATCGCGGCGATGATGTCACAAGCTACCTTGATAGGTCAAAATCACGCAGGGTAAATGCCGAACTTAAACGTGTAAATATTGATTTTCCTGTTTGGGTCATTTCAAGCCTAGATAAAGAGGCTCGTCGCTTAGGCATCTCGCGTCAATCGTTAGTAAAGATGTGGATCGCCGAAAAGTTTAAACAGGATACTTAGCCTTCGAAAAGTAACAACCCGGAATAAATTAAGCGAAAATTCTCCGGGGAGTCGCCTATGTACTCATCTCGCGGCGCTCTTAAAACTCCAGGAAGCTGCAGAATTTTTAGCGGACTTTAGGGCTATTGTGCCTTGCAGAACTCCATCGCTCTCACTGCCGTTCCAGGTAAGCGAGTCGCCTTCTTTGTTGGTGGAAGTGGCTTTGAAGTGGATTGTCTCGCCTTCTTTAGAAGTTTCGTAATCTGCTTTGTTGTAACCTTCGTCTTCTTTGAAGGTGGTCTCCATCTTGCCGTCTGCAAATTCTATGTTCTCGTTGGTGAAAAGCTCTTCGCCTTCTTTTGTTACTTCGACTACGTAGCTTTTGCCGTCGAGGGCGTGCTCGGCTGAAGCGGTGTGAAGGGGGAGGAAGAAAGCCGCGACAAGGAGTATTGAAAAGAGATTGTTTTTGAGCATAGCAGCGTATCCTTTCTAAGAAGCTGTACGGCGAAAGTTTATTAAATCGAGGAGAAGACGGATAGCAATAATTCGGTTATAGCTTGAGAGAGATCAACTCGCGGTAATGCTTAACTTTTTTCCTTGACTTCACTACTCGCTCTTCTTAGATTCCGATTCACTTTACGCTTCAAAGGAGAGGGAGATGAGATCATTTTGCTGGGCATGTGGCGCGGTCTTGGCGTGTTTATTCGCTTTTACCTTCTCCTTTTTAGCGAAAGAGGCAGCTGCGCAGAGCGTAGTTACAAGCGGGCACGCCGATGTGGCGGTGCACGGGGGAGATATCGCAGGGACGGTGACGCTTTGCGGCTCTCCATTGGGCTCGGGGGTGCTTTATATTCCAGGGACATCTTATCAAGCGCGCACCTCAAGCAGCGGTGAATTTCTTTTTAACTACGTTCAGCCGGGAAGCTACACGATCGTTGTTGAATCGGGAGGCAGCGGGGTGGGCTCTATTCCGATTGTGCCGGTTGTAAAGGGCAAGGTTTCGGAGCTTTCTACTGTGGATTTCTGCGCCGACCAGGATAACGATGGTCACAATGCGTCAGTAGATTGTAACGACCAAAATCCCCTTGTATTCCCTGGCGCGGCTGAGAGCTGCGATGGCCTTGATAACAACTGCGATGGGACAGTTGATGAGGGGTGCCCTGTTTGCACGGATGCAGATTCTGACGGCTTTTTTGCTCAGGCAGGGTGCGGCTCTGCGGTTGACTGTGATGATGCCAATTCAAGCGTTAGCCCGGCTACCGCGGAGGTGTGCTTCGATTCGATTGATAACGACTGTGACGGGGAGGTAAACGAAGGGTGTTTAACCTGCACTCCAGGGGATCTTTGCGACTCGGGATCGGTTGGGCAGTGTGCAACTGGGATTTTTGATTCGAACTGCCAGTGCGTCGGCGACGGGGCAGAAAATGAAGTCTGTGATGGACTGGACAATGACTGCAATGGCATACCAGATGATGTGCCGGGGCTGGAGAGCGACCCATTAAACTGCGGGCAGTGCGGTAATGCCTGCGGCGCCGGGCAGAACTGTGTAGGAGGTCAATGCGTTAATTCGGACCCCTGCGCAGGTGTTAGCTGTAACGACGGCAATGATTGCACGTTGGATAGCTGTTCCGGGGGTGCTTGTCAGTTTCTACCTCTTGCGGGCGCGACTTGCGGAGAGAACACCTGCGAGGCTGGAACGCAGACGCAGTTCATATGTAACTCAACCGGAAGCTGCGTAGGGCTTCCGAGTTCATGCGGGCTTTTCGCTTGCGGCACCGGATTCTGTAACACGGTATGCACTAACGACTCTGAGTGCAGCAGCGCGGCTTACTGCGCTGGTGGGGTTTGCCTTGCGAAGCTCGGCGCTGGTGCGGCTTGCGGGGGTAGTAACGAGTGCGTCTCAGGGATGTGTTCGAGCGGGGTATGCGGCTAAGCGGCGCATTTAGAAACGACTCATTGCATCCTTTGAAATATAGCGGCGCGGCGGGGATGCTTTCTTCATAGATTTTCCAAATAAAGCGCAAAAAAGATAAAAAAGCGTTGATCTATTTCCATACTTCTAATATTTTTCGAGTCTAGAATATAGCTAGATTCGAGAGACTTCTATGCTTCCCTGCACCGCTTTTTCTCTTCAAAGCACCCCTGATAAAGCGCTTTTATTGCATCTTGAATCACTTAGAGGAAATGAAAGTTTCACTGTAGCGGATATCGTTAGGTATCTGGCGGAGGTGCTTGCGCGCGGGATTTTTAGGGACCTTGGCTACCCTTCGCTTTTTACCTTTTGTGTAGAGAGGCTTGGATACTCAAGGGGGTCTGCCTATAGGCGGTGCGAGGCGGCAAGGATCTTGGGAGCGCATCCTGAGATCTACGAGCTTATTAAGGGCGGCAAGCTTCAGCTCTGCACGGTGGCCGAGATCTCAAAAGTTGTGGATGAAAAAAAGCGTGGCGAGCTTTTGAAGGCTGCGGTGGGAAAAAGTAGAGAGGAGGCGGCGGTTTTAGTGGCAAGAGAGCTGCCAGCGCGGAGCACGGGAAGTGATTTCATTGATGCGAAGGGAGTCGAGGCAGGATCGAATAAAATGGTCTATAGGTTCTCGGTGGAACTGGATGAGGAATGTATGCGTTTATACGGGGTCGCCAAGGAGATAGTGGGACATCTTCCGGCGAAGGAGGTTTTAAGGAGAGTGCTTAAGGAGTTTATTGGAAGACGGAAAGAGGTAAAGCGGATGGTAAAAGAGTCGCTTGAGGGAAGCGGCAGGTATATTCCGAAGAGCGTAAGAGTTGAGGTGGGGAGAAGAGACGGCGGGCAGTGCACTTTTGTGGCGGAGGACGGCAAGCGGTGCACGGAGAGGCATGGGCTAGAGATTGATCATGTGATGCCCTATGGGCTTGGCGGGGGAAATGAGAGGGAGAATTTAAGGCTTCTTTGCCGGGCGCATAATAGGCTTATGGCGGAGAGGGTTTTTGGGAGGGAGAAGATTAGGGCGGTTGGGGGGTGATTGGCAACGCGTTCGAGCATTGGGTTATTCGATCAACTCAGAGTGCGGTGATTTTCCCAAAGGACTTTGACCACCCCAGGTAGAAGAGTTCGGTAGAGATTATGAATAGGATTATGTCCGGTTGAGGAGTAACGGACGGTGAGATCTTTATCAAGGAGGAGAAACCCGGGAATCATGTTGTAGCTCTCGCGGTTGGCGAGGGGCTTGCCGCCTGAGATTATGTAGGTATTAGGAGAGGTGAGCTTGAAGTGATTGCGCCAGGCAGAGAGCTGAATCGGATGCGGGGCCTCAAGGTTTAAATTGTAAATAATTATCTGAACGAAGTTAAGCTTTGAGCCGTAGAGCTCTGTGCCGCCGCCGTACTGGCGAAGATAGTGCTCGATTGATTGCAGGTCTGCTTGAGCGGGAAAGCCTTCAAAGCCGCCGTACTTATTGCCGCCTGAGAATGCTTGGCAGCCGGCGCAGCTCATCGCAATCAGCTCGACAAGGGTTGGTTTGCCTCTTAAGGAGTTTATTGAAAAAGGTTTTCCTTCGTGATCGAAGAAAGAGAGCTCAGGGAATTTGCTGCCGGGCGCTGGGGGCCAGCCTTGGATGGTGTTAGGGACTTCGCGCAGGGAGGCCATCCGAGCGGGAGTTTCGAGGTTGGCTTTTCTCCTCCACGGATCGTTCTCCTGAATGTAGAGAAACCCTACCGCTGCCCCTAGTAGTGAAATTAAGAGTGTGATCCGGAGAGCTGATGACATAGAGTATTTATCGCCTGAATGGGGATGATGCTCTAGGGATAATTTATGAAAATGATAGCTGCCTTTATAGCTGTATTACTAATCTGGTCTGAGGCTTTTGCAGGCGATAAAGCCATGCAGCTTTATAAGAGCGGAGATAAAGCTGCTGCTCGGAGGGTTTTTGAACAGGAGCTAAAAGCAGCTAGAGGAGGAAAGAGGCCTGATGCGCTCTGGACCGCACTAATGCGGGCGGCGTGGTTTGCAGATGAGACCGGGGAGCCAAAGCGATCCATTGAGTTCTCTAATGAGGCGCTGGAGGTCGCTTCCAAGATTAACAATAACTTTATGATTGGAAGAAGCCTCTGCTGGCTCGGCTGGGCGTACTCGAGCATGGGGAGATATACAACTGCAATTACTTTCTATGAAGAGGCGGTAAAGCTCGGCGCGC
This sequence comes from Deltaproteobacteria bacterium, assembly GCA_024102635.1. Lineage (GTDB taxonomy): Bacteria > Bdellovibrionota_C > UBA2361 > UBA2361 > JAGFJO01 > JAGFJO01. Next base: position 13,492 of record JAGFJO010000097.1, read on the forward strand.
CGGATGGAAAGATAGAGATAATCCCGGTCTGGGGACTCGCTTCGCAGGAGCTTGGGGCAATCTATTTTAAGATGGGAGAGACCAAGAAGGCCAAAGAGATTCTGTTGGAGACCACCAAGGTAGCGAGGGAGCATAAGGTGCTGGCGGGTGTGGCTGAAGGGGGAGCGCACCTTGCTGAGATCGCACTCGTTGAAGGTGATATTGAAGAGGCTTGGCGGTGGGCCAAAGAAGGGGTAAAGGCGGCGGATGAGTGCGCATGCAGTCCTTTCAACTTGGCGAGGGCGAAGGTTGTTAAGGCCAAAGTCGGTGTGGAGAGAGCGAAGCGGAAGAGCATGGATGCGGAGGACGCTGAAAAACTTATTGATGAGGCGCTTGATTATTCTAAGAAAGTGGGAGTGGTGACTCTTAAGGCGCAGGCTATGATTCTAAAGAGTAAAGCGGGCTATGGACTAAAGAGCGAAAAGAGGCTTGAGCTCTTGGAGGATGCCATCAAGACTTTAGAGAAAAGTGAGCATGAGACTCGCGGCGCTGCGCAGGGGGCTCTAGGCGGTCTTTGGCTTGATGAGAAAGCAGTGGACCTTGCGGAGGGCTATTTAAAGCAGGGCCTTAAAGTTAATCAGGAGATGCTAAGGCAGGTTGATAGCGCCTACATGATGACATCGATTGCAGAGCTTAGCGGACTTAAGGGAGATAAGAAAAAGGAGCTTGAGGAATTAAAAGCAGCAGCTGATTTCGCTCTTAGCACGGGAGATCTTACGGTGGCTTACAAAAGCAGCAGGAAGATTGGGGAGATGCTGCTAGAAGATGGCTACGACTCCATGGCACGCGGGTGGTTTGAGAGTTCGGCCAAGGCGCTTAAGGAACTTATCGATAGAGAAGAGGTGCCGGAGGTAAGAAGTACTCTTGAGAGGGAGTATATTGAGATTAGAACTGTCTATTCTGAACTTTCGGCGGAGCTGACTAATGAGGGGAGCGCGGAGATTCCTCTTTCCTAGTAATCTGCTATGGAACTAAACCTTGCCCTACTTCTTGCAGTGATGATGATCTTTGGGGCGGTAGTGTCGGTGATTACCGGTACGACATTCGGCAGAGGCTTTAGTAATTTTGTGATCAGGCGGAGTGAAAAGCCTGCGGAGTTTTGGTTTACGGTGAGTATTAATTTTATTTTTGGAATAGCAGCGGTGGTTATAGTTTTATCGAGATCCTAGAGAGGAGAGCCGAATTTGAAAGCTTGTTTTTTGAAGATGGAATGATGAGGTGTGTCCTATGTTAAAGGTAACAGCAAGATTTCCTGATACAAATTGGACGGTTTTAATCACGGCCCCTTAGCGAATATGTTAAGGATCTGAAGTATGCGAAAATTGCGTCGCTTACTTTGTACTTCCCTTTTCGAACTGATTTGAGGAGCCGCTGACAATGGCGAAATTTGCGAACGAGCCGAGAGATGGTTGGGAGGATTTTTCATCATCACACTCTGCCGAGACTGTGATGAGATATCTGATGCGTTACCTAGAACTAACAGATGGAGCAAAATTCGACCTAGATGCAATTTGGAATCTACTTTACGACGCGTCACTTGAAGGAGGCGAGGTGCTAGAGTCATTGAAAATAAGACTTCACGTTGCGGAAAAATTAAGAGACGCGCCCGAATCTGTAATTCGCCTAATTAAAGATTTTAATCCTTTGAACCCGCCGGGCGCCTAATAACCTTGGTCCGGTTGCGGCATTGTAAAGCGCTGCGGCTCAAGGCAGGTTGAAACTGCGTATATCATGACTTCGCGGGAGATAAACCAAGAAAGCGCAGCGCAATCTAATTATGCATTGTTCCCGGTCTGAGCCTAATCTTAAGAAGCACCTCTGCAGGCGCATCCAATGCTTCCGAATGGTTGAACTCGGCCAAGACATCTTTCATCTGCTGCCGCGAGAGAATTGAAGTGGGGGCAAACATAAGACCCTTTTTCTCGATAGCGTCTAATTCGCTAAATATCTTAGCAGCGGTTGGATCGGTGTCATCACACCCAAAAGTAGCCCACATCGCGCGATAGACCTCTTTGAGATCGGACGGTGACACTACTTCCGGCTTCTCTCCTACAAAAATTAACCCGGAAGAGAGAAACTCAATCGGCGGCTGCCCATCCATTGACGGCTGAGAATATGGGGCCGTCTGCGGGAGTCCAGTTGCTTCATCAAGAACAAGAGTGCCGCGCGAATCCGACACCGCGAACTTCTGAAGAAAGCGGCTCCAGAGCACCTCACGAAGCTGAGTGGGAAGTCCTGCCTCGCCATCTTCGGCTATCTCTTCGGGAGTCATCTTACATGAATCGTTATACTCCATTATGATCGCTTTCGCGCCGCTTGATTGAGCAACCGATTTTAGAGCGTTTCCAACCTCGAAAAGATTAGCAGAGCAGCGGTAGTTGCCTTGCTCATCGTTTCGGAGAAAAATATGCTCCGCCCACAAGCAAGAGGGAATACTTTCAGCAGCAGTACGTAAGATCTGGAACTGCGCTCCCCCGATGATCTGCTTGTTCTCCTTATCGCGGAATACCAGAATATCCCACTTCATTGCCGGGTCTTGCAGATACTTTAAATAGGTTTCCGGAGATTCCGTCTCACCTGGTATTGGGAAAGCGGCTTTGAAGTGAGGCATATACTCGGCAAATATAAGCCCAGCCTTAAGTGCATCGCTCTGAAGAGTTGCCGGGTCCTTGGGGCCGTTGGGACCATCCGGGGAAAGCAGGCTGCGGAGCGATACGCTCTCGACTTCAGGGTTAAGAATCAGATTATTTGCCGGAAACGCATGTGGTTCGACAGCGATCTCAGCAACCTCGAAGCCGAAGCGGTGAGAGAGATCTCGGAATTGTTCATTGAGTTGATTCAGAGGGCCCATCATATCTTTTGTTGCCGCTACCATCATCTCCTCCAAGAAAAACGGATAAGTGTTGCCGCTACCATCATCTCCTCCAAGAAAAACGGATAAGTGAAGCTTTGCTCAGCTTTTGGAAAGTTTTAGGCGAACTAGTAAATGTTATGGCGCTCGGCGCATGCTTAGCGGCATTTTTAGAAGGACTTTTTAGGCAAATAAGTCGCTGATTTTGCGGCCTGCTAGCTGAAAACCGCCCCTCTAACGGCTGAAGAATTACGGTGTGATACTTTTCCGTGTCCATACTACTACCTTGGATAACGGGGCATCCGAGCAGCGCTGCTGTCGGAACAGCGGGCTAGCTCTTATTAGGTAGTGTAACGGCAAAAAAGAGATTAACAAAATTGATTCTCGGAACACTCTCTAGAACCAACTTCGATTCGAAGGCTGGCAGAGCCCGGAGCTCCGTTAGCATTGCAACGCGCTGCCGCTCTAATAAATGCTTCTTATGGCGTTCCTCGACATCTCTCCCTAATTAATGCCATAATGCCCAGTCGCCATTAGAGTTATATGAAGCTCAAAGGAAAACTCGCACTTGATCACTATGTCGGAGCGCCGCTTGCGTGGGCGCTAAATATCGTTGCGAGAATTGTCTCCTCTGTTATTAAGCGCGACCACTCACTTACAAAGCCGCCAAGGACTATCCTTTTCACCAAGTACCTTGGGCTTGGAAGTATTGTTAGGGCATCGTTTCTTATCTCGGCGGCAAAGAGAACCTATCCTGACGCAAAGATAGCCTTTGCAACTTTTCCCGGCTGCGCGGCACTGGCCAAGATGTACGACGATGTCGATGAAGTGCTGGTCGTAAGGGAGAATAAGGCACGCACACTTTTCTCGGATACAGTGAAGCTCCTCTTATGGTGCTGGAAGAATAAGGTGGACTTAGTTGTGGACCTTGAGGTGCACTCTAAGTACTCATCGCTTATCGCCGCTTGCAGCTTGGCAAGAGACAGAGCCGGTTTTGGAGGGATTACAAGCCGTTTCCGATCGGGGCTGTATAGTCACCTTGTTTATTGGAATCCGATAAGATTTGTAGACCACGCCTATAGGCAGCTTGGGGCTGCGATTAAGCTAGATATGTCGGAGCCTGCGCCGGTGCCCTCTGTGACTTTGGAGTCAAGGCTTGAGATGGAGGAGTACCTTAAGAGAATCGGCGTGAAGGACGGGGATATCCTTTTTGGAATTAACCCAAATTCAAGCGATCTTAGAACCGAGAGAAAATGGCCCCTTGAGCATTTTGCAAAAGTGATTGAGGCATTACCTGAGAAGGATACTCTACATGTAATGCTGCTTGGCTCGCCGGCAGAGAGGAGCTACACCGAGAAGCTTTTAGCAGCATGCCCTAAGGCGAAAGTTAAGGTGCATAACTGCGCGGGCGATCTCCCCTTCCCCGCTTTCTGTGCTCTCCTTACAAGATTGTCGCTTCTTTTGACAAATGATTCCGGTCCGATGCACCTGGCGCGCGCATTTGGAGTCCCGACCGTTACGCTTTGGGGCCCCACGCACCCGCTAGTTTATAGCCCGAGGGGGAAAGATAATATCTCGCTATATCAGCCTATTTACTGCTCACCCTGCACACACTTTAGCGATGTGCCGCCGTGCGGCGGAGATAACCAGTGCCTTAAGCGGCTTTCCTGGAAGAGGGCTGCAAGGGCGTGCTTTAAGATGCTTGAGATTCCGCTTACTGAGGAGCTAGTGCACGCAAAGAAGGCGGAAGATCCTGAAAGCATGGTGTACGGGCACTGGCCGCGAGAGGCGTTTAGCTCACGCGGCGAGGATGCTTCAAGCTAGGTTACCGGCCTAGGACTTTCTCAAAACAGCATATTAACCTGTGCCTTTTGAGCGGCTTTAGAAACTCTCCCTTTTTCTATAATCTAGGCAGGATGCATATCGTAATAGGCTCCGGCCCGGCCGGAATAGCAGCGGCGAAATCTTTACTGGCAGCGGGGCATGAAGTCACGATGCTTGATGTCGGCTATACGCTCGAGCCCGATAGACAAGAGAAAGTAGACCAGCTTGCCAGGGGAGATAGAAAAAGCTGGGACAAGCGGGTTCTGGAGGAGATCACCAAAGCAACAGAGCCCGATGTAAAAGGGCTCCCTAAAAAACTTATCTTCGGCTCAGATTATCCGTTCAAAAATCCGGCTGAGCATATAGAAATAGAAGCGAAAGGGGTTGATGTGCTCATGTCTCACGCCGCCGGAGGGCTTAGCAATGTGTGGGGCGCGAATCTAATGCCGCTCCATGAGCGTGACATCGCCGGCTGGCCTCTTACCCTTAAAGAGCTAGAGCCGTATTACAAAAAGGTGCTCGAGTTCGTGCAGCTATCGGCAGTGGTAGATAGGCTGCATGATCATTTCCCGATACTGACTGATGGCGCGCTTCCTCTGAAACTAAGTAAGCAGGCGCAAAGTTTTCTTAAAGACCTTGAGGCCAGTAAAAAGGCGCTGGAGAGGCAGGGGATTTTTTTCGGAAGCTCTCGGCTTGCCGTGCGGGCAAGCAGCCTTGAGGGGGATGGCGGGTGCACCTACTGCGGAATGTGCCTTTATGGCTGCCCATACAGTCTAATTTATAGCTCTGCGCATACCCTTAAGCAGCTTTCGGATGAGCCGCGCTTTAAATATGTGCCGAATGTTTTCGTGGAGAGAGTAGAGGAGTCAGGAGATTCAGCAAAGGTAACGGGTAGAGATCTTAATACCGGCGGGCAGAGCTCCTTTGCAGCAGAACGCGTATTTATCGCCGCGGGGGCGGTATCAAGCACAAGGATAGTTTTAGAGTCGCTTGAGGCTTACGAAAAAGAGCTAGCGATAAAAGACAGCCAGTATTTTCTTCTTCCCTTTTTAAGGTTTAAAGGAAGCGGCGATGTCACAAAAGAGCAGCTGCATACCCTCTCGCAGGTAGCGCTAAACATTCATAGGGAAGATATAAGCAGTAAGCCTATTCATGTACTTACCTATACCTATAATGACCTATATTTACGGGCGATAAAAAAACTTCTTGGCCCCCTCTTTTCGCTCTCAAAGCCGGTAATTAATCCCCTACTGTCCAGACTTGTTGTGCTGCAAGGATACCTTAATTCGAATGAGTCACCTGAGATATTGCTTAAAGTCTCGCGCCCTCAAAACGGAAGGCGCGCAGTTAGTTTAGAAGCAAAGCTTAACCCTCTTACAAAGGGAGCCATTAAAAAACTTATGAAACTTATGCGCACGAATACCTTTAGGCTCGGCGGCATAGGACTAAGGCCGCTTATGCATGTAGGAGCGCCGGGGAAAAGCTACCATATAGGCGCATCACTTCCGATGCGGGAGGCGCCAGGGGAGTTTGAGAGTGACATTTTGGGGAGGCCTCATGGGCTAAAAAGAGTGCACGTTGTAGACACAGCTGTATTTACAGATGTCCCGGCTACTAATGTGACATTTACAATTATGGCGAATGCATACCGCATTGCAGCGGAGGCAAGCGCGTGAGGGTAGCTATCACGGGAGCACACGGATACCTGGGAGGGCACTTAAAAGATGCCTTTATCGCACGCGGAGATAGTGTGCTCTCGCTTGTTAGAACACCTAAGGAGGAGAATGAAATTACATACCTTCTTGGAGATGAGATCCGGGAGGGGCTTTTGTCAGGAGCCGATGCGCTTATCCACTGCGCCCATGATTTTAGCGGTAACTCGCTGGAGAGCTCGCTTAAGATAAACCTTGAAGGGAGCAGGCGGCTTTTTGCAGCGGCGAAGGAGGCCGGTGTAACGCGAATTGTTTTTATCTCATCGATGGCGGCGTTTCCCGGGTGCAGATCTATTTACGGAAAGACAAAGCTGGAGGTAGAGAAAGCCGCATCTGAGTACGGAGCCTGGGCATTGAGGCCCGGCACAATCTACGGCGGCAAGGGGGAAGGGCTTTTTGGAGCGCTTAAAAAACTAGCCACAAAGCTTCCTGTCGTGCCGCTTATAGGGAGCGGAGAGCAAAAGCTATTCCTTGTGCATATAGATGACTTAGCGGAGGTAATTGTAAGGATCGTGCATGACGACGAGGCAGCGCCGAAAGAGGCTGTCTCGGTTGCCGCAAAGACGCCGTGGAGGCTAAAAGATATCTTAAAGAAATTAGCGGGCGGGAGGAGAGTATTATTTATTCCGGTGCCTTCGGCTCTTATTACAACGCCGCTTCTTATCGGAGAGAAGCTGGGCGTAAGGCTGCCCTTTAGGAGTGATTCGGTGGTGAGTATTAACAATACTGATCCATCTCCCCGAGTCCTTTCGACGATATTTGAAGTTGAGCTGCGTCCTTTTTCTTAGGCAAACCTTCGCAGGGCGGAATTAGCGGTGTGCGCGAAAAGACGCCCGTTTTACGCAGCAAGAGGAGCACGCCTAGAAAGGTCTAGAAATGTTGCAATGAAAGCCCGTACAGGTGTTGTCATCTGTATCCGGATTCTTCTGCGCCTCACTGACCTCATTTAACTTATCTCTGGTGCGGGTTCCAAGTTCTTTCAAACTAACCATCCCAATGACTACAACAAGCCCGATTAGAAGGCAGATCTCTGTTAGGGCCGCGCCACGCCGGCGGCGATAAGGAGTAAGGCCACAAGCCACAAATGACATATAGTCACCTCTACTGAATAGTGTATCGGCCTGCAAAATGTGAGCTAAAGCTGCCCTCTCCGATTTTAATGAAAACTTGTAGATTTAATACGGAATTTACCGATTTAATTGAGTGTTATCGCCTTTTAGGACCACAGCATTGGGAAGGGAGATTTGGTAGTCCTGGGCCAATTTCGCCTCTATCTTTGCTCTCTCGCTTGCGGGGAGCCTCCCGGTAAACAACCTAAGCTCCGCCAAATCCCCATGGAAATAGTTCATCGGGCCCATCGTGTCGTAATCTGCTCCAATGTTGAATACGCGACCCTGATCAAAATCGGGGGGCGAAACAATATCGCCCTTTGTAAGAACTCCCCCGTTGCGGTAAAGGGAAACATTTTTTGGATCAATCACAAACGAATATACGGCTAGCTCCAATGTCTCTACATCATGAGCAACATAGTTAGTGTTCCCTTTTAGCGAAGTCCCGGCTCGAATAGTAATCCCCCCGCCGCTAAGGAACGCCATACGGGCGACTGAATTAAACATCTGGTTGGTTTGAAACGACCAGAGCGTACCGGTGGACCGAAGGGAGAGAGTGCGAGCAACGGCGATTGCAGTCATCTCATTGGTCTCATTAAAAGGCTTCTGAAGCCCGGAGATATTCAGAAGATCATCCTTGCCGTCAAACGTGAGAACCGCTTTCTGATTAATCACATTTTTACGGACGACCGGCCTACGGTCCTCTACGGGCTGCAAGAGCTTTACTCCGAGAGGTCCAGTGCTCGTCCAGGCTGCAAGATGAGCGCCGTCTTCAAGCAAGAGGTCCTCTGCTTTGAAGGCCAGCACCTCCTCGGCCGGAAATACAGGTGTGGGGCTTACGAGCTCGAGGAATGGCTGCCAAAGGTTTACAGCGATATACAGCACAAGAAATGCAACCGTTGTCCAATAGAGAGACTTTTTGCACTGCTTTTTGCTCATCGAGAAATTTCCGACCGATAGGTAGCGGCTCTCGAGATCTACCGGCTGTTTTGATGAGCTGAAAAATGATTGGAAAAGCGGTGTTGAGGAGCCTCCGTCTACTGCACTAGGAGGGGGCGAGTTCCATGACAGTCCGCTGCTGCCATCATTTACAGTGGCTGGAGGCGGAAGAAACGAGGATAGCTCACCTAGGATCTCCTCTGTACTCTGCGGCCGCTCCGTCATTTCGCGCGCTACCATGCGCCTTATAATATTTGAAAGCTCCTCCGGGATATCAGAACGAAGCTCCTTGGGAAGAGGCGGCTCCTGAGTCATCTGCGTGTAAAGAAGCTGCGCGGTGGTCTCCACCATATAGGGCATTCTCCCTGTAAGAATTTCATAGCTAAGGACCCCAAGTGCATAGATATCTGAAAGCGGAGTTACCTTGTTGTCACTCCAAATCTCAGGCGCAAGATAGGGCGCGCTGCCTATAAGTTCATTGGTGGTAGTAAGCTCCGACATCTGCGGCCTCGCTACTCCTAAGTCTGCAACCTTAACAAAGCCATCCTCTTTAATCATGATGTTGCTAGGCTTAAGGTCGCGGTGCACGATGCCGTTGGCATGGATAGCGGCAAGACCCATAAGAATCTGCGAGAGAACTTTTTTGAATTCTTCCAGCGAAAGAGGGCCGTCATCTAGTCTGTCACGCAGAGTGCAGCCGGGTACGTACTCCATCGTAAAAAACACATGCTCGCCATCGCGCCCGCACTCATAGGTGCGCACTACATTGGGATGAGTAACAAGACGGGTAAGCTGAACCTCTCGGAGGAACCGCTGAAGGCTCTTCTCTTGGCGCTTGATGTCGCGGTGCAGAAGCTTAAGGGCAACATCTTCAGCTAAAAGAGAGTCACTCGCTTTAAACACGCTTCCCATCCCCCCGCTTCCGAGGTGCTGAAGCAACGTATAGCGCTGCGCAAGCACTAGGCCGATTGCATCTGAAAATTCTTCAACGAACATGAGAGCGTGCGTTATCCCCTGCCCGCCTGAGGGCGGAATATTACTTAACCTATTGATTATCGGCTTATAGGAGAAAGTGCTTGAATGGCTCAGAACTGATATAGAAGGGAAAATCCGTGACAGTTACGATTTTCCCCTTTTTCATGTGAAAAACCTGAGAAGTCGTAACTGTCACTAATTCTGTCAATTTTTGCTCTTATCTGCCCACCGCCAAAGGGCGATAGGTTTACTTGTATGAGAGATCCAAGCGACCCCTATAAAATCCAGCAAAAACTCTTTGCCGGGATAGTGCTTCTAGGGATTACCGCATGGATGTATTACACGGGATCAGATTGTGACCGCCCGCCTCATCTTTGGGATCATGAGGAGTGCATCACGCGTGACGACGGATTATTCTTTACCGGAATCCTTCTGTTTCTCGGTGGCATGGGTGTCACCGCCCTGTATTTGGCCATTAGCACCTACTTTCGCGTTAGAAAGTGGGACAATGAAGAGCGGTTGGCAGAGGAGGACCACAGATCTGATCGAAATCCGTGACAGTTACGACTTTCCCCTTTTTTTATCTATAAAATTCGAGAGGTCGTAACTGTCACTAATTCTGTCTAGAGGGGAATTCGGGAAGCGTCCCCATCTACCCATCAATATTTAAGCGGCTCACATTTACTACTTAAATCCGACTTACATAAACTGTTTTGTGTAATGCATTTACCATTTGGGCAAAGAATTCTCCCACTACTTTTACACTTTCCATTGTCACATATCTCAATACAGGGAGCGCAGACTGGATCACATTCTTTACCACATTTCTCCGGCTCTCTCGCGCAGGCTCCATCGTCACAAGCAGTTACATAAGGAACATCAACGCAAGAGTAAGTTACCCTAACTCGAAAAGGATTTGGAGGAACGACCTTACCCTCATGCGTAGCATAAACACAGTCTTGACAGGGTTTGCACGTTTTTTTGGCGTATTTTAAGCAATCTTCTGGACAAGCTCTCACAGTGTCATCCTGAGGCAGTTGGCCCGGCTCACGCCATCTGGCGTTCTCTATACACGTTCCATCAGAACAACGCCTATAATCTACGTCGACACATTTTCCGAATTTGCATTGCTGGACACACGGCTTGCAATCCTCTTTGCAGCCACACTGGGCAGCATCCCCTACACAGCGGCCATCGTCGCACTTAGTTTTACCTGAGGCGCGGCAGACTTTATCGACACATACTTCTTTGCATTTTGCACAGGGCGGGTCACATTCTGAAACGCCTGAATCATTTGAAGGCTCTTCACAACTTCCACCTTCTCCGCCTGCACCGCCTGTGCCGCCTGAACCACCGGCGCCGCCGTTTCCACCTGAACCGCTGTCTCCACCTGCACCGCCACTGCCACCGACATCCGCGATAGCATTTTCTCCCCCGCTACCCGCGCTTCCACCGGCGCCAGCTTCTCCGCCGGCAGCCTCCACAAGATTACAAAGTGCGAACTGAAAACTAAAAAGTAGAATAAATGCGATTAGAATGTTTTTAAATTTAAGCTGGCGAAGACAGATTTCTTTCATGATTTCAACTAATAAAATAACGTTAGCCATCTTCAGCCTATCTTATATGCCAGATTGAGCAAAGAAGAAATTCGCGACAGTTACGCTTCTCGAGTTTTTTAGATAAAAAGCGGGAAAGTCGTAACTGTCACTAATTCTGTAGCTTAAGTGTAAGGCACTTCGCGGCACCGCCTGATTTTATAAATTCAGTAAGCTCCACTTCGTACGGCTCAAGCCCTGCCTTTTTTAGGTTGGCGCATGTCTCAGGGCAGCCGGCTGGAATAACGATAGAGCTTCCTAGAACGACTGCGTTGCAGGCAAACTGCTTCGCTTCATCAAGCGGCACCTCAATCAGCTGGGCCTTTGACTTTAAGACCGCAAGGCTCTCGGGCGAGAAAGCCATAGTAGCGCAGAGCGCCTGGCGTTCGTTTATCGGGCAGAAGCATGTATCGAGATGATAAAAATAAGGGTCAACAAGCTGCAGCGGGATTACCTCTGTCACTTCGAGGAAATCTCTTATTAAATTCTCAGCTTCCTTGTCGCTGCGAAAGCCGTATCCGGTGAAAAGCTTTTGCCCCATGAAGAGAGCATCGCCCTCACCTTCGAAACTGCACTCTATCTCGCGCACATCATAGCCCTGCTCAAGAAACCAGTTCTTGAATGCGGGCTCCTCGCCCATCCTCTCTTTGTAGCGAAAGTGCGACAGAATGCATCTTTTGCCGCGGATTAGCCCGCCGTTTGCAGTAAAGACCATGTCGGGTTGGTTCGGAATCGGCTCGATATAGTCAACCCAGCCGCCAAGCTTTATGATGGTGTGGTGAAGCCTCTGCCACTGAGTCCAAGCCTGCTTCGCGCTTGGCTTGTAAGTGACCTTCATCCAGGGATTTATCTCGTAACTTACATCGAAGTATTTAGGCCAGCACATGAGCCAGCGGCCGTTTGGAAATAACACGCAAAACCTCCTTATCCTATGTTAAAACTCATCAGATCTCTGCCGACAATCAGCTTGCCGGCATACCCGCGGCTTTTCGCCGCCATGGAAAGCGTTTGTTCATCAAGCTCGCGGTATAGATGCGAGCAAACGATTGTCTTTGCCTGTGAGCGTGCCGCGGCGGAGAGAATCTCATCATCACTAAGATGGCCGGAATCGATAACGGCCAGCTCCGCTCCAGCTATGAATTTAACAAGTTCGTCGTGAAAATGGGAGTCGCCGGTAAGAGCAATTCTTTTTCCATTGATCTCGAACCTCAAACCGTGATTGTTGGCGGGAGGCAGCGAGAGAAAATCAAACTGCAATCTATTGATAGAGAAGCTCTCACTCCTAATTTCGTGTATTAGAACGTCGTAGTAGTCACGCTCAAGTTCGTCAACACCGAAAAGCGAGAGAAGCCGCATAATCTGCACTCGAACTCCCTTTGGACCATAAAGATGGAGGTCCTGCTTGCGCGGATCTATGCGGGAGTGCGCGGCTGCGTGAAGGAATGGGATTAGATCCGAGATATGGTCCGGATGGAAGTGAGAGAAAACTATGTTTCTGACATCATCACTTTTAAGGCCATATTCGAGGAGACGTTGTGTTACTCCTCTCCCCATATCGAACACTACGCGCTGTTCCCCTATCTCAAGCAGCACACTTGAGGCCATCCGCTCGCTTTGTATCTGACAGGTGCCGGTGCCGAGTAATGTAATCTTAGCAGTCATCTTTTTCTTCTAGCATAGGAGCAGTTTATGGGCCATTAAGCGAATATTTGAATATGGACATCACCCGTACACTCGCGCCAGGCTCACAATAAATTCTTTGTGCCACCAGATTAGGACCTCAGGCGGCTTCTCTAATCCGCACCTCTTAAGAATTCCTTCTGTTACCTCACAATCTATCTGCGAGGGATTCTCTCCAAGAGGCGGCATGTTCTTAAGCGTTACCTCTCTAAACCAAAAGGTCGGCGCGCCAAGAGAGGCAAGGCATTTATAAACTGCCTCCTTTGCGCAGAAAGCGAGGAGCCCGGCTCCCTCGCCTCGAATAACTTTCCTCTCTTCTTCCGAGAGGACTCGGCGCTCAAGTGCGCCCTTTAATGCGCGAGTGCTAAGTTCAATATCAACCCCGAGCGCAGCAGCGGCATCGCTCTTTGCGGCCGCCGCTACCGCTAGTCCGCGCGTGTGGCTGATTGAGCCGACTATATTCTTAGGCCATTCCGGCAGTCCGGTTTCACTTCTCGGTACGGCAATCCCTTTTTGTAATCCAAGCTGCTCCAGTGCGCGGCGGGCGGCAATCCGTCCTGCCGCGAATTCCCCTTTTCGGCTCTCGCTTCCAAGCGATCTCACATACTCGGCTTCAGGGCCAAAAAGTAGCGCATCGTTCCCTTCCTCAGCCGCTTGATACTCTATTACTATTCCTTGATGCAGCATCGGTTCCTAATGCCTATTGTTTCATACCCTATGCTTCTAACGCAGCATGTATATCAGAACCGGTGATACAAGAGCCACAAGGTAACAAGCACATAGGAGAGTGCGCTGCATTATATTGGCTTTAGGCATCTGAAGCTGCTGCAGCAGCTGTTGAACTACTGCGTGCTTTCGCGCCGCCGCCACTTTAGATAGATATGTGTCCTTTGCGGTTTCAAAGATCAGCGCTAATACTTCTCGTTCTGAGAGCGATTTGGGAGTTCCTTTCAGCGCGCTCGCTATAGCGAATTTAGCCCTCTCTAGCGGGAGATCAATGATGCATTTTGTAAGCAGCATAGCTCCGATACCGGTGAGAATCGGTGTCTCTGCATAGACGCCCAATGCAATGAGCCCAAGAAAGCCTGTTATCTTAATAATTAAGGAACCAATCAATGAGTTTCCAAAGAGCTGATGCACGATCTGACCGCCGTCAAGCGGCATAATAGGGAGCATGTTAAAGGCGTTCAGGGCTACAAGATATAGCCCCGTTTTTTTTATTATCAGCGGAGTAGCGCTGTCGCCGGTGAAAAGGATCCAGCTTCCAATTGTAAGGCCGGGCAGCGGGCCGCAAAGAAGAATTACGATCTCCTTATGCAGCGCAGGGGCCTGACGCTTGCCTGTAGCAACGGCACCAAGAAATGGAAGAAAGAGGATGTTTAAATTCGTGTATCCAAAAAGCCACATGCCGAAGATATGGCCCAGCTCGTGAAATGAGATCACTGCCACTAATATAAGAAGATCGGTAAGCTCAAGTAGGTTAAGAAAGGAGAGAATAAAAAGGACCAGGCTAACGCCGAAGATCCAAAGTTTTGCGCGGCCGCTAAGAGCTCCTTTCTCCATCTGCTTATGAAGCTGGTAGTACTCCGACACTTCATCCTGAGCGGAGCGAGCGCCTGCACCGCCGAGAAGCTCTAAGCGCAGCTTGTTGACCCGTGCCGCCTTCCCGGCTGCCGCCATCTGCTTCCAGGCAGTCGCAAGCGCGTGCGAGAGCGTTATTGTGTAATCACCTGAGGGATGAAGCTTTAATCGGTTGTCTTTGGCTGACAAGGCAAGGTACTCATCTCGCCAGCGATATAAATCCTGTGTTGCCTCTGCCGCACTCATTACCGGTTTTCGCGCTCCTTGTGAAAGGCTCTCAATATGGCGCCTGTACTGCTCGGATATCTCCGGCACATAAAAGTCCTGCCACTTTCCATACTCACTTCCGATTAAAAAGTGCCTAAGTGAGTTGAAGGTATTAACGCGCGATCCATCTTCGAAGATGGTAAGAAAATTTACGCGCAGCGGCTCACCGGGGAGCATTACGCCGGCCATTGTTACCATGGCATATGTTGACTGGGCCGTATTTGCAAAGAATGCGATATGGTCCGGTTCATTCCCGATGTGAGGTGAGCCGGCGTTAATAAAAAACGGAGCGGTAAAACCAAGGCTATATAATTCCTGCTCCACTGGAGCTAAGCCTCGGATAGCCTCTCTCCCGTCAGACTCGCTTACTATTTTTACCTCGCTGTTTTTGAGACGCACCTTTAGAAGAGCAACAATGAAAAATAGGAACACCGCTGCCCTAAGCGCTATAAGAAGCGCGGCGATGATTAATATGACATCAAGAAGGGTGTACATAATCGTGGCTAAGCAGTTCCAATTAGTCAGTTATGGTTATCGGGTAACAGCCGTAATCGCTTAAAAACGGGTGGCTAACCCCTTGTGCCGATTCTCTACAATCATGAAGTTTTTGGCTTAATCGTGAAAGCCGCAATAGCGCACCTGAACTGGGCCGACCGACCTTGGCGGCTCTCTACAAGATTGAAATGACCCTCTACAAGATGATAGCCTAAAGAAGAAGTTTCACTCTTCGTGAGGTGGTCATGCTAAAGAAGCCGAGCTTACTAACATTAGGTGTTTTAGCTCTGCTTGCTTTGCCACTTGCAGTCATTTTTATAAAAGCTACCGATACCTTCCAAGCTCAGAACGGCGCGCTTTCTCTTTTTGCTGCTCACGCCATCGACATTGACTTCAACGGTGGCGGCGGAGGAGGTAGTAGCAAGAAGAAAAAAATAAGGGCAACAAGAAGAAAAAGATCGGTATTAAGACTCAGGTTAATTGCAAGGCCCGCCCTGATACCGTCTCGGTATACGTTATTAACCGGACAAACTATGACGCGCGGGTTTTTCTTAACTTTACTAATTTTGATGAGTCGACTGTTGTTCAGTCCCTAGGAACAAAAGAGCTTCAGCTCGCATTCGTCCTTACCCAAGACCAGCTCACGTTTTCCAATGACGCCAGACAGATCGAGTTCACTTTCGTGCCGGTAGGTCTCTTTGGCGAACAGATAGAAGGGCTGAAGGTTAAAACGGTCGATTATGTTCTCGCGCCCAAGAAGGCGCGCTGCCTTGGCCATATAACATTCGAACTTGGAGAGCAGGTATTCGGCAAGCTGGCAGATGTGAAGCCGACGCCTACTCCGACGCCAAAGCCTTTCTTTGATTATACAGTTTACATTCAGCCCGGACAGTATACCTGCTGTTTAAATCCCGATAACAGCCCGACCTATAAGTTTCTATACGCATTGAGCAAGGATGTCCCTCTAAATGCCATCATCCTTGCAAGCGGATTTAGTTCCACTGATGCCATGCTTGCTTGGGTATGCAACCGAAAAGTTTTCTATCACTACTATGAGGGCAACTACGCTCTCTTTGGAAGCTATGTAGTTTCAAAGCTGCCGTGCAAAGTTAATTCGTGAGGTTGATGGGCGGCTCCTTCATGCGAGCCGTTGAGCCATGAGTGCAATCGAAGGGTCGCTAGACTGGCATGTTTGACTATCGCGGAGTTCTGCCGACCGGGAGACTATTGCCTCGCAACTATTTTGTGCTAGACGCGATAAGGGAGGGCGTGAGGTATGTGTATATAATTAGAAGTTTGAAAGTCGCGGAAGATCTCTATGTTGGGAGTACCGCAGACGTTGCCAAGCGGCTAACACACCACAATGGCGGGAGGTGTCCGTACACCGCTAAAAATAAACCATGGGTCGTCGTTTACATTGAGCCGTACGAGGACGAGGATTTGGTCTTAAAGCGAGAGAGGCAGATTAAGCGGTGGTCGCGCGCGAAGAAAGAGGCGTTGATTAATGGAGACACGCAGACACTAAAGAAGCTAAGTAAACGCAAGGGAAAGTGAATTTATTCCTTCAACTTACCGCTAATCCGGCTCGCTCCCTTCGACTCGGGGCTTTGCCCCTCGCTCAGGGCAGGCCCTTCGATGCGGGTGCTTCGCACCCTTACTCAGGGCAGGCAGGGCACCATTTTTCCTCCTTCGGAGGAGGCGAACATTGTTGACTCGATGAAAGTCTTTGCCCTTCGACTCGCTCCGCTCGCTCAGGGCACCATTTTTCCTCCTTCGGAGGAAAAATGGTGGAGTTGAGGGGATTCGAACCCCTGACCCTCGGCTTGCAAAGCCGATGCTCTAGCCAGCTGAGCTATGCCCCCAAAAAAGGAGCGGGGAAGAGAGAAGATAGAGAAGACTATCCATTGATCAGAGGACTCAATGTTGCAGGACTTGCACCTGCTGGCCTACGGCCTTCTGTCGGCGCCCCCTGTGAGCGGGCGCGCCTGCCTTTCTTGTCAGAAAGGAGGTGATCCAGCCGCACCTTCCGGTACGGCTACCTTGTTACGACTTCACCCCCCTCGCCGAACGTACCTTCGGAACCGCCCCCCCTTTCGGGTTGGGCTGGCGACTTCGGGCACCCCCGACTCGGATGGTGTGACGGGCGGTGTGTACAAGGCCCGGGAACGAATTCACCACGCCATGCTGATGCGTGATTACTAGCGAT
>JAGFJO010000109.1 GCA_024102635.1 Deltaproteobacteria bacterium
CGGGCGCTCATCTAAGCGCAGCTTTGTATCGAACGGAAAGGTAATCATGGAAAGAGCGGCCGCTGCGAGCATATAAAGCGCTGCCGATCCGAACTCTCTGCTGGTAAGCAGGTACTCCGTCCAGAGATCTAAAGTGAGATAGCCGCAAGCCAGAAGAGCCGCTCCGGAAAAAAGCAGCATTACAAAGGCGGAGAACACCACTCCCGATCTCCACTCTTCCTCCTTTTGGTCAAAGTAACAAAGACCTATCGACGTGCTAAGACCGAGCGAAAAAATGGCAATGAGAAATAGTGATGTGAAGTTAAGCAGTGCTATTGCGCCGTATTCTCTCGGGGCAAGGTGTGCCGTGAGGAGAGGCATCAATATTATAGTTACAAGCTGGACTAGTACCGAACCCAGCCCGTAAACGGCGCTCCCTGAAAGTAGCCGTTTTATAGGGGTGCTCATCAAAGGTAGGATTTGTGCTTTTCTATCACAGACTCAATATAGTCCATGTTCTGCTTGGTCCACTCTATCGTGCGCCTAAGCCCCTCCTCAAAGGGCATCTCGGCCTTGAAGCCTAGCTTCTCGCTCGCTTTTGCAGGATCGCCGTAACGCCGCCCTGAGTTATCCCAGTCGCGCTTAGGCTTGTAATCCATAGGGGTAGGGTTAGCGGTAAGCTTATTTATCAAGTTGGCAAGTTCTAAGATTGAAATTTCATAGCCGCTGGCGAGATTATATACCTCTCCCGCATCGCCCTTTTCTGCACATGCCATAAGGCCGCGGCAGATGTCCTCTACATATATAAAATCCCGGGTCGCCACTCCGCCGTTTTCAACGGGGAGCGCCTCATGATGCAGGGCTTTGTAAATAAATGTAGGTGTTACGTTGCGCCAGACGGTGGCGTACGTGCCTCGCCACTTTCCGGCTCCCAATATCTCTCTTGGGCCGAAGACATTCTGGAAGCGCGCTCTTACAACCGGAAGCTTATGGCGGTTGTGATAATAGACCGAGTAAAACTCCCCTATAACCTTAGATATTGAGTAGGGCGAGTCCTGAATCAAGTTAATCGGCGCCTCTTCGGATGTCGCTTCGGGGCTGTCGAAAGTCTTGGCGGCAACCGAGCAGCCGGCCGATGAGTACACCACCTTCTTTAGGTTCTTAAACCTGGCGATGTGTTCAAAAAGCCTAAGAGTGGTGTAGGTGTTATTTTCATGATCGGCAAGCGGATCGTGAATCGAATTTTGATTGCCGTGAAAGGTTGCAAGGTGAAATATGTAATCGTACCTATCCTCAATCCTTTTAAGAACTCCGTCATCTGTTATCGATCCCTCGATAAATTCTACGCAAGGATGGGAAGGAACGTTTGAGGCCTCTGCAGATAATAAATTATCGACAACAGTGACTTTGGCGGCGCCGCTAGACGCCAGCAGCTCTACAAGATTGCTGCCGACAAATCCCGCGCCGCCTACAACTACGCTGGAAGAATCTTTGAATGACACTATTCGTTCACCTGTTTTAGATGAGTATAGGTCTCTGCGATGCCGTATTTCTGGTAATACTCAATGGCTGCTTTCACCCCGTCTTTTAGCGGCGTGCCTGCTTTCCAGTCAAAATCGCTTTGGGTTTTGCTTGGATCTATAAGTATCGTGAAGACATCGTCCTCGCCGCGCTCTTTTACCTCAACGGGCTTCTCCAGTTTAATACCGAGAGCAGCGATGGTTTCATCAAAGAGCTCTTTAATAGAGTAATCGCTTCCGGTTGAGATATGGTAGAAGCCTTTGCTGCCCTTGCCGGCCACAGCCTTCTCGACCACATCAATCAGGTCCTGCACATAGATAAAGTCTCGGCGTGTATCTACTACAAAGCAGGGCTTGCCAGTGGTGAGGCGGCTAAAAAATGTCGGAAGAGGTCCGCTGATGTTGCGCGGTCCATAGGCGTTTGCGAGCCTAAAAGAGATAAAATCTAATCCCGAGAGTTCAATATAGAGCTCTCCCCCGGTCTTGCTGACGGCATAACTGCTTCCGCCCTTGTAGCCGCCGGAGAAAAGCGGGTGATTCAGGGTAATCGGCTGCTCTACCGGCTTAAGGCCATAGCACAAAGAGGTCTGGAAATATATTAAGCGCTTTGCGCCGACTCTCTGCGAGGCCCTGACAACATTTACTGTACCCACAACGTTTGTCTGGATATCCTCTTCCCAATCGGCCGGATCCTTGTAAGCGGCGGCTGCGTGCACTACCACTTCGGGCTTAAAGGCGTCGAAAATCTTGTCCACCAACGCTTTGTCGGCGATGGTTCCCTCTGTGATTGTAAGGTTCGCTTTTTCACTCAGATTATCCCTGCGGCCGGTCGCATAATTATCGATTACATGAACGGTGTGTCCGTTCTTAAGAAGTCTATCGGCAAGATGAGAACCTATAAATCCTGCCCCTCCTGTTATTAGTACCTTCATAGCTTGTCCTACTCTCTATTCACTTAATATTACTCAAAACTGAACCGCTCCGGCTGGTCGTGATATTGCTGCTGCCAGAGTTCAAGGGATAACAGCCCCCAGAGATTCCTGTCAAATTTGCCCTCACGCGAAACTAAAGATTCAATCTCGAAGCCCTCCTTTAGGTAGCTGCGCTGCTTGGCGCGGCTACTCTTAAAGGTATCACAGATAAACTCAAAAAGGTCCCCTTTGATCCACTCGGAAAGCGGCACAGGAAATCCCATCTTGTCCTTATTTTTTAAAACTTCAGGCGGGATTACGTCGGAGAACGTCTCTTTCAGAAGAAGCTTAAGCTCGCCGCCTTCAAACTTTACATTTGACGGCACGGTAGCTGCAAACTCTATAAGCGGATGATCAATCAGCGGAACCCTGGACTCTAGCCCGTGCGCCATGCTGACGCGGTCCTCTACCTGAAGCAGCGCAGGGAGCAATGTTTTAAAATCAAAGTTGGTCATGGAGTCGAAGTAAGATGCTCTCTCGACGTTCTTCCCGTTGAAGATCTCTTTAAACTTTGCAAAGACTGGCTCGATGTCTGAGTAAACTGCGTTTATCAGCGGCCGTATCGCCTCGGCGCGGCTTACAAGGCGGAAGTAGCGCCGATCGCGATCTTCAAAGAGCCCGCTTTTCCAGAACTCTTTCATTAGCGGTTTATACTTCTGAAGAGATTTTAAGTTAGGGATGATTGATTCATAAGTAACGATAAAGTTGCCTGAATGCATCGTGTCGTCGATTGCGCCTTTAATACAAAGCTCGAAGTAGGCCAGAAGATATCGCACATAACCACCGAAAATCTCGTCGCCCCCCTGGCCTCCAAGGCACACCTTCACATTCTCGCTTGCACGCTTAGAAACCAAAAATTGCGGAAATGACCCCGGCCCTGCGACCGGAAAATCGAGGTGATACATCACCTTTCCGATGTTCTCAATAAAGTCTTTACTGTCAATTGTAATCTCATGGAGCTTAAGATTAGCCGCCTGCGCCACCACCCGCGCGCGAGCAGATTCGTCGTAATCAGGCCCATAGGCAAACTTTCCGGTGAATGCATGAAAATCGGATCCATTCCCGGTCCCCGAGCCGTGTCCTCTCTCCTTAGAAGCAAGAAGAGCAACGAGCCCTGAGTCAATCCCGCCGCTGAGATAACACCCGACGGAGACATCGCTTACTAGGTGATACCGAACTGAATCGTTAACCAGCTCGCGCAGCTTATCTTGAAAGTATCTTTTGGTATGGTTCCAATCGTGATCGTAGTGCGGCTCCCAGTATCTCTCGGTAGTAACATTACCGTTTTTGATAGTGAGCGAATGTCCGGCGCTAAGCTGCTCGACTCCTTCAAAAAGGGTCTTCTCTCCAAGACAGAATTGAAAGGTGAAATACTCCCTCAGGCCGTCATCATCGGTTTTTATCTGCGGTAGAAAAGGAAGCAGCGCCTTTACTTCCGATGCAAAGTTAAACTGACCTGCTTGATTGCTGTAGTAAAACGGTTTAATACCGAACCTATCGCGGGCGCAAAAAAGAATTTTGGAGCTCTCATCCCAGAGGGCAAAAGCAAACATACCTCGTAGCTTCTGCAGAACTCCCTGCCCCCACTTCCTGTAACCGGCAAGAATAACCTCCGTGTCGGAGGTGGTTTTGAACTCATATTCGGCTTCGAGCTCATCTCGCAGATCACGATAATTATAGATCTCCCCGTTGTAACAGACGGTGAGCCCGTTCCCATCGGACATGGGTTGAGTGCCGCCCTGAAGATCGATGATACTTAGCCGCCTATGGCCGAACCCCAAAAAACCCTTGGGGTGCTGCCAAACGCCCTCTCCATCCGGTCCGCGGTGCGCCAATGCGGCGTTCATGCGCGCCAACCTTCTATCAAGGTTGGGCACCGGTTGGAGCTTCAAATTAAACTGGCCCGATATGCCGCACATAGCCTTTTCTTATTGGAAATACGACATTTTGGGCGCAAATAGTGCATTTTGCAATAGCCCTGGCATGGCATTTTCCGTGCGGACAATTCAGCCCTTAGGAGATTGAATAATAAGGGTCGCTCCCGCTCTAACTTGAGTAGCGGGGGTCAATCCCTAAATAGAGTTTACAATATTTCGGGGGATCGGCAGTCGGGAACATTCACGGTCGTAGCTTGTGAGGTGCCGTTCTCGATCTCCCCTCGCGATGCTTTTTGCCGGCTTGGAAGCCAGCGCTCCACTTCTTCGAAAGCGCACGGTTACTGGAGCGCCGTCTCGCCCAACGCGTGCACACTTAATACTAGGGAGGTACCGGCATAGAGAGTCTGCCTCAGATTTGAAACAGGCTCTCCTGCTGCCGAGTTTATATACTAATAGAACAGCTCTCTTGCGAGCGCTGCTGCCACGCTTTTGCTGTCGCGGTAGTAGGTTCCATTTGCAACCTGAGATTTCAGCTCCTCCACCTTTTGGCGGCGAACTTCAGGATTATATTCCGGCGATGCGGAGCCGAAATCCTGCGCGAGCTTTACCGCTTCACTGTTTTGAGCTGCGGCTTCAGCGCTCTGCTGATCGGTTGCTTCTTGTTGCTGAGCTGATTGAGACGGATTGGCACCCGCTAATAAGCGAGTAAGTGATTCTAATTTCATGACACCCTCGTCCTTGACAATCTATTCCCTTCCAACAGCGGGAATAGTTACTAGGTTTCGATTTCAGCCTCTCCTTGGCCAACGACGAGATTCCTTTCTGCATTTCTTGTATCGTCCCCGTAAGAATAAACCTTAAGTATTTTTTTAGGTGATAACTCGCTGTTTTTATTGATCTCTTGTTTTTGGAGGCCGAATATCGGCTTGGCCGCCTCAATAAAGTGCCCGATATACTATAAGATTTCCGCTAAGCTATGACCCGAATTAAGATAGTAACTATCGGCGAAGTGCGTCAGAAGTTCATACTGCAAGGAGAAGCGGAGTATCTTAAGCGCCTCAAGCCTCACTGTAAGATTGAACTTGTTGAGATTCGAACCGAGAAGTTTGCCAAGTTGGAGGAGCGCGAACGCAAGAAAAGAGAAGCAGAGCTGGTTCTTTCAAAGCTGCAAGGGAGCCAATACTGGCTTCTTGATGAGCGCGGAGCGCAGTTTACCTCCACAGAGCTGTCGTTGCAGCTGGATGCCGCGCGGAACGGCGGCATATCTTCTTTCACGTTTGTTATCGGTGCTGCTCACGGAATCGATAGAACGGTAAAAGATTCTGCACAAAGACTATGGTCTCTTTCAAAACTAACTTTTCCCTTTCAACTAACGAGGCTAATCCTCATAGAGCAGCTATACCGCGCGGTCTCTATTCAAAAAGGCTCCCCTTATCATAAGTAGAAGAGTATGGGTAAAATAAAAAAATTTGCGGCCATAAATATTCGCAAGATAACCGGAGGGAAAGATCCGGTTCGCCTTGTAGAGGAATTCATTCTGCGGCTAGGGTTCGATCCCGATCAGGCACTCAAAGAGAGATCTCAAGAGCATGCGCGCTGGATGCTGCACGTCTCCGAAGGAGAGGACCTGGAGGTTTTGGTAGAGGGCCTCAAAAAGCCTCAGGAAACAACCGTCTATATGGGAGTCAACATTGCGGCAGTGCCGATACGCGGGGCGTATGATCTGCTTGCCGCCGCGCTTGAGATTGCCGACGGTTTAATCGGTATAAAAGTGAGCTTGGTGGGGCACTTCCTTGTGCTTAGCGCCAGCATGGGGGCAGCTGGGCTCTCAGTCGAGGAGCTTGAGTACAACTATCGCCTGATAGCGGCGCAGCAGAGCTGGTTCCGCGACGCGCTGGCAGATGAACTGGGATGGGAGGCTCTGCCGGACTCATAAGACATGAACAAGTTATCGATTCTTCATCGCGATTTTCTAAACAGCAAGGTTAAGATTCTGGCTCCCAGGAAGGCGCTTATGCTTCCTGAGAGCAGCACAGTAGAAGAGACCGTTAACTTTCTAAAGCAACACGCTATAGGCGGCGTTTTGATAGGCCAGGCTGTGGGCGTAGAGGGAATATTCACAGAGAGAGATGTCTTAAAATTTCTGGCCACTAATCTTACGCCTGCCGCTCTAAAAGAACCGGTTGCATCGCTTTGCACCAAGAACTTAGTCAGCCTAAAACCTACTGCCAGCATAGCAAGACTTATTCACACCATGGCAACAGGAGGAATGCGTCACATTCCGATAATAGACAGCTCTTCGGTTGCAATCATATCCATGCGCGATGTGCTGCGGTTTATCTATGAAAGAATTACTTCCAAGATCGCAAACCTCGAGAGCGTTGTAATCGCCTCCAAACTCTCAGTGGATGGTTTTTTTGAGAACAATGTAATCACTATGCCGCTTGAAAAGGGGGCTACTGCGCCTCCTGAAACCTCTCTTCAATCCTGTTTAGACCGTATGGTAGCGGGCAAATCAGGAAGCATCGTAATCATTGATTCCGAAATGAAGGTCTCCGGCATCTTTACTGAGCGCGACTTTGTTAGGAAAGCATCTTTGGGAGAGGTAAGCCGCACCACCGAGATCTCAAAACTTATGA
>JAGFJO010000125.1 GCA_024102635.1 Deltaproteobacteria bacterium
TTTCAACTGGGCCAGACCGTCACGGCCGGGATAGTGTCGGCAAAATCCAGGCGGGTGCCGAATAAGGCAAGCGGGCCGTACGATGCCTTTATTCAAACTGATGCCTCTATAAACCCGGGCAGCTCGGGTGGTCCATTGTTCAATACCCGCGGCCAGCTGGTGGGAATCAACACGGCGATATTTAGTCCAGGTAGAACCCAGTTCGGAGGAACGGGCTTTAACATCGGCATCGGATTCTCTATCCCTAGCAATCTGGTTCGAACCGTGGTGACACAGCTTAAGGAGAATGGCCGGGTCGTAAGAGGGCTGCTGGGTGTGATTATCCAACGAGTCGACGGCGATATGGCAACAGCGCTTAATCTGCCGGGGCCTGATGGGGCATTAGTGGCGGACGTTGTTCCTAACAGCCCCGCAAGCAAGGCAGGCTTTCAACGAAAGGACGTGATCTTATCTTTCAATCAACAGTCCGTCCGCGATCACGAAGATCTTCCTCTCCTAGTAGCAACTACACCGATAGGGTCTAAAGTCAGTGTTGATATTTTACGAGGCGGCAAGAAAAAAACATTGGTTGCTGTTATCGAGGAGCTCAAGGAGGTAGCTGCGGCAAAAAACTCAGACTCTCCAAAGACCGATAAGATAGGGTTGGTGGTTCAAAATGTAACTGAAGATGTTGCTAAATCTCTTAAAATGACTGCGCCCGCCGGAGCGCTTGTTGGAACCGTAGAGCCGGGTTCAACCGCCGAACGGGCCGGTATCCAACGCGGAGATGTGATTGAGGAGTTAAACGGTCAGCTGGTGCGGGACGCAGAGCATTTCGAGAAGTTGGTCCCCGAGCTGCCGGTTGACAAGCCTCTTCTGGTAATGGTGCGCCGTACCGAAGGGACCCGCTTCCTGACGATGCGCATCAAACCGGCGCCAAAATCCTGACACCCGTAACAGAAGTTAGACAGCCGGAGAGCCTACACATTCGGCTGTCTCTTGCTCTGGCAGTGGCCGAAAGCGCTACATGGCTAAAATTACCGGCAATTTTTTCTGCATCCTTTTGCGCTCTCTTGTTCTCTTGCGGAGGATGATTGGCAAGCTTTTCGCATAAACCTCGATGAAGCCTGGTTTTTCACTAGGGTGTTATATCGCTTCAAGAGGTTTGGAGTCATGCTCAATAAAAAGTCAGACTGCGAGTTGGTCAAGGCGGTTCAAGAGGGATGTCAGCAAAGTTTTGAAGAGCTGATATCGCGCTACAGTAATAAAGCATTCAGTCTGGCGGCGCGCCTTACCCGCAACGCTGAGGATGCGGAAGAGGTGCTGCAGGACGTATTCGTCACCGTCTTTCGAAAAATGAAGGGCTTTGAGGGGAAATCTTCTTTCTCCAGCTGGCTTTATCGCATCACCGTGAACGCCGCCCTTATGAAGCTCCGTAAAAAGCGTCAGAGTCAGAACACAATCTCCGTTGAAGACATTCAGCCGCAGGCGCAGGAGGCAGTGCTGAATGGTTCAAGCGATCAGCAGGACAGCGATGCCATTGCGCTGCGTCACCAGCTCATTTCAGTGCTCGAGGATGCCATTCATCGGTTGCCCGAAGACTATCGGCCGGTTTTCATTTTGCGAGATATAGACGGCCTTACCAGCCGTGAGGTGGGCCGGATTTTGGAGCTGAGTATTCCAGCCGTCAAATCCCGCTTGCACCGCTCGCGTCTGATGCTGAGAAGGCGGCTTCAGAAGTTCTATAAAGAATTTTCCACTGGAATCGTGCAGAATCCGGGAAAACTCGCGGGCAACTTCTAGCCCCCAATATGCCATAAGCCGTTGATAATATCGCACAAGTCGGTTAACCTTGCTCATTGTGTAAATCAGCTTTTGAACGGTAAGGTTAATTCCGATCGTGTCACTTAATAGAGTTTTCAGTTTCCTCTCCCTGCTACTTTTTACCGCTTGTTCGGCCGAAGAGGCGGCTCAGGTGTCAGAGCCCGCACCGGTGTTATATATCGAGCGCGGGCGTGAGCTGGCCCAAGGGCTGGCGGCTTGCGGATTCTGCCATGGGCAGACGGCGGATGCGCAGTCCCCTTTAAGCGGGGGCCGTATTCAGCACGATGCTTATGGCGAGGTAGCTGCGCCAAATATCACCCCTCACTCAAGTGGAATAGCAACCATCAAGACGATGGAACTGATGCAGATTTTTCGCGCGGGTATTGCGCCGGATGAAAGGAGGCTCTCACGCGCTGTTCACAAAGGTTTCGAATGGCTCTCCGATAACGATCTTTTGGCCATCATTGCCTTCTTAAAGTTTCAGCCTCCGGTCGCCAACGAGGTGGAAAAGCGCGAAGTGGGATTTATCGAGAGGAACACCGCGGGGTTTCTCGAATCGACATTCGAAGTAACAGGATTTGTGCCCGAGATTGAAAAGAGTTATCCGGTGGAGTACGGCAAGTATCTGCTGGATCATGTTGCGCGCTGTGGATCATGCCATAACACCCCGGCTACTCTGATAACCGACGAGGCTTATCTTTCTGGCGGCGCGTTGATCAAAATCGAGTCCGGAGAAAAAATTGCCCCTAATATTACAACCTCCAATGATGCCGGAATCGGAAGTTGGAGTGAGGATGATATAGTCCATTATTTGCAAAGTGGAGAAACTCCGGAAGGGAGAGTGTCGGATGCGAAGTTTTGTCCGGTTGACTTCTATAGAAATGCATCTCCTGAAGACTTGGTCTCGATTGCAAAATATTTGAAAACCGTTGCGCCAAATTAGATACGTGGGTGTAACTCTTGACGCTGCCGCCCTTTGATGGATACTGGGGTTTATGTATGTTCTTGGAATTGAAACAAGCTGTGATGAAACAGCTGCGGCCGTGCTCAGTGCGGATGAGAGCAGTTGCCGTATAGCCTCCGAATTGCTTTCATCTC
The DNA here is from genome assembly GCA_024102635.1 of Deltaproteobacteria bacterium. Classification (GTDB taxonomy): domain Bacteria; phylum Bdellovibrionota_C; class UBA2361; order UBA2361; family JAGFJO01; genus JAGFJO01. The sequence continues at coordinate 2,902 of JAGFJO010000125.1, forward strand.
AGAGTAAAGTTCATGAACTATACGGTGGGGTGGTGCCTGAGCTTGCTGCGCGCGAGCATATGGCCGCGCTTCCCATTCTGACCTCCGAGGTGCTAGCTGCTGCTGGCATCACACTTCAAAAAGTTGAAGCCATTGCCGTATCCCGCGGCCCGGGACTACGCGGCTGCCTGCTTATGGGCCTTAATTTTGCAAAGGGACTCTCGCTGGCTAGAAATATACCGCTAGTTTCTATAAATCATATCGAGGCGCATCTCTTGGCGCCCATGCTTGATAACAGTTCGCTTGATTTCCCCTTTTTGGCACTCGTTGTATCCGGAGGCCACACCGAACTTCATTTGGTCACCGGTGTTGGAGAGTATCAACCGATTTCGCGCACCATAGATGATGCGGCTGGAGAGGCTTTCGATAAATCGGCCAACCTTTTGGGCTTCAGCTATCCCGGCGGCGCTTCTTTGGCTGCTTTGGCGGACACCGTACAGAAAAGCCGCTTCAAACTTCCGCTTGTTATGAGAGAATCTGAGGGATTCAGCTTTTCAGGGCTTAAGACCGCCATTGCGCTCCTTATTAAGGAGAATCAATCGAATTTGAGTGATGAAGCGATTCGGGCAGAACTTGCATACGCGGTGCAGCGCGCGATAGTCGACGCTCTGATTTTCAAGGTGAAACAGGCGCTGGAAAGAACAAGGGTAAAAAAGCTTGTAATAACCGGAGGAGTATCTGCTAATCGCGCTCTAAGGAATGCCGCAATTGCGATTCCTGGAATCAATGTTTTTTTCCCGATACAGGAGCATTGCACCGACAATGCCGCTATGGTGGCCTATCTAGGATGGCGGCGGTTTGTCGGAGGCGAGCGGAGCCATGCAGGCGAGCCAGTAATGGACCGATGGCCGGTTGAGAGCATGCGTCCGCCTCAGAATGAACGGTGAGATGCTATCTGCAGAGACGATGAAAAGAACCGCAAAATCTCAGCTCCGAAATCTCGATGTCAGGCCGAGCAAAAAGCGAGGTCAAAATTTTCTTATAGATTCCATGGTTCTGGATCAGATCATTGCGATTGGGAAGCCGGAGTCTGCAAAGAAAATCGTCGAGATCGGACCGGGCTTAGGCGCGCTTACGGAGCGGCTGGCCGCGTTGCCTGTGCCGACAGTTGCAATTGAGATCGAATCCAAGCTGGCCGCCGAGATATCATCGCGTTTTCCGGCTGTGCAAGTTGTCAACATGGACATTCTCCAAGCCGATCTTAAGGAGTTCGGCGGGGAATTAGTCGTCTTTGGCAACATTCCATACAGTATTTCGACAGACATAGTCTTTCACCTCTTGGAAAACCGCTCCGTAATCGATAAGGCCATTCTAATGGTGCAGCGGGAGTTCGCTCAGCGCATGGCGGCAGCCCCGGGCAGCAAGCAGTACGGATCTTTGTCGGTCGCTGTGCAGCTTTACTGTGAATGTGAAGCCGGACCGGTTGTGCCGGGAAGCTCGTTTCATCCTCCGGCGAATGTTGACTCGCAAATTATAGCGCTAAAATTTTCCGCGACACCGCGGTTTGATGTGCCGGATCCTCGCTGGTTTGAGAGAGTTGTCCGCGCCTCTTTTCATCAGCGGAGAAAGATGTTGGCTAACTCCCTTCGCTCGCTCGGAAGCAAGTCTCAGGAGGAGATAAACGGAGCGCTGGCGCGCGCCTCCATCGACGGGACGCGCCGCGCGGAAACCCTAAGCATTGAAGAGTTTGCAACTTTAGCCAACGAGCTCGCGGGATAATTAAGCGACTTTCCGGTCGTCCGAAGCGCCGTCTTCGTCGGTTTTTCGTCCGTCAAAAAAGGTGGGGGGAATCGGACCTATCAACTTTTCCACAGATTCGCGCTTCACACGCCAGTCCGAACCGATCTTGAATCCCTCAATGGAACCGTCTCTGATGAGATCGTAGACCTTGGGACGGTGAATTCTAAGAAGTGCGGAGACCTCTTTAACTGTTAAGAGCAGGGGCTTGGACATAATGCAAATTCCTCCAATTAAGAATCATTACGGCACTATCCATCCAATTGGAGCAGTTATAGCTGATATGATGCTCTGAACCATTTGAGTAACTTATCGCAACTCGTGGTTCGCTAAGCAGCCTCATCCTCTATGAGTAAGGCTATAATCGTCTGATACGAACAGACAGTGAATAGGAGCCCTTTGTATTTTTTGATAGGATATTTTGTGATATACAGGGTGTTCGTAGGTAAGGCTTTAGAATCCTTAAATTTTCCAAGAGTATGTCAGTAGCCAAAGATAGCTCCAACATGGAGCCATCATATAAAGTGTCCGATGGAGCCGACTTGAAAGGCGAGAGATCCGATAGCTCGGATAATGGAGAGCTTAAGAGGGTAGATGTAGCTGCGCTAATGCTTGAGATCCGCAAGCGCATCAAATCCGATATTGAACTTCATAAGGATAAGTACGAGGCCTTTAAGGGATATCGCGCGGACGGAGATAAGAATGCTTCTCGCAAGGCCGGGGAGCTTCTGCATTCACAGGATCTCCTTTTTCTTAATCGTAATTACCAGTACGGTTACCGATCAAAAGATCACCATCCGACGTCTCGGCTCCCTTGGCCGCTTGGAAAGATAGTCATATGGCTCAAGCGCAAGATCATTGACCTGAGAGAGTTCCTGCTACGCGATTATCTTGCTGCCGAGCGTGATTTTCAAGCGAATCTGGTGCGGTATCTGAACGATGTCAGCAAGTATGTCGATGCCCGAGATTTCGCCTGTTTCTGGGAACTGATCAGAAAGATCGATTACGATGTCACCAAGGCTCTTGACCGAATTGAGCGAATCAACGACGAAATGAGCGGCACCATGCGCTCATCAGAGCGTAGGATTTTCGACGAGGTATTTAGCAACTTCAAAGAGCTGCAAGGAGTTGTCACGAATCTGCAAGGGCAGGGCGAGCAACATGACGCGGTAATTAAGCGGCTGGACTCGGTGGTTCTCGGACTTGAGTCGATACTGGCGCGGCAGAAGGGCACTTCGCCTGTCGAGACGAATCCTCAAGCTGCCGATGGAAACGCGCCCAGCATCGACTACTCCTACCTTTTGTTGGAGAACCGCTTTCGAGGGAGCGAAGAAGAGATTTCGAGAAGGCTTGCAATATATCCCGCACTCTTTAAGGGGGTGCAATATCCCGTGTTAGAGATCGGAGCGGGGCGGGGAGAGCTGCAGCAGCTATTTAGAAATGAGGGGGTCGCGTCCTACGGCATTGACCTTGATGAGGCCATGGTGCAGGAGTGTAAGAGCAAGGGGCTCGATGTCCGGCTTGAAGAGGCCCTCTCGCACCTTCGCAGTATCCCTGATGCAAGCCTCGGAGGAGTAATCGCTATACAGGTTGTAGAGCACCTGACTCGTGAGCAGCTTGAAGAGCTTTTTGCATTATGCCGTTCAAAAGTAGCTGCGCCGGGAAGGATCATTTTTGAAACGATAAACCCGCAGTCCTTGCACGCGCTTTCAAGCAATTACTTTAGAGATCCGACCCATGTATGGCCGCTGCACCCTGACCTGCTCGCCTATATGATGGAGCTTTCAGGACTAAAGGTTGTTGATGTGAAGATGCTTTCGCCGGTACCGAAAGAGGCGGAATTAAGGCCTATACCTGTGGGGGAGCATATGACACCACGCTGGGCATATACAGTTGAAACGATCAACTACAACATTGCGCAGCTAAACCGGCTGCTTTACGGCTTTCAAGATTACTGCATCGTTGCTGAGGTAAGAGCTTAGCAGTACTTTTCCAGTAAAATCAAAGCTCCGGCGGTGAAAGGAGACCACTCCGAAGCCAGGCTCTGCAAGGTACCACCTTCTTGTCCCGAAGTTTTCCTTAAAAAAGATTCCTTTGAGAGGAAACTTTCTATTAGTTTCTTCGATAAGTAGGGCATGCGTCCTATTCGCAATACAGATCCCTCGATATTCCGGCTAATTAGCTGCCGCACTCTAGAGGCTAGGGTATGGATGGTTCCCTCTGGGAAGCTAAAAAAGCTTATAGGAGGGATAATCGCAAGATACCAAGAGATCTTCGAGATAGAGATCTACGCCTACTATATCTTGGGGAACCACTATCACATGCTGGTTAGAGCCCCGAGAAGCAATATAGACGAGTTCTGCGAGAACATTAACCGAGAGATAGCGAGGAGGCTAAACTGGAAGCTAAAGCGGGAAGGGGCCTTTTGGAGCCGGCGGTATGACGATATCGAGGTGGCTGACCCGGACAAGGACCTTTTGGAGGCGTTTTTATACGTAACTACCAATGCCACCCGGCACGGGCTCCTAAGAAACTCAGAGCAGTGGCCTGGGCTGCACTCCTTTAACCATGCTCTTAATGAAGAGGACCGCTACTTTACCTTCCACCACTACTCAGCGGTGGATGATGAGCCAAGAACGACACGGCATGCCATTAAGCTCTCCGTTCTTCCACAATATGCCCACCTCTCAAAGAAGGAGAGGACTAGGAAGCTTAGGGCCCTCCTTGAGGAGAGGATGCAAAAGTATGAGGAAGAGAGAAAGGCTGAAGGGCAGGGGTTTTTGACAGTTGAAATACTCATCAAGCAAGAGCCCGGCATCAAGCCGCACGAGGTCTCCAAATCCAATCGCCCGCACTGCTACACCACATGCCTTGAGACCTGGAAAGCCAAGCGCGAAGAGAGGCGGGAGAGGAACAGGCAATACCGCGAAG
>JAGFJO010000126.1 GCA_024102635.1 Deltaproteobacteria bacterium
ACGAGAGAGCCTAAGGCCGACGATCACCTGTTAATGAAAGCTATCGCTGAGAACGTAGAGGCGGTGGGCGAAGCCGATCTCACGCGCCATGATACTCTGCGCGGCCGTATTGACGATTACCTGGAGATGTCCTCGGTTTTTGCGGTCGATGATACGGTGAGGCTCGAGCCTGATTTCCACAGGATGTTTACCTGGCTGCTTGTTCCCTTTCTGATTGCCGGGATATTGATCAATTATATACCTTATAAGTTCGTAGGGAGAACCGCCAAACGTTTAACCAGCCACCCTGTGCAGGCGGCTAGTTTTAAATTAGGGCTTGGCGTGGCTGTATTTTCCGGATGGTACATGTTGTTAACCGCCATTTTCGCCCTCACCGTTGGCGGGTTTCTCAATACTCTGCTTTTTATTTTAGTAATGCTTTTTTCAAGTTATGCGGTAAATAACTACCTAAGCCAATTTAAACTCTATCTGCTTTCGTCTCTCTGGCCAGGCAGCAAGAAACCGCTTGATATACTCAAAATGATAAGAGATCAGCTGATTGAGGAGCTTAACAGTTTTCGGGTGAGATAGTTTGTCGCCTAAGCGTATCATCAAGAATTCCATTGCCGCGATCATTATCGGCTTTCTGCTCTACCTCGCGGGGCCGCGGGAACTGCTGCAAACACTTTCGCAGCTTACTGCTGCAACTTTCGCTTACCTAATGCTTATAAGCTTTCTCCTGATCCATGTCAGTGTTCTTAAGTGGCAGCTCTTTCTTCAGCATTTCTCGGAGCGGGTATCGAGTTTCCGCCTCTTCAATCTCTACCTAACCGGTTACTTTGTGAACCTTATTCTGCCCTCCTATCTTGGCGGAGATGCTGTACGGAGTTTCTATATCGGGAAGAGGGTCGGGCAACATGAAGCGGCGGCTGCCACTATATTGGAGCGCTATACGGGAATAGTAGCGATGCTGCTGTTTGCTTTTGTTTTTATGTGGCAAGTAGAGGCTGTAACGTGGCAGATAAAGGGTGCAGTCGTTGCCTGTCTAGCCGCGCTATTTACCGGGACTATCTTTGTCCTTTCTCGCGGCATGCTTCAGTTGGCCGGCCGGATCACGGTGTTGAAACCTGCTGTTCCGCATCTTGATAAGGTTCGCGATGCCCTTCATCTCGCGCGCAAGGATCGAGGACTGCTCATTAAGGCCATGTCGCTCTCCTTTCTTTTTCACACTATTACAGTGCTGAATACCGCCGCCGCCGCGTTCGCTGTCGGCTGGTTCGATCCGCCTATATGGGATCTTTTTGTGGTGCTTCCACTTATTCTTCTGATAGGAGCACTGCCCGTATCACCTAACGGCTTGGGAATGCAAGAGGGGGCCTTCTACTTCTTTCTGCACTCGATTGGTGCAACTCCGGCCCAGGCGCTGGGAGTTGCTGTTGTTCTTCGGGCTAAATCTTACGTCCTGGCTCTTATCGGATGGCTGAGCTGGCTTTGGATCAAAAGAGATGACCCAAAACGGATGGCCGAATTTGAAAAGAAAGCCGCTAAAGAAGCGCTGTAATATTCGGGAGGTGCGTGATGAAACGAAGTTGTCTTATTACATTAATGACATGGGTGGCGCTGGGGGCAGCTTACTACTACTACCTTCACGGACGTTATGAACCGCCGGCCGATTGGATAGCTGCGATTGCCGGATCTTTCTTTTCGACCCTAGGTATCGGCGCGCTTCGCAACGTTAGAATACATCTGCGAAATCGGCGATTGGTTGCTGCTTCGGCAAGACCGCAGGCCATAAGAGGGCGCCGGCTTGCCGCCTTTTGTGGCCGCATCTCGGCCTCTGGCAAGCCGCTTGAAGGGCCGTTCAGCGGGAAACCAGCGGTCGTTGTGGATTACGAGATCTCTGATCCGACAGCTACCTCCGGAAGCAGCGGTTCTAGCAGTAACGTGCTTTATAGCGGATTCCTCATGACTCCTTCCATCATACGAAGCAGCATGGGCGATATTAAACTTCTCGGTTACCCCGATATGAACGGTTTTGAAGAGGAATATTACGGTTATAACGAGATCTCGCAGCGGGCCGATTCGTTCATTGCTTCAACCACTTTTGAGAAGATGAACCGTACGAGCGTGATGAGTAACATTCAGCAGCTAAAGGAGGTTTTTCTCGATGACGACGGCACCATCGAGAAGAACTGGCGCTTTGAGGACGAGCCTGCCATCTCTGATTCGGATTTCAAGGAGACAATCGTGCCGGATGGGGAAGAGGTATGCGCCATCGGCATCTATCATCCGGAGCGGAGTGGAATTATCTCTGACTTCAGCGGCAAGGGGATAATGGTGGAGCTGTACAAGGGAAGCCGCCAAAGCGTTCAGCGGCTAATCGCACAGAAGATGCGCGGGATGCTGATCGCCGCATTCTTTTTTCTTATAGCCGTCAATGGAATTATCGCCTTCGTGCTCGACCGTTACAGCTCGGCACCGAGCCAGATAAGCGAACGCACAACGAGATTCATCGATGCTCTTGATAAAGACGATATCAATGCTGCGGCGCGCATTCTTCCATTTCAAGTTGATGTGAATCAGGCAAATAGCGCCGGAGAAACGCCTTTGATGCGTGTCAAAAGCGCAGCAGCCGCAAAGCTACTAATCGATCATGGAGCAATTCTAAATCTTAAGGACACCAATGGACGCACTGCGCTGATGAGGGCGGTACAGGCAGATCGCAAGGAGGTGGTAGAGACCTTGATTGAAGCCGGCGCCGATCTGAACGCCAAAGATAAATGGGATGAAACCGCGCTATCGCTCGCCAAGGATTCAAAGCGTTCCGAGCTGGCCGAACTACTTCTGAAGGCGGGAGCGGCGGATGAGGAGATCAGTGCAGCGACGGGGACGCCGCTGACAGCATCGGACGCACCGGTGAAGATCGCGATTGAATACCTCCAAGCCATGCAAAGAGGAGATATAAAGGCCATGGGGCGCCTTTATAGAGATGGGGCAGAGGATAATTTTGATGACGTTGATCTTAAACTATGGCAGGATACACGCCCGAAATCGCCGCAACTGATTGAGGGATATACAAACGGTTCGGCAGCAACAATCCTACTCGGAGGCCAATCCGGGAGTGGAACCTTTAATTCCATCTGGTTATATCAGCTTGAGAAAAAAGAGGACGGGAGCTGGAGAATTTTGAAAGAACGGTGGAGGTAGCACAGCCAACCGTGAGCTTTTTCCTTTGGATTTGCCGCTGCCTTGCGATAAGGTCGTGCAGTAAGCCGATATTCATGGAGAAGGCGTATGGGAATGCACACATCGGGGGATGATCATAAACGGGAGCCGGCAAGTAGTGGCAGACAGCCGGAAAGCTCTCAAGACCAGAATACGGTAGATGATGCCGGTGCTACGTTAAGTCAGAACGCCGCCCTGCAGTTTGAAAAATGGTTTCGGCGCATAAAGTCCGATCCTGGTTTTATAGCCGCCCTTGATCAGAGCGGAGGCAGCACTCCAAAGGCATTGGCAGCTTATGGAATTCCCGAGAGCTCCTACAGCACTCCGGAAGAGATGTTTGCCATAGTCCATGCTATGCGGGCCCGCATTATTACAAGTCCGGCATTTAACGGGGAGAGAATTCTAGGCGCAATTCTGTTTGAAGATACTCTTGACCGCACTATCGAAGGGCTGCCCACCGCCCGCTACCTTTGGGAGGTAAAAGGGGTGGTGCCGTTTTTAAAGATCGATAAAGGGCTGGAGCAGGAACAGGACGGCGTGCAGCTTATGAAGCCGATCTCGAATCTTGATGAACTGCTAAGCAAATCGCAGTCTGTTTTCGGAACCAAGATGCGTTCTGTTATAAAGCTTGCAAGTCGGGAGGGAATAGCCGCTGTAGTTGATCAACAGTTCGAAATCGCCGGTAAGATTCTTGCCGCGGGCAGGGTGCCGATAATTGAGCCGGAGGTTGATATTAAAAGTCCTGAGAAAGGCGCGGCGGAAGAGCTGCTTTTAAAAGAGCTAATAGCGCATCTAGATAGACTTAGCGACCACCAATCTGTGATGCTTAAACTTACGATACCTGATAATCCGGACCACTACGCCGATTGTATCAAGCATCCAAGATGCCTTCGCGTGGTAGCGCTTTCAGGGGGGTATTCCAGGGAGGAGGCATGCAGCCGTTTAGCCGAAAACAAGGGGATGATAGCAAGTTTTTCAAGGGCGCTAAGCGAGGAGCTAACTGCGCAGATGAGCGACGAGGAGTTCGCGTCGGCGCTTGATAGGAGTATTCAGGAGATATATGACGCATCATCAAGGAAAAACAATAATTAAGTTGGGGTGGCCGCAGGGAGCGAACATCCCGCGGGATGAAAAACTGCTTGCGGGGGTCCTGGAGGTTGTGAATGAACTTAGCCACTCGGCAGGGGGCGGCGATCTGAAGGTCGACTCTATAACCGAGTCGCATGCTGACGATGGGACCACCTTTCGGCAGATAATATTCAGTCCAGCCTTGCGCGATATTGCAGGTAAGCAGCGCTCGAACTAATGGAGAGGGAAGTAATCTCTTTTCGCAGTGCGCATCTTATCTGTATGATGGCCGCTCTCCTGCCGGTAAGTAGCGCTTATGCCGAAGAATGCCGCTTTGACTACTGGCAGGTTATTCCGGCTTCAACGAATTGTGAAGTCTTTAAGCTGCCGGATTTTGAGTTCAAACGGCTGCCTAAAGATACATCAAGATCCGATCCGCTCAGTAAGTTCTGCTCTAATTTTGCAATTCGATCGAAAGCCGGCGTCCAAGAGCGAGGGTATTGCTACACCGGAGAAGGAGATCGCAGCGGCCCTTTGTTCGAGGTAGGCGGCACTAAATATCTTGCCGATCTTGCATTTCAGGGATGTGTTAATGGCAAGGCGGTCCATGGAATAGTGTTTGCCAAGGGCGGATGGTCCAAGCCCCCGTCTTATATTAAGCGCCTCTGGCCGGTTAGCGAGTTGCCTAATAAGCCGAGCTGCTAGAGGCCACCGCCCCGCCATTATAGAAGATTCACAGCGGAAGTGGCCTATACTCTGTAAATAGGAGCGAAAATAGGATAGTATCAGGCCGCCTAGCGAACCTTAATCACTGAGTTGAAAAATGAAAAGAACGGCCATATTTGCGCATTTAATTTTCACCACGATTCTCAGCGGTTGTGCAGCACTGACTCAATCCGCCACACCTCAAGATGCCGAGAGAGTGCGTGCGGCTGCCGCGCGTTATGAGGCAAAGGGAGTAAAGAATCTGGGAGCTACATCTTCGAATAGGATCGCCCTCAGGCCGGGTCAATGGGTCGCGATGCTTTCCCAGACAAAGTCCGATCCCAACGATATTACTCTTCAGGTTATGAAGGTGGCGTCAGTAAGCGGCGATACGGTAACGATTGAAACCGAGCAGTACGGCGCGGCAAATCAGGGAAAGAGATTAGTAATGCAGCAGCGCATCAGAAACTTTCCCGTATCCGGGCAGCTTGCCTACACATCTGATGAGGCAGCCGGCGTTATTGGAGGGATTGAAGTCGTGAGCATGCGAATGATGGACGAAGAGGGCAAGGTGGTCGAGATGCCGCAGCTTCCTTTCCAGATAGGTCGGCTGGGAAGTGATTTTGTGAAGAATAACGTTGCAACCGGAGAGATCCGCAAGGAGCAATGCGGCAATGAATACTACCGGGCAAGCTCATGTTATGTGGTACCATTTGAAACCAAAGTTCTCTGGATGACAGAGTCAGGCACAACGTATGCACACAGCGCCGTACCGGTACTCGGGTTCATTAACTCCGAGGGAGATAGCAGCAGGGTGGATGTAATAGGATTCGGAACTTCCGGCGCCCAGATACTGCTGCGTTAGCACCGGCTATCCTTACTTTGTATCGCTTTTTTCATTTTCGGCTGCCTCTGCCCTGCGCGCTGCGATAGACTTTCGAATGTCGTCCGGTGCGCGCTGTAAACTTTTATCAAGTTGTTCTCTAAAGGCGCGATAGTGACCCCGCGTCATACTTCCCATGCCAACCGATAGCAGAGTGCTTCTATAGTCATCGTCTGATAGGGGAGGAATCGTATACTTTTTGCTCTTTATTGACCGGAGTAGAATCTTCCAAGGGGGGTCTCCTGTTCCTGAGAATGCAAGTACCTTGCCGCTTCCGTCGAGAGTGAATCTATAGCCATTAGTGGTAAAGCTGTGGCGCTTTCTGCCATCTCTTTCCTCAAGCTGCATCGACACTTTGGCCAACTAGCGGGTTACCTAAAAAGGAGCCTTTTAGTATAATTTAACTATGCGGAAAGATAACGCTAATATCATCTACCATACTAGCTTCCTGCATTTTCTTCCGCTGCTTATTGCTGCATTAGCAGCGGCTGTCTTCGCCTTTT
>JAGFJO010000142.1 GCA_024102635.1 Deltaproteobacteria bacterium
GGATATTGCTGGGCAGGTAGACAGCGAGTGTGTAATTGCAAGCAATACCTCATCATTGTCAGTAACGAAGATCGGCGCTGCACTGCCTAACCCGGAACGTGTTGTAGGCATGCATTTTTTCAACCCAGTAGACAAAATGCCGCTTGTTGAGATCGTGCGCGGACGCCAGACCTCTGATAAAACGGCGGCAATTGTTGCTGCGCTGACAGTAAAGTTGGGAAAATTCCCGATTATTGTTGAGGATGTGCCCGGGTTTCTTGTAAATCGCATACTGACTCCTTATCTTAACGAGGCGGCTTTTCTCCTATCAGAGGGATACTCCATCGCCGACATCGATGGGGCAGCTACCGCATTCGGCATGCCGATGGGCCCGCTGCGGCTGCTCGATGAGGTCGGCTTGGACGTGGCCGCGCACGTATCGGCTATTATGGTAGAGGGCTACGGGGAGCGTATGAAGGGTCCCGGATATGCCCAGCTTCTTGTCGACGGAGGCAGAAAAGGTAAAAAGGGTGGGGCCGGGTTCTATGAATTCAAAGACTCTAAGCCGGTACCTTGCTCATCAATCGCACAGATACTTAGAATCGCTGCTTCACCTCAGGCTGATGCTGATAGAGGGTATATTACAAAGCGGCTTATCTACCACCTCATAAACGAGGGGGTTAAGTGTCTTGATGAGGGGGTTGCCGGAAATCCGGGCAGAGAGGCTGCAAATCAGATCGATCTTGGCACAGTGATGGGGATGGGATTCCCGCCGTTTCGAGGTGGTCTTCTTAATTATGCCAGCTCTCTCGGCGCGGAAGAGATCTTGAAGACACTTAAAGAGTTCGAGGACGCTTTTGGGGAACGTTATTCCGTGGCAGAAGGAATCAGAAAGAGGGCTGCCTCGAAGCGTGACTTTTATCAAGCCGCCTGAGTAAAGCCGACGAGTCTTTTTTTATACCTGACCGACCCACGTCGGATCAGCCGCCTCGAGCCATCTTGAACGTATCGATTGCTCTTCTTTTTCAGGAAGCGCGCCTTTTTTCAAAGACTTTACATTATCCATAAAACGCTCGGGATTCGTAGTCCCGACTATCGCCGTATGCACCCCGGGCTGATGCAAGGTGAAACGCAGCGCTGTACTTGCCGCTTCCGCGGCCGGCGGAGCGGCGAATGCATAGGCAAGTACCTGAAGACGCCGCCAGTACTCCTGATGATAGCCGTTCTCCGGAAGTGATGAGTGACGCCACACTGCGTTGGCTATAGGACGCTTCGCTACCACTCCCATGCCGCGCTCCTGCGCCAAAGGAAGCGTCAAGGTGATCGCTTCTTGGTCGACGATGTTAATTGAAGTTTCCAGCACATCGAATATCCCGCTCTTTACTGCTTCTAGGGCGGGAGAGCCATCGCCGCTGTAACCTAAAAAGCGGACGTAGCCTTTCTCTCTCGCTGTGCGTAGTCCGTCCGCTGCTTCCCCCCATAAGAACTCAAGTACGCCGCAGCTGTGAAGGAAAACAACATCAAGAAAGTCGGTTTGAAGATTGCGAAGGCTCTGCTCAATGGTTGCTAGAATACCGGCCTTGCTCCAATCACTTCTCGAGAAGCCGTCTAGTGCTCCGCATTTTGTCATAAGTATGAGACCGTTGCGTCGCCCTTTAAGCGCCTCTCCCAAAAGGCGCTCACTAGTTAGATAGGCCGCTGCTGAATCAAAAACATTAACTCCGGAATCAAGCGCGCTATCGATTAGCCTTTGTACATTAACAGAGTTCTCCTGGGCAAAGCCGATCTCAGCGCCGCCGAATCCAAGTGCGCTTACCTCAAGCCCTGTTCGCCCAAATGTTCTAAACTCCATTCCGTCTCTCCAGTTAAAGCTAAATTAGAATCAATTCTTATAGTAAGACCGACGAAGGGAATTTGCCACCCGCAATGTTCACTTTGCATAATACTCACAGGGACGCGACACGAAATGTCAGAGATCAATTCTTCCGTTGCAATAATCTATAAATGCCCGCAGCTCTTCATTGCTAAGTCCAGATAGTCCGATCGCATGCAGTGCGCGTACTCGATATTCCTCCAGCACCGAGGGGCGCGCCGGCACTTCACCGCTAAGCGCCAGCTTTGAGAGATCCATTGCTTCAGCAGCTTGAAGATCACTTTTGCCGTCAATCCCTAGCGAGTGTGCAGCCTCGTACACCCAGATCGGGAAAGATGGCTGGCGCAGTATTGCCGATTTCTCTTTCGCGTGCTCGGTCATAGAATTAGCTGCGTGTTAGATCAATTTTCAACAGATCAAATATACGACCAAATTTCGCCTTAACCAAAAATTTATGTGATCTACATACACGCTCATAGTGATCCAGCGCCGCCTTTGCTAACCTAAAAATTACATTGCTTAAAATCAATTCTAACAATATAGTTATTCGGATGCGCGAGATGTCCGGAGGTTACCTTCGGTTGACGTATCGTTATGGCAGAAGCTATTGAACTTCCAAGTCACCTTTGGAGAGCTGATCTGCGTTCCGGACTTGCCGAAAGGCTAGGTCCAGTCGACTCTGATGTCCGGCTAGAGGGAGCGGATCATGCGCCATCGGCCCTTTTCCTTCGCGACCTAAAGGCCGTTTTGCCGGACAGGTCTATCCCTAGTGCAGAGCTTAGTAAGAATCCAAATATTCCCCGGGTAAAGGATATTCCGATCTCCAGGCAGTTGTCCGAACATCACCCGCTATGTACCTTTATTCAGCAACACTCTCCACTGACCCGAGCGCAGTATCGGCAGATACTCCATTCGCCCCATATCGATCTCTCCATTACAGGGTTTCATACCGGCAGTGTTCCTGCTGCTGTCCATTCCCGTTTCTTAAAGGGCGAGGAGCTGGAACCCACCGACTACGCCAACAATGAGTGGGTGCGGGATGCGATTCTCGTATCGGTTGCCTGTCACCGCTCGGGATATACGGACCTGGCTCACTCAGTGCTCAAAAACGTATGGCACTTTCTCGGATCTGCCGAGCACCGCTATAAAGTAGTGCAATTTCATCTGCTAACTGATGAAGAGGCACAGGCAAAGTTTGAACGGGGAGAAGACATTCCAGCAGTTAAGCTACAGATAAGAAGTGATGGTCATCTTGACTGGCGTAACCACCCTTGGGGTGATGCGCAAAACGACGCAAATGGCGCAGCGATTTGGACTCCTTTCAGATTTGCTAATCAGCGCCATGTAGGAATGAGTGAGTATGCTACACGTGATTACCAAGGGCGTCCTCTGGGGCTACACGAGATCGATCCATTATATGGAACAGGGGAGCACATTCTCGTAGCGTACCTTAAGTATCTTAACAGGATCGATGTAGCGCATAGATCGGACTACGGGCCATGGGAGGATCGGCTAGCAAAAAGCCGCGCTTCCAGCGTAGGTATCGTGAATGCGGCCGTCAAGGAGGCGATCATTTACCACGAGCGCGAAGGATGGGATGCGCTCGGAGCAGCCTATTCCGATGGGCAGCGGCCCGATTGGTTCAAAAATGAAGTGCTGCGCCTTGCAGCTCGCACTGCTGAGGTGCTTAACATGCGCATTCCGGAATACGGAATAGCGACAGAGTGCGATCAAAGGCCGATAGACTCAGCGGTCCTGCTTCTCAACTACCCCTTCCGAGGGTCGCTCACCGAGGGTCAGCAATCCTCTGTGCTGGCCGCAGGTTATGAAAATCTTCGGCCAGAGGGAATTATCCGTTGGAAAATGGACCTGGAGTATGGTGAGGACGCATACGTCGGCCAAGATTACAACCACTTCAGATGCGAAGAGGCTAAGGGGGAATTTGCCGATGGTTACGTGCCGGGTTTTCAGCCCGCTCGCTGGACAATGTTTGATCCTATAATTGCAGCATCCTGCTTCGTTCGGTTTATCGAATCTGGAGGAGAGGACATTGAAAGCTTTTTGAGAGGCGACCGCCATATAAAACGGAGCCTCTCGCAGATTACAAAGGACGAAGACATCCTCTGGATTGAGGGCAAGCAGAAAGAATTTGTTATTCCTAAGGGCGTGTTGCCCGAGGCGTATTTCTGGGATAGTCATGCAAGGGCCCACCGGCCTTGCCATAACTCACCTCTACTGATGTCCCAAGCACTTTTCGCGCTGGCTCTTGAAAGGGCCATTGAAGCGAGCACCCTTCTGGAGAGAAAGTTCCATTCGAAGATCGTGGCGTGATCGGCTGTTACGCGGCTTTTAACTTCTCGCGCTCTTGAGAGCTTTGTTCTTCCTGCTTGCGCCGCTCCCAGAGCCACTTTTTCTGAAGCCGCTCTAACGCGCCGCCGTAGGCCTGTTCTACTTGGTCAACTACCTGAGCGAGAACGAATTGGGAGTCCTCGTCCAATGTACTGGGGCTCGGAAGATGGGCAAGGATGGCGAAAGCAACCTCTTTTTCTCGTACCAAGTATTTCCCCGCACGGGCAAGGCGGTTGGCTACATCCAGGAGATCGAAAATGACATGGTTTTCGACCGCGGCTCTAAATGACACCGAAAGCTCCCCTACTACTCTGAACACTATGGCCGGTTGGACCTCACCCGGAAAGTGTTCAAGCCCGTAGCACCATCCGTCAATCTCTATCTCGAAAATCTCATCATAACGGTTCTTAGGTGTGATCATCCTTCCCCCTTATGCAGCTAACGACAGTGCGTTGTTCTTGAAAACTAGCCCTTCGGTGTCGGTCACCGACGCTACGGCAGAATCTTCACGGCTAAGACCGATCTTTTGCAAATTTTGGGATATTCTATCAGCCGCCATCTTAGCGCTTTCGCGGAGCGCCTGATCAGCCTCGGGAGCAAGAGGCGGAACCGTCAGCAGACTGTTTATCTCCCAGTCAGCTACGGAAGCGGATTCGAATGGTTTGATTCCTAATCCAGCGAGCTTGCCCTTTATGTAACCGTGGGCCATATCAGTAATTGGGGCCATCAGCTCTGTGCTCTGAATATGATGTGCCTCTAGCATTCCGGGGGTGGTCAAATTTGCTCTAATAGGACTTGGCTGCCCCAATAAGAACGCCTTTATCTCCGCCACTCGATTATCGTCAGCTGCCGAATGTACGGTGGCTCGGTTTTCGCCCCGGCGGAGAGGATCTAAGCCCTCTACGGCCTCTGGTCCTCCATGAGGATCAAGGGTTTTTTGAATTATTGAAGCTACTCTTGCTGCGGCAGCTGAGCTCTGAGCAATTGAGTTCTGATCGAGCGCCGGTTGCGGCTCTGTCGAGGTGAGCGCCTCGGTGAGAGGAATTGCGCCCTTAAGTGTTTGATCTGCCATAAAAATCCTTAAAAAACTTAAAGTGACTGGTCCGCGATACACGATTTACGGTTCAGTCCCTTCTAAGAAAGGTATGCGACCTTTCAGCAACCTGTGCGCTAACACCTTCAGTTTATCAGTATTTTATTGCGCAACCGAATTTTGATTGGTGGGTAGTGCCAAGCATAAGAATCCCATTTTTGGACCCCCTGCCCTTTGAAATTTGCTTTCTTTCTGATACGTTAGTCCCTTTCAATCCGTAAAACTAATAGTACAGTGCAGGAAAGTCTCGTTTCAGCCATAGCCGCCGCGTCCGCTTTGGAACCCTCTCAGGTCAGCAAGGTTCTAGTGAAGCCCGACAATGTTGGGCACGGGGATTTTGCGTTTCCCTGCTTTATCTTGGCGAAAGAGTGGAAGCTTGCACCTCCGGCTTGCGCAGCCAAGCTCAAAGAAGCGATCGCTCTTCCGCCCGAGTTCGTGCGCGCCGAGGCGGTAGGCCCTTATCTTAACTTCTTCCTCGATAGAGGGGCTCAAACTAAAGAGGTTATCACAAACATTCTCGGCTCAGGTCTCAAGGTGGGAGAGAAGCCCAAAAGAGACGAAACTATACTGGTTGAATACTCTTCACCCAATATCGCCAAGCACCTTCATGTTGGACATCTTCGTACAACTCTTATCGGACACTCTTTAGCTTTGATACTGAAGCATCTCGGCTATAGAGTCGAAAGCATCAACCATCTTGGCGATTGGGGAGTACAATTCGGCTTTCTCTACGCTGCTTGCAAAATCTGGGGCCGGCCTGACAACGCTACGGTAGATTCGTTGCTAGAACTGTATGTGAAGGCCTCTCAACTCAAAAAAGCCCAGGACGACAAAGCAGTTTCCCCTTCCGACGGAGACAAGCCGGATGTCGGAGCGATGGCTCGTGAGTATTTCATAAGGCTTGAAGCAAAAGATCCGGAGGCCGTGGAGTTTTGGCAGTGGTGCTTGGATATCTCTCTTCATGAGTTTAGGGCCACTTATGAAAGGCTCAACATCTACTTCGATCACTACACCGGCGAGTCCTTCTACAGTGATCACATTCCCGATGTCGAAGCAAAAATTAAAAAGGGCGGGATCTTAAAGGAATCACGCGGAGCTCTCGGTGTGGATCTGGGCAAAGAGCTTGGATTCGCCAGAGTTTTCGCCGATGACGGCCGCTCCCTTTATATTACTCGGGACTTGGCGGCCGCAATTTACCGTGAGAAGACATTCAGCCCCGCCAAGATAGTATACGTAGTAGCCGCACAGCAGACGCTTCATTTTAGGCAGCTCGTTGCAATCCTTAAACTGATGAATGAGCCGGTAGCGGAAAAGATAGTACATGTAGCCTTCGGATTCGTGCCCGGAATGAGGACCCGCGAAGGAACGGCAATAACCGTGCACGATTTTTTGGAGGAGGCCCACGAGAGAGCGCTTGCAGCCTACAGAGAGGAAGTGACCAAACGCCCAGAAGGACTCGATGAGGACGCCATCGCTGAAGCTGTCGCAATCGGCGCCACTTACTTTTATTTTCTTGAGCATACCAATATCAAAGATTTCAACTTCAGTTGGCAGGAAGCGCTGAATTTTAGCGGCGATTCGGGAGCCTATGCACAATATGCTCTGGCCCGCCTCTACAGCATAGAAACTAAAGCACGCGAGGCCGGGCTTGACACTACTCCCGAAGCGCTTCAGAATTTTGATGCTGCCCTCTTGGCCGAGTCCGAGGCGTACGAGCTGGTGTCTCTTTTCTCCAAATTTGACGCAACTCTTGAAAAGGCAGCGAGAGATTTCGAGCCGGCTCATATCGCACATTATGTGTTGGACCTATCGAGGATTTTAGCTAAGACCTACAAGACGCTGCGTGTAGTGGGCGAAGAACAGGCATTGGCTAAAGCGAGGCTTGCGCTCTTTATGGCTGCAAGAAATGTGCTGCATACGGCGCTAACCCTTTTGGGAGTGCCGGCAATTGAAAGAATGTAAATGAATTTTATTGTCGGGGTGTAGCTCAGACTGGTAGAGCGCACCGTTCGGGACGGTGAGGCCGGAGGTTCAAATCCTCTCACCCCGACTCTTTGGCGAGCTTTGCTCGCATGGGTTCGAGGATTTGAACCGACGGGGGACGCGAAGCGGCCCGCCGTCAAAGTGAAAATCCTCTCACCCCGACTCTTTGGCGAGCTTTGCTCGCATGGGTTCGAGGATTTGAACCGACGGGGGACGCGAAGCGGCCCGCCGTCAAAGTGATTTAGTATGAAGATTCTAAAATTCGGCGGCTCATCGGTTGCCAATGCAGGATGTATAAGAAGCGTCGCCGCGCTAATAATGAAAAGCGCTGCAGCTAACGACCGTATTGCTGTCGTTGTATCAGCTTATCAAGGAGTAACAGATAAGCTTGTGGAGCTCAGCCGCCTTGCTGCCAAGGGAGACGAGAGCTACAAGCGCGAACTTGAGCTACTCAGCGAGCGGCATATAACGGCTGTTAAGGAGCTTGTTCCGGTTACCCAGCAGAGCTCTGTGCTGGCGAATATCAAAGTGTGGCTTAACGATCTTGAAGACATTCTGCACGGTGTTTTCTTAGTTGGTGAGTGCTCCCGCAGAATGGTGGACTATATAATGAGCTTCGGTGAAAGGCTCTCGGCGTTCACTATCGCCGCCCATCTTAAGAGCTGCGGGCTTCCCGCCCACTTTCTCGATGCGCGTGAGGTAATAAAGGCGGACGAGAATTGGGGGCACGGGAAGGTATTCTTTGAGGAATCTTACAGCAACATTCGCAGATATTTCGAAACTAACGGCGGCTTGCATGTTGTGACCGGTTTTATCGCTTCAACGGCGAACAAGGACACGGTCACACTAGGGCGAGGCGGATCGGACTTTACTGCGGCGATCTTAGGCGCCGCGCTTAAGGCAGCCGAGATCGAGATTCTCACCGATGTCGACGGCGTTATGACCGCAGATCCGCGAAAAGTTCCAAAGGCTTTCTACATCCCCTGCCTCACCTACGAGGAGATGATGGAACTTTCGCATTTTGGCGCAAAGGTAATCTATCCACCTACTTTACAGCCCGCACTCGACTTCCATATTCCGGTACGGATCAGAAATACCTTTAATCCTGAGTTTCACGGAACAGTCGTCGCCGGTGACTCAAGCGGGCACGACTTTGTAATTACCGGCATTTCATCTATTGAAAAAATCTCTCTTCTAAGGATCGAAGGCAGCGGGATGGTCGGTGTGGCCGGAATTGCAATGCGGCTTTTCGGTGCCCTGGCGCGCTGCGATATTAATATCATTCTAATTACTCAAGCCTCTTCCGAGCATACCATCTGCCTAGCGGTCGATCCGGGATCGACCGCCGAGGCGCGCAAAGTAATTGAATCAGAGTTTGCTCTTGAGATCTCTTCCAAGTTAATCGATCCGGTAGTTATTGAAGATGGACTTTCTATCGTATCTGTAGTCGGAGAGAACATGCGACGTACCACCGGAATTGCGGCTAAACTCTTCTCTGCTCTCGGGAATAACGGAATAAATATAGTTGCAATTGCTCAAGGATCTTCCGAGCTAAATATTTCGATCGTGATCAGCCAAAAGGACGAAGTAAAGGCGCTCAATGCACTGCACGACGAATTTTTCTTTACTAAGACTAAATCCCTCAACCTATTTGTGGCCGGGACCGGTCTTATTGCATCAACCCTTCTCTCGCAGATCCATTCGCAAAAGCAGAGATTAAGAGACGAGCTGCTCCTGGATATCAGGCTTGTGGGAATTACTAACACCAAGAAGCAGGCTTTATCCGAAGAGGGTCTTGATACGGAAAGAATTGAGGAGCTGCTCTCCGGCGCCAAATCGGCTGGCGGTATAGCTTCCTTTATAGATGAAATGCTAAGGCTGAATCTTCCCAATACGGTATTTGTAGACTGCACTGCAAGCGACGAGGTCGTTCGCCATTATGAGAGAGTGCTGCTTAAGAGTATCGCAGTGGTGACGCCGAATAAGCGCGCACAGTCCGGCGAGCTTACGCAGTTTAAACGTATGCGTGATATCTCGCGAAAACGATCAGCGCCATTCCTGTACGAAACGAGCGTTGGTGCCGGATTGCCGGTGATCGGCACGTTAAACGATCTGCTTAAAAGCGGAGACGAGATTGTACGGATAGAAGCTGTACTCTCCGGAACTCTTAGCTTTATCTTCAACTCTTTCGACGGTTCGCACCCCTTCAGCTCCGTAGTAATGGAGGCAAAGCAGCGCGGATTTACCGAGCCCGACCCGAGGGAGGACTTAAGCGGCCAGGATGTGGCGCGCAAACTGCTTATTCTCGCCCGCGAGGCGGGGATGGCGCTCGAACGCAGCGAGGTGGAGGTGGAGAATCTAGTTCCGGAAAAATGCCGCAGCGCAAGCACGGTAGAGGAGTTCTTTGAGCTGCTCAAAGGTGAGGATCAAGAGTTCTCACGGCGATCTCAAGCGTTGCGAGCTGAGGGAAAGAAGCTCTGCTACATCGGATCAATTCAGGGAGGGCGGGCTCGTGTGGCACTTGAAGCTATAGATTCCTCCCACCCTTTCTATGGTCTCTCGGGAAGTGATAATATCATCTCTTTCACAACCAAGCGTTACAGCTCAAGACCACTTGTGGTGCAAGGACCGGGCGCGGGCGCCGAAGTTACCGCAGCAGGGGTGTTCGCCGATATAATAAAGACGGCGCATATTAATTAGAGACTCCCAGATGTCTAATCCTCAGGAAGTTCACGTCTTTGTGCCGGCAACGGTTGCAAACGTTGCATGCGGTTTTGACATATTGGGATTTGCGGTAAGTAGGCCCGGCGATGAGGTGATAGCAAGGCTGTGTGATAAGCCCGGAGTGCATATCAAATCTATCACCGGTGACGGCGGCAGGCTGCCTTTAGATGTTGCTCGCAACACCGCTGCAGTCTCAGCGCTGGAGTTTCTTAAACACATAAAGGCCGATAAGGGTGTCGAGCTTGAGATAATAAAGAAGATGCCGCTCGGCAGCGGTCTCGGATCAAGTGCCGCCTCTGCAGCAGCCGGAGTATACGCAGCTAATCTCCTTTTCGGTTCGCCGCTTGAGGCGCGCGAGCTAGTCGCTTTTGCAATGGCCGGGGAGAAGGCTGCTTGCGGCACGGCTCATGCCGACAATGTCGGCCCTGCCCTGCTCGGCGGATTCGTGTTGATTCGCAGCTACGATCCACTCGATATCGTGTCGATCCCCGCGCCTCCATCACTCTTTTGCACTATACTTAACCCTCATTTGGAGGTTCGCACTGAAGACGCGCGGAGGATTTTGCGAAAAGATATATCTCTGAAGAACGCAATTACCCAATGGGGCAATATTGCCGGATTAATAGCGGGCCTTCTCAAGAACGATATTGAGCTTATCGGCAGGTCGATGCAGGACGTAGTAATCGAGCCGGAGCGGGCGCTGCTTATCCCGGGATTTAGCGGCATCAAACAGGCCGCTATCGCTGCCGGAGCGCTCGGTTGCAGCATATCGGGCTCGGGCCCCTCAATTTTCGCTTTAAGCGTATCAGTCGAGTCGGCCAACAGAATCTCTGAAGCTATGAAAGAGGAAACTGATAGACTCGGTATTTCAAGCGACACTTATATCTCGCCTATAAATCTTGACGGACCCGTAATTCTTTCGAAGAGGTAATATCTCGATGTTGTACTACAGCACCAACGGCAAAAATCTTCGCGTTTCGGCAAGAGAGGCCGTGCTACAAGGACTTGCTCCCGACAACGGACTGTACATGCCTCAAGAGCTGAAAAAGTTGCCAAGCGGGTTTTTCAACTCTTCTTCCGTTCCAACCTTTTATGAAACCAGCTTAGAGGTAGCGCGGCTCTTTTTAGGTGAGGAAGTTCCTGAGCAGGATCTTTGCGAGCTTGTCATAAGTGCTATGAACTTTGAACCGAAGTTAGTTGAGATCGGGCCCAACCTGTATACGCTGGAGCTCTTCCACGGCCCGACATTAGCGTTTAAGGATTTTGGCGCGAGGTTCTTGGCGGCGTTAACCTCATACTTCCTCAGAGATTCTGAGAAGGAGCTACGCGTACTGGTAGCAACATCGGGCGATACTGGGAGCGCTGTGGCGAGCGGATTTTTCGGCCTGCCTAATATCAAAGTGATACTCCTTTATCCTGCCGGTAAAGTAAGTGAGATTCAGGAGAAGCAGCTCACTACAATGGGAGGCAACGTCATCGCATTGAAGGTTGACGGTGTTTTCGATGACTGCCAGCGGCTTGTTAAGCAGGCGTTCCTGGACCCGGATTTAAGAGAGAAAGCCGACATGACCTCGGCTAATTCGATAAATATTGCGCGCCTTATACCTCAAGCATTTTATGCGGTGCATGCAGCGCTTGTTCTTAAAGAACTGGAACCCCTTGTCTTCTCCGTTCCTAGCGGAAACTTCGGCAATCTTACTGCTTCTGTGATTGCAAAAAGAATTGGAGCCCCAATTGGCCACTTCGTCGCGGCCACTAATGTAAATGATGTAGTTCCCGAGTACCTCTCAAGCGGCGAATTCCGCCCGCGCCCATCTGTGCAGACGGTTTCAAATGCGATGGATGTAGGGAATCCCAGTAACTTTGCGCGTCTTCAAGAGCTGTATTCGAACGATTTAACCGCTATGAGAGGCGAAATTTTCGGCGCTGCATTCAGTGATGACGAAACAGTTGATGCAATGAAGCGCGTCCATAACGAGTGTAGATATATGTGTGACCCGCACGGTGCAGTGGCCTTTTTAGGACTGGAGAGGTACTGGGCAAAGTCCGGAAACAAGGGGTGCGGCGTTTTTTATGAGACAGCCCATCCGTCTAAATTCGGGGAGACGGTTCAAATGGCGACCGGCTTGGAGCCGCAGATGCCGGAAAGATTGAAGGTGATTTTAGGCCGAAAGAGTGAATCGACTAGGATCTCTGCCGATTTTGCGCAGTTTAAGGAGTTTCTAACGGCACTTTAAACAGAGGCAAGGGTTATCGACGGTGAAGGACAACGCCCTCGAGTTCGCCGTTCCTGGTAGCGCGATCATAGGCGATATCTTTTCTGCTGCATTGAAGAAGAATTTTTCTAAATTCGTGAAGAATTATTTTCTCTTCTGCACCCAGCGGAGAGTGCCAGTTACGCAAGAGATTCTCCAGCCGCTGCACGCAGCTCTGTGCATTAGAGAGATGATTCAATTCATGAATCACAATCGCGTCGAAATAAGCGCTCCAAAAATCAGGCGGCTCGGCTAGACTACCCGGCCCGGCCTGCCACTTGGGAAGCACTATTGTATAGGCTGGCGTTATCGAGCTTCTGGAGGGCTCAATAAGTCCGTTCGGAAGGCGATGCCATTGAGGAGTAAAGCTCCATTTCGTTAAAGCTGCTCTCCGATTACCGGACAGATCAACTGGGCCGGATGAAGCTATATGCTCAACAATCTCAGCCGAGCTAAATCCGGATACGGTGTAATGCGATAGATGTACGTAGTCAGGGATAGATAATACCGGGTCGGCTCCGGCTCGCGCAGGTTGCGAAGTCCCTGTGCACACTAGTACAACCGCTATCAAGAAGGTGGCCGCTATTCTTGACGCAACCTTTTGGAAAAAACCGATCCGCAGCACTTCATTACTGGATTATAAATTCAGTGAAGTAAATATTAACTACCGGACCTTCGTCAAGTCCGACAGCATCATTTATCGCTTCGATTAGCTCCTGCTTTAGCTGCTCCTTCCCGTCCGGTGTCAGCACCTCGGTAGATTTTTTAGAGGAGAGAACCCGTATGACCGCGTCATGTATCATCGGCTTTCTCTTCTCCATTAGCGGAGGTAGTGCGCCCTCGGCAGGCTCACCGCCTCCCCCTCCCGCTCCATGGCCACCGCCGCCGCCCGCAAGTTTCTCAGCCGCTTCAATCTGAGCGGGGTCGTACTCAATCAGCATAGTGACTTTAAGAAATGTGGTGTTCTCGGAGAGGTTAACGATAAAAGTTTCAAGCTTGGCTGTGGCGTAATGCTTCTCCTCTTCATGGTGCTCATCATGCTCTCCGTCCTTAGGCTCTTCTCCCCCCATAAAGGCGAGAGGAATGCCCGCCCCGAGCAGCACCAGCACCACGCCTAAAATGATAAAGAGTTTCTTTTTGCTTTTCTTAGGCTTCTCCGCCCCTTCGGCTCCGCCCTCTTCTTTCTCTTCTGCCTCTTTAGCGCTCATGGACTTGTCCCCGACACAATCAGTTCAGTAATTTATGATTCATTGGGGGAGCGGCTCGATTCACGTCGAGAGTGTAAAAATACTGCCCACGAGTCGATTTTTCGTGAGGTAATTCAATAGGATATGGCGGTAGATCGTGTAGGGCTAGGCCATAGCCTTTCTTAGCAGAGCACATGCCTCGTGAACGTCGGCTTCAGTGATTGTAAGCGGAGGGGTAAGACGAAGTACGTTATCTCTTACAGCATTAACTATTAGGCCTAGCTCTAGGGCTTTGGAAGCAACGTCCTTGGCTCTATCTTGCGTTAATACTACTCCTAGCATTAGGCCGTGGCCGCGCACCTCCTTTACCCCGTCCATAGTAACGAGCACTTCGCTCAACAGGCCTCCCATAGCGGTAGCATTCGCAAGACACTTCTCACTCTCCAAAAATTCAATTGCCGCCAGGGCGCCACGCGACACTACTGCGCCGCCTCCGAAGGTAGAGGCGTGATCCCCTGGAACAAGCGCTTCAGAAAAGGGAGAATCGGCAATGCAAGCGCCTATCGGCAGGCCGTTGCCGAGTGCCTTGGCTGATGTAAAGAGATCCGGTTTGACTCCATAGCTCTGAAAGGCCCACCAATGCCCTGTTCTTCCGATGCCGCTCTGTACCTCATCGAAAACAAGAGCGATGTTTTTGCTAGTACAAAGCTCTCTTAAGCCGCTTAAAAATTCCTGGGTTGCGGGTTGAACTCCACCTTCTCCCTGGATTGGCTCGATAAGTATTGCGGCCGTTTTGCCGTCAATAGCTGCTTCGAATGCTGGTAGATCATTATATGGAAGATGCACAAACCCTTCAGGCAGCGGCTCAAATCCCTTCCATTTGGCCGGCTGCCCGGTTGCTGCAAGCGAGCCGAGAGTTCTGCCGTGAAAAGACTCGATTGCGCAGAGGATTTTGTAGCGGCCATCCCCGGCCCACTTGCGCACCAGTTTTATTGCACACTCGTTGGCTTCAGCTCCGGAATTTGAGAAGAAAACTTTCCCCCACCCTGTAATCTCGTTAAGTTTCACCGCCAGTTCCATCATCGGCGGATTGTAGAAGAGGTTGCTAACATGAGCGAGCTTGCCGATCTGGTCGCAAACTGCCGCGGCGACTTGCGGATTCGAATGACCTGCCGAAATAACTGCGATCCCGGCTAAGAAATCAAGGTAGCTCTTACCGTTCTGATCGAACAAACGGCATCCTTCGCCCCTTGTTATTACGATCGGATATCGTCCATAAGTATTAAGTAACGGAAGGCCACCAAGATTCATACCTACCCCCTTTCGATTATCGTACCTTTTGCGCCGTCGTGTGACAGGCTGTTAACTACCGCATGGGGATCTCTTCCGTCCAATATACGCACCTTGCTTGCGCCACTTTCTAGCGCCCTCAATGCGGCCTGCACTTTTGGCACCATTCCCGACTCAAGCGAAGGAAGGAGCGAACTAAGCTCGCTTGCGCTTATCGACTTTATAATTGAGGCCTTGTCAGGAAATGAGCGGTAGAGCCCCTCCACATTTGTGAAGAGCATCAATTGGTCAGCCTGCAGGGCGCCTGCAAGCGCGGAAGCCGCAAAGTCGGCATTGATGTTAAAAAGTTGAGCATCATGACCGGCGCTTATGCTGGCTACTACCGGGATATAGCCGGCATCGCATAAAGCATTCACTACTCCGGTTCTTACGCTGCGCACCTCGCCCACCCAGCCGAGAGCAGGGTCGGCCCTATCAACCTCAAACAACCCCCCGTCTACCCCCGAGAGGCCCACAGCTATGGGGGCTGCGCGGTTGATTAGCGAGACGATCTTAGCATTTATCTCACCCCTCAGGATGCGGCACGTGGTAAGCAGAGTGAATTCATCCGTTATACGTTGTCCGCGATGAAACTTCGGCTCAACGCCGCTTCTAGCGAGCTCTTTTGAGATCTGCGGCCCTCCCCCATGGCACAACACGAGACGAACGCCGATTTCCGATAGTGCTAAAACGTCTTGCGCCAAAGAGGCGATCAATTTCGCGTCGTCAACCAGTTCTCCGCCGAATTTTATAACAATGGTCTTGCCGCGGAGTTCGACACTGCGATCATTAATAGATCTGATTGCGAAATCGTATGTGGAAGCCGAGTCTGGAGCCATTTAGCGAGAATGGAGTTATCCGCAGATGAAGTCAATAGGCCCATGTATGAGCGAGGCGCATCGGAACTCAGAGGTGCAAACAGGCAAACCAGTGTTAACCTCCGAGCCTTAGCGCCGCGCCCGTTGTCTACTCCTTTCAGCTTACCGCAGTAAAGTGAAACGAATTCATCACCGCCGCTGCGTCGCACGACATCGCCTCAACTGCATCCAGAATAGCCCTGAGCCGCGCTCCGGAGCTTTGCTGCAACCGCTCCCTAAGGCTGAAAAGAAGAGCTTCCCGCTCTTCAAATTGACCGCAGAAGTAGCGAAGCTTTTTCGCCACCCGCTCGCAGAAGCCGAGCTCATAGAACGAGGGATATGGTCCATCCATTCCGCAAAAGTGAGCCGCCATTACGGCAAAGTGGTGCGAAATATGCAGCACCTCGGCCTCATCGATCAACCTAGCGGTCATGCGCAGCCACTCAGGGCCTCCCAGAATCTTCCGGGCTGTTTCCTCGGCCCTCAGAATGCACAAGGCATCTGAGCGCCATGGAGATCCATCCATATGCAAGCGCCTTTCTGGCGGAGTACTCCGCCTTTGCGCATCGGCGCGAACCAACACGGTTCGCTAAAAAACCTTTTATCCGATGCGCTCCCCACAGCCACGGCTCTGGTGAAGCGCACCGACCCGCTCTCTACGCTTATTCAGTTGTATGATCCTTTCTACGCGTGAACGTGGAGGAATGGAAGTGCCTGTAGCGAAAAAAATACTGGACCAGTGATTATGACTTCGCCATGTTCTCGTCGACATAGCCATGAGTCAGGTCACATCCCCAAGCAGTGGCTTGGTGGGGACCGGATGCCAGATCGGCTGTGATGACGATTTCGCGGCCTCGCATGTATTCGTCGACCGCATTCTCGTCATGCGGACACGCAACTCCCGCGCTGCAAACCAGGTGTTCTCCGTACCTGATCTCTACATTAGCCGGATTAAATTCTGCCCCCGAAGCCCCTAATTCCGAGAGGACCCTTCCCCAATACGCGTTTTCTCCTGCCAGCGAGCACTTCACTAGCAGGGACTGGGTTACCGCACGGGCGGCGCGGCGCGCATCCGATACCGAACGTGCCCCGGTTACCGTCATGGTGAGAAACTTGGTGGACCCTTCACCATCTCCTGCCATCTGCTGAGCAAGACTTATGCAAACGCTCCTAACCGCTTGCGCGAACTGTTCATATGCAGCCGTCCCTTTTGAGCTTATACGGGGTGCCGCTGAGGCTCCATTGGCAAGAAAGAATACGGTATCATTCGTCGAGGTGCACCCATCCACACTCATCATATGGAACGAATCTTGAACTGCCGCATCGAGCGCGCCCTGCAGCACAGCCGGATCGACTGAAGCATCACTGACGATCAGGGCAATCATGGTGGCCATCGAGGGAGAGAGCATGGCGGCCCCTTTCGCCATACCCGAAACCGTTACCGTAATTCCTTCATGCTCGAAGGACGCATGCGCCAGTTTCGGCCTGGTATCGGTTGTCATTATCGCCTCTGCCGCGTCCATGCCGCCGCCCACGGCGACCTTGCCGCTGACTTTAGCCGCCGCATCCACTGCCAGCTGCTCATCTAGAGGGATACCTATAAGGCCGGTTTGCGCAATCAAAACTTCTTTGGGGCTGCACCCAATAGACGCAGCAACTTGATCGCACATCCTCTCCGCTACTCTAATGCCTTGCTCCCCGGTCGCAGCATTGGCGTTGCCTGAGCTGATAATAACCGCCCTTGCCCGCCTGTTTTGAAGATGGCGCTTACTAACTATTATCGGCGCGGCGACCACTTTGTTACGGGTGAAGACTGCGGCCGCATCGGCGGGGCTCTCCGATACGATGACGGCTACATCCTTTTTACCGCTTGATTTGATTCCGCAAGATTCTCCCGCTGCTAGAAAACCTGTGGCGAGACAAACTCCGGCCCGCTCGACTGCACTTTTCTCGTTCATAAGTGTTCTTCTTTAAGGATATACCCCTTCTACCGGCAGCCCTGTACGCTCGTCCAGTCCGAGAGCTAGGTTTGCGTTCTGAATTGCTTGTCCTGCAGCCCCTTTCACCAAATTGTCCAACACAGAAGTGACTATAACTCGCCCGCTTCTGGCGTCGATGACCGGTGAAATTCTAATTGAATTCGAACCACGCACCTCCTTAGTTCCCGGCGGCTGATCACAAACATGAATAAAGGGCTCATTGGAATACGTGTCGCGTAGAGCTTCAATTACACCTTTAAACGTAGCGCTGGTCCTCAGCGGAGCCGAACACGTGGCATGTATGCCCCGGGACATCGGGACAAGATGCGGTGTGAAACTAATCGTAACCTTCTTAGCACTGAATTTTTCAACGCCCATCTCCATCTCAGGGGTATGTTGATGCGAGGCTACCTTGTAGCTTCTTACATCCTCATAGGCGTGCGGCAAGTGGTAGGCGGGCCCGGGATTTCTGCCGGCGCCGGAGATTCCTGACACCGCATCTACTACCGCGATCGGCTCTACCAAGTCCGCCCGATAGAGAGGCGCAAGAGCTGCAATTACTGCCGTTGCGTAACAGCCCGGATTTGCAATTCGCGATGAGGGACTGATCTCACTTCGGAAAAGTTCAGTAAGGCCGTAAGCCCATTTACCTAACTCAGATGGTGCAGTGTGCTCACGTTTATACCATTCCGTGTAAAGCTCTTTATAAGGAAGCCGAAAATCCGAACCGAGATCTATTATCAGCCGGTTGGATAGTTTGCCGAGTGTGCTCATCGCCTCGCCGTGCGGCAAAGCGCAGAAGATCACCTCACACTCGCTCAAGGCGCTCATTGCATCTTCGAGCTTTCTTAGAGTAAGGGAGTTTGAACCTAAACTGGGGTAAAGGTGATGGACCTGCTTTCCGGCCTGGGAATCGGCAGTAGCAGCCTTTAGCGTGAAGTTGGGGTGCAACGCCAAAAGCCGCATAAGTTCTGCGCCGGTATAGCCTGACGCGCCGATTATTCCAACGTTAATCTTCATTATGCGATGCAATATAGCGGAGATAGGCAACCGCTGCAATTATCCCGGGGGATTGGGAATGATAGACCGCAAAATTAAGGCCAAGCTTTTTTCTCGTGTTCCCCCGCAGCCCCGATTTCGATTAGACTGGCCGGGGTATATATGAATTACCGGCCACGAACAATCCTCGCACTACTGACCGGGCTTAACTTATTAAACTACATAGATCGCTTTATTTTGGCTTCACTTGTGGAGCCTGTAAAAGCGCACTTTCAGTTAAGCGATGCGCAGGTTGGAGCTCTATCTACAGCTTTCATACTTGGTTACTTCCTAACGAGTCCCATATTCGGTTACCTCGGCGATCGGGTTGAACGGAAGCGGTTGATAGCGGCCGGAATCTTCTGCTGGAGCCTGGCAACGGTTCTGACAGGGTATGCTGAAAGTTTTACGGCGCTGCTCCTTCTTAGAGTTGCGGTTGGAATCGGTGAGGCTAGCTACGCTACCCTAAGCCCGGCGATAATCTCCGACCTTTTTCCCTCCAACCGCCGAAATATGGCTCTTACCTGCTTCTATGTCGCCATTCCGCTCGGTGCAGCTCTGGGATACTTATTCGGAAGTTGGGCGGGTACTGCTTATGGCTGGAGCTATGCCTTTATCTGGGTCGGGGCGCCGGGACTGCTGCTGGCCTTTTCGGTGCTTCTTTTCAATGAACCGCCTCGCGGGATGTCGGACGGGGATGCTGCGCTTAAACCTGCGGCTGCTCCCTCGGCCAATGAGATATTAAGGCTCTTCAAGGTCCCCTCGTTTAACTATGCAATCTGGGGATATGTGGCCTATGCCTTTGCGCTTGGGGCTTATCAATATTGGGGCCAGGCGTTTCTACAGCGCTCGCACGGGATGGAGCTGGATAAGGCCGGACAGTTTTTTGGTGGGGTGATGGTGTTTACCGGGATCGGAGGCACATTCTTGGGAGGCTACCTTAGCACTAGGCTTCGAACAAAGACCAACCGCGCTTACGCTTATGTCTTGGGCGGCTCGGTTCTTACCGCTCTTCCCCTCACTGTATTGTTCACATTCTCCGAGTCGCTGCCTGTCGTTAAAGCAGCCATGACTGCTGCAATGTTTCTATTGTTCCTGCCGACTGGACCGATCAATACGGTTATTCTGGAAGCGGTTCCGGTGAATCTGCGAGCAAGTGCTATGGCTTTGAGCATCTTCTGCATACACGCGTTTGGCGACCTTTGGTCCCCAATGTTGGTAGGCAAAATCTCTGATTACATGCAGAACCTCAGCCTGGGTCTAGTCATTCTACCCGCTGCCTTGGCGGTCTGTGGAATTCTCTGGTTGCGCATCGATCCTTCCAAACAAGCGTCGGAAAACCGTACGCCTGTGTCTTAGAAGAGAACATGCCGCTGCGAAAATTACCTAGACCTTAGCCCGGCAATACCTTTAACAGATTAGATTAACTGGCCGTGACTGAGCGCATGCCCTGGCATGCAGTTTGCCATTAGTCTTGGCTATCCGCTTCTCGGGGGAGGATACAACCGCGAACGCGGCTAACTTTAGTGGTCAGTCAAGGAGGTACTATCGATGTTAAGAATAGAAGGAATATCTAAGCTGCTGGGGAAGGTTAAATGGTTCAATAATACCAAAGGATATGGATTTATTGTGCACACCTCAGGCAAAGATGTGTTTGTGCACTATTCGCAGATTCAAACCGACGGATACAAGTCCCTGCAGGAAGGGGAAGAGGTAGAGTACGAGTTGATCGAAGGACCCAAGGGGTTACACGCGCTGCGAGTGCGCCCTAATAGGCCGCACATCCAAACCGCCGTCCCTGCGGCCATGCACCCGGAGGCTCCCGGACCGAGAGACGCAGATATCTTCATCATGGAGAGGTAGAATTTAAACTCCCCTAATCGTAGAAAGACGAGTGCTATTGGCTGGAGCTGTATCCCGTTGCGGGCCGTCCGACCCGCAACGGGCTTTTCTTACGAAAAATTCGCATAAGCGTTCACTAGGGTAAAAGGCTTCTAGGGTACAACTGATTACAACCATTAAGTTTTGCGCTACGAATGGTGCACCCGGTAACAGTAACCAGAGCGCTTCGAAACGGTGCTGGCAAGGTTCTTGCTCATCTTGTTATAGCGGATAAAACATCCGCTTGTTGACCCGCTATCCTGGGCGGGAGCCTTGTTGTATGACGGATAACTTTTCAACAAGAATTACTTTTGACCAAAAATACTGTTTAGTTCTTTTGGTAAAAGAGATTCTGTCTCAACTCAACGAAGTTGCTGCTTTGCGAAAGCAGAAGCGCTCTGCCGAGATTAGTTTACTGATTTTAAGAGAGATGTGTTCCGTGCTGCGAGACCTTGAGCCATCTCTGCAGGAAGCCTATTTTGAGATTTTGTTGAGCCTGGCGGACAAGTCGAGGAGTCCCGCGCGCCATACAGTGAGCGAAAGTTTCGTGCAAGCGAGTGTCGGCGCAAAACGCCGCTTCATACAAAGCATCAGAATGGATCTAGTTGAAAATCTTTAAACAGGCTGTAGTTTTTCTTTACTAGGAACGCCAACCTCTAGACTGGCTAATTCGATGAACGTGAACCTTCGGCCGACTTAGAAGTCGGCGCTTCACTTATGCGGAAGATCTCGGACTCGCTTGCTCCCGCACGACGCACTTCTTTTGAATCGCTGCGCTCGCTCAGGTCGTGCACGACAGTTCGGCGATCTAGGGGCGCCGCTAATGCAGCGCCCCAGAATTTCATATTACAAGCAAACCGAAGAGGTTGCTGGAACGGAGTTCACATCGCTTGTGGTGACTGAGAATATCTCCTCAATCTTCCGCAGCAAGCGCTTGTCTCCCTTGTTCAGCTTTGGCTTGAGGGTCTTAAGCTCATTCATCACTTGCAGCGCAATATCCCGCAGCGTAGCCGCATTGGTACGGTACTCATCCAGAATATCCTGATTGCTGACGCTGGCACAGAATACCGTGTTAGAGCATACGGTTTGCACCCGCGCGACGCTCCAGGCAAGTCTCCAGTTCTCCTGACGGAGCCGCTCGGCTTCGCGAAGGGCCTTCTTAGAGAACGCTTTGGTGGTTGTATTGAGAAGCGTCTTTTTTAGTCTGACCGTGGCCAGCTTTACCAAGTTGCGCTGCTTATGAGCGCCGCCATCAAGCTCCATCAAAGTAGCTGTGATGTCTTTATTGGTACAGCCGAGGCATGACGTTCCGTCGCCCTCGCACACCCCGCAGCGATCAATAGTCGCCGTTCCGAACGGGTTATCTAAGCAGTCGACGCAGGCGTCATTTCCTCCGCACACTCCGCAGCGGTCAACTTTAGCTGTGCCGAACGGTGTTCCGGCGCAATCAAGACAGCTGGTACCATCACCGCCGCAGATGTTACAGACGTCGAATACCTTCACCCCATTAATGGTTCCTTCGCAGTCTCGGACGCAGCCGTTGATACTTACAGCCGCGCTACATAACTTGGCAGAATAGCCGTCGCTTACCTGCAGGTATACCGTGCAAGCAACTGGTGACCCGTCTGCGTTGCTGGAATTCAGCGTGAGACTAGGTTTCTGAGCAGTCGGCGAACTTATCACTCCTCCCGGACAGTTGGTTGTCCAGAGATAAGTTAATGGCCCGCTGTTGTCGGTATCCTTTGAGGCAGACCCATCGAGCTGCACGCCAGTTGTTTCGGCCGAGCAGGCGAGGTTTTGATACGCTGCAGCCGCTCCGGCGTTACACACCGGAATCTTGTTGACCGGAACGCTTACAGAGAACGGACAGGTAGCCTTAGCACCGACCGTGTCGGTAAAGGTCACATCCACATTGTAGCTCTTACCGTGGTGGGAGCCGTTAGGGGTCCAATTGATAGTGACATTCACCGGGTTTGAGTTGGTGCTGTTATTTGCCGGAGTAACTGTGGCGCCGGGCGGCAAACCGCTATAGGTCACTTTTAGGTTCTGCTGTTGATTGTCAATTCCTTTGAATTTAGCCTGGAAAGGAGTTCCTACATTTACGACTGTATGTCCGCTTCCCGAGATAGCCTGGCAGATAGGGTCTTCGATAAACGCATTTTGGTTGGCGGTGTCATAGAAGCCCCGGATCGAACGGTACCAATTGGTAAGAAATCCATCGGCGCCGTACGTCGTGGAAAGACCCTTTACCGGATGGAACCACATCCCGATCTTAAGATCGAACTGAGCACCCTTCCAAGGGTTCCCTGCTCCGCCCGGATAGAGCGGAGTATGAGTATTGATTTTAGTGCCATCAATAATGAAACCGAGAACTCTCTCTTCGTCATCATCATAGGCTATGAGTTGCTTTATCCAGCCGGTCGGATTTTTTGCAGAGCCCGGCGCGGCTTCCGAGCTTAAAATCTTATCGGCTGGCTGTGCGCCTGACTGCGGCGAGCCATCAGACCAGCTGCTTTCATTCACCGAGTTGTACGCGTAGACCGTAAGTTTCGGATCGGCGTGATTTAGAGCGTCAAAGTAGAAAAACGCCAATTCTCCCGCATACCCCTTCGGGTTGGGCCCGTTATTGAACGCCAGCTGAAACCCATCCGGGAGGTAGTTGGTGTTCGGCGCTTTTGAAAATCTTACAATCCACTGAATTTGATTGCTCTCGCTATCAAAGGTTATGTCGAATTTTTTACCCACCCCGGCGGTTGTATTGCCGGCACTGAGGCTTGGCGTCCATACAAAATGGTATGTCTCCGCATAAACGGCGCTGCTGAAACACAGTGTTAAAGCGGTAAGCAAAGCGGAAAAAAGGCTCCACGAATTTTTTAACATTGCAAACTACTCCTGTTGCTTGATTACTGCGCTGAAGGCAGGGAAAACAGCTCGAATGAAGGTGAAAAAAATGTGAACAACCTGGCTCTCGAAAACTGAAGTTTCGAAAGTTGCACTTTAGCGGATAGCAGATTTTGCTTGAAGTGCGATTGCTAGTCAAAAAAAGTTGAGGCTCTATTGTTTCAGGGCCGGAAAAAGTCGAGTCAAATTGACACTTTCCGTTGCTACAAAATAGATGCAATCAAGCCAAAGGGGCGGATGGACCGGCACGGCCGTCCATCCGCCCCAACCTTCATCGGGATCAATCATCATCGATTCCGGTGGTCCCGTCGCCGAGGCCCAGGAAATCCACTTCTTGCAGCATCCCGAGGCGATGTAAGCGCAAGCACAGAGTTGCCATCAAGATAGCGGCCTGTGTGCGCTTCTTGTTGGTCGGGTCAGTAGCGCGGATCGTCAATACGAGCCACTCAGCCAACCCATCAGCGTCCGGAGTCTTAAGCGTCTGCTCAGCCACTCGCTGCAGCAGATCGCTAGCATCCTGGAGGCCGATAGCGGCAGCGTACCTCCGAATGCGGTCGGCGGTATCGCCGTCACGCTGGGGCTGCGGGACCGGAGCAGTGCCGGGAACGATCTGCTCCTGCACCGTATCCGGTTCGAGTTCCAACCCATCCTCTGGAGGCTCGTGCTGGATAGGCGGCTGAGGAGGCGTTCCTCCTCCCTTCCTCGGATAAAAATCCGTCTTGCCTTCTTCGGAAGGCGTTCGTGTGGGTTCCGTAGTCATGGTTGACTCCTTTTGTATGGCGTGAACCCCGTATCCTGATCGGCGTGCCGCGAGGGAACTTCCCTCGCTGCTAGTGCACCACCGTGTGTTTATAAGCCATTCAGGCTCATCAACACACGGCGGTGTAACCTCTAATGTAACCATGCATGCTTGATTGCATCTCTCTGAAGAGCGCTCCACAGAGAGATGCATCTAAATTGCATTACCCGCGAGAGGAAAGAGAAAGAACAATGATCGTAGCAAAATATGTTCACTTGGAGGCTTAGTCAATTAGAAGTAACCTTCCGGAGTATTGCAGTAGCTGAATGATGGGTGCGCAAAGCAGCTCCCCTGGCTTTAACTCCTTGAGATCAAACCGGTCCCGCGCCTTCTAAGAGCGGCTTATAGAGACCGTTCCTTGATGCGGCGTCATCCCAACCAAAAGTGGCCGAATCGTTATTCTAAGGTCAATTGAAGTGTTCGGTAAGACTCCGGCCATCTAATATGCTGAGCCTATGGGGCAGAAGACGGTTCAGAGCGAACACCTCGATCAGAGTCCCACCCCATGCACCTCACTTGATCAACAGGTCTTCGATCTAAGAAACGCTGCTTTTGAGATTGCATTCGGCAGCGAATCGGCTGCGCCTACGTTGGATACAATAAAAATAAGATCCCCTTCCTCTGAGAAGCCGGAGATCTTGATTAGCAGCCTCCCTTCCCGGACCACCGGCGGGTTGGTGAGTTCATTCTTCGAGAAGACATGCGACACTCCGGGGCCGCTTACTCACTCCGAGCTGCATCAGTTTCTGGAAGACGCCAAAAATAGCGGCGCTGAAATAGCCAGCACGTTGGGCGACTCACTTGATAAGATATCGTTTAACTTCTCGAGAGTAGTTCGCGGAGAGGAGCATAAAGAACTGGGCCCAAAGTGCCGGGTGCGTTGGCTCGACATTCCACGATTTTCGGAATCGGCAAAAGTCGCGCCGCTTCGTTGGCTCGATATTGAGAAACCTAACGAGGCAGTATTAAGAACCGTGGCGCAACGATTTGACATCAAGTTTGCAGATCTTATTCGATGCATCAAGGAGGGCCATCCACCAAACAGCTATCGCTATTCGCGCTACTTGGTAAATCGGCTCGACGAGATTCAGATAGAGGAGGAACGCGAGTCCGTAACGGTCAATCAGAAAACGGTATGTGCGTTTTTAGGCGACGATTACTTCATAACCATCAGCGGCGGGCGTAGCCAAGCGATTTCGCGAGTATTCAATGAGGTGCGGAGTCAAGAGGCTCCGCCGGAGGAGATCTCGTCCAGTAACCATTTATGCAGCAGGCTGCTTGGAGCAACTCTCCATATTAATGAAGCTACTACTGAACGGCTGGATGCGCACAGCCGAGAGTTTATTCAGCAACATTCCAAGGGCCTCCCCGGGGAACGCGAACTGCAGCAAGTCAGTTCACTCTCTCAAAGTTTGGCCAAGGCTCTCCACGCCATCCAGGGAACCGACACTATAATGTGCGCGCTACAAGAGAAAAGGAACCTTTTCGGCTCGGGTGCGCCGCGCGATGCCCTCGGCCGATATCAGGGGATGCTTAGTAGTATTGTGCGGTCCATGGAGCTGACTAAACAGGCGCTTGAGAATCTGCGGGATACTTGGCAGGACCAGGGTGATA
This sequence comes from Deltaproteobacteria bacterium, assembly GCA_024102635.1. GTDB lineage: Bacteria > Bdellovibrionota_C > UBA2361 > UBA2361 > JAGFJO01 > JAGFJO01. The sequence continues at coordinate 25,842 of JAGFJO010000142.1, forward strand.
GATGGAGAAACGACATCTTGTTTAAAATAGCCCTACTCACTGGAGCGGTATCACTGCCTTCAATGGCGGCGGGGTTTTTCGGAATGAACTTTGCCCAAAATCCTATTCCTGACCATTACATATGGGGCGGCATTGCGGCCGCCACGGGACTATCGGCCGGATTGGTCATACGCTTGCTTCAGAGCCGGCGCTCCTTTCAGGGCTGACACTTCCCAAATTTCTTTGGGCGACCATGCGTTAAATCATGCTGGAAGTGATTCATGGCATACCCGGCCCGATGGAATGATGAACGTTTCCCTTATTTCATGGTAGCGAGTGAGCTTATGAAGACGCGTCTGCTGCATCTTTGGGACTCCCTGTTCTCAAGTTACTGGTTTATTCCGGCGCTTATGCTGCTTGGGGCCTTGCTCCTGGCTTCTACTACCTTAGTCATAGACGGCTACTACTTGGACGAACCGCCGGAGATATTCTGGCTATACACCGGAGGCGCAGAAGGGGCACGGACGCTACTTTCCACCGTCGCCGGATCAATAATTACGGTAGCCGGGGTGGCTTTCTCCATAACGATAGCGGCTTTAAGTCAGGCATCAAGTCAGTTCGGTCCCCGAATACTAAGAAACTTCATGCGAGACAGGGGGAATCAGTTGGTGTTGGGAACATTCGTGGCCACCTTTCTATTCTGTCTTTTGGTGCTGCGCTCTGTCCGTGGAGGTGAGAATAGTGCGATTCCCCACGTGTCCGTTACGACGGCGGTGATCCTGGCGATCGCAAGCCTCTGCGTGTTGGTGTACTTCATTCATCACGTTTCGGCGTCGATGCAGGCCCCCCTGGTAATCGCACGAGCTTGGTCGGAGCTTAAAAGCACATTGGAACACGTTTATCCGGAGAGTCTCGGCACCGGCGGACCGGCACCGCACCGCAACGACGAGAAAAGAATTCCTTCTGATCCCTTCGTCGGGGACTACGGCACTATCAAGGCTGAGGAAAGTGGTTATATACAAGCGATTGATGTAGAAGGTTTGATGAAATTGGCCGAAACATGCGACCTAAGAATGAAGGTTCTCCAGAGACCGGGAAAATTTGTTATTGACGGTAGCACTTTGGTTCAGGTCTGGCCCGCTGACGCGGCCAATGACGTACTGAGAAAGGAGGTCAATGAAGCCTTTATCGTAGGAAAGCAGCGCACCGCCGAGCAGGATATTGAGTATGCCATTCATCAGATGGTGGAGATTGCAGTACGCGCCCTTTCCCCAGGAATCAATGATCCCTTTACCGCCGTTACCTGTATAGATTGGATCGCCGAATCAATTTGCAGGATAGCAGGCAAAAGTGAGCAGTCCAGCTTCCGCTATGGCAGGCAACGGGAAATCCGCATGGTTACAAGGGTATCTTCCTTTAGGGGAATAGTTGATGCCGGATTCGATCAAATACGGCAATGCAGCGCGCAAAATGTAGCGGTAACCATTAGACTGTTGGAAGCGATAACGGCCATTGCAGAGCATGTCGCCGAGCCAGGGCAGTGCGAGGCGCTTTTCCGCCAGCTTGAGATGATATACCGCCAGAGCAGCACAGGCATTTCGGATCCGTACGACCGCGCGGATGTCGATGGCCGCTATCGCGAAGCGATGGGAGCGCTACAAGCCGCAAAGTGTAACAACATTAGTGACGATGATGCTCGCTCCTATCGTGCCGGCGCCATAGAAGCGAGCATGGTGACGTAGGCTATAGAGTGTCCTTATTGCTCAAAAGCTTAGTAAGGGTAAGAGCTCTCTCAGGCGACATGGAAGCGAGTATCTGCCCTATCCGCTTCTCAGGCATGCGCTGAATCAATGGGAGAGCGATAGTTACATCCAGCTGCTCAATCAATTTTGCCGCCTCCTCGGGGTTCATTGAGCCGTAGACGTTAGCTAGCTGCTCTAGTTGATTGCTCTTCTTCTTCTCATCCTTCTCTCTTTCTGAATTTAGCTTGCCGCTCAGCTCGCGCAGTTCGGTAAGCCGTGTAGCGAACTCTCGGTCGCGTTGAGCAAGATCCTGCTCACGCTCCTCCAGCCGGCGATTGCGCTCTTCCAATTCAGCGCGGCGGGAGTCTAGCGCTGTAAGCAGGCGCATCTCCTCTCTTGAGTAGCCGGGATGGGTGGCGGCAAGAAGCGGGCTTTTAATCTGTTGTGTGGCCTGTGCACTGGATACGGTTGCAAAACCGGAATACTCCAGAGCGCTGAGAGCGACCTTGCCCGCAGCAAAAAGGCCGAGCATCGCCACTGCGGCGGCTTGTCCCCGGCTGACTCTCCGCTTAGCGGGTTGGGCAGGCGCTTTAAGTGAGAACCCCTTCTTCCGCAGCTCGCCCAGATCGCTCTGTTTCTCGCCGGGAACAGGCTGTCCCATCGACTTATAGTATTCCGCTTCGTTTTTGAGCATCTTTGCCATGCTCTTCTGCAGGTCCTTGTAAAGTTCAGCCGCCTGCTCACGAGTCATAGTTGGTTTTTTAGCGCCGCTCATACCCCTTCCTCCTGTCGATTTCGTTGTCCTGTTCTCTGAATAACTAGTTCATCTAATTCTTTCTCTTCTTCCTTTGCGATGTACTCAAGGTACTGCTCGCGCCGCTTGCGTTTCAATGTCTCAAGCGCCTTGGCATCCTTAGCGGCCTCAACGTACTGAACACGGGCAGCGGCGACCAGCTCTTCTGTTTTAGCTATCGTCTCCTTTTGGGCAGCTATCTCATCTCTTAGCCTGGCCGAGTAGGCCCCCGCCGCAAGGAAATGAGAGCTATCCACCACTCCACTCTCCTGTACACTGTTGTTGAGCAAGGCCTCACTTAAACTTTCCAGGTGCCGCTCCTGCTCCCTCAATATCGCGTTCACTTTAGCCAGCTCGCCGCGCTTTTCCTCTTTGATTGCATCGCGGTGCTGCAAAACCTTCTCTAACCGAAACTTAAACTTCTTCATGCTCTAGCGCTCCTACGTCTCATCTGGCTTTCCCGGTCTGCTGCTGTTGCTGCTCAGGAGCGAGTATACGCGCCAATAGCTGCCAGCTTTCCATCATGCCGAATCGCTCCTCCGCCGGCTGACGGAGATACGCGTGCAGAGCATCGATCTTCTGTACCGCCAAATCTACCTTAGGATTCTGCCCGGGCTTATAGGCTCCGATGGTGATCAGGTCTTCTGCTTCGCTGTAAGTTGCGAGGAGATCGCGACCCTCGGCAGCCAGCTTCATCACCTCTTTCGGCACGATGTCTGGCATAACTCGCGAGACACTTTCTAAGATCTCGACAGCAGGGAAATGTCCCTTACCTGCCAATCGGCGGCTTAAAACTATATGGCCGTCAAGAATGCCCCTTGTAGCATCGGCAATCGGTTCATTCATGTCGTCGCCCTCGACCAGTACCGTATAGAGGCCGGTAATAGTGCCCCTACCCGAAGAGGTTCCCGCGCGCTCGAGCAGTTTCGGCAGCATGCTGAAGACGGAGGGCGTGTACCCTCTAGTGCTGGGCGGCTCTCCAATTGCAAGCCCGATCTCGCGCTGAGACATTGCTAAGCGGGTCACCGAATCAAGCATTAGTACTACTTTCTTGCCCTGATCGCGAAAATATTCGGCTATGGCTGTTGCAAGAAATGCGGCCCTTATTCTAAGCAGTGCCGACTCATTCCCAGTTGCAACTACCACAATGGATCGCTTGATTCCTTCCGGCCCCAAGTCGCGCTCGATAAACTCACGGACCTCGCGTCCGCGTTCGCCCACTAGCCCAATCACATTTATGTCGCTGCTTGAGTGCCGCGCTATCATGCCGAGCAGCGTAGACTTGCCGACCCCTGATCCCGCCATGATTCCCACTCGCTGCCCGGCACCTATTGCAAGAAATCCGTTCAATGCCCGGACTCCGAGATCAAAGGGCTCCTGTATTCGGGTTCTCTCGACGGGACTCGGGGGGTCTCTATACAACGGAACAGGCTCTCCGCTTACTTCTAACGGCCTGCCATCTATCGGCCGCCCTAAGCCGTCGATTACCCGCCCCAGCAGCTTTTCTGATACCAGCACTTTTGACTGCGCTTCACGCGCCATTATCAGAGCGCCGGGAGCGACGCCCTGCAGCTCTCCATAAGGCATCAGTAGAATCTTGTCGCGCCGGAACCCGACAACCTGCGCCTCAATCTCCTGGACTCCAGAACTGACCACGACGCGAGACCCGATGGGCAGCGAGGGACCATTTCCCTCTATAACCAGCCCCGTGACATCCGACACGACGCCCTTAAGCTCGACCATTTCGGTGAGCTTTAGAGCGGCATTGGCCTTTTCAAAAACAGCGCTCATCGGATAACTTTCAAAATGTTCTCTTTTACCTGCTCCCATGCGCGGTCAAGCTGGTAATCGACTTCACCGGCCGTAGTCTCCACAACGCACCCCGATTTTATGGATGGGTCGGCTTCAAAGCTCCATCCTCCATCCAGCCCCTCCAAGTGCTTCTGAATACCCACGATCTCTATGAATTCGAGATCCTGAGGACTAACTTTAATCTTTGAGATTGAAGCGCTGCCACTTTTTTCGAGGGCCTCTTTTACGATTGCCGCGATGTACTCAGGCACCACCTCCACGACATAATTAGTCACCTTGTTCGAGATATTAATAGCCAGCTCGACTGAGTTGCGTTCGATCTCAAGTATCTGCTCCTTCACTTGCACTGTTAGGTCTTGAAGAATTGTTTTGAGCCGTTCCTCAATGGCGGTAAAGCGTTCGTGTTGCTTGAGGACCAGCTCTTCCATGGCCGATTGCCGGGCTTTTAGCTCTACGTCTTGCAATAGAGTATTAAGTTCTTCATCACTGAAGACATTCTTCCTCGCGGCCGCTTCACGTTCTTCTGCCGCCCGGCGCTTCTCCTCGGAAGCTAGATGCTCGGGCAGGTGCCACCGTCTCGATGATGCATCACGCTCGATGCCGCCATAGTCGGCGAACATCGGGTCTATTACCATCTCTCCATCCTTGAGGACCTCCAGCTCGAGCGGATTAAATTCCTGCTCGTCTATCAGTTCCCCTACAACCTCCCAAGTCGCATCCTCGTACTTAGTGGGTTCGTAGCTAATCTGCGTGATTGTAGAGAGTTCGTGCTTGTCCTGGTTATCCGCCATTCAGCCGCCTTATTCTATAACCGTCCATCATTCAACCAGTACCTTATGAGAAGCGCGGCTTGGTGCGGATTCTCCTTAACGATTCGTGAGTTCTCCGCCATCATCTCTTCGAGCTGCTCAAGGTCAACGGCAGGCACGAATTCCGGAACCTGAGCCTTGGTTCTCTCGCTCTCAAGCTCCTGCTCCAGTTCAGCAATACCGGTAGGAAGCAGGCGGGTGAGATCGACCTCGGCTTCGGTAGGAGTTACGAGGAACTTCACCACCGGCCTTACGGCGAACATGAAGAAAAGCAGCACGAACATGATAGGCCCTACGTAGCCTAGGTACTTGAATATTGTATTGTGGAACGCCTCGCTTTCTAGCGCTTTTGCCTCGCTGGAATCGGTAAGGTAGAACGGAATGTTCTCCACTGTAATGGTATCTCCGCGTGATGAATCGAAGCCCACGGCCGCTTTCACCAGCGATTCAATCTGACTCATCACCTCACCGTCCAAGGGCTTGAACACCTTTTGCGGCGCAGCTGCTCCCTCTGCGGCCGCTACTGTCTCATAAGTTCCGTCGACTAGCACCGCAACCGCTAACCGGGTTAATTTACCTCGAGGCGAAGAGATCCGCGTTACCGCCCGCGATACCTCATAGTTTTTAACCTGCTCCTTACGTGAGGCATTCTCGGCATTTGCCGCCGGAGGAGATAGCAGATTCGGATCATTGGTAAGGTTTGCAACTACTCCCGGCACTCCGCCGCGCTGAGTAGTTCCGACCCCCTCTTCGATGCTACGCTCACTGCGCATCACCTGGCCGCCAGGATCATAACTCTCCTCCTCCCGCTCATTCATCGAAAAGTCCATGGACGCGCTGACACGCGCCGTGACTTTGCCCGCGCCAAGCACTTTGGCCAGCATGTGCTCAATCTGTTGGGCATACCCGCGCTCTACTTCGCGCTGGTACTGAAGGCGCGTTGCTTCAGCGGTCAATGAATCTTCTCCCTCTTCATCTTGGCTGGTAAGCAGGTTGCCCAACACGTCAATTATCGTGACATTCTCGGCCTGTAACCCCTCTACGCTGCCGGCAACGAGATTTGATATTCCCTTGATCTGCTTGGGGCCGAGCTCGGCTCCAGGACGAAGCCGAAGCATTACCGAAGCGGTGGGCATGTCCCCCTTTTTGGAAAAGACGCTTTTTTCTGGAATGGTTATGTGTACCCGGGCGGCGGTGACTGCTTCAATCGACGCGATCGTTCTCTCCAGCTCTCCCTGTATGGCACGCTGAAAGTTACGCTTCTCCACGAAGTTTGTTGCGCCGAGATTCAGATTGTCGAATATCTCAAGTCCTACTACGCCTCCCTTCGGAACACCCTCGCTGGCCAGAGCAATGCGCAGCTCATGCACAAGTTCCGGTGGAGAAACAGCGATCGTATCCCCGGCTCCCCTCACCTCGTACTTTACCTTCTGGGTTTTTAGGGCTTCGATTACAGCCCCCGCATCCGCCGGTTTTAAATCTGAATATAGGACTGCATAGTCGGGGCGCGATGCCCATTGAGATACCAGCACGATGCCGCTAATCGATCCTATAAATAGCAGAGGAAATAGAATCTTCTGGGCAAGCGGCAGGCGCATGTACCCAGCGATCATCTCCGAGAGAATGGCACTTGGATCAAGAGTTGTTGCCACCAGCTAATCTCCTTTTACTTATACTCTTTAGACCTGCGTGCGGATTACTTCTTCATATGCGCGAATTATTTTGGTGCGAACCGCATTCATCATCTGAAATGCCATGTCCGCCTTTTCCAGTGCTATCATCGCGCTGTGCGGGGAACTATTCTCCTTGCCCAACATCATGCCTTCAATCTGAGAATCAGCTTCTTTTTGCAGCGAATCGACCTCTTTTATCGCCTGATTGAAGTGCTCGGCAAACGATCCGGGGCCCTGCTCTCCCTTTTTGACCTTGCCGCCAGCCTCAGGTTTATTGATGAGCGGTTCAACCGGCTTGATATTGCTTATTAGGGGATCAAAGTTCATCGGCTTAGCCTCCAATCACTAAAATCTTATCGAAATTCTTTGCGCATCCTCAGTCATGCGGCGCACCGTCTCGATGGCCGTAACATTGGCCTGATAGAGCCTGCTTGCGGAGATCATATCGGTCATGGTGGTAACCATGTTCACATTAGGATAGGCAACATAGCCGGTCGCGTCCGCGTCGGGATGTCCGGGCTGATAGACCTTTTTCGGGTCGGCCTGGTCCTCGACCACCGCATAGACGGATGGTTTTGCTAAGCTCATTCTGTCAAGAGCGGTGGCAAAGCGGCTTGGTGCAGTTCTAGCGATCTGAACTACATCTTTGCGCTTATATGGGCCCCCCTCATCCGTGCGTGTGGTCTCCGCATTGGCAAGATTAGAGGCAATTGTATTTACGCGGGTACGCGTGGCACTCAATCCGCTGGATAAAACCTCTAAAACGTCAAACATAACCTAACCTCCTTAAACAATCGCGCTCTACTGCTAGCGCGAATCGCGAATTGCGTTCTTTAGCAAGCTCATCTGCTTGCGAATCACATTGGCTGCGGCAGAGTACTTACCGCTATTGTAAGTCAAACGCCCCATCTGTATGTCGATATCAACATTGTTACCGTCCGGTTTGGTCGCACCGGAGAGGTCTGCAATCAGATGAGCATTACCGTTGTCTGTAACGTCCAGATGTTTCGAATCGGTACGCGCAATAAGAGCCGAACGTTTGCTTTCGAATGCGCGATTCAGTTCACCGGCGAAGTTGAGATCGACGGCTCTATAACCGGGAGTTTCGGCATTAGCGATATTGCTGGAGATCGCCTCGCCTCTTCGCCAGGTGAGGTCGAGCATCTTGGTCAGCCCCGGCAGAGTACGGTCCAGAAAGTTATCTATAAAAACTCGCATAAACACCGTATCACTATTCTTAAGTGGTCACAGTTACACCTGTGGATACCCACCAGCTTGCAATTGGCGTGCAAGATTACGAGGAAAAATCTAGCGCAGTATCAATATCTTAATATGCAGGGCCGGATAAGAATTTGGCGCCGGTGTCGGAAATTTGGCGCGCTATGTAGGTCGGTGCCGCCCCGCTTCGATGGGCGAAGCAGGGCGGTGGTGCCTATCCAAGGCAGCTCATAGTACAGCGTACACCACAATAGTTGGTTCCGCCCATTCTGCGTGCATGAAGAGTGAAGAGTAAACCTCGACGATCGATGTCACACACACAATCGCCAGTTCCCTCATATCGGCTTCGAACTAGAGCACAGAATCTTGCGCTTACAGTTTGGGTGCTGATAGATGCCTCCCCCCTTCCATAGGCAAGTGTTACATCCTGGTCAGGGAGAATTTGAATAAGCTCTAGACCTGAGGTGCCTTGCGGACCGGCCGGCCCCTGAAGACCCTGCGGCCCAATATCACCTTTAGGGCCTTGTGGGCCGACCGGGCCTCGCTCACCTTGCAACCCCGCGGGCCCTTGAGGTCCGGGCACTCCTTGTGCTCCTTGATCGCCTTTCGATCCTACCTCTCCTTTGTCTCCCTTTTCTCCGCGAGGTCCCGCTGCTCCCTGCGGGCCGATTGGCCCTGGCTCTCCCCTTTCTCCTTTCAATAGTGAGTTAGCGCCTAGAGCTTTGACCTCCTCGAATGAATTGAAGAGCAAATCTGTCCGTGCTTGTTCAACCCGTGCGTTTATCTCAAGCTCTTTGATTTTTTCGTCCTGTTTCTTATTTATCCGGCTCGCCTTAAGAGCAACTTTTACCGCCTTATTATCGGCGCTTTCGGCAATCGCCGAGTTGGCCAAGGATAGGACGAAAAGGGATAAGATCGTCATCATAAATTTTCGATTCATCTGATTCTCCATTGTTTAATTAGAGCTCCTTCTTGGGCCGCTTTCATAAAGAGGCCAACGGTACCGCGGAGCAATGGCCTGCTTACGGCAAGGCCGCTCTTATATTCGGCGATATGAGATGAAAGTTTCCTCTTATGAGAAGATTGATGGAGCGCCGGTTTGAGAGGCCATCCCGGCGCTTAACGCCTATAAACTATATTCAAGACATCCATCAATGAAATGCGAACAGCATGAAAGTAAAGAATAGGGTCGCGATCAGTACTCTCAAAGTATTCACTCTGAAGTTCCAGGTACAAGACCCCTTGTGGCTTAATGCTGCCTAGGCCGCCGCACAACTGAATCTTCTTACCGCCGTCCACAGAGATCCCTTGCTGCATGATGGGAACAGCAGAATCTAGTGAAGTGGTTATTAGGTTGTTTTGATGAAGCTTGAAACTTTGATAGGCAGATAGCGCCTTTTCTCCGACTCTGAGGGCCGGCTTAAGCATCAGATTGCGCTCATCCAGGAGATAAAAACATCCGCAACCGAAACCGGCTGCCGGAATTACCTGCTCCACTAGAGCCCTAAGAGCGGGTACTGATGCCTGCGGCTCGTTTTCTAATAGCGAATAAACGCTCTCGAACTTCGCTGCCAACTGAGGGGCACATCTTGAAACATAGGGATTGGCCTGCAACAGTAACTTGCCTCTTGGAGGTTGCTCACTCTCTGTTCGTTTTCTGGGGATAAGAGCCGGCTTAAAATGGGGAAGCTCCTCACTTTCATATCGCTCTATGCTCGTCTCAATGCGCTCAGTCAGCGTTTGAGCAAGATCACCGCCAAAGACCTTCTTTACCTTCTCCTCGGCAGCGTGCCAGGCGTCCTCGGCACCGGGGTGGTTCTCGGGATCATTTGCGCAGGCGAACAGCTCGGCCAGCTCACATACCTCTAGCAATCCGACCTTCGTATGCTCGCTTGAGGCGCCAACAACGTTGTTCGGCGTAGGCCGCAGGATCTGGCGTATCTCATTCGTAATTCCCCACTGCGCTGCAAAGCGCATTGCTATATCCAAAGTGGAGAGACCGAGGATTTTTTCAATTTCGGCTTCTATTGAAGAGGCCCCTTTCTTTTGCGCGCGCATCGCGCGGCGGTACTGCTCGGGATAATTCCAAGCGACATAATTCAGCCCTAGCTGGCGAAAGAGCGCAGCGGAATACGCGTCCGATGCCGGCAGATCAATTCTCTCCGCCATAGCCTCGGCACTCTGAGAGCATATAATCGTATGTTGCAGCCGCAAACTTTGAGCCGGAGACATAGTTCGCAGCCGATGAATAGATATATCGCCTTCAGTGACGTCAAAAAGCGCCACTAGCGCGCTCTCATCCAGCTCTCTTATACCGTCCTCAGGAGAGATTGAAGATGCATTGGAAACGAAGCGCTTTAGATTCTTTACAGAGTATATGAAGAGAGCAGGATCGCATTTAAGATCGGTGATAAGACTCTCGCGATCATCGCGATAAGCGCCTGCCTTAAGCTTTCGCTTAAGCTCTCCGAGTATTTTCGGATTTGCCGGTAGCCCGCCGCGATTCAGATGATCAAGTGTGCTGCCGCTTCTGCGATCGTTAGAAGGCGCTCTTGCAACTCCAATTGTCCTTTCCGCGGTGGGCGGCTCATATCTGAACATCGCCTACCCTCACCAAAGCTTGATGCCTTATCGATATATATCGGCGTCTGCAGCAACGTGCTTTAATGCCCCACTGGTTTTGCGGGTTATTTCGGCAGCTTGAGCCAAAAATTAGAATTGCCCGGTGCTCAATAGCACCAACGTACAAGCCTCTAAGGGTTCAATTCCAGCGGACTTTAACCTCTCTCCGAGATCTCTGTTCTCCGCTCCGGGGTTAAATATGACCCTCTTGGGATGAAGTTTAACGAGAGCGTCAGCCATTTTTTGCGAAATCTCGCTCCGAACGTACATAGTGACAGTGTCAACTTTGCGTGCGCTGTTTATTAGTTCATCAATGTTAGCGGCACACTCTATTCCCTCTATAATCTCTAGGCGGGGATGAATAGGAATTACGCTATGTCCATGCTCCCGCAGCATCTTAAACGCTTTGTAAGAATAACGGTCATGCTTATCGGAGGCGCCGATGATCGCTACTGTCTCTTCCATGGATCAATAATAACGAATTCAAATCAGTGCGCCAGTCGCTCTACAGTATCCAACGGCGGCGAAACGAACACCAGATCGTGCGCGTGGAAAGCAGGAATGATTGCAAATTCGCTGCTATACAGGTTGCGGGCGGTGAGTACCGGCTTCGCCGGCCAGAACCAGCACCGCATTGCAGGCCAGCTCTATACATAAAAGGTCTCTCGGCCCGAGCTTGATACGGCGGCGCTCTTCCTCGCTGCGCCCTGTGACTATTCTAAGCCAGCAGGTCTCTTCACCGCTCAGCCGCCCTTGCTGTCCGCGCGGTTTATCCCTGTAAAGTTTGACTAAAGTGTCTGATTCTGCGCTGCCCTCGCCTGCCTGCAGAATCACATTCTCGTCCAGTGACTCTACGCCATATAGAAAGGCCCGAGTTGTTGCCCATAATCCGCCGACCGCATCGAGGGGTATGAGCATATTTAAAAATCCTGGTGAATTAGGCTGCTCTACTCCATCGACGATAGGAGTATAGTAAAATCTGAGCCCTTGACTTTCCGGTATCAGTTGGAGACGTCCGAATGATTTATTGATTGAAAATGTAATACCACCTAGATACATAACCTTAATACCTTTCTTCAAAACTCAAACATAAAGACGCCGGCAAGGTGGACTCAAGCAAACAGTATTAAAATATCGTACCGCTCGTTCTACCTTCCGGATCTGCTGCAGCTAACGCCGCTCTCTCCCTGTAACACCTTAGAATTTCTAACATGCCAATGCTATATTATTTCCCACATAGTTTCAAAAATTTAATTCGTAGCCTTGCGCATTAGTGGTAAAATTGCCCTCGCTTTACCATAAAACACCGTTCCTTAACTATTTGGCCAGTTTAAATTTACCGCTCGGCGGAGACTTCTTGTCGCCTTTTTTTGCCTCCTCAGATGACGGTTCGCTCTCCCCCGCTTTCTTAATGGCGGTAACGGTTCCCCTTCCGCGCCCCATGCGTGATAGCAGATTGATTTTGAACGGACTCGAGCTCCCTTCTCCTTCTGATGCAGGCGTGCCGGCTGACGATACGGCTTCCCCTCTCTTTTCGGCAGCTTGTTGAGGGAGTTGACTAGGCGCCTGCGGCGCGGAAGGTTTCTCGCGTTGGGCAAACTTGGCATTTGTCTCCAACTGCTCTTGTGACAGGATTCTTTCGTCCACCCAGTCTGCAAGCCCGATTTCGTCGTTCTCATAGCGCTCAAGCCTTACGAGAAACTCGCGGCCTTCCCAGGTATCCGGAAGCTCGGAATTGAACCAGAAGCACCGTCCTTTGACTATCTTTCCGTTGCCTAGATCAAACCAAGCGAGACCTTTCTCAGCGGACATCTCGTGCTTCAGCTCCTCTGAACTGACGAGATCTTCTTCGTCCTCGGATATGCTCACGGTTTGCGAGTGTCCGGCGGTTCTCTTCCCCTGCATATCAAGGGTACCCCGCAGAATATTGCTCTGATGGCCCGTGGTGATCCCGGCGCCCAGGGACCGCTTGGTGGTATTTACCTTGCCTATCCATTCGGCCATATCCATTGCGGTGCGATTGTCGCCGATTCTCATCATGACCTTGAGATTTACGTTGGCCATCACCCGTTCATAAAAAGCCTCGCTTAGGCCAATCGCTTGATCGGTAAGACCTCCGGTTGACTGAGCCCCGAAAAGGAGAGCAAAGCGCCCCTTCCGAGCAAGCTCAAACAGATTCGCCCAGGTTGGTCCAAAGGTGGAGGATCCCTCGTCGATTACGACCAGATGAGGGTCTTCTAAGTTATATATACGCGATGAGGTGATCTCACCGATCGATACTTCAAGGTCTTCTCTAAAGACCTTGACCATTCGTGCGGCGCTTTCAGCTTCCTCCAGTCTCGGCAACATGAAATAAATAATCTTTCCACGAAGAATAGCGTCGGTTAAAACAAGGTCGCTGTAGGTTGTACAGAATATCTGCCCTGTCTCTGAGCCTGAGATTGCGTGCAGTTCCGATGCAATTCCTCTCAGATTGTCGGTGATTCGGGTTGTGTCGAGCATGCCCTTGGCGGTTCGATAGCTGGATGCAAGGTGCCCCAGCTCTACCATTGCTTGCCGCGCTCCGATCTTATGCAGCATGTTGCGAAGCTGAGGATAAGCTATGTTGAAAGCGGAAAGAGCAACCGCTATGTCGCGCATGGACCAAGCCAAACCGAAGCTCTCCATGGCGCGCACCATTCGATAAATTGAATCGGCCGCTAAGCGATCATAATGCTTGGTGGTGCTTTGATCGGATGTCGGGGGAAGTCCGGCTCGCAGCACCTTACGCGCCTTCACGTCTGGCCTCTGGTTTGTGAGCACAAAATTGTATGCGTGCACGCTGTCGAACGGATCGACGACTATTAGGTCCTCTATCCTACCGGTAACTAGCGCCATTAATATAATGTGCGCCAGTGTGCCGGAATCACGCTTGGCATCAATAAAGGTGCAGCCACTTGCCCGTCCGCGCGCCATCTGTTGAAAGATCAGCGACTCAAGCCAAAGGGTCTTTCCAACGCCGGTCTTGGCGAAGACGCACCCGTGCGTGCAGATCTCATCCTCGTCTACCCACAGAGGTTCGCCGGTATCTAATTCAAATCCGACCAGATACTTGTCGATTACCTTCTTCCCCTTGCTGCGCGCCTCCTGCAGGGCATCCTGAAAACAGTCACGTTGAGGAGGCATCCCGAGCACCGGCCGGCCGCCCCGTAAGGCCCTCTCGGCCTTGCGCTTCGCTTCCAGCGAGTACTGCCGCGCCAGAGTTTTAGTGGTGCCGTTGAATGCAAGCGCTGGAAGCGCCCCCAGGCCGAAGAGCATCATCGGGTCAATGCCGTTCAATGCCGGTGTGGCCGCAAGCCCCAGCGTACCGAGAGCGGTCATCAAGCTCGAATTGATGGCGCTGCGCCGCTCTTCGCGCCGCTTCTGGCTATAATCTATCCGTTGATACTTCCTTGCCATTGCTAACCTACGTTTGCCGTCGAGGATGCTCCGCCATCGTCATCCACAGAATCGCTAATACCCCGAAGAAGCCGTTCATAATCCTCAGGAGCTTCGGCCATTGTGGCGCCTTGAACCATCGTAAATAGATCCTGCCAACTCTTCCCCCAGCGTTCCTCTAAGCGAGTGGCTCTAAGAGGCACCATACCCGGGATTCCGAGCAGATTGAGATGATTTGCTCCTTGCGTGCCGGGATTGACTTTCAAAATAGCGTAGATGATCGAGGATTCGGGAACTGAATAATCACCCACCCTGCGCCCCAGCCAGCCAAAGCTGTTAAGTACGATTCTCAGCGATGACCAGTCACGCGCTTCCTCGGGCTTGAGGCCGAATCTGCGGCATAACTGCTCGACCTCTTCATCTGAAAACGGTTTGAAGACTCGTGCATGAGCCGGTATGTGATTGCGGTCAAGCGCGTCATCTGACGAGCCGGTGGCTATGCGCAGCTTCTGGTCCTGAGTGACCGAGACAATAAGCTGCTCGAGCCGCCGGAGCATCGGAAGCGTGATAGCCCGACGCGCTAAACGTACAACACTCGAAATCGGGACGAGAAATAGATTGCCGGGAGTGGAGTACGATCCGGACATAAAGGCAGGTTGCGCAGTCATAACGTTGTCGAAAATAAGCTGCAGCCACTTAGCATGCACTTCTATCAATATACCGTGCATCTCAACCTCGTTGGCTACTCGCTCAAGGTCGTATGGACAGCTCATTAAAAGTTCGACCCACTGGCGCAATGCGCGAGTTTGTTCCGAGAGATCGACCGGAACCGTCACCGGTCCGAGTGCGCTGTATCGAGATCCGTATACCAGCGCCCTGCGTATATTTAACCGCGCATCGAAGTCATAGTCGCTGCCGTAACCTTCGGTAGAATGGAGTACCGAGCGCGCCGTTAGTTCGGGAAAAATGGACTTGCGCTGCCACCGCCCACCTTCAAACCCATAAGCCATGTATTTACCGGCTTCAAAGGCCAGCACCACAGTCGCAATTTGCTCCGGCGGCACAGTGGCTATATGGCGCCGCATATTTGGCGTCAGCACACGGTGACATGCTTTTTGAAGTTCGAACGCGAACCGTTTGCCGGCGGTAGAGAACTCCGGCTCGAACTTAAGCCCGCGCTTGTCAAAATGGCTCTCGATCTGATCCGCACTCCATTCTTCGCGATACATTGCATGCAGCTCTAGAACCCGGCGCAACGTGCAGAGAGTATTGTAGGGCAAACGTAGATCAGCAATTTGAGGTTCAAGAAGCCCCTCTTCTTCCGGCTGCGCAACATGTGCCGGCCAGGTGGGATAAGCAAGCACAACACCTGCAAGCGAGAGGTTCGTCGAATTGGCAGCCCCATACTCTACAAGAAGTTTGCCTATGTCGGAATTCCTTGCCTCTGTGTCGGGCAGTTGCAGCGGGCAAGCGAGGCCGCGCACGTGTTTATTCGGTGCGCCGGATGGGGTTAAATTCTCTAGCCCTGCCCTAATACCCGAGTAGAAAAGGCGATTGTTCCCAGTTTCGCCTAAAATATCCGGAGCCGAGTGAACTCGCCAAGATCTCCAGCCTCGATAAAAGGCGAATGCCATTACCACCAGCCAGAGGCGCCAGCTGGCGATCACGATAAATGAAGATCGTAAAAATCCCTTATGAAAGGAGATGTACGCTCGAGAGATGCTTCCAAGAGAGCTTTCGCTGGAATCATTGCGTCTGGCAAATGAGTTGGCGCTCGCAAAGATGTGCGAACTAATCATGTCGAATAGTGCCACCTCTCCCGCTGTACCGTGCCGAAGCAGCCAGTAGCGCGACTCAAGCTGACTCGAGCTAAGCTCACTTGCCCAGCCGGCGTTTTTGGAAAGCAGTTCACGGCGAGCTGTATCGACCTGAATTTGATAATTGTTGCCGAGAAAAAGAGAGGCAAAGGTTAGAAGCCCGGCTGCTCCAACACAGATGGCGAGAAGGAGTCCCTTAAATACTCGCCGAGCACGGTTCTTCTTAAGTAGCGCGAACTCGCTCTCGGTCTTTGACGCAAGTGGGTCACCGCTTAATGAACTCAAGAGCCCTCGAACCTCTTAAAATACAACTAAAAAGAGCAACTTCTAAGTAAACCGTAATCCGAATCCCCACTCCAACTGCCGTTCAGTCCAGAACGAGTAATCGAAGCGGCCTAGAACTTAAGAATTTCAACGCCTTATTGTAATCGATGGCGCCATCCAATACAAGAAAAAGCGCCGCTCAAGCCCTGCAAATGGCAAAGAGCAGCCTTCTCGAAGGTATTATTATGGAAATTTCCTTAGAGGTTGCATATTTAGCGGCAGACAACAAAAACCCCCCGGTTTTGGCCTATCTTAGACCCATTTAACTTGGCCAGGGGCAGCCTGGCGGTGCCAATTCGCGGCTTATCACGGTGCAGTATCAGATATAAGTGGGTTGATGGATCATCGAGCCAATGTTACCACTCTTAACAGATCGTAACCCTAAATTTGTCCTGAAGTGAACGGCACAGCTAAGCGGCTATCCATAGTTCTCATTGTACTAATCGCGGTTTCGGCAGGTTCCTACCTTTTGCTTGCTGATAGGCGGCCGGAGATCGTGCCGTCGGTAAAAGATTGCAGCGATTGTAACGTAGTCGTCATTTTAATTGACACATTGAGGGCCGATCACCTTCCCTTCTATGGCTACAAGCTGGACACTGCGCCATTCCTTTCTGAGCTAGCTTCCAAGAGTGCAGTCTTTGAGCGCGCTTTCTCCGCCTCTTCATGGACTGCGCCGGCAGTAGCTTCGATGTTTACCTCTATGCTGCCGTCAGATCACGGAGTGATTACCGGTTTCATGGCTATTATGAGCCATCGAAAGGCGAAGGCTAATCCTTCAATAAAGCTCAATCGCATTCCAGCCGGCGAAATTACTTTAGGAGAATACATGCGCGCCGCCGGCTATCAGACTATCGGCGTGGCGGACAATCTGAATATCGGAGATGAGATGGGCTTTTCCCGGGGATTCGAGCAGTTCACTATGTACCGCTATAAAGGGGCCGAAACGATAAACCGGACAGTGAACGAGTCTCTAAAGAAGATTTCGGCAGAGAAGCCATATTTTCTCTACCTGCATTACATGGATCCGCACGAACCTTACCACAGACGAAAGCCGTGGTATACCGAGTGCGTCGAAAAGACCGGCAAAAGCGGCAAAGAGAAGACGATATGCGCATACGACAGCGAGATTCGCTATTTGGATCAGCACATAGCGACGTTGTTCGAAGAGCATCGCTGGTTAGAGAATTCTATCGTAATTATGCTTTCGGATCACGGAGAGGAGTTTTGGGATCACGGTAAGACGGGCCACGGGAAAACACTTTATACTGAGATGGTGCATGTGCCATTGATGCTCTATCACCCCAAGTGGCCGGCCAAAAGGATTGCACAAAATGTTCATATCATGGACGTCCTCCCTACCCTTGCCGAACTGCATGGACACCCTATCAGCCCTAAGTGGCAAGGAGAGAGTTTACTTCCTACCCTAAACGGGCTTTCACGCCATGAAGTTAGGCCTATCGTTAGTGAGCGGCTGCGCAGCACCAATAGCCGCCAGAATTGGTGGAAACGATCCGTGGTGCTGGGCGATTGGCATTTTATTCGCACTGAGAATCCGGAAAGAATAATCAGTAACGAACTCTTTGATCTGCTTAATGACTTCCGGGAAACATTCAACAAGTTCACCGAAGAATTAGCGCGCGCCGAGAAGCTGTCTGAGCTTCTGCCGACAGGGAGCGGCATGCCGGAAAATGCCTCCGATTCCGTGGAGGTCGAGACGGATCAAAAGCTACTCGATGACCTAAAGACTCTCGGCTACCTAGATTAACGATTGCAAAAACGCCGAAGTCTGCGCTGACCCCGGCGCAGAATAAGTACTTTATTGCCAGTTATATCCAATACCGATTAGGGCCACGTGGTTTGCATCCTGAGTCTCATTCGCCTCGCCAATCTCTTCGAAGAACCACTCGTACCGGTAACCGGCATTCAGGAACGTAGTCTCCGAAAGGTAAAGCTTGAGCCCCGCATCAGGTCCCATAGTGCCGGTGAAGTCATCTTCGTTCCAAACTGCACCGATAAAGCCTCCCAGGTAGGGGACCAGTGCGTTGTCGCCCGCCCATCCCAGATCGGAGAAGTGATACAGTGCAAACGGTGCCGTTACGGCATTCCAAACGTCTTTAACTTCTGCGCTTTGACTATAGGTGAAGCTCTGTCTTAATCCGATTTCCAGCTCATCGCTCGGGAAAAACCCGTAAGCGGCGTCAAAGTTAAATAGTCCTCTTCCAGTGCCGAGCGGATGATAATAAGAGGCCGCCAACCCAATCTCTTGATCGCCTTCTTTCGGCTGTGCGGCAGCAAGAACCGGCAAAATAGCCAAAGTGGCCAGACTCAGCACCAGAAATTTGATGGTTTTGAAATGCATCACGCTTCTCCCAAAAGTTAGAATTTATCGTTGCGCAAATACTAGCAAACGGCCGCGCCCAGAGAATGAGGCGTATCATTGAATGCAAATTGGGTCGCAAAAAAAAGATGGAAGTTGATGGGGATCAGAGCGCCATTAAGAGAAAGTTCGGCCTACCGCGCCGACGCCGTATCAAGCTTGTTACCTCGCAGCGCGGAAAGAAGCGCTGATTTGACGCCGCTCTTCGTTTCACCTTTCAATAAATTCTCGGGGCGTACTATAGCGTTGCCGTCCGCAGCCGGCGCCGATGCGGTAGAAATCGAAGCCGAACTATTGCTGCGTAGTGCAGTGGCTACTGCTTGGCTCCTCGCTCTGCCACCCTCGAGTAGGTGTTCGGGCGTTAATAAGTCCGGCTCTAGCATTACTCCACCGGACGAAGAAAGTTGTTCCCCCTTCGTGCGGTCTAACGCTTCTACCAAGCGCGTTGCCGTGCTTGATTTTTCCTGTGATAAGAGGCGTGAGGGGCGTAGCAAACTTGGAAGCCCCTGCACTGGACGCTTAACCTCAGTTTCAATGGGTGCCGGATTGGGTGTTACAAGCTCCCGCTCCACGGGAATAGGTTTCGGCGACTCTGTAGGTAAAGTAAGGGAGGGTTTAAATTCCGGGAACGGCTCTGCAGCGGCAGCTTTAGATATTTGAGACGTCTTCACCAGCGGCTCGATTACCGGGTCGGTTACTTTAGGCATCAGACCAGTTTCAATCGGCCGCTTGTACTCGGACTCTCTCACGGCGAGCGAAGTCTTGCTGCTGCTGGGCGGTGACACAGGCTTTGCAGCGTTGTCGATAGAGGGTGCTCTAACCGCAATTTTGGGCGCAGGTGGAGCTTCGGGCAATGAAGCCATAAGTTTTTTCGCAGGCTCACGGCTCTCATCCGCAGCAAACATCTCTGATATCTTCTCGCGTGCGGCTCCGACTACCGACGCGGCCGCAAGAACAGCGACGGCGGCTGCTTTTCGGAATCGAGCCCATCGTGAAGGCTGCTCCGGCTGTGGCGCTACTGCTGCTTCTTCCGCTACCCGGCGAACTTCTGCCTTCGGTGCCGGAGCTACAGAAGACTTCGGCTGTGGCTGATGAGTAGGTTTTGAAGGGCTAGGCGCGGAGATCGGTCTTTGAGGTATCGGCTCTCCTCGCATTATCGCTGCGCGGGCATCGTTATGCTCCTTTGATGCCGGGAGCGCTGCTGCCCGAATTAGAGCAATTCCCTGTGTGCCATCGTGGCGCCAAACACGTTGAGCCGCATAGATCTGTTTTGATTTGGGGCAAACATAAACTGTCCCGAAAAGCTTGCTGGTAAACGCAAGCAGCTTCGGTGTACCGCGCACAGGGTCGGCCTCAACGCTTCGCTGCCGGTCAAGCGCAAACTCCAACCTGTTACCGCCTCTCATAATCACAAGGGTATCGCCTAGAATCGCCGAGGTTCCTCCCTCAATGATCGAGTGTTTAGTGAGAAGTATCCCTACGGTTTTTATTTCACGGGAGTAGACGGTATAGCCGTCCGAGGAGCGAGCCGAGGAGTTATTCTCTCTTGGAGTGCGGGCAATCTCTCTTAGGGAAACCTGCGTTCCGCTTGTCATGCCGGCAGAGAATACGCAGCCGGTGCTCCTTTCAATAAAAAGAGCTTCGGAGCCGGATGGCGTTTCTCTTTCAACCCGTACAAGTGAACCGGAGGGAATCTCTCTAGTTGCTCCATCCACCTTAAACTTCACTCGCCGGTCATAGTTTGCCGGGGAGGCCTTATATTCGAGGGTTCCCGCGCCTAATGTCAGGAGGAGGCGCTTGCCAACTATGGCGGCGTCCTTAATCCCACCTCCATTAGCGAGTGTGAGAGGTGGCTTCGCTGCGGGGCGGACATTAGCCCCAACGCTTTCTGAATATTGCGCGCTGTAAGGTGGCTCCAGGGTTGATAACATACCGCATCGAAAGTTAAAGAATAGCCACCATATCGTATCGCCTTTCACTCCTTAGTCAAATCAAAGGTGTTTTGAGTAAGAATCCGTTGGGGAGTACCATACTGGCTTGGTCCGTTTACTTGGCGGCCGCTCTTTTATTTTCAATATCGGTAAGTTGCAGAGAATTCGGTTCTAACGCTCCGAAGGGAGGCGCTTGCCGTCTACTTGAGTTATCTCGAACTGAAGCAGACGGCAAACCCACCAACACCCTTTGAAAGGAGCACTATTATGAACAGATGGGTTATCGAAACTGCGCTGATGCTTTTTGTGAGCACCCTTGTGGGGTGCGGCTCGTTCTCGCACGTCAAGGTCTACGAGCGAGATCCTCTCTATCCCAGAGATCCGGAGGCGATCCTGGAGATGGCGCTGGCTCAAAGCGAGCTGGCGGTGAAGTACTGCGAGGAGCAGGATGATGAGGTGCGCGCATATATGTTCCGCGCGCAGAATCTCTCGCTTCTTTCCATGAGAAAGCGGCTTGAGGAGGACAAGCAGCAGCTCGAGCTCACTGATCACGAGCTGGATGCTGCCGCAGAGATCGGGAAGTTGACCCGTATCTGGGTTAACAACCGCATCAAACGGGAAAATCCGGACCAGTCGGTGAAAGATCGGCGGTGGGAGATTGAAGTGCGGAGTGCGCATGAATGGATGCCTGAGGAGTATCAGGGCAAAGAAGGCGCAGCCCTCGTAGATGCTGCCCGCCGCATGCAGCTTCTGGCCGGCTTGATGGAGTTCGCCGTGCAGGAAAGTCCGGTCGATCTGGGGAGTGTCGCAAAAGCAGAGACGAAGCTTTGGCGCACTCATGCGGATCTGCTGGTCGAAGCGCTGGATGCCTCGCAAAAGGGAGACGAGATTGATGCCCTCGCGATGTATTCCACAGCTACCTTTGCTCATTGGTCCAGGGGCCTTTTGACCCTGAGGCTGATAGAGGTAGTACCCGCAGTCGAAGAGAGTTTTGAGCAGCTCTCCCCTGAAGAGGCTAAGTTCTTTTCGGGACAAGACCACCACGATGAAGGGGCCCTGCGGCAGTTCGATGCCTGGTTTTTGACGTGGGACTCCGCGCGCAGATCTCAATGGGATTCGCTCAATGACTCTCTCAGGCGGGCTGTGTGGCTCTCCTTTAGGGAGATCCCCGCCGAGATCTTCACCGGCCCGGCTCCGGCAGCACTGGATACGGTCCAATGATGCAGTTGACTGAACACTTCTTAAAGCAAGGAGGTGCTTTGGCGGCAAGGTTGTGGAGATACCCACCCGGAAGGATTTAACTTCCTGCAACTTGCCGCCCAATTCTTTTATTACGCCAAATTTGATTAGCTCCTACCTGGTGGTATTCTTGAGCGGTGTCTTTGACTCATCTTGTGCAGAGGAGGAGAGGCACTACGGATTTTCTCACAGTCTAATCTCCGTTGCAGCCGCAACCGGCCGGGCTTTCTCATGCAGCAATGTAATTGAAGCATGCGAAAGCCCAGCTAGTAGCTACACCTTTGAACCTGCAACTTCCATTGGGCTGTGGAACGTTGCCATCCATGAAAGGGGATTTCCTATGGAAAGGAAACCCGCATCGCTGTTGTTGGTGGTCGTTCTGTTCTTCAATCTCGCGGCGTGCCAGACCTACCGCGAGGCGGCTGGAGGGGTGATCTCACCCAACCATCCGCTGGCCAACGAGACGGTGCCTCTCGACGTTGATCTTTCGTTCCAGTCGAACTTCGACCAGAACGGAGATCAGGTCTCGGGGTACGTGCACGGTCACAAGCCGAGCACCTGGACTAAGTTCGTCCAGCTGACCGAGGCCGCAAGCAACGTCTCGTCGGTGCTGCGAAATGTCGGCGCCACCGAGACGCGCGAACGGGTCACGCTGCGCGGAGGCGCGAACGTGAACCACGGCGGCACCATCAACCACCAGGGAACGGTGGACGCCAACGTCACCTTCCCTGACGGGAACCCGTGGTACGAGTCGCGGCCCCCGTACCGCGGCGGTCATCGCTAAGTGATGGAAGAGGCGGCGGGCGGGGCGAAGCGTGATAGCGTTTCGTCCCCGCCCGCCTTTGCAAAAGGTTTTTTGACTCTCCTCACTCTGCAGCCTATTAGACCCTTCCTCCGTGGAGATACACTTTTGTTGAGGCTGTGTTATTCATCGGATGACGGAAGGAGGCCACGACATCAAGACTCGCCAAAGCTTCATGCACCATATCCCGCAAAGCACCGGTCCCATGGCCGTGAACGATAGTGAGCTGAGTATGCCCGGCCATAATGGCCTTACTTATGAATTGAAGCAGGGCCTCACGCCCTTCATTCACCTTAAAACCATGCAGGTCAAGAGTAGCTGAGGTGCGGCCCTTTAATTTCTTGAACGGCTTTTTCCGGACCTCATCCTTGCCGCGGCTTAACTCTCTGAGTTCCCCCTCTTTGCACACCATCTCGAACGATCCGACCGACACGCGGTACTTCGAATCCTTCAATACGGCCGATATAGTTCCCTTACGGTTCAAGCCCGGCAGCAGTACTGCCTGCCCGGCAACGAATTTGGTCATCTGTTGAATTTACCCCAACATGCAGCGGGATCAAAGAACCGTAAAGTAACTGGATGTGCGTGAAAAAATCATGGTCAGTTTGATTAGCGCGATGTCCTCCTGTATGCTGGGCCGTTAACGTAAGAATTCGAGAATCGACAAGACATTTCTATGAATCCACAACAACCAAGTGCAAAAGGCCTTAGCAGCGACTCAAGCGTCGCTCCCCCGACCATGGACGAAGGGTTTACGGACCGGCCGAGTGGAGGTGAACATCAAAAGCTGGCGGCACTTTTGTATCTTCTCGAGGAGCCGGAGAGTCAACACTTGGCTGGCCGGGCGGTTTCCATGCTTATGGACACTACCCTTCATGTTTTGTGCAAAAATAGAGGTGACGGGGAGATCGGCTTTGTATTCTTTAGCTCCGAGGAACCTGACGAATCTTCCGCCGGCAACGTCTACTTCAAAGCTTATCTAACGACTGAGGCAGCCCAGATGGCAGCGACCCAGAATAATGATGAATCTCTATCAACGTTCCCGATATCAGCTTCTGAACTCTCCTCGGTGGCGTCCGCTTGTGAATATCCGTGCGGTCTAAAGGTAGTTTACGAACGGAACGGAGAGCTGCGCTGGACCGAATTTGCGCCGGATCTATTCGAGGCAGCGCCGCGCAACGAAACCGTAAGTAGCTTTTCTGAGGTTATTACCGGCCTCGGGCTTACTCCCATGACGCACGATACTTTTGAATTGCGCAGTGCGGCGCAAACGCACCTGCAAAACAGCACGGGAGTACTGGCTGCCGCTGCAGGCTGGTCCGAAGATCATGGATGCATAATATTGCTTGTCCTGCAGGAGAGGAACACAGCGATTGAGCAAGATGCCATGGCGCCGCTCATGCGGGATGGCACAATCCGATTGGTGGCGATTCTAGGGGACAGCTCCGCGTTAACCGAGTTTCTAAAGGAAGCACGAAGGCTTAATGGGTTGATTTACGCGCGAAACAGCGACCCCATCGATTAACAGCATTGTTTTCCCCGCGAGCCTGAGCTATCACTCTTTCAGTCCGGCTTCATTCTGCCTGCTCCACAGGGCCCGGCAGAATGCAGTTGGCATGATAAGGTCTGATAACGTTTCTCATTCCTTGGTGATGGGATCTATCGATGACGCAGAGAGTTGCATCATCGTCGGATCCCATTTCCTACTAATTCGGAGAAGCGTTATGAACGGAGGTTTTAAGCACATCGCTTGCAACCGTCAAGGTGAAGTAGCCGTTGTCCAATTGTTGGATAAGAGGCTGCTCGCCGAGCAAGATGTGGACGAAACTGCCGAAGAGCTTTTTGAGCTCGTTAACGGCTATGAAGTCACAAGAATGATTGTCGACTTCTCGCAAGTGCGGTTTATAGCGGCTCGAATGCTAGGCAAGCTGATAACGCTGCACAAATTTCTGCGGTTCAAGGAGGGCAACTTCTGCCTCTTTGGGATTGAAGAGGCGGTGCTGGAGGCGTTTCGAATCACTCGTCTCACCACTACCTTTGAGATAGCGGATGACGAGGCCGCAGCTCTCAATCGGCTTGGTGCTTAGGTTTCTGCTCTTGATTTCAACATTAGAAGTTCAGAGCAGGTGAACGCACGTTTTTCATGCCACCTGCTTGCCTTTATGCAGATTTTCGCTGAAGCAAGCAATAACGAATTTTCGTCACTCCATACCCGCCATGCCTTTTTATCTACGTGCGTCTCCCAAGCCGCATGAGAACTCGCGACCTAATTTGGAGATAGGCACTGTAGAACAGTCTTGTTACTAACCTATATGAGACTGTTCTATCCCATCCTCTTTGTCTTTGAAGCGTCTTATTTGCATTCGCAAGCTCGTTCGCTTCTAAAGTGCCCTGCGCCGCATTTGCACTTGCATTAGAGCAATTCAGGACGCCGACTAATTGCCATCCCTCGCATCTGTCTGCTGCGGGGTACTTACGTTGCAAGGCATACGGCATTGATACCCTGCCGAATCCGGCCGCCAGATCTCCGGCATGGACCCTCTTTGCATGCTCTAGCTGCCTCTTAAGCGGCTTTTCAAGTAACTTCGGCAGGGGAACGGCGCGATCTTTTGCCCCTTTTGAATCGCGCACTACAATCAGCCCCTGACCGAAATCTACATCCTTGATTCTAAGATTAAGGACTTCCGCCAAGCGAAGGCCGCAGCCATAAAGAATATGTGCAATCAACTTCTGCACCGATCCTCTTTTAAATGTTAAAAGCACCGCAGAAGTTTCAGCTCTCGTAAGAACAACCGGAATCCTAAATTTCTTTTTGGCCCAGCGAATGCTCTTAAATTCTCCAAGTTCACGGTGCAATACGTGGCGGAATAAGAAAACCAGTGAATTCAGCGCCTGATTCTGCGTCGACGGTGCGACATTCCGGCTTGTTGCAAGATATGATAGAAACTGCTCAATTTCCGCCTCCCCCATCTCTTTTGGGTGACGTTTGCCGTGAAAACGTATGAACTGGCGTATCCAGCCGAGGTACTGCTTCTCCGTGAAACGAGAAAGATGACGGAGCCTAATCTTTTGGCGTGTAACCTCAAGGAGACCTGTTGGCTGCGAGATCTCCGTTCTAGCACTATTCGATGCCGTCGCAGCATGCTTCTTCTTCATAGCTTAATTATCGTGTCGGACTCTAAGAAGTTGCTGCAAAGGTATGATCTACTGAGGTAGAACTCCCTGGTACCCCCCGACCGGTATATGGAAACCAATATTCAGGCATTATAGATCTACCAGTCCATTCCT
>JAGFJO010000016.1 GCA_024102635.1 Deltaproteobacteria bacterium
TATAAGTAAGCGACTGCGCGATCGTTGTTCCACTTTTCGTAGTCGAGTACGGGTGCGACCAGCCGCTTGTAACATACGCACCGGGATTAAAGGGGCCTCCATCGGGGCCGGTGGTTGAGACCCAAAATTTAATCCATGGATCTTGCGCGTGACTTAAACGCGGAAGCGGTAGAACCGCAAATGCAAAAATTATAAAGAGCCAGTAGACGGAAAGGCGGAGGGTTGTGCGGCGCATGCTCGCTCCTGTGATTTTTGTTCGCAGGGAACGTAGCAGAGAAAATTTTTCTTACAAAGATATTTTTTGGTATTGCCTGAAAAAATCTGCTCAAGTTGACGACTGTCAATTACAGCCGGTCCAATAAACACTTCTTGGAGGCATACAGAAGAGAGAGTTTTTCGATGTTACCTACAACTGTTACCTGCAACCAAAACGAATGAGGCTCTTTGCTTACCCTCCACTATCATCGGGGTCCTCTCTCACTGCATCACCTTTCCTGTTCACAATCTCATCAGCAGTGAAAAGGGTTGTCGCCTGCCGTTTCTTCTTTCCTATGGGGAGCCTTCTTTCTTCCTCCCCGGCATAAACCAGCTCCTCCTCGACTAGCTCTTCGATATCAAGGTAATCATCATTGAACTCATCGCTGAAAAACTCTCTGTTTAGAAGTTCCATGCAGTTTGGGGGAATCTCAAAAGCGAACCGGCTAACGCTGCGGAAATATCCGCTGCCGCGGTAGACATCTCCGCTCATAAACATTCCGCGAATTTGAGCGCGAGTGATGTAAAGCTCCTCGCGAGCGCGCGTCATTCCGACGTAACACAGCCGCCGCTCCTCCTCGACCCCGTTCTCCTCTATGGAGCGGTAGTGAGGAAGCAGGCCCTCTTCGAATCCTGTAAGAAACACGACCGGGAATTCGAGCCCCTTGGCAAGATGAAGCGTCATCAGCGATACAACATCCGGAGCTGCATCCTTTTCGGCCAGTGCGTCCTTATTCTCTTCAACGGGCAGCTCCTGACTGGAGGTAAGTGAGACACGATCCAAAAATAGCCGCAAAACTTCAGCTTTAGAATCCGCCTCCTCTTCCAGCGAGCGGGCTATAGATTGCAGCTCCATAAGGTTTTCAAGACGCGACTGCGCTGCGACATCCTTGCCGCTTTCAAGCGAGCTTTTATATCCGGTCTTCTCCAGCACCTCGCTTATTAGCTGTGAGAGCGTATGCTGTCCGGCCAGCTCTCTTAGAGCTTCGATGATGGAAACGAATTTAGCGATATTCTTTGAACTGCCGGCAATTTCGCGGGCCGCCTCAAAGAGCGTGCACCCTTTCTGCCGGGACAATGAAACCACTGACTGTACTGACTGCGCACCGATGCCCCTAGTAGGGACATTAACAATACGCAAAAACGCCTGCGAGTCGGAGTCATTCAGTATCAGGCGGAGATACGCAATTACGTCCTTTATCTCTTTTCGTTCATAGAACTTAAGGCCCCCGTAGATGCGGTACGGGATTCCGGCGCTTAGAAGCGCTTCTTCCAATGCCCGCGACTGCGCATTCACTCGGTAGAACACTGCTATCTCTTTAGGCGCCCTCCCTTGGCTTAGCTTCTCGGCGATCTCGCCGGCTACAAAATCAGCCTCCTCCCCCTCATCGTGGCCGCAGTACGCTTGAATTAGCGGCCCGCTTTCACACTCTGTCCAAAGGCGCTTCTCCTTACGCGCTGTGTTCTTAGAGATTACCGAATTCGCTGCTTCAATTATGTTCCCGGTAGAGCGATAGTTCTGCTCGAGTTTGATGACCCGCGTATCGGGAAAGTCTTTCTCAAATTCAAGGATGTTTTTAACCGTTGCGCCCCTGAAAGCGTAAATCGATTGGTCGTCGTCTCCGACCACAAGCAGGTTTCGTCGCGGCTCGGAAAGGAGCTTGATAAATGTGTATTGAACGTGGTTGGTGTCTTGGAACTCGTCGACCAGAATGAACTTTAGAATCCGCCGGTAGCTCTCTAAAACCTCCTTGTTGCGCTGAAGCACCAGCACGGCATTCACAAGGAGATCCCCGAAATCCATTGCATTCGAAGCCATCAAGGCATTCTGGTAGTTTTGGTAGATCTCGACGTAGAGGGACTCGTTGGGGTCTTTATACTTGGTAGTGCGGCTGCGCTCGAAATGCTCCGCAAGATTTTGCGGAAGAATCAGCGAGTTTTTTGCTTGATCCATCATGCGTGCCGCTTCGGCAGGAGAGATCGTCTTCTCGTCTATCGCCAGCTCCTTAAGCACCGCCTTCAAAACTCCCTTGCTATCCTGCTCATCATAAACGGCAAAGTTATTGGAATATCCCAGCAGGTGGGCGTGGGTCCTAAGAACCTTAAGTCCTGCGCTATGGAAGGTTGCCACCCATAGCTGCCTCGCTCTAGGTCCCAACATCTCAGAGAGCCTTGAGCGCATCTCCTCTGTGGCCTTGTTAGTGAAGGTGACAGCTAGAATCGAGTAAGGCGCGACATTGTGTTCAAGAACAAGGTGCGCCACGCGCCGGGTGAGCACCCTGGTCTTACCACTCCCCGCGCCGGCTAAAACCAAAATGGGCCCCTTAAAGTGGGTAACGGCCTCAAGCTGCGGGGGATTTAAATTCTCTAAGTGACTGCTCTGCTTAACTGCGCTCATTAGGTGAATTAGTTGACGCTGAAAGGATTCATTTTGCAACGTTTATCAGCAGTAAAAAAGAGAACAGAGGCACAAAGACAGAAAGGCGGCATCCTACAAACCTCATCAGATGCCTATCTTAACTGTCTCTGTGCCCCTGCTCTCCGGAGAATAACTACTAACATAGAGAGCTTAATCGGCAACTTTCAGCCGCCCCAACGGTAAATCGCAATGAAAAGTTATGCACTCGCCCGGGGATGAACGTGCTGATTGAGCAAGGAACGCTTTTCGACTCCGCCCCTCCACATGCTCTCGCCGAATCCGCCCTCTCCATGGAGAAGAAGCTTAAGAAGATAGAGAAAAGTGACAACTGCTGCGAAAAATTCAACGCTTAAAAGAAAGTCCGATGCCATAACCTTTTTCTCCCAATAGCTTTAAGTAAACAGGCCGTCTTAGTCGCGAGCACTTCTCTGTTCTATTAAAATTCTATACCAAAATAGCTCTCGAACTTCAATCTTTTTTCTATACTGAAAGAAAATTCTAGCAAACAGCGTTTTGCCTCTTCTTTGCTTTTACCTGACCTTCAAGTAGTCTTCCAAGGAAGGGCGAACATGGCTGGACGGTATAACCGAAAAGATCACTTATACGAGCGGGCAAAAGAAGAGGGGTTTAGATCCCGCGCCGCATACAAGCTTCTTGAGCTTCAGAAAAAGTATCGAATCTTAAGTAAAGGCTCCAAGTGCCTCGATCTCGGCGCTTGGCCTGGAGGTTGGATTCAAGCTGCGCGCACAGTTATAGGAGATAACGGGCGAATAGTCGGAATTGACCTTGTCGATATTGAGCCGTTTAACGAACCGGCGATAATGACTATCGCCGGTGATATGCGTGAAGAGCATTCAATTGCCAAAGCACTAGAATTCGCGGGAGGCAAGTTTGACTGCGTCCTGTCGGATCTCTCTCCTAAGCTTAGCGGCATAAAAGAGGTCGACCAGAGCTTGTCAGTTGAACTTGCCGGTTCGGCTTTGGCAGTGGCGAAAACGGCGCTCAGAAGAGGGGGTAACTTCGTGTGCAAGCTGTTTAAAGGGGGGGACTCGGAAAGATTTGTCAAAGAAGCCAAGCCGTTGTTTAATAAGGCGGTTTGCAGCGAGCTTGACTCGACGCGTCAGACCTCAAACGAGTATTACTTTATCGGGCTCGGACTGAAATGAGTTTTTATGTTCTTACTGAAAAGTTCGGCCGCACGGTATTGGACATCACAGAGTCTTGGGGGAGATCTTGGATCTTTCTTTTCAGGACGATAAGAGGCGCCTTCACCCTTCCTTTTAGGCCTTATCTTTTATTTACCCAGCTTTTTCAGATCGGAGTTAACTCCAGTCTAGTGATCGCTCTTATCGGCATTTTTACTGGCGCCGTTCTAGCTGTTCAAGCCGAATATACATTGGCCAAGTTTGGAGCCACCGCCTATACCGGCTCGGCTGTTGCGCTAAGCTTAATAAGAGAGCTTGGCCCGGTGCTCACTGCGCTGATGGTGATAGGGCGCGCCGGGTCGGCAATTACAGCAGAAATAGGAATAATGCGCATCACTGAACAGATAGATGCGCTGCGCTCGATGGCGGTGGATCCGATGAAGTACCTGATGACGCCGCGTTTTCTCGCGGGCCTTATCGCTATGCCGCTTCTTACCTCAATTTTCATCGTTATCGGGATCGCCGGCGGATATGTCGTCGCGACAGGACTTTTGGGCCTGAGTGCCGGAACATTTATGAGTCAGATGATTGCGGCGGTTGGAAAGCTCGACGTTTACTCCGGCATTATCAAATCAATAGTGTTCGGTTTCATTTTCGGATGGGTAAGCTGCTACAAAGGGTATACTTGCGGATTCGGCGCCGTCGGAGTTAACAAAGCAACAACTCAATCTGTAGTAACCGCCTCGGTAGCGGTGCTGGTTGTCGATTACTTTCTGACAAGCGTTCTGACCCGGGTATTTTACGAATAGGACGGTACTTTGATCTCCATCCGCAACATACATAAGCGGTTCGGCGCGCAGATTGTACTGAATGGTATTAATCTGGACATCGAGCCGGGCAAGACAACCACAATAGTGGGTCCGAGCGGAGTGGGGAAATCCGTACTGCTTAAACTCATCATGGGAATACTCGAACCGGACAACGGAGAGATTTTAATTTTCGGCAAGAATATTACAAAAGCGAGAAGTGAAAGGCAGCGGAATAGAATTAGAAGATCGCTCGGGGTTCTATTTCAATCTGCGGCGCTATTCGATTCGCTTACGGTGTATGACAATGTCGCCTTTCCGCTAATAGAGCGGGGAGGACACTCAAGGCGTGACATTCACAATAGAGTGCTCTTTATGTTGGAGGCCCTAAGCCTGGAATCCTATGCATACAATTACCCGGAGGAGATCTCGATGGGTATCAGGAAGCGTGTAGGCATGGCGCGCTCCCTTATCACTGAGCCTAAAGTGCTCCTTTTCGATGAGCCTAATACGGGGCTCGATCCCCTTGTGGGGCAAGAGGTTTACGATCTTATTATAAGCTGCAGGCAGAAGTGGGGGTTTACCGGAGTTGTTATAAGCCACGAAATACCTGAAGTCTTTCAAGTTTCAGATAGAGTTGTTATGCTCCTCAACGGCAATATCATTGAGGAAGGCTCGCCTGAAGATCTAATGAATACACAGAATGTAGCAGTACGTCAGTTTCTTGAAGGTAGAGTTGATGGACCAATCAAAATCCAGTGAGCCTATGTCGGAGAAGGGTCACGCGCACATCACTATCCCGAAGAGAAAATTCACAATCGAGTTTATGGTCGGGCTATTCGCCATGGTCGGGCTCGCCGCAACTGCGTATCTAGCTGTCGGCTTAGGCGGCCTTGAGCTGACAGGTTCTGACAAATACCCAATATATGCAGAGTTCGACAATATATCGGGGTTAAAGTACGGCGCATCGGTGGAGATCGCAGGGGTGCCGATCGGTGAGGTGACAGCCATTAGGCTCGACGACCCGGAGGCCGTAGTGACCTTAAGCATTAACAAAAGCGTTAAAATCAAGGATGACGATATCGCGTCAATCCGTACAAAGGGTATAATAGGAGATCGCTACGTTAAGATATCTAGAGGAGCCTCGGACGTTTATATCGAAGAAGGCGGCAGGATGACGGAGACGGAATCGGTAATCGATATCGAAGATATTATCGGAAAGATCGTCCATAGTTTAACTGGCGAAAAAGACGAAGAACCAAAAGCAGTGGAATAAGATTATCCGGCTCAATGGCGAGCCTTAGGAGGAGAGAACTGATGAATATTAAGAGTGCTTCCCAACGCAGCTTTTCGCTTTCCTCATTTAAATTAGTTTCCCGGTTCAATATATTTCTCTTTGCGATTGTATGCGCGATAGCATATGGGTCCGGACAAGCCACCGCGGAGACTGCGGCTGGTAAGACTGCGGGCAACGACTCTACACCGCTGCAAAAGGTTCAGGCGACCATTGATGAGATCGTTGAGATTGTCCAGCAGAATTCAGGCGACGACAGCAAGGATGTTCGCAGGCAGAAGCTTCGTGAAGTAATTAATCCGGTATTTGACTTCGATGAGATGGCAAAGCGCTCTCTCGGCCCTCATTGGAATAAGGTCACTCCCGAGGAACAGGCGGAGTTTGTAAGCGTATTCTCCGATCTCCTCGCAAAAACATATCTCGGAAAAATCGAAACAGTTAAGCCCGGGATGGTCAAAGTTACTAAAGAGAAAGTGGACGCTCCACGCGCTGAAGTGAAAACCTCTGTCACCAATAAGGGAGACACATTTCCCATTGATTATAAGCTTCAAAACACAAGCGGCTCATGGCGGGTGTACGATGTAGAGATTGAAAACATCGGCCTAGTCGCCAACTACCGCAATGAGTTTGCCGGTATAATCCGTAAAGAGAGCTTTGCGTCGCTTATTGAGCGGCTGAAAAAGAAGAAAGAGGAGTAGCAGAGCCTCGCAGCGCTATTTCGTAAATTTTATGTAGCTCACGGAGTCTATCTCGCCGTAGTGCAGCGGAAACTAGTGGGCCCGCCACAAAGTATGGTCAGGTGACCATGTCGGAATCGCACTCGTAGTTTTTCATAGGCACCATGTATCATTTCAGCTCGCCGGTATTTGAACTGAGGTGTGTTCTGGATTCTGCCTCAGAATTTCCATATAAAAACGGCTTCTTGCAAGCATCCCGCTATGTCCCGACTCTAGGAATAGAGTGCTCGTCTTGACCTAGAAGTGTCTTTTTGTCGGTACCACCTCGACTATCATTTGACCTTGGAGGTTTGCAGCGCTATTTTCGCTTCGGAGGTGGCATTATGAAGGCATTTTTTTCCTCAATTCTCTTTTTGCTGGTGATGTGCCAATCATCGCCGCTTTTAGCTGCCCCGAAAGGAGTAGTGCAAACCTCTAGCACCGGTGCTTTCATAGGCGGCAATGCCCCTTCGCTAAAGCGGCTTGATGTCACTAAAGAGATCAAGAAGGGTGGCAGGATATACTATCAGCTTAAGGCCATCGTTGAACGTGCCAGCGGAGATAAGAACGGCACCAAGGTGATATGGGCCCCTAAAAGATACCGTGATGCAATAGCTACTCTGCTAGGTCTCACACCCGGAATGGTTGCCACTCTTAACCAGCTTTTTCCAAAATCGATAGACAATAAAAAGTTCCCGCCGGTTAAGATGGATTACAAGTACACATTAGTCTTTCACGGCAAAGGCATTAATAACGTGAATTCGAAACGTGCCGCAGGCAAGAAGGCCTTTGTCGAGCCGATTCAGTTCGGATTTGAACCGGGCACACATCCCGTAACGCTCCAGGTTTGCGTCGAGCTTGGGAACCACCCCTTATTAAACGCGTACGAGCAATACGATCTTATAAGCACGCTGGCGGACATTCCTGGCTGGATAGCGGAGAACCTTACGCCATCCGGCATTGCATTCAACACCGCACTGGCTGTAGCAAAAAGCAGAGTCGGCTGCTCAACGGTCAAATACTCTTTTGAAGTGCTTGCCAAAGTTCCGAACTTAAAAGGAAAGAGTGCTGAAAAGGCACGCGAAGAGCTCTCTTCAAGAGGCCTAAATGCATTTGTGGTTCAAAAGAACTGCAAAAATGTTTTCGGCGAGATTGAAAGCCAGAAGCCCGCAGCCGGCAAAAGCGTTTCTGCCGGAACCACTGTCAGCCTCACCGAGTGCCAACGCTTCACCGACGTGCCCACAGCCAATTTCGCAGGCTCGTGGAACACCAACTTCGGACCGATATTTTTTAATCAGGACTCGGACGGGAACACGGCGGCCACATACGGCTGGAGCGGGGGCGGCGCACTCTTTGGTAAGGTTATCGGCCGCAAAATGTCAGGCAATTATATCGGAGCGAGCGGTGAGCGAGGATCCTTTACAATCACCATGGCGAGCAACAACCGCAGCTGGGCGGGAGGTTTTAAAGCAAGCAATTCTAACGCGAAGGGCGCTTGGAGCGGGAGCCGCTAATTGAGTTGCTTCCGTACTGGTATTGTTTGCGGTTAACATTGCTTACTTGTTAGGCCGCTTAAGACATAAAGTGAAAAGACTAAAAATTGCCAATCCATCGGCTCAGCTATTATGGATGGCTACCAATTCAATGAACTGTCCAAGACTTTTGTTGTGGGCAATAGTCCTGAGTTTCTTAATTCTGGTCCCATGCGTAAGGGCTGAACGTATAAGATTTGGGAAAGAGCTCAGCATCGTTTGCCCTCAGGACGCATGGAATGAGGTAACTTTTGAATCGGAAACATTATCGCGTAAGTTTCGAAAGTTTGAAGGAGCTCTACCAAAGCTTGAGGCGTCATACCGGAAGCAGCTGTATGGCAAGACATTTGCCGATGCGCTCGTATTGCTTGGTCCGGGGTACGCCTGTGCATCGTCCCTAGAGCCAGTATACTGGTTTTTTAGTGACGGTTCGCTTCTCGCTCTTAGATCGAACTTTGAACCAGGGAAGCGCATTGCGATTATAAGTGGACCGATCCATTCTGAGTATGGCGAATTTCAATCCGAACCACCTCCTGCCATGTATGAATTTATTGCCAAGACGCAGTACGATAGGTATCGGCAAGATATGTTAAATAAAATGGAAACGGGCAAAAAACGATAATTTCTTGTCACTTTCGAGCTAATTTTGTCTCGTTAGACCGGTATCCCCTCATATCTTCGTCACTTCGCATCGCTGGAACGATCGAAGTACGAGTCAAGAGACTTCATTCTTTCTACAACTTCCGGTGTAAGTATAAGCTCATCTTGCTTTAGCCGGAGGTCTTCTGCCCGGTCCAAGTAGAAGTCACAAAATTCCGAGAGGGACGAGAGGTTTGCGATCTGATCTAGGAGCGAAAAATAGGAGTCTCTATAGTCCTTATAAAGAGATTGCTGCCTATACCCGGAGTTTTCTGCAAGATCGGTTGCTCTAGCGGGAGGGTCGCCTCGCTGTCTTAAAAGCTCGCTCAGCTCAACAACCTTTATAATAGCTAGGCTTTGTAGATATTCTGAGAAACCATGCCGAGCTTTATACTGCCACCAGGAATCCCGGTCTATATAGGCCATTGTTCCAAGCATCTGGATACCTGCTTTAGCCATTTCCGATTGTTGCAGAAAGAAGGATGGGTTGGATTGTATTAGTAAGTTGATTCTATCGCTAACTCGGCCTATAAGCGTAAGACACGAACCATCACATTGCGCGAACCCCTCTATTCTTAAATCAAATAGATAATCTGCTGATAGGTAGGCGGTAGATTCGTAAAAGGAGCTCCATTTTTCGCTAGACAAGATCGCCCTTAGAACTTTTGAGCGTACTGCAACCATCTCTGCGTCGCGATGATGCCGCAATTCGTGGTCAACGTCGGATGTCAATTCACGAAGGTTGCTCTCTCTGACACTTGCATCGGTGTGATAAAGGGCCGCCAGAGCGGTATGAAGGTAGAATCCGAGCCGAATAGCGCCTGTTTTGCTGTCCATGCCCATATAGGTGGCAGATGCACTACGAGTGTGCCCAAAGAGGGTCAAATTGAAGGGCGCCTCCGAGTCAGGTAGAAACTCCCCCGCTCTTGCGGTAACTAACTTAAAGAGTTGAGTTTCAAGTTCGGACTTAAGCACATCAAATGATGGGACATCCCCAAACGTATACTGCGTTGACCTGGTGGCTTTTTGGGCCAGATAATTTTTGCGATGGGAATTGTAACTATGAAGGAGCCCTCCTCTCGCAGGGCCTTCCCAAGACACCTCACCCTGACAAGCGGGCGGATTTAAAGAGCTGTCCTTTAGCTCTTGGTCATGGTTATGTTTGTCTATTTTCCGACGCTCAAACATCTGGAAATTATACTGCACACAGGAAGGTACTCAATACGCAGCAAATTCAGACGCTTGAGCTGTGAACGGCTGCCTTTGGCCGTAACATTTTCCGTACTACCCTCAGTTCCTTGTTCGCCGCAATTTGCACCGGCTCGGGCACCTTCTCTGACTTGCCATAGAATCGTTGCAGCGGACCGCTAAAGGAGTCCCTATTAGTAAGCTCATGCCATGCAGTTTGTTCGGGGAGGTAGGGTATTAAACCGTTATCATCAGCAAACTCCCATACCGCTTTCAACATCTGCTCAGCGAGTACGTGTTTATTCGTCGTACCGATAAACGAGCTGGTAGGATTTAATCGCGCTAAAATAGAAGCTTCGCCGTTTACATTCTCGAACAGGTGAAGCTGCACGTTCCCCACTATCTTGTGCTTGTCTTTGTCGATCATCATCATCTGCAGAAAGGTCGGAGATCTCCATGACCAGTTATCTTCGGCAGTGCAAAGACCGGCTCCGGCGCGGCCAAAGTACGAGGGCTTGCTTTTAGATATGTACATCACATAGCGATCTGTCATCTCGGCAAAATGCTGCGTGAACTTTTTAGCTTCATGTTGAATAGCTTGTTTCTCTCTCCTAAATAGCTTCTCTGCTTGCAGGCCGATGGCAAGAAGTATCTCGCTCTCTGTTACCTTACGCTCCGGTGTAAGATGCAGTATGCGCCGCACATGGGCCTCGGATTTTGAATCCACCCTGAATCGCCGCCGCGGATCACAATCGGGCCCCATAACGCTTTTGGCCAGTTCCATTGCAGAATCATACGCAATGACGGAGAAGGCTTCGTTCGCGGTGGAGAGAGTATTTACGAGTTTCGATAATGATGCGCCCGTTACATCCAGACCAGCAAGCTGCTGCGATGCGGCAGCGATTCTGGGGTCACGGACCTCTCTTCCAAATAGCGCCCACAACGATGCCGCATCGAGCTGATCGAAGGCTCCTTGCAGAAGTCTTTTTATAACCACTGACGCATACAGTGGAGGAGCCTCCTTGCCGTCTCCGGATAGCGTACTTTTGAGAGCCGCGTATAGTGCGTAGTCCACCTTCTGGCCATCATGGAGCTGCACTTCCTCGACCTCAGCAAGGCGGACTGCATACCCTTCACTGCGTACATGAAAGTCCGCAAGATGCTCTGATTGATCTTCTATTGTGTCTAGTATATCTCTAACAACCCTCTCGGTCATTCCTACCGGCCGGAAGGCTGAGGCTATGAGCCCCGGATAGAAAGGAGAGTTCTCCCACTCCGCCGGTATCGGGAGCCCCATTAGCACCCTCTCTGCGAGCGCTTGGTAGTTCTTTAAGACCTCTCGCCCTTCTATAATTGAAGTTTCGAAGACCGATCGAATACGGGGGAGAAGCCGGGGTGAAAGTCCGCGGAATCCGAGCTTGGTACACTCCATAATAATGGTGCGGTCGATCGGCAGAATATCAACCTCGGAGCCGTACACCGACAATAGTATCTCGCAGTTTAATTCCGCGACGGTGCTACCGCCCTGCTTCAGTAGATCAAGAATGAATGGGTGATCATCGGGCCCGAAGTGATCAAAGGTCCGTTGAATTAGATCGGTCGGAATGCAGCGGGCCTTTCGAATCTCCTTAAAAAGAGCCGCGTTACTCCTCTCGAATTCGGCAAGATCTGAGCGCTTTAATACCGCTTCTATAATGGCATCGGTGATCGTCAGCGCCTCGGTAGTCGTTACACTGCCCTCTGGTCCGGCCAGCTTCTTTGACAGTTCACGGGCAGCGTCTAATGCCGATTCCCATCGTCCCCTAATAATTCCTTGAGCAATTAGAAGATTAAGGCGTTCGGGCTCGGTAAAAGAACTGAGTGCCTCACTACGCGCAGATGATTGTGCCGCTTTAAAGTTCTCAAGCGCACAAGCGGTAATAAGCAGATCGTTCTCCCTGATGATCTGAGGCACTCTCTGGGATAATTCAGCCGCTCTTTCGATATTTCCCTTGGCTGCGGCCGCTACAACTTGTGCAGCCAGCGGCGCAGGCAGGTGCTTGATGGTCGCGCGGGGCAACAGGCTCGGATTCCGCCGCAAGCAGCGCGTGAGAATTTCACATCTCAGATCTTCGGGCAGTTCCTTTTTCTTGATATATGCAATCGCATCAGAAGAGTTTCTCGCCGCCAAATGGAGCAGCGCCCCCCTGTGCTCGGCGGAACCCTTTAAGTCAAGTTTTTCGATATATTGCAATGCGCGTAGTGGGTCGACCTTTGAGGCCCGCGCAAACACAGCCTTGGCGGCCGGCGACCCTGCTACTCCAAAGCTTTGAGCATGATCAAGGGTAGTCCAAATATTTCTTCTCCCGCATTTTACAAACGCCTGTTCGCGTATCGCTTGCGGCATGCCGTGCAAAAGCTTTCTCTCTTTGCAAAGGCGGGAAGAGTTCGTCTCTGCGCACCGTACGACAGCCCTAAACAGGGCGTTTGTATCTCCGCTGCCCATATCCTGAAACTTCTCTATGAACTTCCAGGGGCTCTTCTCGGCAAAACTAATAATGAGCAGGTCTTTTGTTTCTTGTGAAACTTCAAAAGCTAGGGAAGAGCACCAACTTAGGGCAGCACTGGGCCGCGCAGCGGACATTATTTCTAGTAGCTTTTCAAGTGTCTG
Organism: Deltaproteobacteria bacterium; assembly: GCA_024102635.1. Classification (GTDB taxonomy): domain Bacteria; phylum Bdellovibrionota_C; class UBA2361; order UBA2361; family JAGFJO01; genus JAGFJO01. The sequence goes on from JAGFJO010000016.1 coordinate 12,645, forward strand.
AGGCGATGTGATTTTGAGCGCAGAGGCCACCTTTCGGCTTGTAGCAGGCACGCATTCGGCGAGCTTCAATGCCAATTCGTCTTTAAAGGGAAGAGCGGCAAGACCCAGATAGGAGAGGTGCTCAAGAACCCTATCCGGATGGGTGGCACATTTAGCTGTGAGAAGTTCACATATCGCTGCCGGGTCGGTAAATCCTATGGATTCTCTATGGGCTAGAATTCGAAGCCAATACCTCTTTACAAGATTACTGTCGAAATCCGGTTCTAGCCGTACCGCTCCTTTCCCCCAGGCAACTAATGAATCAAACGCCTCCAATGACTCAATCGGATTCTCGCGAAGGAGCTCCTTTGAGATCATAGTTTTTGCCTCAAACGTGACCTCCGAAAAGCGATGGAGGAACTTAAGGAATGCCCCGCCCCCAAGATCTTCGAGCAGGCGGAACGCAGCCGCATCATGTCCCTGTGAGTCTTTGCAAAGCTCGCTTTGATGAGCAAAAAAGAGCGCGGGTCTCTCCGCAATCACTAATTCGGTGAGCCGCTCCCTCTGAGATCTGCTTAGAGCCTTCATCAGAGCATGCTCCGCCGGGAGCTCGAGGGGGCTCTCTTCAATCACGCGATCAAATGCTGCGGTTAAAGCAGGTTCTGGAAGGGATGAGCATTGTATGAATGTCCTTATGGCCCGTAACGGGTTGTCCTTCGATGCTGCACTGAAAAGCTGGAGGGCAATCCCACTCTCTCGCGGCGGATCTAAAGATACCGCCTTGTATGCATCATCGATACCACGCTCCAGCGCAAGAGAGAGGTAGAAGCTTTGTGCTTGCGGATCTTCCGGAGAGAGCTCCTTTAAGATTCGGTAAGCTTTGATGGGAGAGTGTGCGCCTATGGAACGAATGAACGCTAATGGCTCAATATTGAATGTTGAGATAATGGAGGATACCTGCTCTTCACGGCCCGAGATGGCAGACTCCGCAACCTTGATCCGGTCACCCTCTTTTGCTCCGGTCAGATTAAGCCACCGCTTCGACAACGCCGGCGACCATCGTGCTAAAACTCCACCAACCCCCGCTCGAAGTAATCCTGCAACTCCGCCGGAGGAAGGAGATGCGAGAGGGGTGTCCGGTACCGCAACATCAAGAGCGGTATCCGCTTTGCCCCCATTTTCGAAAGTAGTAGTGGAGGAAGAATGGTGAGAACCACCTACCGGCCCCTCAGTCCTCTGCAAAGAAGGCGGCACACTAGAGCGAGGAGTATCTGTCGGGGTGGGGTCTAACACTGCTGAAAGTGGAACTTTAAACTGAAGCTAAGTGTCTCAAAAAGCAGCTCTTAGTCAATTTTGAGCAGGTCTGACAGCCCTTGCCGCGCCGGATAAGGTTTTGTAAACACTAAGTTTAAACCTAAGTGCCTATGTGCTAATCCTCGGCGTGGCACATCTTTCCGGCCTAATCTGAAAGTGTTCGACATATGAAGTTGAGTGGCAGCCATATCCAGCCAGCTACGAGATATGGCCGGGGTCAATCCCTAGATTGAGTTTGCATCTTTCATTAATAACTCCTCTGCGTCCTCCTTTCCTCCGTGTTAAAAAATTACTCCTCGCATAATCAAAAAAATTCCAAATGGTGCTTATCGGTTTTCTAGCGATAGTTCTGTGCCTTCTTTTTAATTTAACGCGGAACAGAGGAACACAGAGGGGGCAGTCGGCCATCAATCCTGTAAAGTCTCACCTGAGACCGTACACTCTAAAACGGCTTAGTTTTATCCTCAACACTTAGCTTCAAGCCGGCCGGAGGCCAGCGCTCCACTTAGCCTTTGCCTGTTTCGCGACTTTCATGGCCAATTCGAAGCGCCGTTTAGTGGAGCGCCGTCGAGCCCTGAGCGGCTCGAATGAAGTAAGAAAAGTCGAAGGTCCTGCCCTGAGCGAGCAACGCGAGTCGAAGGGTCTCTAGAACGGCTTGGTTTCTCCTCGAAATTGCACTTATCCGCTCCCTCCTTAAACTCTACCATAAGCCCCTCCCATAAGTCTTTTTAAGCCTAATGGGTGTAAACTTATATTAGGGAGATACCCCGCTCACTTTTTTAAGATATCGCCTTTTGAGAGGCCGAGGCGCGCGAAATACCTCTCCGGTATAAGCGCAGGATCTTTGTATACCGTCCAGCCGCAAGGCTTATCCGGATCAGGATTAAACTCTGTCACCCATGCCGGGTATCCCATCTTCTCTATCGAGGTGATCTCATTTTTTGCGCAGTGCGCGCAGTAAGATGGAACCTGATTGGCAAGTGACCAGGTAGCGGGAGAAGCCTCTTTTAGAACTCTAAGCCCCGGCACTTTGCCTTGTCTCATTGCGCCGCCGGTGCCGCACGGTTCAAAAATAAGGCGAAAACAATCCTTCTCTTCGATTATCTGAACCGCTCCCTGCCGTCCCTCCCCTGAATAGTGAGCGCGCAAATGCTCGGCGAGCGTAGCAGCGAGCGCTTCCGGGGGAAGTTTTTCAAATACGCTCCACATGCCTTTAAGAAGAGCGCAGCTTTCAAGCGCCTCTTGCATAACATCTTCGGCAATCGTCTGATTAACAATGTCGGCAATCGCAGAGATGGCAGACGAAACATACTGGCCGATAAGGTCGTGGCGAAGACGTACCTCGCGGAGATATACCTCGAATGAAGAAACTGCCGGTTCGAGGCAGTCCTCGTCAATAAGGCGCAAAACCTCCTGATATAAGTTGTTGACCGGCCCAAGCAGCTGCTCACCTAACTGCGACACTCCGTTGGTTTGCTCCTCCCGGTACGAAACTACGGTCTTTGTTGAGATATTTTCGGGACTGAAGATCTCTTTGAGTAGCGCTGCTGCCGGATAAACGGACGTTGCGGCGTCCTCTCCCTCGAGCCACCAATTATATGACTGACTCAAAACTTTAGAGACCCTCGCTTCATGACCCATCGCCGCGAGCACATTCGGCATTGCAAGCGCCCACTCAAGAAAGGTGGAGACGACCGCTGAATAGATTGGGTGCAGCAGCCCAAAAAAATCCTTTGCTGCGGCTGCATCACCGCTACGGATTAAAGTCCGCACCCGCTCGGCATCGGAGACTGCAAGCTCGGAGGGCGCGCCGAGCCGGATTGGCCGGCCAAGCTCCTGCCGCAGCTCGATTCTATCTCTCCCTTTAAGCCATTCCATATTGCTTCCGCTCGGCAACGAATACCTCATTTATAGCGGATTGGCGAGTCAAAACGGCGTGGGAGGAGAGCATGACTTTTTTCTTAATCTGGCAATTAGTAGAACGGCGAACTATGCAAAATTTTACAATCTTGGCCCTAACTATCCGGGCTGATAACATAAAATTGGTACGCAAAATTTAAACCGCCTAGCCGAGTGCAATAATCCAATATTAGGGAGCTTAACTTGATGGCTACACTAGCGCCGCAATTCATACCGATCTTTGTAATTATATTCGGCCTTATTATTGGAAGCTTCCTTACGGTTTGCATATTTAGGCTTCCATTTGCCAGCCTTGCCGAAGAACAGAAACTGGCAGAAGAAGCGAAGGCTGCCGATCCCGACCAGAAAGTGACCTACTTCGACGATCTCGGGCCGCCGCTACCTCAAGTTCCACATGAGAACCTTTCGCTTAACTCCCCTCCCCGCTCCTTTTGCCCCTCATGCTTTAAGACTTTAAGGTGGTGGCACAACGTTCCGCTTTTCAGTTGGCTGCTGCTTAGAGGACGGTGTAACTATTGCTCCGCTCCGATCTCGGCTCGCTATCCGGTCATCGAGCTGACCAGCGCTCTTTTTGCAATATTAACTCTGGCAACTTATGGATTAACCTCGACAGGAGTAATCGTTTACTTATTCTGCTGCGCCCTAATCGTCATAACAGTCATCGACTACGACTACTATATCATTCCGAATGTGATTTCGCTTCCGGGCACGGTATTCGGACTTGTAATTGCAGCTGTCAATCACTTCTTCAATCTATTTAGTTACCCCATCGTAAGCGGGATGGCAGAGAGTTTGATCGGCATTGCGGCAGGTGCGGGCTTTCTACTGATCGTTTCGGAGTTCTATCTTCGAATCAGAAAAATCGAGGGGCTGGGAATGGGAGATGTAAAGCTGCTTGCTATGACCGGCGCACTATTCGGTCCCGAGTGCAGCCTGTACACGATATTTGTCGGTTCAATCCTGGGAGCAGTGATAGGCGTAGCGTTAATGCTTCTGGGCGGGCGGAAGATGAGTCATCCGCTTCCCTTCGGACCTTATCTGGCTCTTGCCACAGTCATCTATCTGTTCGGCGGGCCGGACATCGTACTGCGCACGGTTTCGTATATATCATTGGGAGCGAGATAGGATCAGTATGCAACGTCCAAGCTCGCCATTGTCGGTACTGATAATTGAGGACGATGAGAATTTAAGGGCCTCCATTGCCGGGAGCCTTACAAGCCACGGATATCAGGTAAGCACGGCCTGCAGCTCTAAAGAAGGCCTTGCTCAGGTTCAAAGAGAACAGTTCGACATAGTGCTCACCGATCTGCAGCTTCCTGAAATGGATGGCATTAACCTTATCCAGAAAATGCGGAAGCTGGATAGCGAGGCAGATCTGGTGCTTATGACGGCATACGGCAGCAGTGATATTGCAATTGATGCGCTTAAGGCCGGGGCCCATGACTACATCTCAAAACCTTTCTCGGTAGACGAGCTTTTACTCACTCTGCGCAAAATAGAGCAGCGCAGAAAATCGTGGTGCGAGAACGCGCCTCTTCTCGCCCCGGGCGGCCTCAAACCGAATTTCTCGAGCATCATTGCCGAAAGCAGCAGTATGAAGGAGCTTTTCGATACTGTTAAGCGTCTGGCGATGTTCAATACGACGATTCTTATTACCGGAGAGTCCGGTACCGGTAAGGAGCTTCTAGCCCGGGCTATTCACCATAACTCACCCCGCAGAGGAAAGCCTTTCATTGCGATTAATTGCGGGGCTATTCCCGAGAATCTGATGGAGTCCGAACTTTTTGGCCACAAGAAGGGTTC
>JAGFJO010000054.1 GCA_024102635.1 Deltaproteobacteria bacterium
CTGCCCACTTCCCTGTTCTCGTGAGCCGTTCAAGAAAGTAAAGCACTATCACCGCTGCTTGAGTTTCATGTGCCCAGCCGTAATAGAGCATATTACTCGAGCTGAAAGCTAAGCCCATTGAGACGGCTACAGCTATCGGCCAATTGATCCTGATCTCTCTTAGATAGAGATAGAAAAAGAACATCATCGTCCAGAAAACAAAGAGATACTTAAGTGACATTGCCGGGAACGTGCCTAAGAAATATTCGGCTATTAGGTTGGCATCTGCTCCGTCAATTGAGTCCGAAAGAAGAGTGTTACTTACTTCTCCCTCGACCAATTCTCCCCGGTGATGATACCAGGGCTCAAACTGATACATATGCGCGCAGTTCGAAATAATCTTGCCGTCCAGCACCCCGTTAAATACGGCAAGGGTTGCCAGAAGCGAAAGAAGAAGTGCGGCTAAATGTTGTGCCCTTAGAGTCATTATTATGAAAACCATGCCGTCCTATGACGGCCTATCAATAACGCCGGATACATGATTCCACATTTTGGCAAGTGGCTAAAGAGTGCTATTTCAATAGTTTGACGCCCTGTATGGCGGCACTATTGCCGTGTATAAGGGTCAACGCCGTTCTCCTTACAGTTGGTAAAGAGTGTTGAACATTTCCGAGCGCTGCGCTATCAAACCATCAAGCGCCGTGCGCGATTAAGTGAGAGTAAGAGAGAGGCGGCCATCAAAATCAATAGTAGTCATTTCTTTATATTCATTATCCTGTGCGGCGCGGGCTTGATCTGGGGAACTCATCTGTATGTAAAGAATCAGCTTCCCAGAATCGAAGAGGCCCGGCATGATGCGTTACCTCGCGGCCGTAAGCTGATTGCCGAGCTCGGTACATTTCCGCCTGCTCAGAAGCACGGAGAACTCAATGAATATGAGACTTCGCCAGGGAAGGGGATGTGGCGGGGAGTGAAGGACCGGATAGTTTGGGAGCAGGAATTTCAAGCACCCGGTACAAAGGATGAGATGCAAAGGTGGTATTTCACAAAGCTCAGCGAAGCAGGATGGCTGATATGGGACCCGTCAGCGAAGAGCGAGCTACAGACACAATGGTGCATGCCGCCATGGCTGCTTACTATACAGCACAACGTCGTATTCGATAATCCGCCCTCCCACCGTTTTGTACTGGTGCTGGAGTGGATGTGGAGATTCACCGCAGATAGGTGTCCATTGCAGTAAGGTGACTGTAGTGTTGCCTTCACTGGCTATAACTAGGCAGGTCAAAAATAAAAGAAGGGCGGCAGTGCTTGTCAACTTAAGTCGCGGAGCTGTTTGAAGCGCTAGGCAGCGAGTAGGTGGCATAGCAGACGGTGCCGGCGTTAGGCCGTAGGGAGGCGGCATCCGTTGGAATACACTAGGAAATTTTCGTAGCCTGGAACAAATTATTCACCCGGAGCTTAGAAATATAAATGGAGCTGTTTAATTGCGTCCTAAGTCCTTTGTATAAGGCCTTCAGCAGGATAAAATAGATACAGGTTATCTAATAAAATCAAAGGTTCGCCGACTTAATCCTCTGGGAGTGCTAAGGTTACCTTACATGTTTTAAGTAAGCGCGAGAACGCGCCGGTTCAGATCATGCTGCATTTGGGTCCCGATCTACATATTTTGGAGTGCCTCGGTTCGGGCGGTGTGGCAGACGTTTACCGTGCCAAGCAGCTCGGAAGCGCCGGATTCAAGAAGATCGTGGCAGTTAAAAGGATTCTGCCGCATTTCGCCGAGAAGCCGGAGTTTATCCGTATGTTTCAGGACGAAATGAATATCTGCGCCAACTTGCAGCACCCCAACATCGTGCAAGTATACGGCAACCGTCAGCAGGACGGTTCGTTATATCTGCTGATGGAGTTTGTGGATGGGAAGAATCTGGCCGAACTTCTCAGCCGTGCCAGACGAGGCATCTTTCAGATACCGATTGAAATTGCTTGCTACATAGTCTCTCAGATAGCAAAAGGGCTGGACTATGCGCACAATCTGCGTGACGAAGCCACCGGGATGCCAGCAGGCATAATTCACCGTGATATCAGCCCTCAGAACATTATGATCAGTTACAGCGGAGAGGTTAAAATTGTAGATTTCGGCATTGCAAAGGCCTCCAACAGCGCCGATCTTACCCGCCTCGGAGACATGAAAGGGAAGATTCCCTATACCTCTCCGGAGAATATCGACGGAATTAAGCTAGACCAGCGCTCGGATATTTTCTCCCTCGGCACAGTCTTTTTTGAATTGCTCACAAATGAGCTGCTATTCGACGGTAGTCACGCGTTCGAGATGATCGAAAGAGTCAGCCAGTGTAAAGTCCCGCCGCTGCGCGGCTTCCGCATGAACGTTCCTAACGAGATTGAAGCTATTATGCTGGCTGCCTTAGAGCGTGATCGTAACAAGCGTACACAAAGCGCCAAAGAGCTGCATCGCAGCCTCTCGCACTTCATGCATCGCCACTTTACAGGTTTTACCTCTTCAGATCTTGGCGCTTTCATGAAGAAGATATTCAATGAGGATATACAGGCTGCTCAGGAAGCGCGCCGTGCAGCCAATTTAGGTTCGGAAGCATTGGAGTCGGTAATGGAGAGCGGCGTCCGTAGTGCGCTTACCTTCAGTGGTTCATTCGCCGAACCCCAACCGACAGTCAAGGTCGCTTCTCCGCTTCCCACAGTAATGGGGCCGAAGAGCCCAGCTTCAAGCAAAGCCGTTGGCATGAGATTTGGCCAGCGGCTGCGTGCTATACTGCTTGCAATTCTTGTGGGAATTAATATCGCTCTTTTCTGGTCCTTTAGTAGAGAAGGGGCTTCCACTAGTGGTTCTTCGCCATCCGTGGCTTTAGGGGCGGCATTCCCAGCGCTGGCAGCATGGTTCAAGTCAAGCGAAATCTCAGTGGGTGGCGATAGATTGGTTGAACGATGGAGCGGTTCGGGTGCTGCGCCACTAACCTTAACGCAGCGTCACAGTTCACGGCGGCCAATTCTAAAATCTACGCGCTTGAATGGAGCGCCGGCGGTGGCTTTCGACGGGCTTGATGATTACATGTTCGTGGAAAGCGGCGGCCTTGCAAGTACAGGATCGCTTACCGCAATTATAGTGGCTCGCTACACGGGAACTAGGACTGGCTATCTCATCGCTCTACAGGACTACGACCGTGACACCGACCTGGTAAAGTTCGCTTTTATGCCGAATGGAACGGTGCGGCTGGGGTTTGCAAGAGGTGTGCGGGCGGAATCTAAGCAACTTGCGACCGCTAGTTTTGCGATCTATTCTCTTGTCATTGATGGCAGTAGCGCGTCAGTTTACCACAACGGATCGACTATGTTGTCGCAGGGTCTGCCAACTCCTCTTAGGGCTGCCCCGTATATAAGCGTCGGCCAGGAGTTTGATCAGGGGCTGCCAAGCGGTTTCTTGGCAGGAGAGGTGGCAGAGCTAATGCTATTTGAAAGAGCGCTGTCCGGCGAAGAGCGTAAGAATGTTGAACAGCATCTCGCTTCGAAATTTAACATTGCGCTGACCAGTTCTAACTAGCAACCGAGAAAAACCAAGAATGACCCGCTTTGTTGCGACTTTTTTGTTTGTCTTCGTCTTTGCCGGTGCTGACCGTGCGGCGGCAGAGTTTTATCGCTACATCGACAAGTCAGGACGTGAGCATTTTGTGGACAAGATCTCAAGCGTCCCTGACGAGTACCGCTCCCAGGTAACGGCGGGCGAGGGGCTTGCACAGGAGGCTGGTCAGGCAAGTGTCTCTCTTCCGTTCACTGATCCAATTGCTTGGTTTAAAGCAGAGACGTTGGGTTCATCTCCTGATGTGAAAGTTGCCGAGTGGACTTCATCGCAAGGCTCTAGTGTGCCCGTGAGGCAGCTAGAAGTATCGCCACAGCCGAAAACATCAGTAGATGCGAAGCTAGGCAAGACCTTCCTCCGCTTTGACGGCAGGAATGATTATATGACTTCAGATTCAATTGCTACGGCAATTCGAGCGGCTAAAGCGGTTACGGCTGTATATGTAGTGCGCACCGATCGAGACTCTCCTCAGTTTGTATGGTCCGTACATGCGGTGGATAAATTTACTGACGTAATTAGAGCGGGGTTTTTGAATTTGTCGCGTGGGCGGCTTAAAGCCGGCGAACAACCACTTGACTATTTGGACTCCTCAACGATTCAGGCAGGGAAACTTTCAGTCTATACCGCGATCTTCGAAGAAGATAGAAGCCGTCTTTTTTTTAATGGCCGGCAGGTGCTGTCAAAAGCACCGCAAAAACCGGTTGATTTCAAGAAGGCGGCAACTTTCACAATCGGACAGGAGTGGGATAAGGGCAAGCCCTCGGACTATTTTCGTGGAGAGATGGCAGAGCTAGTAATATTTGGAAGAGCGCTGCCGGAAGAAGAACGAAGGTCTCTGGAAAAAGAGCTTATGGAGAGATACTCCATAAACATCGAGGAGGATTGAATGCGCCTCGCAAGCATTCCGTGCGCGCTGTTTAGCGCAGCTTCAATGCGGCAACTCTCTTAATCTTCCACTTCAAATCTTGTCGGGCTCTGGGAAAAGAAAATGTAAGTAAAGCCGGCCTGCCGAGGAGCCATGCCGGGTGATGTCCGACCGGAATTATTAGAGTGCCGGGGGCCGCGCGAAAGCGGAAATTTTGGTTGGACAAAGCAGTTTGTTGCGAGGCATCGGTCCAACTCAACTGCATGGCGGTGCGAGGAGCCGGACTTCCTTTTCCTTCTAGCTCCAGCAGAAGATAGTCGGCGTCGCTGCCGATAAGCGGCACGTCAAAAATTAGGGAGAGGGAAGACTTTTTGCTGCCCGGTGTGAAGAATCCGTCATTGTCCAAGACTGTATCGGGACTGGTATTGGTTGTGAACGCAAGATCCTGTTCTGACACCTTACTGCGCAGCAGCTCGTAGCTTCTGCCCCAAGCCTTAGGGAGTCCATCAAGCTGCGGGCGAACTGCGTCTGCAAGGAGACCGGTCGGTAAGCGATCCAAATTCTCGTTAGGGAATTTTTCCAATAAACGGTCGGGTCGCACCAGGAAACCAAAACCTAGGATATTCTTGTAGCGATAGCCCCTAAGCATTAGCCAGCGCCACAACCTATATGCTCTTAAAGAAGGCGGTCCTCTATCTATTTCGTAGGCCGGAGAGAGCCACACCACCACAGGGTTTTCCTTCTCTAACCGCTGAATCATGCGGGTTTGAATGGCAGAGTTCACCGCGTGAACAAATGGGTAAGGCGCTGGATAGGGAAGATTGAAGATGAAATGAAAAATGCCGCGATTTGCAAAATCTACGAATGTTTCACCGGGCATCAAAAATGTATCCAAGGCCGCTCTGAAGTTCTTTATTTGCAGCAGCTTCCCCGGCGGCATGAACACCAAGTCAAGTCCCGGGGTGACTGAATCATTCGGATTGCTGCGCTCAAACTCGGGCGGGACTCCTACCTGTTGCACGGAGGTAATCCCTATGGAACGAGGGGTGTCTCCATTGAATGCCATGGGTATACCGGCGCAGAGACCAGCCAAGATTGCAGGAAACGGAAGCCAGCTCAAATGGCGCGCTGCAAAAGCGAAGGTAACTGGAATGAAGATAGCAAGCGTTAAGAATGCATGTGCGCCGGTCCTGCTAAGGTAAGGCGGGGGATCGACACGGCCCATGCTTTGCGGCAACATCACTATCGTGAAAAGTACGTAGCCTAGTGAAAGCGAAACAAGGGCCAGAGTGGGCGGTGCTACAGTTTCTCTCAAGGCCCTAATTAGCGGTGGAACAAGCAGGAAAATACCGAGAATCCAGCCGCCGGCCCGGATAGCTTCAAAGACCAATCGGTCTTTCCACGGATCGTTAAAATGAGAAGCTATGCTGGCGGAGGGGTTTTCAGTGATAAACCAGGGCCAACCATGAGCGACTAAGCTGGTAGTGCCGTTCTCTAAGGTGAAGTAGACAACACCCATTACGGGAGTGAAGGTAAAAATGACGGCTATAAGAGCCGCGGCAAGAAAAGCGCCTCTTATCTTCGCCTCCTTCGATGATGCGATGGCGGCGCGCAGAAGTTGAATCAGGCCGAGCGGAAAAAATGCGGCGGCGATTGCCACTCCTGAAGCCGCATTCCAGAGAATGCAGGTCCACACTACGGCAACTGCGGCAAGGCACCAGTTGATGGCTCTGCTTATCAGAACAGGATTCGCCAATATCATCAACGCGGCAGGTATCAGGTAGAATCGATTGGAGTCCGGCAGCAATATCGGTGTTAAGGCCAAGGCCCAACCTTTTCCAAGCAGTGATTTTGCGGCGAGAACGGAGACAGCAGTGGTCAGACAGCCGGTGAGCACAGATGAAGAGTAATAGGTGTTCGCCATTCCATCGTAGAAGAGCTCATTTACGAAGCTGACAGTCAGCGCCAGATACCCTTGAATGGATACAAACTCCTCATACGACCTCTTTCCGATCTCCACGATCTGATGCCATGGAAGCATCATTTCAGAGAGGTGGAAGTCATCAGCCACAAAAGGACTTGCTGGGGGCAAAGAGAAACTGAAAAACATAGCGAGAACGACAAGAGACGAGGTTCCTATTGATTCGGCGAACGAGAGCGGAATTGGCCTCTTAATCTGTAAGATGAGTGCTCGAGCGGCGGCGCCGATTAGAATCACCATCGCAAACGCCAATATAATAGTCCCGCTCAATGAAAACTGCAGCGCAAGCGGGCCGGAGATATGTTCCAGATCGGTGCGATAGAATCTTAAGAGCAGCAGTGGCAGGGGTAGCTGAAGAGCCAAGAGTAGCGCAGTTAACGACCTTTGCGCAAAGCCCCAAGTGAGGAGTGCCAGTACAAAAGAGATTGCGCCGGCTAAGTAAGTAAACTTTCCTGCGGCAGCCGGATCAATTGTGCTGCCTGGGAAATAAGCCTCTATGGCTGCCATAATGGCGGCGCATGAGAAAACTCCCCATAGCGGCGCAAGCAACGTAACTTGGAAATAGGCAGCAAGCGATAAGCCCTTTCTCGATATTAGTAATGCTCCCGCAATAAGTAAGATCGCGCCCCAAAGGACGCGGCCCAAGTCTGCTGCAACAAGGTAACGAGCAGCAAAAAATCCGCATATGAGCCAGACAATCTGCGATAGGGGGACTTCTCTTTCTCGCCAAGGATTGCCCGGTTGGATGGCGGCTGCCGCGGGATTAATTTTTTTCTCTATGAGTGAAAGCAGAAGCCAGAGTGATAATAACAGAGCTAAAAAGCTACCGATGAAGATCAGCGCGAGTTTAATTTCTCCTGACTTGTAATAATCTTGAAACGCCAGAAATCCGGCTATGAATTCCGAATAGCTCTGATGACCCGCTGCAATAGTTGGAAAAAGTTCCCAAGTGATCCATACCGATGAGGCAAAGGCGCTTAGCCACGCCACGAGTTTGAGCCCCGGGCTTGCCGAAAATAGTGAAGCAGACCTCTGAACTTTGACAGGAAAGAGTTTAATGTTCATCATGCAGTGGCCGGGCGGATGCGAGGAACAAAAGCTACCAAAATCGCAGGCTATATGTTACTGGTTAAATTGCTGATCCCTTTACTGAATCATAACTATGAGCAGGACTGCAATAAGTGAAGATTTGAAAAATCGGCTTGCTAATGAGGTGCAGCACGGAGCCACTGAAATTGCGGTGCGCCAAGCTGAGTACGGATGGAGCAGCCCGGCGGGAGAGATAAGATCTCGCCGTCGCATCGAATTTCTGGTGAAAGGATTGCCAAGAGATGCCGCTGTGCTCGAGGTGGGCGCCGGGACCGGAGTACAGACCGAGAAGCTGCTTAAGTTTCTAGATAATATAACCGGAATAGATATTTCCGACGATCTTCTTTCTCACGCAAGAAAGCGCGCTCCCCAGGCGCAGTATAGAGTAATGGACGCCCACGCACTTGAGCTTGCGGACAGCAGTATCGATGCCGTGATGGGTGTTTCTATTCTACATCATTTGGAATGGGACAAGTGTCTTGAGGAGTGTTTCAGAGTTTTGCGTCCCGGAGGGGTGGTGCGGTTCTCGGAGCCGAATTTGTTAAATCCTCAGATCTATCTGCAGAAAAACATCCCATTTTTGAAGCGTCTTGCCGGCGATAGCCCCGACGAATACGCTTTTACCAAGAGACAGATAGTGCGCGCGCTCGAGAAGGCAAGTTTTGAAAAAATCTCTGTGAAGCCCTATGAATTCTTGCATCCCAGTACGCCTCGCAGTTTAATTCCGATTGTCGTAAAAATCGAGAAACTTGTATCTGCTACGCCGCTCGTAGAGATAGCCGGCTCTCTTCTCATTGAAGCTTACAAGCCAAGGTGAAATGCTGAGGTTCTTAACGCTTGCGATAACGGCGGTTATTTTTGCGTTCCCGTATCCTCCCGAATGCCGGTCTGAGGAGCTATTGCTGCTGCCGCCCGGTCCGCTGGAGCGTTACAATAAAGATGTAAATAAACTCTCGGAGAGTGAGAGGTGGCGGATAATGATTCACGGCTTGCGCATGGCCCCACTGCACCCTGAGCACTGGGGAATCCGCCGTACCGAGCGCACCGAGAACCGCCGCCTTGTACCTATGAGGCCCTTTGTCCTGCGGCAGTCAACCGATCCTCATTTCTTTTTCGAGGAGATCAGCTTCCGAGCGAAGTTCGTCAATGTAAATGAACGGCAGATGTTGAAGCATCCTCACGCCAAGGACCCCGTGTTCGACATTTTTTTTGGATCAGAATATGAACAAAGTAAAGGGCAGATAGTGACCGACAGAGGATATCTGCTGCGCCTTACCGCCTTCCCAGGTTTTAAGAGCGGCATTTATTACCAATCACTCGGTAAGCTCGAGCCGATTCAGCTCTTGCCTCAAGCGCTGTTAAGTACTCGAGAGGAGTATCATGTGGCTATTTACGGCCGCAGCGACACAGTGTCAGTCCACATCAATGGCAGCGAAGCTGCGACCGTGAAAAGAAACAGCATTAATAAAGGAATCGTGGCGCTCATGACCGGCTGGCATCCGGTCGGCTTATCGGACCTAAAGGTACTGGGGCGTATTCTCAGGGATGATGGTCAGATGCAGACAGTGAATGTTTCCGGCCTTATTACGCTACCGCGGATTAAAAAGAAGAAGTAATGATTAGAAAGATCTGGAAAGCTTTCGGTTTTTTGATCTTACTGGCGGCTCCGCTTCTGTTATTGGCAATCAAGCTCCCGCTGCGGCCAGAAGTTTACACGCCGCGTTTCGATCACCTAGTCCTAATCTTTCTCTACGCGTGCGTGCTTCTCTTAATTGCAGGTAAGCTGCTGGCTCCTATTGTGGATCGCAGCCGCGCCGTGGTTTACGGAGCCAGTCTGCTGATTGCGGCGCTATTTGCCGGCCTAATGAGCGCTCCTCAAGAACTCTGGAATTATCGGGGGTTGCCGGCATGTGGGTTGCTGCTTTTTACCGCGTTTACCTGGGGAGTTCTCTCAAGGGCAATCACTTTTCCGGCACCTGCCATTTTGAGCCTAATGTTAATGCTGAATTTCTTTTTACTCAGCGAAGCAGTACTCGATTCGTTGCCTGAAAAGGCTCTACTTAAAACGGTAACAAACGTACCGCCAATAGCGCCCGAAGACAGAGGAAATGTACTTTTCCGCCGTAACGGCTTTCGCGGCTTGCGGCCATGTGTTGATTGCCCGCGCGATTCGCTCCGCATCTTTACAATGGGAGGGTCTAGTACTTTTGGCACTCCGATGTTCTACCGCAATGATAGCTACACCGCGCGTTTGCGTAGAATAGTTGAAGAGAGACGGCCAGGTGAGAAAATAGAGATCTACAACGCGGGCATCCCCGGGTATGGGATCATGCAGATCTTGGATTCTATCGAGAAGGTCATAGTCAAATATCGCCCTGATATCATTACTATCTGCGCCTGGTTCAATGACCACTCCGCAATTCCCGGCTGGTACGGATTTTACGGGAAATCCGACAAAGAGGCGCATGAGCTGGTGGCTTTGCTGAGGAAGATCGAGGGAAATAGGTATTATAAGAAGGTTAGCGGGACCCGGCTTTATGGAGTATTCCGTTATGCGCTTCTTAAGGCGCGGGATCTTATTCCTAAAATCGGCACAGAGCGGAGCAAACGCCGTCCGCGTATGTCTCCGGATGAATTTGCCTGGGCGATGGAGCAGATTGTTTCGCTTTCAAAGAAACATGACTTTCTTCCTGTAATAATTCTTGAAGCAACGAACCGCACTGCGAATCTCAAGGCGGCCTCACGCAAAAACAAATACTACCGGCGCATGTTAGAGATATCGAAGGTTCATAATATACCGCTTGTGAACCCTCTGGATGAGTTCGGGAAAAGGAAAGAAGAGTGGCTCTTCTATGACTTTATACATCCAAATCAAGCCGGACATCAAATTATCGCTGAGAAGCTTTATAGCAAGTTATTTTTGGATCCGGGAAATAAGGCACTGCGGGAGATATATAAAAGTAAAGGCATCGATGCTCAGCGCCCCGACGCACGAAAAGAGTATGTACTTCAAATCCCTTCCCCCTCTTTGCAGCATAGTGCTCTTAAACTTCGTGTTTCGATGCCGGAGGCGAACGATAGTGATAATCTTCTCGAACTTGTTATTAATGGCGACCATACTTTGATTCAGACCGGTGTTGGCAATCAGCCGAAAGATTTCATATTCCGATTCGATTCCGCGAGTCTAAACCGGCCAATAACTGATATAAGAATAAGGGCGGGTTCTGTTTCCCAGCTAAGCTCTTCGGGCACACTTAAGGCGGAAGGTGCCCAACTTTTTCAGCTTGAGCACTTCGAGTTAAGAGAATAGGCATAAGCGACCGATAGATAGCGGGCGGATTCTGCCGTCTGCGCTTCTGGTGAGAGGCCCCTAAAATGGTGTAAACTGTGGGAATGAAAATCATCCGTCTTGTGACGATCTTGATAGTAGCTGCCCTTTTGGTGGTGTCCCATGCCATGGCAGAGCCTTGCCCGCCAGATACCGACAAGAAGCGTTTCTTGAAAGTGGCGCGGGATGAAAAGAAAGTCCCTCGGGCTTTAACGACTTCGATCGTATCGTATCAGCCGGACGGAGGAGAGTATTCTGTTGATCTTATTTCCGCGCTCCATATCGGCGAGAACTCGTACTATAAAGATCTAAACGCGAGATTCGAGAGCTATGACGCTCTTCTTTATGAGTTAATAGCACCGGCCGATACAGACCATTCCGAAATGAATGATGACTCCGGGGGTAGCGCGCTTTCATTTTTGCAGCGTGGATTCAAGAGTCTTTTAGGGCTTGAGTTCCAGTTGGACGGCATCGATTATGGCAAGCCGAACTTCGTGCATGCTGATATGTCTCCTGAGCAATTCGTTAACCGCATGAATGAACGTGGCGAGAGTTTCCTTGGAATATTCTTGAAGATGTTTTTAAAAAGCGCCGAGCTTCAGAAGAAAAGCCCCCAGCTTTCGACCGAGGTGGCATTGATGCAGATGCTTTTAGACCCGAATCAGAAGGTGTCGCTGCGAACGATGGTCGCGCAGCAGTTCGAGGATATGGATG
>JAGFJO010000075.1 GCA_024102635.1 Deltaproteobacteria bacterium
AAAAACGGGCAGGAGCCCATTTTTGCAACTAAAACAACAGCCGGGTACGAATATTAGTTTCTAGCTTCTCGATCTCCCTTTTGATGTTCCTAGAAACACTCTGATCGACATCCATTATCAGATAGCCGATATCATTCATCGTGCCTAGATACTGCCCCCGAATGTTGCCACCAACCGCTGCAACAATTCCGGTAATGTCCTTCAGCACACCCGGAACGTTCCTATGAATATTTAGAACTCTGTGGCTACCGTCCATCATAGGGAGATCCACTTGCGGGAAATTAACCGCTCCGGCAGATCTGCCGCTATCGGTGAAATCCACAAGAGACGACGAAACTTCAATGCCGATATTATGCTGCGCCTCAAGGGTACTGCCCCCGATATGAGGAGTAAGTATTACGTTATCTAGTCCGCGCAAATCTGACTCAAAGACTTCGTTATTAGAACTAGGCTCCTCAGGAAAAACATCCACTGCCGCGCCCGCAATCGAACCTTTGCGCAAAGCTTCCGCAAGAGCAGCGATATCAACAACGCTTCCTCTACTCAAGTTGAGCAGATAACTGCCCTGCTTCATAGCATCCAGCTCCTGCTTCCCTATCATATTGCGCGTTGCCGGAGTCTCGGGTACATGCAGCGCTACGAAATCCGATTGCTGCAAAAGGGCTTTAAGGCTCGCCAACGGCTGCGCATTGCCAAGAGGCAGCTTCTTGGCGATATCAAAAAAAACTACCTTCATCCCGAATGCCTCAGCCAATAGCCCTACCTGCGGCCCGATATGACCATACCCTACTATTCCTAGGACCTTATTGCGCACCTCGAAGCATCCTTCCGCCGACTTATCCCAACGGCCGGAATGCATCATCAGACTTTTGTGTGACGCTTTCCGGGCCAGCATAATCGCCTCCGCAATCGTCAACTCGGCAACGCTGCGAGTATTGCTAAAAGGAGCGTTAAATACCGGGATTCCGGCCGAGGCGGCGCTCTCCAAGTCAACTTGATTAGTCCCGATGCAATAACATCCGATTGCGAGTAGCTGCGGAGCTGCCCTTATCACTCTCTGGGTGATTTGGGTTTTGGATCGGATCCCTAGAAGGTGCACGGAGGGCGCTGCTTCAAGCAGCTCCTCTTCGGAAAGCGCGTGCTTAACGCTCTCTACAGCATATCCCGCGCGGCGGAAGGTTTCGACCGCCGCCGGGTGTATCCCTTCCAGCAGAAGAATGGTTATTTTGTGTTTTGGAAACGATAGTTGCTTCGACATTCTAAACCCGGCATTCCCATAAGATAGGCGTATTACATCCTAACTCTATCTGTAAATAACAGGCCCTACCATATTGCATGAGGCAACACTACAAAAGGAACAATTTCAAGGAATTCCACCCTATTGAAGATAGGAATAGCCTTTTGAAAAAGCTTTCCCCCTCTTTTCTCTCCCTCAATTAACTTTGTTGCATTAAATGCACACATTAATCTAGAGAGTAAAGCGATGGCTGGCTTTACTATGCTCGACCCTATTGAAACGAACAAAATACGCGAATTTGAAGGGATTGCAGCGAAAGAAATTCTGCGCGTACTTGTGGCCAGCGCCAGTTTAGACCTTGCGCGCACCCTGCGTCAAATATCGAACGGCAAAGCGGGAGCGAGCCTGGAAGTACACTGGACCAAGGACCTACAGTTTATAGAGAGCTGCATCGCAGAGCGTGAATACAACCTTTTTATACTCGATTATGCCGTCACACAGGCACGAACGGCAGAGCTGGCCTGCGCTATCGATGCTCCTTCCTGCTCGGCCGCCGCACTCTTTGTAGCGGAGGGTTCTCCGGCAGTTGTAAAGCAGCGCGCACTTAGCAACGGAATGGAAGACTTTCTAATGCTCGACCACCTTACTCCAACGCTTCTTGAGCAAAGCATTCAGTTAACTTTATCGCGTAAACGTGCTGCCAGCGAAAGCAGGCTATTACTGAACTTTCAGCGCTTTTTGGCCGATCTCTCCGCTCAACTGATCGGAGTGCCTCCGGAAGAGATAAACCAGGCACTGCAAGAGGCGCTGGATCAAATTGAGAAAATTGCCTGCCTTAAAAGCGTAAGAATACTACTTCCGCATTTCGGTGACGGCTCAGCCGCTGCTATTCGCTCGCGCGACAGTGACGTGGGCACCTCCCGCATCTTGAGCGTGGATGGAGAGTCGGATGAACTAAGAAAACTGTTTGAACAGGGCGATGCAGTTAAAGTATTAACTAAGGGTGATCTACATGATTTAGCAGGAGTGTGCGCGCTGCTGCCCGATTTAAACCAGCGCGATCATGTTTTTGCGTGCGAGCTGACATTCAGGCATAATTCCTCCGGATGCATTCTCCTTGCAGCGGACGGCCTCTCTCAGATAGGGCTGAACACTTTACTTTCCGCTTTACCGTCCTTTAGCCGGCTCGTGTCCAATATCCTCGACCGTTACACTGAACATTTAAGCAGGAAGCGGGCGGAGCAGGCATTCCGCACAATACTGGAAGGAACGGCCTCCACCACAGCGGATGATTTTTTCCGTTCATTGGTGCGGCATCTAGCATTGATTCTCGACACCAAATTCGCCTTTATCGCCCGCTTTTCGGAAAACAATACGAGGGAGATGCGTACTCTGGCGGTTTGGAGGGACAATGAAT
>JAGFJO010000139.1 GCA_024102635.1 Deltaproteobacteria bacterium
TGACTGCCTTCGGGTAAGCACGTTTTCAGTGTGGGGCGCAGTTCTTTTGTAAAGCGAAAAAGCATCTTGTGCGCGCAGCTACGGCGGTGACCACGAATGGGAGGATGTTACACAAAAGGTTTCAATATGTTACGACACGATCGGTATTGGAGATCACTATTTCCCTTCGCCGATCTGTACGGTCGGATAAATTTTTTATGCCTTTCCCCCTTGATTTTTCTCATGGGAGGAAACTTTCGGCTCGTGTGACCGAAAATGAGCACAGTATTAATTTTGCTCCTAGATGTTATGCGATCCAGAAGAATGTTTACCGCCGGCAGACCTTATGAACTAATCCTTCGTGTAAAGGAAAATCTTCCCTTTGCCTGTAAGGAGACGATTAAACTTATCCTTGAAAGCTGCTTGGCGCGAGCGCAACGAGATCTGAAAGTGACTCTTTGTCATCACCTCTGGATGGGTAACCATGTTCATTTTCTTTTGGTACTTTGGGACGCCCAAGCATGTGTCAATTTCTACCAAGAGCTGCAAAAGAAAATTACCGAAGCTTATAAAAGACTACTCGGTAAAGCGCGCCTTTCAATTTGGGAGGGAGATCCTGTCGTCGCGGAGATCCTGGATCTGGAGAAGGCAATCGAGAAAATTGCTTACATATACGCCAATCCTGCTCGGGCTAACCTAGTGGCGAATATCTCACAGTATCCCGGCATTTCAAGTTGGAAAGCTTTTGAAGGACTCCCGGCCTCCGCAAGCGCAACACATACAAAGAGGGTCCCGTGGATAAGATCCTCCACCATTCCTACTCTAAAAAGTTTAAATCTCTCCGAGCGGGAAGACTACCTAATGGCTGAGGCTCTTAGAAGTAAAGCTAGACTTGAACATAATATAACTTTGAGCCCAAACGCGTGGATGTTAGCATTCGGAATTGATGATCCGGATGAGATAGCTGACATAAATGCACGGATCAAATTACAGATCGAGGAGAAGGAAGCTCAAGCTGAGGAAGAGCGGAACAGTAAGAAACGTGCAGTTCTGGGAGTACAGAGGCTACTCTCCTATGCGATTTACCGGCCCCATATACCGAAGAAACGAGAGAGGAGAATTTATGTACTCTCATCAATTGTAGAACTTCGAATCGAGTACATTGCTCGTTTCAAAGCATTCTGCGAGGAATGTCGAGAATGCTACGAGCAGTTCCTTCTGGGCGGTAATCCGCAGTGGCCCCCTGGGGCTCTAAGGCCTCCTGGTCCTCCTCTTGCGTCACTACTTTATTGACCTCCTCAACGACAGAGCTAAATAGGTGATTCCGGATTCGACTAGCCGACTGATGGACTATGGCGGGAGCGCCAGTTCAGCGAGATGACCGTGAATTGAAGCGACTCAATCCGACAGATCTGGGAGTATAGATCCCGATTTATCCAGACACTGAGGTAACTCAGGCGCCGGTCTGCGGTTAAAGAGCACAATGAGCCGGTAGATCGGCGGTTCGGAGGAGATGAGAAGGCGATGCTACCTAGTACCAGGTTTAGTAGTAACTACCGAGAGCACGAGGGCGCTCTTAACCTTGCATGAGAGCAGAGCCCGGCGGCGGCGGTTAGGCCGCACGCCGGGTCTTTTCTTTAACAACCGCTAGACGCTAAACATCCTCGACGCTAGAAAACATACTCGACGAGAATTCGCTTTGCTGCGGCGAGTGGACTTTCGCCGATGGCGTAAGGAACAAGCGGGGTGCCCATCTTCTCGTGTGTAGAGATGAGGGCCGATAGCCGCGCTCGTACGTAAGCAGGCACGTCCTTCAGCTTCTCTCGATCCAGCGCTTGCTGAACCTTTCCGAGGTACGGATCGCTTTCAGTCCGTTCTTCGATACGTTGCCTGAGCCGCCGCTCGAACTCGCCTGCCACCTCGCCAACCCACTCAGGATCTTCCAGATCCTTTAAGGTCGGATTTCTTCCCATGCCGATTGGAACCAGCACGAGCTGAATTGTGATGAGTGTGAAATCGGCAAAGTCAAACTCCCGCATCTTATGCAGCAGCGGGATCTTCTCCCCCTCCTTCTGCGGATGAGGAATCTCGGCGAAGAGATTCTCGAAGGGACCGGGCATGATAATGTTCCGGCCCTCGATAACCGCCCAATTACGCGTCAGCTGTTGATATTGCAGCTGCCTTGGAAGGTTGAAGCGCTGTGCGAACTCCTTGCTGTCGAGCGCAATTCCGTTTGCCTTGGAATCTAGATGCCGTTCGAGCGGAGAGTACCCGCCATAGCCGAACTCGTTGTCATTTAGAAGCCACTGGCCTCTGCCACGATCGAGTAGCCAATACAACTCACGGCAAACGCCATTTTTCCCTGTACCGGGCGCAGCGCAGATCTGCACTACCTTAAGCTTTTTGCTGTCATTCATTCTTCGTGTCTTTCTATCTTCGGGTTTGGTACGAACCATGAGAACGCCTCATGTGCTCGGTAGTTACCTCTGGTGTAGCCTTCTACCGTGTCGAAATTGTCAAAGAACGAAAGAACAATTGTAAGCTAGACATAACCTCTACTCAAACAGGTGAACGCTAAGAGCCAAGGAATGAAATTCGGCCGATTAAGCTCATGAAATAACAGCCTTTAACGCTTTACAATAAGCTCGCCATGGGTCATTTATATAGACTTTCGGATAGGGGTTAGTTTCAAATCTGCGCATTCATATTTGGGGACGATCTTCGTGAGAAAAGACTTAAAATGCTCGGTTGCAAAACTTCTTCAAGCATTGCTTGTAATGCCTCTCTTACTTCTATTGACCGCCTGCGCGACCGAGAGGCACGCCTCACTTAAGCTCTCAGAGGGAGAATCTCTTTCAAGTGAAAGATTTCACCTTGGCAGCCACTCGTTTCCGATCTCCACTCAATCTGATGAAGCACAACTCGCCTTCAATAGGGGACTAACATTAGCATACGCATTCAGTCACGCCGCTTCTGAGCAAGAGTTCCGTCGAGCAGCCATGCTGGATCCCGCAAACCCGATGCCGTGGTGGGGAGTCGCCCTTGTTAATGGCCCTCATATAAATTATCCGGCTGTTCCGCCGGAGAAAGCGAAGGTAGCTTGGGACGCTCTTACCCGCGCGCAGCAGCTAAAAGCGAATGGCAGCCAAATAGAAAAGGATTTAATCGCCGCCCTCTCCGCCCGGTATGCCGAGAAGCAGCCCGAGGATCGTTCCAGCTTAGACAAAGCCTACGCTGTCGAGATGAAAAAGGTTTGGGGCCGCTATCCTTCGAATGCCGATATTGCGACTCTATACGCGGAGGCTCTAATGGATCTTCATCCTTGGGACCTCTGGAAAGCCGACGGCGCCCCGCAGCCATGGACGCCGGAGATCGTTTCTGTTCTAGAGACAGCGATGAAGCTCAATCCATCTCACCCGGGTGCTCATCATCTCTACATCCATACAGTGGAGGCCTCCACCACTCCTGAGCGCGGAGTGCCTTCAGCTGACACCCTTATGACTTTGGTGCCCGGGGCGAGTCATCTTGTGCATATGCCGGCTCATATATATCTCCGGGTAGGAAGACTGGACGACGCCGCATTGGCAAATGAGAACGCCATTCTTGCCGATGACGAATTCCGCAAGGCCCATCCTCGCCCGGGCTTCTATGCGCTCTACATGGCCCACAACAACCACTTCCTCTCGTTTGTGCGGATGATGCAAGGGAACTACGACAAAGCTCTAGCTGCCGCGCGAGGAATGATCGATGGCGTGCCGCCTAACTTTCTTGAGGAGTACGGACCGATTGCGGACGGTTATATGGTGATAACCCATGAAGTGATGATGCGTTTCGGAAAGTGGAATGAGCTGTTAGCAGAGCCACGTCCACCGCAGGGTCTCCCTATCGCTGAAGCTATGTGGCGTTTCTCGCGCGCCGTTGCACTAACAGCTCTGGACCGGCACGCCGAAGCCAAAAAGGAGCGGGTTCTCTTCCTTCAAGCTGTAAAGAGAGTTCCTGCAGATGCAACCTTTGGCAACAACAAAGGAAGCGATCTCCTACGGGTTGCTCGCCTTGTGTTGGATGGTGAAATGGCAGCAAGGCAGAATCGCTTCGATGACGCTATAAAATCGCTCACGACCGCTGCAAGGCTTGAGGATCGACTCCGCTATGATGAGCCGCCCGACTGGATTTTGCCAGTCCGGCACACTTTGGGCATCACGCTTCTGAGAGCTGGTAAAGCTAATGAGGCAGAGAAAGCTTACCGCGAAGATCTATCGAAATTCCCAAACAACGGCTGGTCCCTATACGGTCTTAGCAGAGCACTAGATCTTCAAGGACGTTCGGATGAAGCACAAACTTACCGCGCGCAGTTTCAGCAAGCTTGGGATGAGTCCGACACCCAGATTGCCTCTTCATGCATGTGCCAACCGGGAGTATAGGTTAACGGCTCGAATTCAGGCATAGCCGAGAGTCTTCTTTAGATTCTCGGTTGCCTTCTCCGCTTGCGCCGGAGCGCTCTCAATCAGCTTGACAGTTCTTCTTACCTCGTGCACGGAGTGAGCGAAGTAGGCCTTGGAGCCGTACCCTAGAAACGTCGAGTACCCTGAATAGAGCGATAGGTGACTTGGCGCTAGATCTCGGTTGCTTATGTGCTGCTTTTTTACCTCTGAACCGGTCCCGGATGACAGGTATCCCCTTCCCCGGCGGTGATCGTCGAGGTGTTTTTCAAGCTTATTGATGAACGCAACGCCGCCCAGGCCTCGCGTTAGCAAGGACGTAGTAGAGACCATAGACATGCACCTTTCCTAAATGTGTGTATCGTCAGGACGCAGGGCGAAGCTTAAGCGGATATTGAAGAACGGGCCCCCTTTAGCACTAATCCCTTTATTGATTTTATTCCCCTACACCCTTCGCAATTCTAGGAAAGTTCGGTCATTGTATCGCCGCACCAGATTTATCAGCATCGGACTTATTCGAAGCCAATGGGACGTACCGCAGATTTGATAAGCAAAGCTTACGAACGGCCCTACTAGTTTATGCAGCTTCTTATAAGTTCGGCAGGCACCCCTGAACTGATCTGCGCCTTGCCGAATCCTTTTACCGCTCCCAGCGCAATCGCTTCCGCCTGAGCCTCTTCATAATTGGAGATCAACATTACAGGCACTGCCCTCGTCTCGGGTGAAGATTTTAGCTCTCTAATCAGGTCAAGCCCGCTTGACCCGTCTGCGTCGTTAATCCGGTTCACAAGGACGAGTGACGGTTCGTGCTTTTTTATTGCTTCAGGCACCTCGGAGTGCATATCGACTTTAATCATTGCCGCCCCAATGGACCGAATCAATCGGTCAATATTTCCATTGTCAACCGCGCATTGACCTACACTTACAACTTTCTTTGGCATTTTTTGCGATCCTAATGTTTTAACGCGCAATACTCTTTTCCCGTTTATGATCTCCTCTACTAGAGAGCTCTCCATGAAAGTTTCCGTCTTCCAATTTTTCGAGACCTCATACAGCAGTCCGATAGCCGCTTCTGATGTAACTCGCATTTTAGCCGGATTCGGCGCGCAATGATACCCCGCTGCCATCCATGCTTGGAAAAACGTTCGCTGCCTCCTCAGGCGCGGAAGATCACCCGACTCTATCTCTCCGTACCGAGCACCTAGCCATTGATGAATTCGCTCTCCGCGCAACACCTCTTTAGGAGGACTAAACGAGACCATTTTATACCCTTCCTCTATCGGAGTAACTGGAGACAGCGGATACCGAAACCGAAGTTCAAATGGCACCGGTACTACTACCTCGGCATTATTTAAACAATCCGATACCAGCGTGCGCCAAACGGTAACTCCATGACTGACCCGCAGTCCGAACTCGCTGAGCGCCTTTATTAGAAGTTCGTTGCCTCCCAGGGCGAAGGCTTTATTAAGTCTATTTTGGATAACGCCGGACCACAGGTCACGCGGCACCCATGTGACTTTTCGCTCCTGCGGATCGATTACAACTATATTGTCAGTATTCGCTCCCCATTCATCGCGATCCAGCACGGCTAACATCACTCTCGCTTTTAACGGGCTCTCTCCTAGATCACATCCCATAAGGGACGCCGCGAAGAGCACTATTGCTATTCTTAACGATCTCGAGTGCTGAATCATGAAAC
This sequence comes from Deltaproteobacteria bacterium, assembly GCA_024102635.1. Lineage (GTDB taxonomy): Bacteria > Bdellovibrionota_C > UBA2361 > UBA2361 > JAGFJO01 > JAGFJO01. The sequence goes on from JAGFJO010000139.1 coordinate 6,118, forward strand.
TATTCTAAACTCTTCAGGGGAGAATGAGTATTGAAAGTTTACAAAGCTGTTCCTATAAATGACCTCTCATGTTCGAAGAACAGCCCTTGAATGGATATACCGCTGTAGTTCATTATATATCTTTGCAATACCGGTTCGACCTGCTGACATGATGGTTTTGTAACCAAAAAATAGGGCTGGATTTTGCTCCTCAAGGGATCGATACAAGCGGCACTTAGCGGACTCAATATGTTGCTTGCCGCCTTTCTTCTTTTCTCGGTGCAACCGCTTATATCCAAGTTATTTCTGCCGTTATTCGGCGGGACTCCAATGGTGTGGAATATCTGTGCCTTATTTTTTCAAGTTCTGCTTCTAGGCGGTTATTTCGCCGCCCATCTGGTTCAGAAACTACCTCCGCGGAGGGAAGGGTTCGCCTATGCTTTTCTACTGATACTATCGCTAGGCGCCTTACCTATAGGACTTCCCTCAGGGTGGTCACCTGAGGAGTCCGGTAACTTTTCTTTAAATCTATTGTTCGGATTGAGCATAACGGTGGGACTGCCGTATTTTACAGTGGCCTCGGCTAGTCCAACTGTTCAAAAATGGTTCTCCCGAACCGCACAGCCAAGCGCGAACGATCCCTATTTCCTTTATGCGTTGAGCAATCTGGGCAGCCTAGCGGCATTAGTGGCATACCCATTTGCCGTGGAACCGTACCTGACCATCGCCGATCAGTTGGAAATTTGGTCGCTCGGCTTTGTGGTGTTTGCGGCTGGAATGCTGGTGCTCCGCTTCTTAACGGAATTCACGGAGGTAAAACATGACTCACCGCAGCTAGCTCTTGCATCGTCAGCGTGGCAGGAGAGACTTCAGTGGGTGCTGCTAGCGTTCGTGCCCTCCAGCTTAAGTTTAGGAGTAACACAGCATCTGACAACTGACGTGGCAGCTATCCCACTGCTTTGGATTCTACCTCTGGCCCTCTATCTTACCTCGTTCATTGTCGCCTTTGCGCGCAAAATGTCATCTATTGTAACTCTATGCAGAGCGGCATTTCCCTTGGGGGTGGCTCTCCCTGCCGTACTTCTTGCCAACGATCTGCATCACAATATCACTCTTCAGATCGCCGGCCATCTTTTCGGTCTCTTTGTAATCGCAACTCGCGCGCATAGCCTTCTTGCTGAAAAGCGTCCACCAGTAAGAGATCTTACCGAATA
>JAGFJO010000083.1 GCA_024102635.1 Deltaproteobacteria bacterium
TGGCTTTGCGCTAAAATAGGTGCCGGTGATGCCGCGAATATAACAGGCGAGAGCAGCAACAGGATGAAAAACCTTAAAGTAGAGATCACTTTCATTACCTCGAGCTTACTGACCGGGGTTACACGCACGCAAAAGCTTCAACACTCCAGCACCCGGCGGACCTGAGCTGGCTGGCACACCCGGGCGTCACAGCAAACCAGTTTCAAAACCTATGCAATCTTTGAGGTGCATCGTGTCGCATCGAGATCTTCGTCGCTCATAGACAAAGTCTCTTCCTCATTTATCTTTATGAAATCTTTGTACTCATCCGGCACGCCTGAATCTTCATAGATCGCCTCTACAGGACACTCCGTTTCACACGCCCCGCAATTTATGCATTCATCGGGATGAATCACGAGCATTCCCGGCTCACCGTCCGGCGCTAGGCCTGCTCCATACTGATCGTTATATTTTTTCTTTTTAATGTTGTAGAAGCAGTCTACCGGACAAACCTCAACACACGATCTATCTTTGGTGCCCAAACAGGGCTTGGTAACTACGTAAGTCATAAAAAGCTTCCTGAAATCATCGAAACACTAAGGAGCCATTAAGAAAAAATGTGAAGATTCTTAAAAAGCGCTTAGCCTGACACACTGTTCAACCTGAGAGCGTATTGTATGCCAGCAACTAAAAAATGGAAACTGCGCTTGAGCTGCCTAAGTGAATAGGGAGATATTTTGAATGGATAAAAAAAGAGGACGACTCAAAATTTACTTCGAATCGCCCCCTACTCGCAGAAAGGATGGTGTCATGCCTATGTAAGGAGTATCGGGATCGGCGTCATTTCTTTTAGATTTGGGCGCTAATTTTATAAATTTATTTTACCTATTAAGATCAGCTAGTTACGGCCTGATTTGATGGGTCTCTCTGGTCGTTTGCTAAAGTTACTCGCACCTTATATATATGGAAATCCATGAAAGGGCGGCCCTGGCTGCGGTTTAGCCGCAAGCGCTCTTTTCTGGATCAACGTCTCTTCAGAATTACGGCCCGATCGCCAAGATGGCTAAGGCAACGGTTTGCAAAACCGTCATTCGCCGGTTCGAATCCGGCTCGGGCCTTTCGTTATTTTGAATTCAGCTTTTGCTGAATTCAAAATAACGAAATCCCACGTAGCACCTGCCGTCAGACAGGGCGAAGGGGGGTGCTTTCTTCCCGCATCTCACTCACGAAATAGAGCCAGCAACAAAAAAGTGCAATGAAAGCTGAGTACTGAAACAGCAGCGGAAGTAGCTGCAAGTGATCTGCCGCTGCCTCCAAGGCAAACGGCGAATTGTAAAGAAAAAGAGATCCAAAAAGGCAGATTGCGATAAGTTCAATGTGCCTCCGGCTGAGATCATAAACCACGGGGAACAGCAGCATATAGCTGTAATCCTTAAACCTAGGAAGAACTAGGCAGTAGCAAAGCACAGCAAGAAAGATCACCTTTTTCTTTTCACATACAATCCTGGCGCGGCTGGCCGTAATAAATGAGAAGCCCAAAATTAATACTACATAGGTTGCATAGATTACTGCCGGGCCCCACTCCGGAAGAGAGAAAAGGGTTCGCAGCTCAAGCGCAATTGAATAGGAGGATGGATTTATCAGCCCTCTTTCCCAAGCTGTAAAGACGCCCATTGCCTCGATGTAGGACTTGAAAAGAGCCGGATCCCAAGCTAGTGGAGACAACCAGACTAGGGCAAACAACGCCAAAGCAGTGCAAAGCTCAACCCAAGTCCTCCTGTCGCGCCCCTCGGCAAGCACCAGCGGCGCCAACAGAATCGGCGTTAACTTAGCAAGTGACACCGTGCAGATTACGGCAAGAAAAGCCTTCCGCCGGCCACTTAAAAGAAGAGTCAGTGCGATCCAGATAAAAGCCGCTTCATAAACCGCAAAGTTTCCGCTATGCAGTCCGATTAAAGCCGGAGGATTAGGAGTGCAGAACGCGAATAACAGCAGGGTAACAAATAAGAGCGGCTTTACACGAGCATTGAAGAAAAACTTAACAACAAGAGTAATCGCTACCATTTGGGTAAGAATCGCCCCGACGGTGTACCAGTAAGCGGCCTGCGGGAGTGTTAACCTAGAGAATAGAGAACATAGGGGTAGCATCACGGGACTATATAAGAAGGGGAAAAGAAGCTCTTCAGGGGCAGCCAGCTCCTTTATCTGGGCGAATACAAATGGGTCGACTCCCCTGCTCCACGCCAGACCGGAATAGTAATATGTAAAAAAATCCTGAAATGCGCCTTCTTTACCGGTCCAAGCGGTGTATGGAATGAAAAAGAGAATGCCGGTAAGAGGAGCGGCGCAGTACGAAAGTACCCGAGCAGCCGTCGAACCGCCGGCGGCCTTGGTTGCTGATTCTATGCTTTCCAAACAACCGTCCGTGTTGAAAGTAATGGTGAGTTATTAGATCTAAGCTCTTCCGCAAAGGCTAGGATATCTCTTAGGGTGAGGCAATCAACAAGCTGCTAAGCAACGCAAATTATTTAAAAAAACAAAGATACGCAATTTTCTTAGTCAATCGTTTGCAGTATAACCGCATAAAGATTGACATGAGGTAAGGGCCATAAGGCTTCTCCATCCATTAAAGGGTTTTTAAGTATGAGACACTCCTTCAAAAGCTTCGCAGCTTTTATACTCGCATCTGCTTCGCTCCATTTTATCGCTCCTTTAAATAATGCCCTCGCTCAGGCCTGCGCGCCGGTCCTAAATGGAGCTTTAATAAACGTGGCTCCGGAGTGTTTGAATGACTCGACAGCGCTTACGTTCACCAGCGCATCCGCCGACGCCAGCGGGTGGCAGTGTGAAAATGAGAGCGCGGAAGACGGAGTAACTTTTGGCACAGTTGGGGGCGGGACTTTTGAGATTTACGGGATTGCTGTTAAAGAAACTGACCTCGAGATCGCAATTGTTATTAAATCAAATCTCCCAATCACCGGATTTTCTCACTCCAGCGCCGCGGATAATAACATAGGCTGGGGAGACCTATTTTTTAACTTAAACTTTCCCCCAACAGATTTTGAAGCTGCAAGTGCAGCTAATTCGCTTTACGCTATCAAATTTGCAGATACCAACGATTCCGGTGCAGCGCAGACAGGCGTTTATGAAAAGGTGAGCGCGAAGAGCGTGGTCGCTGAAAACGCGGGGTTTGCAAACTACCTGGCTTATGTAAACCACGTGATCAGTAAGAGTAAAATCCCTGACCTTGGCTCATTGAACCATCCTCAAACATACTACGCCAACGATCTGAGCTCGACCGTCATTGATCAGGGAACGTATATAGGTCCTATTACTTTTTTAGATAGCACAGAGCTGGCCGCTCTAAATTCATCCTGCGTCGCTAATCTTAGCGGTGCTCATACTATCGCCTTTAAATTTGAGAAGCGCCTAATTATCGATGAGTGCGGAGTTCTCGGAGGAGACGGCAGCTCCTGCCGCGATTGCTTCGGTAATATGTGCGGCACTGCCAAGATGGACCAGTGTGGAATTTGCGGCGGAGATGGACAATCGTGTCTAGACTGTAAGGGAGTGCCATTCGGCACCGCTGTAGTCGACCAATGCAACGTCTGCGACGGAGATGGAACAAGCTGCTTGGATT
>JAGFJO010000090.1 GCA_024102635.1 Deltaproteobacteria bacterium
AGGAGCTTCTAGCCCGGGCTATTCACCATAACTCACCCCGCAGAGGAAAGCCTTTCATTGCGATTAATTGCGGGGCTATTCCCGAGAATCTGATGGAGTCCGAACTTTTTGGCCACAAGAAGGGTTCGTTTACCGATGCGACCCGGGATAAACGCGGGCTTTTCGAAGAGGCCCACGGAGGCACGATATTTTTGGATGAGATCGGCGAACTCCCCCTTCACCTCCAAGTGAAACTGCTAAGAGTTTTGCAGGAGCAGCAGATCCGGCGCGTCGGAGATGAGGAGCTAATCCCGGTTGATCTCAGGGTGGTGGCGGCCACGCTGCGCAACCTAGAAGAAGATATAGAGATGGGGCGGTTCAGAGAAGATCTATTCTACCGCTTGAACGTCGTCTCGCTTCACCTTCCGCCGCTACGCGAACGCCCGGAAGATATCGAAGTTTTAGCCATGCACTTTCTCAGGAAGCACTCTAAATCCCTCGGCTTACATATCAAAAAAATTAACGAGGAGGCGATGAGCCGCCTTAAGAGTTACTACTGGAGAGGAAACGTTAGAGAGCTGGAGAATTGCATTGAACGCGCCCTTGTATTGTGCGAGGGTGATGCAATAGATCTGGATTCGCTGCCCGATACGATACGCAACTTCTCAGCTATGCAGCGGGTTAAGGCTTCCTCGAATAGTTTCGATGACGGAAATCTCTCGATAAAGCAGCGCACTCGCTCGCTCGAGATGGATCTGATAGTTAGAGCTTTGGAGAAAACTAAGGGTAATCGCACTCATGCAGCAAAGATACTCGAGATCAGCCACCGCGCTCTGCTCTATAAACTTAAGGAATACGGCATTTCACAAAATGAAAAATAACGTCCGTACCCGCTCCCTAGAAATTGTGTTGTTAGCCATCCTTTCGGCAATATTCCCAATGAGGGAAGCCGTCTGCGCCGACAAGGTATATAAGCGGGTCGATAAAGACGGTGTGGTTCACTACTCTACAAAGCCTAGCGGACCGGAATCCAAGGTGGCCGACCTTCCCCCGATTATGAGAGGGGAATTGAAGCTGCCGGAGTCGCAGATGTTAAGCTGCGGTTCACATGGAGGGATTGACTGTACGGCGGGTCCGGACCGCGATGGGTCGGTTGTATGCCTAGATGGGTTCAGAGATTCGGCGCAGCGGTTCAGCTTCTCGTGCAGCGCGCCGAAATTGCAGATAGTCGAGATTACTCCGGTCGAACATGACGGTAGCTTCGCTGTGCGGCTGCGTAACGCCAAACCGGTGGCAGCTCAGAAGACCTCCGTCACAGTTACAATGCCGGATAGCTCCACCGTAACCTTAAATGGGCCTGAGGAGGTTGGTGGCTTCGATGCGGCTGAGTTTAGATATGAACCTACCCCAGCAGAAAGAGAGAGGCTTCTTTCGAACCCAAGTCTTCTCGGGCTTGCCTTCAGGCCGGGATTGGAGCATGTGACGGTAAACTGCGCCAACTGCCCTTAGTGGGTCCGAGCGCTGAAAAGCCTGCGTTTGTCTCAGGTGATCCTTTACACTTTCATGAACCCGACACTGTATTTCGTAAACCACTGTTTATATTGTCCATCGGCTCCGGTCGTTTGACCGATACAGTTGCTTGTTCTCCTAACCCATTGATAGTTGGATCGAGTCGATGCCCTTAAACTTATCTCTGTGATAAAAAATATTCCCCTGTGACTTCTGCAAGCTACTGATTTCTTTGTTTGTTTTGGTGTCGTCGGGCCCTCCTAGAACGTCCCTTCCGTTGTACCGCCCCACCCGGTGCCGTAATCTAAAAGATAGGGGTTTTCTAGGAGGGATTTCCACCTTGCCACCCCCCTTAGTTGGCGGTTCACTCTATGCTTAATCACTCAATAATTCAGAAGATAATTCCTATTCTGAAAAAGGATGTGCGCCGCGTCTTGAGAATGAAGGTGCGCGGATTCCCTAGGCCCTACTTCGCTTCATTTGTTCTAAGAGACACGAACTGGTTTAACACTTGGGCAAGCAGCGGCTCCACATTTAGAAGACGCTCTGACCGCAGCCGCCACGTTTATTGCGATGTCCGGGTAGGCAGCTACCGTTACGATCAGGTCTATGATGGCGGCCTTATAGAGGGGGAGGAGGACAGGGAATCTGAGCATTACGGCAATGTGCCGATTGATGACCGCTGTTACGATGGCCTTCGCATGGCTCTTTGGCGCCTCTCTGAAGCGAAGTTCCGTGAGGCTCTCTCTGACTACAGTCATAAAGAGTCTTCCAGAATTTCGAAGATAGATCCTAACAGCAGGCTATACTCTTACGCCAAGAGCGAACCTATCGTCTCCATCAGCTATCAACGTCCCGAGTTCGTTGATGAAGAGAAATGGGAGCGGTTTTGCAAAGTTGCCTCGCTGTGGATGAGCGAGTTTCCGCACATATCCACTAGCTGGGTTGATTTTGATGCTACGCAAGAGACCAAGATTTTGGTTAACACTGAAGGGAGTGTAATAGTTCAGCACCAGCAGATCTTTACCCTCTCCGCCACATTCAGAAAGTTAACACGGTCCGGCTCTCATTTAGAGCGTGACGTTGTTGTCAACTGCGCAACCCAGAGCGAACTTCCCAATCTTAAGCAGTTTAAAAAGATGGCGCTTCAGAAGTACCAGCAGCTAATGCGGACCTCGCGAGCTAAAATAATTCACTCCTTTTCCGGGCCTGTGCTGCTCTGTCCAGGTCCCGCCGGATTGTTATTTCACGAGGCCATCGGACACCGCCTGGAGGGGAGCCGGCTACTGGCCAGCGGTGAGGGGCAGACCTTTAAGGGGCAGGTAGGAAAAGCAGTGATTGATGTGCCACTTACTATCCGGGATAATCCGCGGCTAAAAAAGTTTAACGGCATCCGCTGCATAGGCTCCTATCAATACGATGACGAGGGAACCCCGGCACGCGATGCCTTATTGGTTGAGAACGGAATCCTTCGCGACTTTCTCAGCACCCGGGCCTCCATGCCGAATTGCAAGTTTCAGCCCAATGGGCACGCCCGTAATAAGAAGCTACAGCGCCCGATAAGCCGGATGGCTGTAACGATCATAGAGGGAAAGAACACTGTTAGCATGGAGGAGCTTAAAGAGATCTTGATCGAGGAGATTAGAGAGCAGGACAAGCCGTTCGGGATGATTGTTTACGAGACCTGCGGCGGCGAGACCGAAACAGCCAGGTATGATTTCCAAGCATTTGCGGGAGATATCGCATTTGCGACTCTGGTGTATCCGGATGGACGTGAGGTGTGCGTGCGAGGGGTAAATTTCGTCGGCACCCCGCTGCAGGCTTTGAATAATATTATCGCCGTCGGCAATCGGCAGGAGATTGAGAATCATTTCTGCGGCGCCGAATCCGGAATGATTCCGGTAACTACTATCGCTCCCGCGATCTTGCTCAAGAATCTTGAACTTCAGGCCAAAGACGAAGAGCTTGTAACCCCATATATTTTACCTAGACCGCAACTACATCTTCCAAGACGCATCTAATTTAATAGTGGCGCTCTTGTATTAAGGAGCGCAGCTTCGAACACTGCGAATCATTTAGTCAATTAGTTTTTGCTGATGCCGGCTATTATACCACGTCGCACATCAAACGCCCTTTTCAAGCGCAAGCAGCTACTTTTACATATCGGGAAGGCGGAAGGCGCGGCTGCAGTGGATCGCTACGCCGGAGATGCTGAACCGAACAGCCTTTCTACACTTCGAGAGACCTCCGTCCTAATAGCTAATGCAAGTCAGCATATGGCCAAAGAGATGACTATCCAATTGGGTCTCTCTCTCCCGGGATGCTCGCTGATATACGCCCCGACGGTCGAGATGGCGCGTCTAATCCTTAAGAGGCGTTCAGTTGATCTTATAGTTTCTAGCCCCATTCTACCTGACGGCTCAATTGAGGGACTTCGCGCTCAACTGGAGAAACTCGATCCCCCTCCGGACCTTATAGTTATCGGCGAGAAAAGCTCGCTTGATCGGCGGCTTTTGCAGAGATCAGTTTACAGTTTCTCAGGCATCGAGCGGTTGTCGGGCAAGAAAGATTCTGCCGCACCACGCAAAGCCACTGAACCCGCAAGTGGACGCAGTGTCAGCAAAGGAGAGCTTCAAGGAAAGGTGAAAAGCATCGGAGCGGATCTTCGTAACGACCTAAACAATCCCCTTCAGGAGATTGTTGCAATGGTATTCGTTGCGAAGGCCGGGGGAATAAAGAGCGAGACTACCGAGCTTGCACTGAATGCCATCGATAAAGCGGCGCAGAATATGGCGCAGGTCGTGGGGAGCCTGGAGCGGAAAATTTTGAGTGAAATAGCGGTGCAAACAGAGAAGGACTATTCCCAGGGGCTTACCGGGACCGCCGATAACGACTAAGCTGCAAGCAGCATTCTCCTCATCTTCTTCTTCATCCTCATCTTAATCTTCATCCTGCACTTGCACCTTACTCCGGAGTGAACCATCGAGGAGGAAGTGCAGGTGCAGGATGAGGAAAAGTCGCTGGCAGTCGGTTTGGCCTTGATCCCTCCGTGTTGTTCGCTTCCTCGGCGTTAAAAATATAAAAAACGCCCGCCGAGAACATCTGCATCACGCCGGCTCCACAGCCTGAATATTTCCCTGAAGCTCGGTAATTCCATTAAAGTTGTTAGTGTCCGGCCGCAAAGCAACATTTACTTTGCTTCCCGCATTTAGCGCCGGATGACTAGACTGCCGCCACATAAGCCCCGATATAAAGCGCTGCCCATCCGAAAGCATCGCCTTTAAGTGCGCCCCCTTTAGCACTTTTACATCAAGCACTTTCAAGTCGCGCACCAACAAAACCGGCGAGGGATTTCCCATTCCGAAAGGCGCAAAGCGCTTAAGCTGCTCGACAAGAGGGATCTCTATTTCGTTTAGCTCCACCTCGGTGTCCGCCTCGACATAAGGATCAAGTTCGACACCGGATAGTCTTCGCTTACATTCATCGATAAACGCCGCAGAAAAATCTTCGAGCTTTTCTTCCTTGACCGAGAGGCCACCTGCTCCCTCGTGTCCTCCGAATTTTTCCAAATGCTCCCCGACGCTTGCTAAAGCTTCCACTACGCTAAATCCCTTTATGCCGCGCACACTCCCTTTAAAGATGCCAGCCGAGTCCATTCCAAGCACAACTGCCGGCCTATAGAAATGCTCCACGAGACGCTGCGCCACTATACCGACCACTCCGGTATGAAAGTCTGCTTTTGCTACAACAAGCCCGGCATTCAACGATTTTTGCGCCATAATAAGAGACACCGCTTGCTCCTTTACGGAATTCTCGGTGTCCTGCCGCTCGGCATTTAATTTGTTCAGCTGCTGAGCCACTCTGCGAGCGCGGTCGGAATCTTCCGTTGTAAGAAGATCGATCACTACCTCCGCATGCACCATTCTACCCGCGGCGTTAAGCCGCGGACCTATACCGAAAGATACATCTGTGCAGGTAAGCTCGCGGTGCGCTCCCATTACATTTCTGAGAGCGACAATCCCCGCTCTGCTGCTTCGGCTTAACATCTCAAGTCCGCGCTTTGCTATAATTCTATTTGCCCCGCTCAGAGGGACCATATCGCATATAGTCCCAAGGCACGCCAGGTCGAGGTACTGCTTGGCGTCTACCTTGGCAGCTCTCTTGAGGCATTTCCTCAGCGCCGCGATAAAGTACCAAGCCAGTCCCGATGCACAGAGCACCCGATCTGCAAAGCCGCAACCCTCTTGATTTGGGTTTATGAAAACATCAGCTGGGGGCGGAGCGCTTACATGGTGATGATCGATAACTATCGATTTCAATCCGAGACTTCGGGCCAGTTCAAGCTCTTTGCCGTTGGTTGTTCCATAATCTATGGTAAGCAGCAGAGCAAAGCCCTGCTTAGCGATCTCCCGAACCATATTGGAGTTAAGCCCGTAACCGTCCTCAAATCGATCCGGAACGAATACCTTGCTCACTGCGCCGATGCTTCTAAAGAAATGGTGCATCTGTGCCCCGCCGGAGAGGCCGTCCACGTCGAAATCGCAGCATATAGCGATCGCTCCATTCTCCTTGCAAATATCGTCAACTAAGGCGCATGCCTCCGCTATGTTCTTTATTCCCTCAGGTGAGGGCAACCCGCTCTGGAGAGAGGGCTTGATAAAATTTTGTAAGGTCTTATCCGCCTTAAAGCCTCGTGCAGCCAGCACTTTGGATGCCACTACATTAAGGCCACTGGCAGCGGCTATCTTCTTAGCTTCCTGGATATCTTGAGGCCGTACCCTAATCTTACGGTGCGCGATCTGAGGCCGCTCTATTTCTCTGACTCGACGTGGCATTATTCCCTAGAACTGCTCTAACAGCTGGACGCGGCGCCTTAAGAGGCTCTGCTAAAAACTTAGCCTATTCTATAACAGAACCGCAGCGAGTCAACCAAAGTGCCGTGCACTTAAGCCGCAAGATGCTGTTCAACAAAGCGCTCTTCATCCAAAAGATCCGCTCGCGATTCCAGCATAATGTCACGCACCGTGTCCGCTGTAAGGGCTATAAGTTTCTTTTCGAGCTGCTCCATCCCCAAAATTAACTCGTCCATACGCTTGCGCGAGCGCTCATTAGTCACAAGGTCCGGCTCAAGTTCTGCCAGACGGGTTAAGATCTTTCCTTCGGTCTCAATCAAGCTGCTGCTTAACTGAGACGCTATAGTTGGTGGGAGGCGGTTGCTTAGCTTGGCCAGCAAGCGATCAAAATGTTTGATCATGCGCTCCCTGCGGGTAGCGGTTAATGCCTCGATCCTTTTTACCAGCGCGTACATTTCGCGGCTAAGCACATTGTACTTGCGCGAAAAGCGGCGCAGATTAACAAGCATTATCCATAGAACTGATAGCTGGAATACCGCCACCACTCCAAATAAAAGCAGCTCGGCAGGCAATGAGAAGCTCTGAATCTGAATCATGTTGTAAGCGTAGGTAAGAGTAACTTCATTGTAACGTCTTGGAACTTCATTGATTTTTAGGACCTCTAATCCTGGTCGGTGCGCGCAAGCTGCACCAATCGCCTTTAAGATGCAATCAAATCTCGTTTCGATTCTTACTCCTTAGAATAGTCCGAGCGAAGCGTAACGAACAGGCAAACAGCTGCCAAGCATAAGTCGCGCCAGATTCGAATCAACGTGGGGGAGCGCTGAACAATTTAGGATAATTTCTTTTAAGCCAGTGAATTTAGCTCCTCAAACTCCTGTAGTGCTGAGTTATAACCGGGAAGGCGTTTAGGCTCCGCCAGCGAACGGACCTCATCAACCGTACACCACCGGAAGCTACTAAACTCCGGAGAGAATCGATCGAGCTTGATATCGCTGTCTTTCCCTAAAAACCGCACAAGCCAAAAGCTCTGCTTCTGGCCACGCCACTTCCCCACCGCGTACTCCGGTACCTTCGAGAAGTCGTATTGATGACGCGTCTTAAGCCGCTTTACAATCTCTATATGCCTTTCATCTATTCCCAGCTCCTCATGAAGTTCTTTTATAACATTCTCCTCTTCGGAGAGATGGGGCTCGACTCCGCCTTGTGGAAATTGCCATACTCCGGGGGAGCCATTGCGTTCACCGAGGAATAAGCGGCCTGATTGGTTAACAACCAGCATGCATACATTTGGTCTAAATGGCAGATCTTCCATTTGCAATTCCGGCTTCCGGGCACCGACCTCGATCTCTCTCAGATGTGCCTCGCGTATGTTTCGTGTGAAATTATACCACTTTCGAGGAGAGCGATAAGATCATTCTTAATATCAATACAGCCCCTGCCTTGGGCGATCCGCTGCAGCAGTGCCGCCGGACCGCTTTCACCGAGGGCAAAAGTGCTTGCCTGCTCCATCTCGAACGCCCCGCCGGCTGCTACCCGTCCCTTATTTCCGCTGTAATCACACTCGCCGCATCCTACTGCACGGAAAATTCTCCTCTTGAACTCATTGCTTTTCACGAGGTCAACCACCTTGCATCCTTCACACAGCCTTGGAACGAGCTTTTGAAGCGTAATGAGCCGCAGCGCCTGGGCCAACGTCAATGAAGTGACTCCGAGATCGGTAAGCCGCATAATGGCGCCCTCTAAACTGCCGCTGTGCAGCGTGGAGATCACGAAGTGCCCTGTCTGTGCTGCTTTAAAAGCTAAGTCCGCGCACTGGCTTTCCCGTATCTCGCCGACAAATATGCAATCAGGATCCTGCCGCAATGCGGCTTTAAGGCTCTCTGCAAATCCAAAGCCGCGACCCGAGTCCACGCTTATTTGCGAAGCTCCGGGAAGAACTATTTCAACCGGGTCTTCAATTGTGGTTAAGCTGTAGTTGCGACGCAACAGTTCGCTAATCACGCTGTAAGCGGTCGTTGTCTTACCGGAACCCGTCGCGCCGCATATTAGAACGAGCCCGTTCGGCCGCTCAACTACTCCGCGGTACAACTGGCGCATCGTTTCGTTTATGTCCAGCTCTTCCAGTGAATTCAATTTCATTCCACTATGAAGCCTTAAGACTGCCTTCTCTCCGTGAACAGTCGGCACTATGGAGATCCTAAAGTATCGCGGCTCGCCGTTCACGATCATCGAGAACCGTGCTTCCTGCGGGCGCCATTTTTCGGTTATGTTCAATTGTCCGATTACCTTTAAACGGCTAATCAGCTGTAGATGAACCGCGCCGGTACATAGCGGGCGCTGATGGTTGAGTAACGCGCCGTCGATTCTTAGAGATATGAATGTGCCCTCGCGGCGAGGTGTGAAGTGAATATCACTCGCGCCGCGGCTAACGGCGTACTCTATTAAGGTATGAATGAACTCAGAAACAGGGCTTTTTGGGCGGCTTTCTTCCTCTCTTTCAGCGACTTCGGTTTGCCTGCCGTGTCTCTCCAAGGCAGCAACGCCCTTTCGCAGCGTATCATCACTACAGTTGTATGAAATATGAATTGCTTGTTGCACCGTCTCTGGAGCTGCCTCGGTGATCTTAACGGAGAGGCCGGTGATAAAGCGCAACGCGGTTATAGTGTCGTGGTCCGCGCTGCTACCGGCTAGGGTTATTAACTGTTTCCCATTGAGATTGAGAATTGAGAGTGGCAACACATTATACCGCTTTGCCTGGTCAAGTTCGATCACTTCGCGCGCAGCTGGTGTTGAGTACTTAGCGATTAGAACCTGATTGGTCAGTTGCCGGGACGGTGAAGCTGTTTCCCTCGCACGCAGCTCTGTGGATCTGTTTTGGAGAAAAAGAGATTTATTAAATAAAGAGTCCGACACGTGCAGCTATATAAAATCCTTCCAACGCCCTGTTTTCTTACAATTTGTAAGCGTTGTGCCGTTATTCATGATGAACTTCTTCATGATGAACTATTTATCGTAAAATTGCGGCTTTAGTTTCCGGCAGAGCAGTAAATTGTTGATCCTGCTCCAAGCTTCATCCGCGGAATAATGGGCAGGCGTGAGTCGCTTGAGTTGACGCTGCAGTTACAAGGCTTTGAGACTAATAGGCCGCTTTCATTTCGAAAGCATTGCAGAAAGCTTGCGATGCAAAGCTTGCGCAACAAGGTCGTTCCCCTTGGGATTCAGATGAACTACGTCCAGGTATAACTCCTCGGCGGAATCCCTGAAACTTGGACTGGCCTGTAGATCAATGAACGGAACATCCCTTTCGATAAGGGTCTTTTTCGCCCCGTCAATCAGCTGCCGGTACTTTGCGGGAAATCCGGAGGTTAGGTAGCCATACTTATCGTCCCACTTCTCCAGATGCTTCTCTTCTTTTTTAGTTCGCTGTTTTTTGATCGAAAGTTCCGGTTGAAACACAACTAAAAGGAACGCGCCGCGTTTAACGGCAAAATCATACATTTTGATAATGTTTGTAGTGTAGGTGCGCTCAAGCTCGGCCAAATAAGCATTATCGTCCGGAATATTCTTCAGGCTAATAGAAGCAGTTGCCTCCATCACTCCCTCCGCCTTAGCAAGTTCGGCAAGCCGTTCCTCAATTGTAAAGAATGTATTGTTGAATCCGAACTGTCCCGATCTGCGCCGTGCCGAAAGATATTGATCGAAGAGCTCATTCCAGCCGTCGAAGACGATGTAGCCCTTCGGCTGGTAGCTATCCATGTAATGAACCATCATGGAGAGCTCCTGTCCGGATAAAAAACCTACTACTCCAGCGTTGATCACACTATGCTCAGGCAGCAACTGAGAGAGCTTGTAAGCGAATGTTTCAGAGTCGCTCTCTAGTCCTTGCCCAAATGCGGCTGATCCTCCGATTAGCACGAACCTGCCTCCCTTTTGCGTGTCGATGCCGCCTCTGAAGCCGTTAGCGTCTATGGTGTAGCTTGAGCTTTCCTGTGAAGGGAAATTTCTATAAAGCGTGAAGGGATCAAAAACAAGCCTTAGCGGACCGCGCTGCTTGGAGAGCGTGTACCCTTCAGTCGATACAAATGAAAGGGCATAATCATCCCCTACCCCTAGGTAAACCAGCACCTCTTCCTTAGTGACGTTGCGAAATATCATGTACGCCACCGGAAGAAGGACCAAGAGCGCCCCCGTAAGCATGATCGGTCCGGAAAGCTGCTTAGCCCCGCGGGTGAATGCCCCGCTGTCAAAGCTCGGGGATGGCTCCCCTTTCTTCTGAAGAAATCGCCATAGGCAAAGGCCGCAGAGCAGTGCTGCTCCCAGGAAAGCAATTATAATCCTGATAATCGAAGCGTTCTTCAGAAGCTGTCGAAGGTTACGTTGCACCAGGTAGGGATCATTTCCAGATGGCGTTATCGCGAGCCTATCATGCTCGGATTTTATGTCGCCGATATCATTGGCCGGTGCCCAGCCTTCGAATTTATTGGTGCCGTCCCATCTTCTAAGCTGGAATATCCAGTCTGCCGATATCTCCTTAATTGATATTGGCGTTTCACAGGCGCAAGGATCAAGCCTGATGCTTCTTAGCCGCCATATAGGAATTGAAAAATAATATTTCTCGATTCCCGGTTGCAACTGCTGCGATGAGCTCTGCTCTACACTAAAGCCTTGGCCGCTATCCCAAAAAACCTCTACCTGGGTATCTCCAGCAGCGTGAAAAGATACGGCAAGGTTCACAAATATAATACGTTCGGCCAGATAAGCCAGGGAAAAGAATGACACAAGGAAAACGGCAGCGGAAACTACTACTTGGTAGGTGGTAAGCCTCACGCTCATCAAAAAGTCTCAATGAATCTGTAGTCTCTCATGCTAACCGGACGCATTCCAAATTGCGGCGCTTACAGAAAATGTCGCGCGGCTCAACTTCACGCAAAACTATAGCAACCGTAAGTAAAGCGCGAAATCGGCTAATGAGAAATCAGTGTGTCTAAAGCTTCGTAGCGAGCGAGCCTGATGCGCGCAAACTGCCACCTCGGATCTGTTGGATCGTTCTCTTCAAACGCCTTCAGCGCCTCCTGCTTACTTTGAAGGACGGATTGCCTATCAACGTTCTCCGCTATGTCAACTGCATCCGCGAGAACGTTGAGTTCTCCCTGTGCGAAACTGCAGAACCCTTCCGATATCACAATGCGGGTTAAAAGGGTGGAACCTGCACGCACGTAGCTAAGTACCCCGGTTCCTAACAGTCCGGTATACTTGGCGTGGTGCGGCAAAATACCAATCTCTCCCCTGCTGGAAGGCAGGTAAACTTCGCTGACCTCCTCCTGCACAGCCTGACCGGCGGGTGTGAGAATCCTCAATGTGAAAGTGTTCTCTGCCATTTCTCCTCTTTCAAGAGCCTATGCTGCTGCCGCGGCCGCTCCCGAGCTGGAAGCGAACTCGGCTGCCAGCCGCTCCGCTTTAGCTCTAGCATCCTCGATGGTGCCAACCATGTAAAATGCCTGCTCAGGCAGATCGTCATGGGCACCATCAACAAGCTCACCGAATCCTCGAATGGTATCCTGCAATTTGCAATAGACTCCCGGTGTTCCGGTGAAAGTTTCAGCAACGTGGAATGGCTGCGATAGGAACCTCTCAATCTTTCTCGCGCGTGCAACAACGAGCTTGTCATCTTCCGACAGCTCGTCCATACCCAATATTGCGATGATGTCTTGTAGCTCCTTGTAACGCTGCAAAGTCTGCTGCACCTTACGCGCCACCCTGTAGTGCTCCTCCCCTACTACACCCGGCTCGAGAATCGTCGAAGACGAAGTGAGCGGGTCCACCGCGGGATAGATGCCCTTCTCTGCAATCCCGCGCGAGAGTTCGGTTGTCGCATCAAGATGAGCAAAGGTGGTGGCCGGAGCCGGATCTGTGTAGTCGTCCGCCGGCACGTATACCGCCTGAACCGAGGTGATGGATCCCTTGGTGGTTGAGGTAATACGCTCTTGCAGCTGCCCCATGTCGGTAGCCAGCGTCGGCTGGTAACCTACAGCGCTCGGCATGCGTCCCAGCAAGGACGACACTTCGGAACCTGCCTGAAGGAACCTGAAGATGTTATCGATAAAGAGCAACACGTCACGTCCTTCCTGATCGCGGAAGTACTCAGCGGCTGTTAGCGCTGTCAGTCCTACGCGGAAACGGGCTCCCGGGGGCTCATTCATCTGTCCGTAAACCAGGCAGGCTTTACTGATAACGCCGGAGTCTTTCATCTCATGCCAGAGATCGTTCCCTTCGCGGGTTCTCTCCCCTACTCCGCCGAACACTGAGTAACCACCGTGCGCTTTAGCAATGTTGTTAATCAGCTCCATGATGATAACTGTCTTACCCACTCCGGCGCCGCCGAAAAGGCCGATCTTTCCTCCTTTAACGTAGGGAGCCAGCAGGTCAATGACCTTGATCCCAGTTTCAAGAATCTCTTTAGAGGTTGACTGCTCCTCAAAGCTCGGGGTGGGGCGGTGAATCGGCCACCTAGTCTCTGTATCGATAGGACCGGATTCATCCACCGGTCTTCCGATTACATCCATGATTCTTCCTAGAGTTTTAGGTCCCACAGGGATCGAGATCGGGGCGCCGGTATCTATCACTTCTTGCCCGCGCACCAAACCTTCTGCCGAATCCATGGCTATGCAGCGAACGACGTTGTCGCCCAAATGCTGCGCCACTTCGAGCGTGAGGTTATTCTGCTTGTCATTGATCGCCGCATTAGTCGTAAGCAGCGCGTCATAAATGTTAGGCAGCCCTGCGTCCTTTGGGAAATCGACGTCGATCACGGCTCCTAGTACCTGCGAAATCTTTCCCTTTCTTCCCATTCCAGATTGTGAGCTCATCTCTTCGTTATCCTCAAAAATACAATCTACAAAAATATGTTTATGTTAAAGCCTCAGCCCCATTCAGAATGTCAAGCAGCTGCGAAGTGATCTGTGACTGCCTTAGCTTATTAGCGGTAAGCGTTAGGCGGTGAATGAGGTCACCGGCGTTCTTGGTAGCCGCTTCCATGGCAGTCATGCGGCTTCCGTACTCACTCGCCTTGGCGTCGAGACACGCTTGCCTCACCCGCGCCCGTAAAATACGCGGAACAAGCTCCGAAAAAAGTTCAAGCGGAGAGGGCTCAAAGAGCGTCACACCTTCTGCTGCCGGCGCAGATTCGTGCGCTCCTTCCTGGGTTACGCCGCTATCCATCGGCAGGATTTTCTCCAGCATTACATCCATTGAAAGTGCGGAGCGGAACTTAGTGTATATCATGTACACCCTATCAACTTCGCCCCTGGTGAAGTCGTGTTCAAGCTCTTTGCAGATGTCATCGATCGGCCAGAGATTAGCGTCCTCCGGAAGAGTTTCATACGAGGCCAGATAGCGGCGGTTGAGGCGGCGGAAGTACTCGGCAGGCTTGCGGCTTACTAGTACGGATTCTACCTCAATTCCCTTATCGGACTGCTCGCGATAGAATGCGTCAATCTTCTTGTTAATATTGGAGTTGTAGCCGCCGCAAAGTCCGCGGCTGCCGCCTATTGCAAGCAGCCTCACCTTTTGAACGTTTTCCCGCGGCTCCATTAACGGATGCTCAAAGTCCAGAGCGCCCCGCTCGGCGCTGAGCTCTGCCAGCAGATCCTTTAAAGAGTCGCTATACGCACGCGAACGGGTAACTGAATCCTGCGCCTTGCGGAGCTTCGCCGCAGCCACAAGCTTCATAGCGTATGTGATCTTCTTTGTATTCCTTACGGAAACAAGGCGGCGCTTTATCTCTTTAAGTCCAGCCATTTCTTACACCGTATGTTGAGCTACTCCTTTGCCGGAAGCAGCCTGCGATACTTTGCCTCGTCCCGAACCGTTAGCGGAGATCGCTCCCGCCTTAAGGCCGGCCAAGAACTCTGCTTGCGCGTGCTGGAAGATCTTAGTGAGCTTCTCGTCGAGCTCCTTATCGATCTCCTTTTTTTCGCGGATTGTTTGCAATAGGTCACCGTGACTGCTTTCCAAAAGAGAGTGCAAGTAGGCTTCGAATGGCCGTAGCTGCGGAACCGCCAATTTGTCGGCGAATCCTTTGTTAACAACCAAAATCGAGATCACCTGAAGTTCAACCGGCATGGGCTTATACTGATCCTGCTTCAAGATCTCAACCAGCCGCTCACCGCGCGCGAGCTGCGCCTGTGTGGCAGCATCGAGATCCGAACCGAATTGAGCGAAAGCCTGCTTCTCGCGATACTGAGCAAGGTCTAGGCGCAAGGTTCCGGCAACCTTCTTCATAGCCTTAATCTGCGCAGCTCCGCCTACACGCGAAACCGAGAGGCCTACGTTTACCGCCGGCCGCACGCCTGCGTTAAAAAGGTCAGCCTGCAAATAGATCTGCCCATCGGTAATGGAGATAACGTTGGTCGGAATATACGCTGAAACGTCACCTTCCAGTGTCTCGATCACGGGAAGAGCAGTTAGCGAGCCGCCGCCCAGCGACTTATTGAGCTTTGCAGCGCGCTCTAAAAGTCTTGAGTGTAGATAGAATACGTCACCCGGATAAGCCTCACGACCTGGAGGCCGGCGCAGCAGCAGCGAAACGCTGCGGTAAGCGATAGCGTGCTTCGAAAGATCATCATACACGATAAGAGCATGCCTGCCGCTATTCATAAAGTACTCACCCATGGCGCAGCCCGAAAACGGCGCCAAGAACGCAAGCGGTGCAGGCTCGGAAGCGGTGGCAGCGACTACGATGGTATGCTCCATCGCGCCGTGCTCTTTCAGTTTCTCAACAACCTGAGCAACCGAGGAACGCTTCTGTCCGATCGCTACATAGATGCAGATTACGTTATTACCCTTCTGATTAATGATTGTATCGATAGCAACGGCAGTCTTTCCCGTTTTTTTGTCGCCGATAATAAGCTCCCGCTGACCGCGGCCCACCGGGGTCATCGCATCAATAGACTTAAGACCGGTTTGCATCGGCTCATGCACAGATTGCCGCTCCACGATTCCGGGAGCCTTAAGTTCGAGACGTCTCTTCTCTTTGGTTGCAATCTCCCCTAGTCCATCGATCGGATTGCCCAGAGCATCAACTACTCTCCCTATTAATGCATCTCCTACGGGAACCTCTGCAATATTTCCGGTGCGCTTTACGGTTGAACCTTCGACAATCTTGGTAATGTCGCCCATTATCACGGCTCCGACATTGTCTTCTTCTAGGTTCAAGGCGATGCCCCGTATTCCTTCCGCGAAATCAAGCAGCTCGCCGGAAGCGACCTTTCCAAGCCCGTAAATACGGCAAATACCGTCACCCACTGAGATCACGGTGCCCGTCTCAGATACATCATGCGATGAGGAAAAATTCGCTATCTTCTCTTTTAAAATCTGACTTATCTCATCAGCTCGCATATTCATGATTCCGTTCTCCTATACAAAATTCTAATCCCTACGCGGGCATAAGCTCAGCTTTTAATCGATCCAGCGTGCCTCTTACCGACGTATCGAGCAGCTTATCTCCTAGCTGCACCTTACTGCCCCCGATAAGCGAGTCGTCAATCTTCCATTCAAGCGAAGCCAAGGCGCCGAACTCCCGCTGCAAAGTCTCCTGAAAATCGCGGCGCTCTTCCTCGCTCGGAGAAAAAGCTGATGTGATGGTAACAGCTAGAAGGTCCTTAATCTCAAGCAGCATTTTGAAAAACGCCTCCGAGATACCTGGAAGCTCATCAAGCCTTCCTCTCTGAAGCAATATCGCACAGAAATTTGCGAACTTTTCATCTCCAGCCCGAACGCGCACCACGACCGCCTTCCAAGCATCAAGCCGCTGAGTAAGGTTAAAGGCGGGGTTCTTCAGTGTATTCTTAAGCTCGGCAGACTCCTGCCAGAGAGCAGAAAGCGCTGAAAGTGCCGTGTCTATCTCTTCAAGCGCCGGAGTATCATAGCTTGAGAGCAAAGCCCTGGCGTATCGCTTCGCAACTTTTCCTGCATATTTCGACATAAACTATCCCAACAAATGCTTATTGTCTCAGTTCGCTGAGTTTGGACTGCGCGCGCTGCCTGAGCGCAGAGTCGCTATCGGGTGTAATACTCGCCTTTATATTTCTCTCTGCAAGCTCCAATGCGCGCTCAACCAACCGGCGCTTGATAACCTTCTCTGCTGATTTCTCCTCTGCCGCCGCAGAAGCGCGTGCCTGCTCTATAATCCGCTCAGCTGACTGCTCAGCTGTTGCCTTGATGTGAGAAACTTCGCGCGAGGTCTCAGTTTGTATCGTCTTGGAAATGATTGAGGCGTCTTCTTCCACTTTCGCCAGACGGCCACGAGCCTCCACAACGCGCTTTTCGGCGTCTACTATCTTCTGCTGCGAAGCGGTCAGCTGCTGCAAAATCCGCTGGCGGCGAGCGCCCCACGCGCGAGGGGCGAATTTCCTCACAAGCAGAGCAATGATAACGAGGTAAAGAATAAAATTGACGAAGAAAAACTTCAGGTCGCCGATAGAACCGGGCCCTTCTCCGTGAGCTGCGGATGCCGCGCTGGCATATCCCGGCAACACGAAGACGAAAGATACGAGCGCCGCCGCGGCAAGTAGCAACAAAGCTCCCAGGCTGGCTGCTCCACCGGCTCCCATCACCCTCGAAACAACGCTGCGGGCAATGTCATCCGCTTCTGTGGAGAGTCTCTGCTCGAGCTGCTGATTGCGAGCGGCTATATTCGATCGGGCTTCTCTTAAAATTTGCTGAGCTTCATTTTGCGCCTTGTCGACTATCTTAAGTGCTTGTTCCTTTGCCTCGGCGACCGCGCTCATCTTTTCACGCATGGCGGATCCACGAACCTCTGAGAGCCTTGACTCGTATTTCTCTACCAACTCATCGGCGTGCGCCTCTTGCTCTTTCAGATAAGTTTCAGCACCGACCGTTAGGCGCTCTCTCTCAGTTACAAGCTTTAAGTATGGCTCAAAAAAGATCTTCGCAACGGTAGGCCAAAATAGAGCGAACAGAACCACACAGACACTAATCATCTGCAGATCAACAATGTCGATGCTAAGTATCTTCAGTAGGCCGAATTGAATGTCCAGAAGATAAAGAATGCCGCAAAAGATAAGCCCACCAACTGCCGTTCTAACGGCGTCACCGATTACAGATCTCTCGCTGTTCCCTTTTTTGGCCATTCCCTTACTCGAATGAAAAAGATTGCGGTGAAGCCGGCTCTACAACTCTTACGCAGCGCCGAGCTTGACCGGTGTAACCGGCTTAGCAGAAGCTGAGCCTTTATCCGATGAAAGCGCTGAGCCGCTGCCCATTATGCACTTTCCTTCGAATATTACACCCTCTTCAATGCTGAGATTTGAAGTCGAGATGTTTCCGATAATCCGGGCAGGCCTTCTTACTGAAAGCCGCTTGCTTGCACTAACATCACCGTTAACCGTACCTTTGATGATTACCTCACCACCCATGATCTTGGCGTTTACCACAGCCGACTCGCCAACAGTAAGCTTGTCCTGAGCCACGATCTCGCCCTCAACGTGCCCATCCAACTCAACCGGGCCGGAGAATGTGAGGTTTCCCACGACCTTTGAGCCTTTACCAAGAAAGGCCTCCAATTTGCCGGCAGCGCCGCTTACTGAAGTGGTATCAACCGATCCGTGCGAGGTGGTCTCTTTGTCATCTTTTCCTGAACGACCGAAAGCCATAGACATACAATCGCCCCCATTAAAAATTTGCCGCTCATGAGATAGTCAGATGCACCTCTTCACGAGCTTGTCGTCTATCGTCAATTAGGAGTAATAAGCAGACTTACGTTAGCTTTTAACGGCCAATAAAGTCAAGAAAAGCGCATTAAAGGCAATCGATTTTACTAGCCTTCTCGGGCACAAACGGTATCCACAAGCCGATCCAGCTCTTGCTCTGAAAAGTATTCAATCTCAATCCGGCCACGCCCTGATGGGTGGTGGTATATATTCACTTTTGTTCCGAGCGTTCGCCTTAGTCGGTCCATTACCTCAGGGAAAGCAGCCGTCCTATATTTATCAGAGCCCCCCTCGCCGCCCCTCCGCTTTCGAGAAGCCTTTCCAGTATCGAGCACCACAACCCGGGCAATTATCGCCTCTAAGGCTCTGACCGAGATGCCCTCACTGATTACCTTTCGAGCTAAACTGAGCTGCGCAGCCGGCTCTCTAATGGATAGGATCGCCTTAGCATGCCCCATTGAAAGCTTCCCGTCCTTAATATGAGAGATGACCTCGTCGGGCAGCTTAAGAAGGCGGAGAAAATTAGCTACGCTAGCCCGGTCCCGCCCTACCCGCTCAGCCACCTCCTTCTGGCTCAAGGAGAACTCCGTCATGAGCTTTTCAAAGGCCTGTGCTTCTTCAATTGGGTTAAGCGCCGATCGCTGGATGTTTTCAACAAGGGCGATCTCTAGCGATTGGCGATCGTCGATCTCTTTTACGATTACGGGAATTTTCCGCAACTGGGCGATCTTTGCAGCCCGCCACCTCCGTTCGCCAGCGACAATTTCAAACTTGCCGCTCACCCCCTTTGGCGGCCGTACTATAACCGGCTGCAAAACCCCTAGACTTTTAATTGACTCGGCAAGCTCGGCCAGCTCTTGCTCGTTAAACTCCTGCCGCGGCTGGGCAGTGTTATTTTCAATCAGTTCAATATCGAGAAACCTTATGGCTTTATCACCAATGGCACTCCCGATTTCAAAGCCACCCCCCTCTTTGGAAACATCAAAATCTTCCTCGTTCCCGGAAACTGCCTCGGCGGCGTTACTCTTAAACGCTGAAGGCGCAATCGAAACAGCCGGTGTCGATATCAGCGAGCTAAGCCCCCTTCCGAGAGCTGTTCTGGTGTTTTTTTTCATACCTAAAACATCGTTTAAAATACAAAATGTTCCACGTGGAACATTTACTCGTTTGCCGCAACAGGCCTCGAAATCGCGCCCTCACACCTCTCCTCCAGCTCTACGGCCAGCTGGTGGTAGGCTTTCGCGCCGGCAGATTCACTGTCGTAGAGAGAGATTGGCACCCCGTGGCTAGGGCTTTCAGAGAGCTTTATATTTCTTGGGATAACGCTATGAAACATAACCTCTTTAAAGTAGCTTCTAGCCTCTGCCTGAACCTGATTAGAGAGATTTGTGCGAGCATCAAACATAGTGAGAAATACGCCGAGAATCTCGAGCTTCTGGTTGAATGTCTGCTTAACAAATTGCACCGTACCCATTAGAGCCGAGAGCCCCTCCAACGCATAATACTCTGCCTGCAACGGGATAATTATGTAGTCCGATGCTCCAATCGCATTTAGCGTTAGAAGGCCTGAAGAGGGCGGACAATCTATGATTATGTAATCGTAAAGCTTTTTGACCTGAGCCAGCTCGGACTTAAGAATCAATTCTCTGCCGGGTGCCTTTCCCAGCTCAATCTCAATACCGATAAGATCCTTCGATGATGGGACCACATAAAGCCTATCGATCTTGCTGGGCCTTATAACTTGCCTAATCGGAATCCGGCCAAAGAATACGTCATAAAGGTCTTCTCCGGCAGGAAGAAGGTCTATAGAAAGCCCGCTCGAGGCGCTCGCCTGAGGATCTAGATCTATCAGAAGAATTCGCTTCCCCATAAGGGCAAGTTCGGCCGAGAGGCTTACGCAGCTTGTCGTCTTTCCAACGCCCCCCTTCTGATTTGTGACCGAAATGACATGAGTCATCTCTATGAGGTATCACACATCGAACTGAATATTCAACGACGGAAATTAAATTGACTTAAAATTGTTTTGATTGAATATCAAATGGTTACTTAGTCAAGTACAACATATGTGTTAAAAATGTTCCACGTGGAACAGATCGAATGCAGAATTCAATCAGAAAAGCATGTTCTACGTAGAACAATTAGGTACCATGAGCTGGCTAGTCCTTCGGTAACCGCTTGTAGACATCGCTGATGGCCTGCATGAGTTCATCAAGCATCTTGCCCGTATGTCTTACAGATACAACCATCCTTAGAAATCCAACATTGCTGTATGGAGTCGAGATGGCGGCGGTGTCCGTGAAAAATCCTCTTTGAATTAACGCCTTTGACAGCTCCTCTGCCTTCGACGACGCACCAACCATTACTGAAACGATAGGGGAGTCTGACTGAAGGGCATCCAAAAATCCAAGGGAGGAGAGCCCAGCCCTAAAATGCGCTACACTTTCTCGAAGCCTCTCCCGGGCGGCATGGCTCAGCTCAAGCATATTGATCGCCGCTTCAGCCGCAGAAGCACAGGCTGGGGGGATCGCGATATCGTTATACAGTGAACGGGCCCCTTGAAGGATTGCCGCGAGGGCCTCGCTGCTTCCGGCGAGGAATGCGCCGGAAGAGGGGATAAACGTAGAGATCTCTCCGAACTGAAAAAATATGGAAGGTGATAGAAGTGGATTCTCGGAGCCTCCCGCTCCACGGAGCCCCTCCATTCCCATGGCGCAAGATTCGTCAAGAATTACCGACGCGGCATGTCTCTGCAAGATTGGAAGCAGAGCCGAAAAATCCTGCTTGCGTCCAGTAGCTGGAGAGATGTGCTCCATTAAAACGAACTTGCGTTTAGCTGAGCGGCACTTACTTAGCTCGCTTTCCAAAGAGGAGGGGTTGGCTGCAACAAATGGCACAGCCGGCGTACGGCACAGTTTGATAAGGTCAGTGACTGGAAGCTGCATCTGCTCATCCACGAGCAGTATATCTCCATCGGCCAAGAACTCACTTACTAACGCCTGAAGCGCAGCGAATTTGGAGGTGGTCAGGAGTGCCGCTGGAACGCCAAGAAACTGAGCTATCCTTTTCTCACAAGATGCATGTGCGGCAGAAGTTCCCCCGCTTGTGCGAGGCGACGCTCCTCCGAAACCACTTTTTTCTATCTCAACTTGAGCCGCCTTCAAAAAGTCGCGGTTCTCGTTTAGGGCAAAGATGTCCCAATTCGTAAAATCCACTAAGCGCTTTCCGAGAATCTCTATCTCAGCCCCTATGCGTCCTGCGCGGGGGTGAAGTTCCCTCGGCCTTGTTATTGATAGAATGTTGTCTTTAGGGATCTCCGACATAGCGCAAGTGATTGGCAATAATAATTTAGAGTAGGGAAGGGGCGATTAAGCTTCAATCAGCCAAGCATCCCAAACACTGTTTGACTATTGGGCGAGCAGATAGGCTTCGATAAAACCATCAATTTCGCCATCCAACACCTTATCCACGGCAGAGGTCTCGCAAGATGTGCGGTGATCTTTCACCATCTGGTACGGCTGCATAACATAAGACCGGATCTGGCTTCCAAAATCGATCGACTTTCGCTGCCCCTTTACCTCCTTGAGGCGCTCCTGTTGCTGCTGCTGCTCGAGTTCGTAAAGCTTTGCTTTCAGGATCTTCATAGCTCTATCTCGATTCTTGTGCTGCGACCTCTCATTTTGGCAGGCCACCACAATTCCGGTAGGAAGATGGGTAATTCTCACGGCAGAATCGGTTTTGTTCACGTGCTGGCCGCCTGCCCCTGATGACCTGTAGGTATCGATCCTGAGGTCTTTATCGTCAATCTCAATTTCAATCTCTTCCTCGATGTCGGGAGTAATACTTACTGAAGCGAATGATGTGTGCCGACGCGCATTTGAATCGAAAGGGGAGATCCTCACAAGCCGATGCACGCCGTGTTCACTTCGAAGATGTCCGTAGCTGTAATCACCCTGCACGAAAATAGTGGCGCTTTTGATCCCTGCTACCTCACCGGGCTGATAATCAAGCTCTTCAACCTTAAAGCCTTTTCTCTCGGCCCAGCGAATATACATACGCAGCAGCATCGCCGCCCAATCTTGCGCTTCTGTGCCGCCGGAACCACCATTTATCTCAACTATTGCATCTTGCCGATCAAACTCCTGCGACATTTTGCATTGAAACTCGAGGTTATGAAGCTTCTTTGCAAGTTTGGCTACAACCGCCTGACTCTCGGCGGCAAGCTCGTCGTCCTTAGCTTCAAGAGCAAGCTCGAAAGTGGCGACCGCCTCCTCATAAAGAGTATTGAGCTCTCCAAAATCGGAAAGGGTGGCCTCGCAGGCAGACCTCTCCTTCAGAAGCTGACTCGCTTTCTGATTGTCATTCCAAAATTCGGGAGCCTGAGTAATGCTCTCCAGCTCTGCTAAGCGAGCTTCTCTTTGCGGGATGTCAAAGTAACCTCCGCAAAAGATCCGTCCTTTCTTTGATCTCCTGAAGGCGGCTCCTGATCTCGGCAGGTTCGAAGATTGTACTATTAGAATGGTTTGCCATAGTGAAAATGATG
>JAGFJO010000099.1 GCA_024102635.1 Deltaproteobacteria bacterium
AACCCCGGGCCAAATGGTGAGAAGCAATACTTCACCATCGTTCCCGGACCCTACAGCCCCGTAATTCTTGAAGAGCCGGAGAACGCCATTCAGCTTGGCGTGAACCGCTACAAAGATGCGTCGGGTCAGCCGCTCTCCCCGCAGATGAAAGTCAAGGGGGTGATCTGCAAAGACAAGCCGGGCACTGAGGGCCGCATTCTCTATCGCTCGAACCTTACAAACTTCCTTCGCCGTGACGGCGGGGTGGTGCACGAGGACGGCGCAGTGATCGAGGTGCAGGGGGCTCGCTACCGCCTTTACAGGCTGGTAGCTGAGAACAAGAACAGGATTCTGGGCTACATCGGCTTTTACATGCCTGAAGCCGACCACGATGGCACTCCGGTCGAGGTCGTCGAAGTTGAGAATCTGGGCTAAGAAGCGTTCTCCCTTTTGCTTCGCTAAGGGATAATAAAAAACGCTCAAAGTTCTTTGGTCACCCTCATAGCGCAGGGTGCCGCTTTTCTCTCTCCGATGTTTGGCTCTTCTGCTCCGCTGAGGTTCCAACGTAAGGTTATCCCTCTTCGACGTTGGCCCATCCTTTGACTCCATCCCCAGCTACCATATCTCCACGGGGCTAAGATCAAAGCCGTGCGGATTGCCCCGCGCAGCGGCATTTCTAATAGTATTGAAATCTGATTCGTTCATCCGTGCCAACATGTAACAGACACCATAAATGTTTAGGAGATCTCTATTGCGAGTATTAGTTGTAAGATCTCTCCAGGCCTTATGCTCTTTACGAGGGGGCTGATGAAAGCTCTCGTCAGGCAAGAGCCATGAGATCTCTCTACTAAACCTCCAAAGCTCGTGGTGTTCGCGAGCAAGAAAAAGAAATAACTCCGGCGTTCCCCTAACGAATCTTCCGTCATTGAGCGGCACTCCAGGGAGAAGGACTTCGAGATCGCGGGTTTCCGTCATGCTGCGATCGATTTTTTTATCGGACATTGCAAGACCGAAGGAACGGAGGTACTCCACCGCCTCTTGTCCTGCAATTGAGAGGTACTCAAGCATTCCAAGGCCCATCTGATTTCGAAAGGGGATATCCCTCTCGGGAATTACCACAGGCACCATCTCCTTCCCAGGCTCAAGCATATTACGCCAGGCCCATGCTACATCCTTCTGATCGGCGCAAAAGCGCTGCTGAAACTCGGAGCTGTATCTTATGATTCCCGGCTCACCTCCTGTAGAGCTCACCGTTTGCAGAAGGCGGGATGAATTCATAATGGACTCGTACGACGATGGTACAGCGCGCTTTAAAACCGCTAAAGCGAGCCCCATCTCGTATGCGGCTTGATAGTGCCTGGAACGTGAAGTGTGTTTGAGATCCCTCCATTCCTCCGGAGAATCTGCAAAAGGAGGGTTGAGGCTGGTTGCTGCGGCAGGGGGCATAATCAGTTCCGCGCGTTTTGCAAAGCGGTGCTCAAGAGTAAAATGGCGCGAGGCAAGGTTATCCAAAAGATCTGGATCTAGCTTCAAGGCGCTGCCATCTCTAAAGCGTATACCGCTCTGAGGATCTTCCAGGTGTCCGCGCTTTTTATGGATCTCCGCTCCGGCAGCCGTCCTATCGAGCACCTTCTCTCCAAAATCGGTCATCTCCTCCAGGGGCTCATCCCCGAAGAAACGGGTGAGATCAAGCCGGTTCACCTGCGCAATATCGAGTATGCCGCCGCCGCTCCTTCTCTCCAGGCGATCCCTTATCTCGGAAGCGGGGAACTCTCTTCCTGAAAGCTTTGCTAGACTCGAGCTACTACTCCAGTCCGGAAGATTGTCTCGCAGCGGCTCATGGTAGAGAGCGGTGCCGGTTGTATCGGCTTCCGCTTTTTTAACTCTTTCATCTGGAAATTTTGTAAGCTTCATCACTGCTTCTGGCTGTGTAAACTGACACCGCTCGGTTTCAAGTGTTATGGGCGAATCGAGCCGTCTCGTTATGAGTTCGAATGCCGCGAAGTAAAATATCCGGGGGCATAAAAACGGCAATGATAACAAGGGATTGAAGAAGCCGTTCGGAATGCTCCCCGTTTCTTTCAAAGAAAGGTGATGCTGCTATACTCGCTCTTTGGCTTTTTTAGGTGAGTGTGGGCGATGGCTTGGATAAATCTTTTAATGGCAGGATTTCTTGAAGTCGGATGGGCAGTCTCCCTTAAGTTTACCGACGGCTGGACCCGCGTTATTCCGAGCATCCTTACTGCGCTCCTCATGGCGGCAAGTTTCTACTTTCTCGCTTTGGCGCTGCGCGCAATTCCGATCGGCACAGCTTATGCGGTTTGGACCGGTATAGGGGCTCTCGGCACTGCTGTTATCGGCATGCTCTTGTTTCAAGAACCTTGCAATGCTGCACGAATTGCGTTTCTAGGGTTGATACTAATCGGAATAGCGGGGCTCAAAGCAACCTCGCCGCATTAGTCTTATGCCAACTTAAAATTCCCGCCGTGTTTTTTCATAAGGGCGCTTTCAAGCTCTTTCATTTTGCGCGCCTCAGATTTTGAAACATTGACGTGATCGAAGCCGAAGAGAT
Source organism: Deltaproteobacteria bacterium (assembly GCA_024102635.1). Lineage (GTDB taxonomy): Bacteria > Bdellovibrionota_C > UBA2361 > UBA2361 > JAGFJO01 > JAGFJO01. The sequence goes on from JAGFJO010000099.1 coordinate 2,552, forward strand.
GAAGAATGCCGTGAATTAGGAGCCGCAAAAACTCTTTTGATTTTGTAACCCGGTACCTCTTGGCCTGGACAGCCGCTCTCTCCATGGAGATAACAATATCGCCCAGAGCTATCGGACTCATGCCTTTCTTTTTACCCTCGAGCTGCGAGAATGAGAGTACGTCGGTAGCTTTGTTCTTTTTACGGTAGAATGAGTTTAGCTGCTTTATCTCAGCGTCGTCTGTAACAAGGATGCTCACCTGGTGAACAGTGTCTGGGATTTCAATGGGCAGGGAAGCGTTACATTCCAAGTCTTTTAAGATCGTCTTTGCTTTCTTCTCGACCTTGCTTCTCTTCACCTTGATCTTTGGGCTTCTTAGCAGCACCTCCACCAGCCACTTCCGTTCGGGCCGCTTCTTCTTTAGCGGCTTCTCCTGGTTTGCCCTCGGCTTTTGCGGCCGGTTTTTCACCACCTTTTTCCGCTGGTTCGGCATAAGCTATTCGCTGATGATAAATTCCTGCTAGTACCCGAGTGAATGATTTTGCAATAGCATGCAGGTCTTTAAGGGTCAATTCGCACTCATCGAGCTCGCCACTAGCAAATACCTTGTTTATCATCTTCTGGACAAGCCCTTGGATGCGGTCATGCGATGGATCGCTTAAGGTGCGGGCAGCGGCCTCGACGCCGTCAGCCAACATTAGTATCCCTGCCTCCTTCGTTTGAGGCCTGGGCCCGGGATAGCTATACAGACCGGTATCAACCTCGGCGGAATTTTCATCCGCCTCTTTAGCTTCCTTAGATGCCTTGTCGTAAAAATACTCGATGAGCGAGGTGCCGTGATGCTGCGGGATCATGTCCTCAATTATTCTGGGCAGCTTGTATTTACGCGCCAGTTCAATCCCGTCCTTGACATGTGAGCGGATTATGAGGGCAGACATCGAGGGGCTCAGCTTATCGTGGCGATTCTCGCCGGGAATCTGGTTCTCAACGAAGTAAAGCGGCTTTTTTGTCTTTCCTATATCGTGAAAGTACGCACCTACCCGGGCCACCACGGAGTTAGCGCCGATGGCGTTGGCGGCAGATTCCACCATCATCCCCATCACCATCGAATGATTCCAGGTACCGGGCGCCTGAACACTAAGTTCTTTGAGAAGCGGGTGATCGAGGGTAGCCATCTCGATAAGCCGCATGTCCGTAACATAGCCTCCCAGGAATTCGAAAATCGGTGTAAACCCGGCGGCTATTGAGCTGCAAAGCACCGCGCTTACCACCACCCCGGCAAAGCGAACAGTTACATCGGCGGCCGTCAAAGAGCCATCCAAGATAACCGACGCAAGAGCAAAGGGAAGGGCTATTAGTGCCAGATTGAAAGCCGCCCTGGTATACGCCGAGCGGGAGCGGAAGCGCGCCAAGCTCAAGCAAGCAACCAGATTGGCGCACAAAACGTAAGGAATGAGAATTGGCTGCAGCGGAAAATAAACCCCCACTATTACCGCGAGAGAAAGCGCGAATACAATCCCAAAATGCAGACCCAAAACTGCCTGCACCAAGAGCCCCCCGGCAGCAAAAGGAAAGGAGAATACTAGTGACTCTGCACTTATGCCTTGCAGATAGCTGCTCTTGGCGAAATAGCTGACCAGGCTGGCCGCAAGTACCTTTCCCATAGAGATTGTAACGATTGCTCCGAACATCAGAAGAGACATTGTCATGCAATCTTTAAAGCTCGGCTTGTACGATCTGAAGCTGGCATAGGAAAAGCGATGAACTATATAGAGCGCAATAATGATTACCAGAACGCGCGCAACCGATGCCAAGTAGGTGTCTTGAAATGCAAAGGAAGAAAGTAGCCCCTCGGCAAAAAGAGCCGACGATGCCGCAAAGATCACCCCTTGTATAGATGCCAAGCGGGGTGAGGGTTCAAGCTCTGAAATCTTAGGGATCATATCGCCTCCACCTGCGTAATTTTACTCCGCATCGCGCTTTTTCTTGTAGGCTGAAACAATTCTGCTCACCAGCGGATGGCGGATTACATCTTCATCACTAAAATTGATGAAGGCTATTCCGCCGACATCCTTTAGTACGCGCGCAGCATCGGTGAGCCCTGATACGACACCGCGGGGAAGATCGATCTGCGTTATGTCACCGGTAACAACACTCTTGGACCTCTCTCCCAGACGGGTCAAAAACATCTTCATCTGAACCGGAGTGGTGTTTTGTGCCTCATCCAAGATTACAAATGCATCAGACAAAGTTCTGCCCCTCATAAATGCCAGCGGAGCTACCTCTATCTGGCCGCGTTCAACAAGCTCGCGCGCCTTCTCATACTCGACCATGTCGTGAAGCGCGTCATAAAGCGGTCTTAGATAAGGGTTCACCTTCTCAGCCATATCGCCTGGAAGAAATCCGAGCTTCTCTCCGGCTTCAACCGCAGGGCGGCAGAGAATTACGCGCTTCACCTCTTTTTTCATCAGCGCCGAGACCGCCATAGCCATCGCAAGATAGGTCTTCCCGGTTCCGGCAGGACCAATTCCAAAGACGAGGTCTAAACTGCGGATACTTTCGATATATTCTTTCTGTTTTAGAGTCTTTGGAACTATGGAATGTTTTCGGCCGGCGATCTTGACATGATCTCTGAACAGATCCTCAAGGCGCAGTCTGCGGTTCCCCGAAAGCATCTTGATAGCCCGCTCTACGTCGCCCGGGAAAATCGGCTCGCCCTGCTCCACCAGTCCGCGCAGCTGCTCCAGCAGATCATAAGCTAAATCCACCTCTGCGTCCTGCCCGGCGATCAGCAGACCTTTGGCGTCACGGCCTATCCTAACGCCGAGCTGACGCTCGATGATCTTAAGGTTGCTGTCGCGCTCTCCCAATAGAGTCTGCGCTACCTCTGCATCTACTATCTTGAACGAAGCTTCCTTCTCTTGTGCGCGCGGATAGTTGGTTTTAATTTGCTCCTCCGATTCAGTTTTTCTATATTTAACCCACCAATTCGAAAACCTTATCCAACGCAATAGAGAGTCGCGAAGGGTCCACTCCTCCGGCTTGAGCAAAATCGGCCCGTCCGCCGCCTCGCCCGCCGCTGAGCTGCGCTACCTGCTTAATTATTGTGCCGACATTGACCGTACTGGCCAGATCAGGAGTCGCTCCGGCAATGATTACGGCGCCCTCTCCCTGACTACTACCCAGCGCAACTACTCCGGAGCCGATCTTTACGCGCAGCTTATCCACCATGCTCTTTAGCGTTTCGGAATCGGCCGCTTCCACCTTCTGCGCTATCACCTTAATTCCGCGCGGGCTTACCCTAGCGGTCTCCATCAAATCGCCGCTGGCAGCCGATGCCAGCTTGGATTTGCTCGCTTCAAGCTCTTTTTCAAGCTGCCGGGTGCGCGCAATAAGCTTTTCAACTTTCTCGACCAGCTGAGCACCATCGCCCTTCAAAATCTCGCCCAACCGGCCTACCTGCAGCCGCTCATCAATCAGCGCGTGAGCGGCGCCTGGGCCCGCCAAGCACTCAATACGGCGCACGCCTGCCGATACTCCGTTCTCACTTTGCACTACGACGAAGCCGATATCTCCGCTTCGTGCGGCATGCGTACCTCCGCAAAGCTCTAGTGAGTTCGGCCCTATCTCCACAACGCGCACGGTATCGCCGTACTTCTCTCCGAAAAGAGCCATTGCTCCCAGTTTTTTCGCCTCATCAAGCCCCATGACACGCGTCTCAACCGCATAATTCGCACGCGCCTCTTGATTCATAAACTCTTGAATCTCCGCTAGTTCGCTCTCGGAAAGCGGAGCAAAGTGGGTGAAATCGAATCGCAGCGCTTCATCGTCAACCTTGGAACCGGCCTGCTTCACATGGGCACCAAGCACCTTACGCAACGCCGAGTGTAGCAGATGAGTGGCCGAGTGGTTCAGCCGGATCTTAAGGCGCCTCTCCGCATCGACTGCGAGTTGCGCATTCTCATTCAAAAGCTTTGGGGAAAGCTCCCCTCTCACCACCTCAACATTGTGCAGGATAAATCCATCCTGAACTTTCTGCGTATCAAGAACCTTGAGCAAAGTTTCCCCGATTTGGATTTGACCTGTGTCTCCCACCTGTCCGCCGGACTCGGCATAGAAGGGAGTAGCTTCAAAAAATACGGCTGCCGATCCCCCCGGCTTAATTACCGCATCGGAGCGCCCCTCGAGATCGGAGATCCTTACAACCCGGCTCTCTGCCGAAAGCGTATCGTACCCCAAAAACTCCGTCTTCTTGCCATCGAGCTTTATCGATACGAACTCCTTGGCGTGCGATTTGCGGTCTTCTCGCGAGCGCGACTTCTGCTGCTGCATCGCTTTTTCAAACGCGGCAGTATCGACCTTCATATTGTAAGCTTTCAGCGCATCTTCTGTCAGGTCCAGCGGAAAGCCGAAGGTGTCATGCAGCTGGAAGGCCAGTTCGCCTGGAAAGAGCGAGCCGCGCTTTAGCTTCTCGCATTCTCTTTGAAGAATTGTGATACCAGCATCCAGCGTTTCGTAAAATTTCACTTCCTCGGCCTCGGCGACGCGCGAAATTACCTCGCGCCGCTCGTTAAGTTCTGGGTAGTGGGAGCCGAACATTTTAATTACAACTTCCGTTGTGCGGGGCAGGAAAGGCTCCTTGAACTGAAGAATACGCGCGTGCCTAACGGCTCGTCTAATAAGCCGGCGCAGCACATAACCGCGCCCATCACTGCCCGGCATCACTCCATCGGCGATGAGGAAAGCTATCGATCGCGAGTGATCCGCAATTACGCGCATTGCAACGTCGCGAGCATAATCGGGGTCGCTTTTCAGATCACGCTGCTTATATGATGAGCCGTCGTACTTAAAGCCCGACAACTGTTCACACTTTGAAATTACGGGCCGCAGAAGGTCGCAGTCATAATTCGACTTAACCCCTTGCAGCACCGCTGTAATACGCTCAAGTCCCATCCCAGTGTCGACGGAGGGCTTCGGGAGAGGTTTCATCGTTCCATCGGCTGAGCGGTCGAACTGCATGAACACCAGATTCCAGATCTCCAGATAGCTGCCATCGTCAGCCAAAAAACCCTCTTTACTCTGCTTCGATGCGTCATCACCCAGATAGTAATGTATCTCGGAGCAGGGGCCGCAGGGACCTGTCTCGCCCATAGCCCAAAAGTTATCCTTCTCTCCCATTCTAAGTATTTTATCGGGAGCAACATCGGTAAGGTCCCTCCAGAGCTGCTCGGCTTCGTCATCCTTCTCGAAGACCGTGACCCATAGGCGGCCCTTCTCGACTCCAAGCACCTCTGTAACGTATTCCCATGCAAACTTGATGGCATCGGCCTTGAAGTAATCTCCGAATGAGAAATTTCCGAGCATCTCAAAAAAAGTATGGTGGCGAGCGGTTACTCCCACATTCTCCAGATCGTTGTGTTTGCCGGAGATGCGTAGACACTTCTGACTCGTGACGGCGCGCACATACTCACGCCTCTGAGTACCGAGAAAGAGATCTTTAAACTGATTCATTCCGGCGTTACTGAAAAGCAGGGTAGGGTCGTTCTCAGGAACAAGTGACGAGCTGGTCACGGCGGTGTGGCCCTTAGATTTGAAGTAGTCGATAAACGATTGCCTTACTTGAGCGCCGCTAAGTTTCTTGGCCATAAGATTACAGTTACCAGAGATGTAGGTCCGACAAGTGCTAAAAGGTGATTACCTGCTCTATAGAAAACAAACCCGCACGAGTCGTAACAAAATATGGAGAAGCTATCTAAAGAGCAGTAATTTCTTTAAATTTCTTTATAACTTGCGACCGTAACCTATATTGTACAATAAGTCGATTTCCGAGCGCTCCATACAGCCGAATCACTATTACGAAGGCACAACGGCGCCTAATCTTGAAGCGCTCTATGCATTAGATGTGCTCTTTGTATAGTAGTTTCAAATAGTTGTCGGGCATGTGCTTCCTTGTACTGGAGTGAACATTCTATATAATCAATAGCTTAACCGTTAAATTGCTGCTTAGCACTCCAAGCTCCACGGTGCTAAAAAGGGAGGCATGAGTAAACAACTTGCCGCAGCCGCACTTGCAGTTCTAATTCTTCCCTCGCTCCTTAGTGCTCAATCGGATCGCTTCACGCTGCAATCACGATTCATCACCGCTAGTCAGTCGGCCGTTTTCACCGCGAACCTTCCTGACTCTACCTTAGGGTGCAAGGTAGGCTTTTACTTAGCGGCAAAAAAATCGGCCCTTAGATCGCTGCGTCAGAAACATAAGTTTTTCGCTTTCGAAGCAAAAACGGCCCGCTCGCAGCTACAAGCTTCACAGCTGCCCGCAATAAAAGGAGCGCGGCAAAGCAAACGGCTGCACCTTCGAGCAAGCGCAGAGTGCAGCGGCGGAAGCCGCCTCTCGAACTTTGCCCGACTGAAAATCAGCTCCTCGCGCGGATCTGATTCTCTTAGTTTCGCCGAGTGGGTCGAGGAGCTTCGCGCCAGACTCCTTGCGCGCTACGTCGCATTAGAACCGGCCTTTCCATTAATTTCATTCTCCCGTCCCATTGATCTTCAACCGTTCTCGGACGGAAGCAACCGTTTATTGATTGCCGAGCAAGCGGGGCGCCTATGGGCCATAATTAACGATTCTCAGGTCAGCCAACGCGAGCTGGTACTGGACATTTCCTCGAAGCTGGTGTTCGTCGATGAACAAGGCCTTCTTGCCGTTGCTCTTGATCCTGACTTTAGCAGCAACGGAGCTTTTTATCTTAACTACACCAGAGCTTCCGACGGAGCCACGGTGATAGCGCGCTATACGCTCAGTTCCTTCAGTCCCCCGGCTGCCGATCCATCAAGCGAGCAGATCTTGCTGACGGTGGAGCAGCCCTTTGCCAATCACAACGGAGGCTCGCTGACCTTTGGGCCCGACGGATACCTTTATATCGCGCTAGGTGATGGCGGCTCTGCTGGCGATCCTTTGGGTCACGCTCAGAACGGCCTTTCGCTGCTCGGCAAGATCCTGCGGATTGACGTTAGCAGTTCGGCAAGCGGCACTTACCAGATTCCTCAAGATAATCCGTTTGCCGGCAATCCAAGTTCATTTAGACCTGAGATCTTTGCGCTCGGCTTTAGAAATCCTTGGCGCATAAGTTTTGATTCTGTTTCCGGTCGGCTTTGGGCCGCGGACGTAGGACAGAGCGCACTGGAGGAGGTCGACATAGTGAGGAGTGGCAAGAATTATGGATGGAACGTTCTCGAGGGAAGCTCTTGCTATCAGAGCGCATCATGCCGACGGAAGGGAACCGTTTTGCCGGTCGCCGAGTACGGACACTCCGTCGGTCAATCAATTACAGGGGGGTATGTCTACCGGGGAGAATCAATTCCCGCTCTTGACGGCAGCTATCTCTATGGCGACTTCATCACCGGCAGGATTTTTGCTTTCAAAAAGGGAGGCCGAGCGATTGAGCTGATGAACACCGATATTAACATCAGCTCTTTCGGACAAGATCACAACAAGGAGCTCTTTCTCCTCTCTTATGGAGACGGCGAAGTTTACAAGTTCGTGCAGGAAGGCTTAAATTAGAATGCAAAAGACCTTTGTGTCTTCGACAGGCTCTGTTACTGAAGCAACCTCACCGGGCGAGGGCAGTTAGCCCAGGGGCATATAAACCGGAATTCCGAGCGCTTTTTTTAGATCGTTCAGCTTGCCTATAATATGGGCGTAGAACCAGTTGGCTTCCCACCACTCGCGCGGGTCGACCGGCACGCCCTGCACGCGGATCTCGAAGTGAACATGCGGCTGGCGGGCGAATCCGCTGCTTCCCATTATTCCGATTGGCTGACCTCTGCTGACCTCAATCCCGCGCCGCACCAGCGGCCTCTCAAGCGATGAATAGAGCGAGGCGACCCCCAAGCCATGATCAATCGCTACAGTCCAGCCAAGAACACCCACCTCTTCGGCTAACACCACGATGCCGTCATTCGTTGCAAGCACCTCGCGCCGCTCATCGGTTACGACGAGATCCTCTCCTCGATTGACGTATTTTCCGATCGACTCTCCGTTGTATTTGAACGTCACCACGTCCGAGAATGATAAGATGCTTTTAGACATCTGCCTGAAAAACGGCTCCTTCCAATACGCATCATTGCGCAGATTCTTTGACAACACGGACGTAATCTCGGCCTCGTTTAAGGCTCGCAACTTTTCGTTTGCTGTTTTAAAGTCTTCAAGCAAGTTGTCCTGCCGATTCTCGGCGTCACGCGGGGCGGAGCTTTCGCCACTCTGGCGCTTGGAGCGGTACTGTTCCGCCATCCCTACAATTTTCTCCCTCAAAAACTGCTCACTGATCTCGAGGGTGATCTCGCGCTGGGTGCGACCGGCCACCTTATTATAGAAGGTGCCGGAGATCGCATTCCCTACCTTATCTTCTGCAAACACTTTTACCGGCAGAGTCGCGCTATCATCTAAGCCGACGGCATAAACGGCCGCAAATAAGCTTTGATCGCTAAGCGCCTTGTCTAGGCCGGAGGCCGGAAATCCGAGAAAGGCCTTACTCCCCACCTTGATGCCCGATACCGCCAAGTTTTCATCATAGGCCTTGTAGAAGACTAACTGAGCTCCACCATGCCGCGCATTGTGCTGGGTGGAGAGAACTTCAACTCTCGGTTTACGGAAGTCAACCTGAATAGGCATGCTCGCCTCGGAAGGAGTGCTCCAAAAACTTCTGTCAAAAGCACGGATCTCTAAAAATGCAGTGCCTTCGCTCAGACCGCTTTTCTCTCCATCAAACTCAATCAGCACCTCTTCTTGTTTCTTCCCCCTTGGACTGATTCTCTTTAACTCGTTGACGGAGGTCTTTTGCCGCATGCGCACGACTATTTCGTCCAACCCGGCCCCTGAGTCGGTCACTTCGAAGCGGATGCTGACCGGGAATGACCCCACCCCACGCAGTCCCTCCTTGGCGGTAATGACAGGAGGATTTCTCTCTAAAAAATTGCGATATAGATCAGTCCAACCGGCGCCGGCAATCGGAACTATCAAGCAGATCACCACGAGTATTATGAAATGCTTGAGGCGGATCAGCCTCGGCCTCGGCTCGGGTTCGTTATTATAGGAATCAATAGGATCGTTCAAAGGGCTTGTCTCAGTGATGCAACCTACTCAAAATCGAAACTTTCGGCCAGGCCTAGCCTGCTCAGCAAAAACGACTTCAGCTTTTCTTTAATTTTCTGCTCTATCTGCCGCACTCTCTCTTTACTCAAAGAGAGTTTCTCGGCGATTTCATGAAGGGTCGCTTTCTCCTCTGAAAGCATCCGCTCCCTGAATATTATAAGCTCTTTTTCCTTGAGTGTAGAGGCAAATTCTTCCAATCCTTGCGCCAGATTGCGCTGCATCTCCTTGCGCACAACCAAATCTTCCGCTGTCAACTCGCCGGAGGGCAGCACGTTCAGCAGATTGCCGTCCGAGTCATCGCTAACAGGGCCGTCAACACTGATATCAGGCGAAGAAAGACGTTGTTCCATCTCTACTACGTCGCTCTCTCTTACGTTCAATTTTTCAGCCAAAAGCTTAGGCTCGGGCCGGAATCCCTCTCGCTCGAGCTTCTCGCGCTCCTTCTTAAGATTAAAAAACAGCTTGCGTTGAGCTTGGGTAGTTCCGATTTTGACCAGCCGCCAATTAGCTATTACGAACCGGATAATATAGGCCTTAATCCACCATACGGCGTAAGAGGGGAAGCGCACCCCGCGATAGGGGTCGAAGTTTCGAACCGCCTCCATAAGTCCTATATTACCCTCTTGAACTAGATCGAGGAGCGAGCGTGCGGCTCTCTCGTATTCACGGGCCAACTTAACTACAAGCCACAGGTTACTCGTTATAAGCTTGTAGGCCGCTTCCACGTCCTTATTCTCGTAATAGCGCACCGCAAGCGCGGATTCTTCTTCGCGCGTCAAATGCGGGTAGCGGCTTATCTCATTTAAGTAAGCAGTGAGAGCGTCGTAGCGAACAAGGCCACCCGGCTCTCGCCCGCTCTCGCTCTCCAGAGCAGGCAGCGAGCTGTCGTACTCCTCGATCTCGTCACTCTCCGCCGGGAGGACCTCGACTTCATCCGGCGTAACTTCGCTCTCGGTCTCCTCAGCCGCTACTACTTCGGCAGGGGCGGCTTCGATATCCTCGGAAACCGAACCGGAGGTAGCGGCCACCACTCCATCCTTTTTCCTCCCCTTTTTACTTCGTGCCATAACAATGTGACGCTTTTCTGTTGTGCCGTACGCCGTTTTCCTTGCCTAAACATATCCTAGCGTGGCTGCGTGTGCAAAAACAGAACCATCCTTCCACAGTTCCCTTGCTCTTCTTGACTGGCCTAAATCGATCTGCCACTAATAGGGCTGTCTTGTTATATTTTTTCAGATCAATTTATAAGTCATCTCCATGTGGTCATTTACTAAAACTCTATTCATCACTCTAACGGCAGCCTGCTTGACTCTTTCAGGATGCGCAACCAGTAGCGCCGACAAAGGGTTAGTGGGCAAGGAGGTTCCATATGTTAGGTTTCAATCGCTCGACGGCGAGTGGAGAGTGTTGGATGAATTTCGCGGGAAAGATACGGTCCTCGTATTTTGGGCCGCTTGGTGCTCTCGATCGAGATCCGCGCTTCAAGGATTAAATCAGTTGGCGCGCCGCAGTCATGGGCGCGACGACCGCGTCTTTATCGCTGTAAACATAGACAAACAGGAAGACGAGGAGAAGTTTAGAAGTTTCGTTCGCGACGTTCCAATTGATTCATTCCTGCACTCTTATTCCGGCAATGATGTGTACGACGAGGCCTTTGTCAGAATGAATGGCGAAGAGCTGCCGCATATCTTCATTATCGATAAGACCGGCAAAGTCGCCGACGTGGGTCATAGCGACAAGTTCGTCTATGAGCACTTCAATGAGATGAAGTAGCTCCTCGCGCGCTGCCGCTGACGTTTACTTATAAGCTTTGATAGCAGTGTATCCGCTTGAAAGCTGAAGTGAAACGTGGCGGCTGCTCACCAGCGGCTTATCAGCCGTCGAACCGTAATTGATATTTTTTTTGGGGTTGGCGTATATCTCAAACACTTCGTCGGCGGCTACAACCGGCCAGCTTTGCTTCCGGCAATAGGAGCATCCTGTGCCCTTCATGGCAAGCACAATATCCGTGGTTTCAGCGAGTGAGTCAGCCAGTTCGCCGCCCTCCCCGTAGAAGAGGTCGAAGTTAGCACGCACGTCTTCATCGCTGTAAAGAGTCACAAAGCGTCCATCAAGCGAGACTCTAACCCACGGAAAGGAGCTCCAGAGCACGTACGCGCCCCAATCAAGCGGGACTGCTACGTTCAAGACCCTTCCAGCAGCCATCTGTTCCATCAACGGCGCGGCGTTGGTCGGATACTCTTGCTTATCGAAGTAAATGGCGGTTCCGTTGCGTGCAAGAAAGCCGGTTTTCAGGCCAAGTTGCAGCATGGCTAAGGCCAAGGCAGCTGCCTGCATCGACCTTAGTGATATCTGCGAAAACGAGAAAATTGCGCGCTTATTAACCCAATCAATTAAAGAGCCGATCTGTTGCGACAGTGCCGGAGCAGCTATCACCGCAAAAAGCGCCGCATGCCGCTGATGTTTAGCCGAAAGATATAGTCCTATAAATACAAGAGCCGCCTCATAACCGCGGATTCTCCATGCACCAAACCAGGGCAGAGAGATCAGCGATAATGCGGCCAAAAGCAGAAACGGAAGATGGTCTCTGGTTATAGCCATCGACTGCCACTCGGAGATCGGATGATGAGCCCCAAGCTCCGTCACAATATAGCTATGCAGTTCGGTCCCGAGCGGAGTAATCAACGTCCCGGCGGCACAAACCGAAATGAAGGCGGACATCGATAGAAAGTTCCCCTCTTTGAAAGCCACCTGCCAACACGCAAAGAGCAGAGAAATCCCCAATCCCGCTACGAATCCCGCATGAAGGTTGGCCCAGAGGGGAAAAAGTAGCACCAGCACGAGCGCGCCCGCTAAGCGCAAGCGCTCATTGCGAAGCCAGCTATCTAAAATGGATAGCTGCAGCGCAAGGAAGAAGTAAGTGAAGATTTGCGGGCGAATTGAAAAGCCGCGTGCCATCGCGGCGACTATCAAGACCATTAGAAGCGAGAGGACCGCCTTTTGTTTGATGCGGCGGGCGGAGATTCCGTATAACAGCCACACCGTTCCAAGGCCGAGAGATGTTTTAAATAGCAGCAGCGATCCGTTGCCTCCGGTTTCCCAGATCGCAGCGAATATGAGCTGCGAAAGCCATTCATGATTCACCCATTCGTTTGAAAGTGCCGTGTAAGAAAAAATATCGCTTTGAGGTATTGAGCCGCTGTTTAAGATTAGACCGCCGCTAAGGAGATGGATAAAGAGGTCGTTATCCGCCTCTCCTCCCGAGAGAAAGTAAAGTGCACTAGAGCATATTAGAGCTGTCCAAACCCAATCAAATTTCGATGCACGCACCCCCTTCACATACCCTCTATTGTGCCGTTACGCTTGCTAGTTCGCCTCATGGCTAAAAGTGCTTTACCGCATCAACTATTTAGCCGGATCTGCAGGTCTAATTAACGACCAAAATACCCGCAGTAGACTCATCGGCCGAAAGAGTCCTACAACTTAAAAGTTTTCAAGTTCTTATCCTTAGCTGCCGAATATTGTCACCAGGGGAGAATTTTTGCCACTGTGACAAATTTTAGTTAGCACCGCAGCCCCTACCTTTTAAGAGAGAATTGATATGGCTTCCCGCATCGGAGAGATGTTGGTGCGAGCAGGGCTGATCACTCAAGATCAGCTCGCCAAATCGCTTGAGGCGCAGCGAAGCAGCGGCGGATTTCTCGGCGGTCACCTGGTCAAACTGGGCTATATCTCAGAAGACGATCTAACCGACACGATCTCTAAGCAGTACGGAGTTCAGATAGTCCAACTCGACGATGTCACGATTCCAGATACTGTGATGTCTCTTATTCCTCAAAACCTGGCTCTTAAGTATGGCGTGATTCCTCTAGTAAAGACTGAGTCAGCGCTCAAAGTTGCAGTTGTTGACCCCAGCAACATAGTTGCGCTGAACGATATTAAATTTATTACCGGACTAGATGTGCAGGTGACGGTAGCTCCTGAAAGCTCCGTTAAAGCTCTTCAGGAGCGGCTGTATGAGAATGCCGTTTCCTACGACAGCATCATCAGCGATCTGGAAGTGGAGGACGTTGAGGTCGTTGATTCAAGCGAAGTCGTTGATCTGAACGAGCTTGAAAAAGCCAGCGAAGACGCGCCAGTTGTAAAGCTCGTTAATGCAATTCTGGCCGACTCCATTAAGAAGTCAGCTTCTGACGTTCATATCGAGCCATATGAAAAGACTTTTCGAGTGCGGTTCAGGATCGACGGTGTTCTTTACGAGATAATGAAACCGCCGCCAAAACTTAAGAACGCCATAACTTCCCGAATAAAAATAATGGCAAGCCTTGATATCGCAGAGAGGAGGCTCCCTCAAGACGGACGCATCAAGCTTAAGCTGGGCACGACTAAAGAGATGGATTTCCGCGTAAACGTGCTGCCGACTCTCTTCGGCGAAAAAGTGGTGTTGCGCCTACTAGATAAATCCAACCTGCAACTAGACATGACCAAGCTCGGGTTCGAGCCAAGTCAGCTCGCCGATTTTCAGAATGCCATCAGCAAGCCGCACGGAATGGTGCTTGTTACCGGACCTACCGGCTCCGGTAAAACTACCACTCTTTACTCCGCGCTGGCAGAGCTGAATAAAACCACTACCAATATCAGCACTGCCGAGGATCCAGTGGAGTTCAACCTGGCCGGCATTAATCAGGCGCAGATGCATGAAGATATCGGCTTTAATTTCGCGGCAGCGCTGCGAGCATTTCTGCGGCAGGATCCGGACGTCATAATGGTGGGCGAGATAAGAGATTATGAAACGGCCGAGATCTCCATTAAAGCTTCTCTTACCGGTCATCTAGTTCTCTCTACCGTTCACACTAACGATGCGCCGTCCACCATTAACAGACTTTTGAATATGGGTGTCGAGCCTTTTCTGGTTGCCTCATCGATTAATCTCATACTTGCACAGCGCCTCGCGCGGCGTGTTTGCCCGCATTGCATGGAGGACGTGCAGATCAACCCCGAAGTCCTGGTGAACATCGGAATACCGGCAGAAGAAGCGCTGCACATCAAGGTCAAGCAGGGTAAGGGGTGCGAACGCTGCTCGAATACCGGCTACAAAGGCCGGATTGCTCTGTATGAAGTTATGCCGATGTCGGAAGAGATTCGCGAATTCGTTTTAAACGGAGCCTCGGCAACGGAGATTAAACGAGAGGCGATCAGACTTGGAATGATGAGCCTTCGGCAATCCGGGCTGATTAGGCTCAAGCAGGGAGTAACCACTATTGAAGAGGTGTTGAGGGTTACAGCGGGAGAGTAACGGCGATTTAGCAACTAATGGCTTTTTCGGCCGATAGAGAGAGGGGCGACACTGAAAGCTGAGGTGTTTAGAAGCTTTAAATAATCGGGGGTTTGCTATGCCAGTCTATGTATGGGAAGGAAAAAACGCTGCCGGCAAGAAAGTAACCGGCGAAATGGAGGCTAAAAACACGCAGGCGGTGTTTAATGCATTGAAGGGCCAGCGCATTACTCCGAACGCCGGGCGCATTCGCGAGAAAGGCAAGGGACTTGATATGGAGATCAAGATCCCCGGATTCGGCCCTAAGGTTAAGGGTAAAGATGTCGTCATCTTTACACGTCAATTCGCAACTATGATCGACTCAGGTCTGCCGCTCGTTCAGGCGCTCGATATCCTGGGCAAGCAGTGCGAAAACAAGGCCTTCAAGAGGGTGTTGATAGGAGTAAAAGAAACGGTTGAAACCGGAGGTACCCTGGCAGACGGCATGGGAAAGTTTCCCGAGGCCTATGACAGCCTCTACGTGAACATGGTTCAGGCCGGTGAAAGCGGCGGTATATTGGACGTTATTCTAGAGCGGCTCTCCGTTCATATGGAAAAGGCGATGAAGCTCAAGCGCGAGATCAAAACCGCCATGATCTATCCGGCTGTGGTCATCGGCGCTGCGGTTATCGTTACATCCGTGCTGCTTATCTTCGTCATTCCGACATTCGCCGAACTATTTAAAGATTTCGGCCAGGCGCTGCCGCTCCCGACGCAGATGGTGATAAACCTCTCCGATTTCTTCGTTGCTAACTGGTTCTTCATATTTGGAGGGGTAGGGGGTGCTCTTGGATTCTTTGTGCGCTTTATGAAGCAGGAGCGAGGAAAAGAGATCATCCATCCATTAGCGCTTAAGATGCCGGTATTCGGCGACATTATAAGAAAAGTTGCGGTGGCACGCTTCACCCGCACACTGGGAACAATGATTAGCTCAGGTGTTCCCATTCTCGAAGCTCTTAATATCTGCGCCCGTACCGCGGGCAACAAAGTAGTCGAGCGAGATGTCCTGCGGGCAAGAATCGCAATATCGGAAGGAAAATCTATGGTGGAACCGTTAGCCGAATCGGTCGTGTTTCCGCCCATGGTCGTTCAGATGATCGGTGTGGGTGAATCGACCGGCGCGCTCGATGCAATGCTGCAAAAAATAGCCGACTTCTATGAAGATGAGGTCGACAATGCGGTAGGTGCCATGAAGCAGCTGATCGAGCCTATCATGATTCTTGTGCTCGGCGTAATTATCGGTGCGTTGGTAATCGCAATGTACTTGCCGATATTCAAGATGGGATCTGTTGTGGGATAGTGCCGATGAGCAGCGCAAACCATACAGAGATCGCTTCGGCACCCGGCCGCTCATCGCGGCCGGATTCTCAGCTTCTGATAGCCGCGCGAGTATGCCTTCTTAGCGTGGCACTGCTCTCAGCAAGCATCGCCACATTTCTTTATGATTCTGTTAATCCAGCGTTAACGGGGTATGTTTATCTTCCGATAGCAGCACTGTTTGCCTTCAGCGCCGGCAGCGCGTTATGGATCAAATGGAAGCCGCAAAAACAATCCTTCCTTCTTCTTCAGCTCACGGTTGATGTTTTGACAGCCACGGGAGCGATCTACCTTACAGGCGGCCCTAGCAGCCCATTTCTATTTTTATACCTGCCGCTTGTGATGTCTGCCTCAATCATCTCTACCCGTAAGGTCGCGATCTTCACCGCTACCCTTAGTGTTGCAGTATACGGCCTGCTTGCGTTTCTAATGATTCAACAGATAATCCCCCCGGCTGACGGTAGCTTGGCGCCACACCAGTCGGCACAAACGATGGTCTTCCAAATATCCGGGCTCTATCTGGGAATGTTCCTAACGGCTATCCTCACCGGATTTTTGGCGCGAGAGATGCGTTCATCGCACCGCATTGTAGAACAGTCCAAAAAGGACCTCGAGGAGCTGAGCAGCTCGCAGCGGGCGCTCGAAGAGCAGCTGGCGATGCAGAATCAGATGGCGCGGCTGCTCGCCCGAAAGGATGACCACTTCATCACGGGGCAATCGCTGCTGACTGAGTTCGTCGGCGAAAGTCCGGTTATGCAGAAGGTGTTTACATTGATAAGCAAGGTCGCCTCATCCGATGCCACCATCCTAATCACCGGCGAATCGGGAACCGGCAAAGAGTTAGTCGCCAAAGCGATCCATAAGGGACGCGACAGCGGGCGTGGGCCATTCGTGGCAGTCAACTGCGGCGCCATTCCGGAAAATCTGATCGAAAGCCAGCTGTTCGGTCATAAAAAGGGCTCCTTCACGGGAGCGGAGGCCGACCACAGCGGGCTATTCGTCCAAGCGGATGGCGGCACAATCTTCCTTGATGAAATAGGTGAGCTCCCGCTGCTGATGCAGGCCAAGCTGCTGCGCGCGATACAAGAGAAGTGCGTAAGGCCTATCGGGGGAACCAGGGATATCCCGATGAATGTCCGGATCATTGCAGCCACGAACAAAAATCTAAAGAAGGAGGTAGAGCTAGCCAATTTCCGCGAGGATCTCTACTACCGGCTAAATGTAATCAGCGTTCAGTTGCCGCCCTTAAGGTCACGGCGAGAAGATATCCCTCTTCTGGTCCGGCATATATTAAAGCGCATCCTTCCGGCGGATAAGTCTGCGGTAATTCCTCCCGATACTATGCAGCTTCTTACCAATTATCACTATCCAGGCAATGTGCGTGAGCTTGAGAATCTGCTTGAAAGAGCAGTGGTGCTGGGAGGCGAAGTGATTCTGCCGGAGCATTTGCCCAGCGGCGTAAGGGAAACCGTCGGGGCGCAGCGAGCCTCTGCCGGCAGTAAGAACTCTAATGAAACCAATATTATTATTGATGAAAATATCGACTTCCCGGTAAATCTCGATGAGATCTTGGCCTCGGTTGAAAGGAAATATCTTGAAGTTGCTTTGCTAAAGACCTCAGGTGTTAAGAAAAGAGCCGCAGATCTTTTAGGAATAAATTTCCGCTCCTTCCGTTACCGTCTGCAGAAATTTGGGATCAGTGAAGAGTAGCCCCAGGGTGGAGTAACTTTCCATGTGCGATTTAACCGCAGCTTTTTTTGTGAGATCCGAGAAGTTTCAGGTGGGAGCGGTAGAATCTCGCAGCGTCACCTTCTAAGGCAGCGGCGACGGCGAGTTCGCCGAGCACCATTGCATCGTGCATATCTATATCGAGAAAGAGTCCCTGCCTGCCGGTACTGACTAGATTAGGAATCTTTCCAAGCTCCCGCAGAAGGCCTTTCAGATCGCTCTCGTACCCGGTGCTATAGATTGGATACGCGTCTTCGAGCCGAGCCAGAGAGAGGCTCTCAATCTGCTCCCTCTTAATCCCCCAGCGCTTTAGGTCTTGCAACACCATGGGGTAGAACTGCTCGGGCTGCCAATCCCAAATATCGCTCCCGGGCGAGGCGCTGATCTCAAAGGTCAATACAGTCTTTCCCGCGGGGCAGCACTCCGGGGAGAGATTTTTCTGCTCGCTAATTCTGTGAAAATTAAAAGAGGAATCAATAAGGTAGGTCCAATGGGCCTCGGAAAAGCGCTCCATATCTAAAAAAGCGTACACAAGAAGAATGTTACGAAATGCGACAGGCCTCAGCTCAGAGGAAAGGGGGTGCCCTCCACTTCCAAGATAATCGAGTAGTTTTGTTATTGGAATGGTGGAGACTACATGGTCTCCTTCGATCACTTCCCCCTGCGCTCCCGCAATCCTCACGCCGGTAATGCGTCCTGCCTCGGATATCAACGATTCGATTTCGGCTCCGCGCATGACACGGCCGCCTTCTTGTTCAATGGTCCGGGCAATATTGTTATAAATCGATCCTATCCCCTGGCGGTGGTAACCGAACTCCTTTGTAAAAAGATGCTCGTGCATTGTGCCGCGCTTCGTAACAGCTTCCTTAATAACGGCCCAAATCGAAAAACGGGGCAATTTACGCTTGGCAAGCTCAACCGAGATCTTATCCGCAGATAATCCCCATACCCGCTCCGTATAATGCCCGAAACATACCTCATAGAGTGTTTTACCGAAGCGGCTAAGCCCCCAATCTTTGAAAGAGTGGTCCTGAGACGGTGCAAAGAAATTTTTTATGCGCGCGACCAGGTAATCCGCCAGCATACGAAAGGATAGTGAGAGTGGAAGCTTTAAAACGCCCTCAACCGGCTTAAAAGGATACTTTAGTTTGGTGTTGCGGATTATCAGATCCATGGTTACCGAAGTGAGAATATAATCCTCCCCGGCATGGCTCATAATAAGGTCGTTAATCTCGGGGCATTTGGGGTGAAACGCATGCGGGCCGAAATCGAGAATATAATCGCCTTCACGGCGGCTAGCGCCCTTACCACCAACAAACTTCTGCTTCTCGATAAGTACCACCTGGCAACCGCGCTTTTGAGCGAAATATGCGGCAGCCAAGCCAGCCGGGCCGGCCCCTAAAACAATTACTCTGCTCTTAGATTCTTCTTTCGCTTGCAATTGAAAACAGTAAAAAACAACCTGCCAAGGTTTGAGATGCGTGCGGGCTTAAAATCCCTGCATAAATTCGACTCATCAATTTAACTAATCGCCGAGCAGAGGCTCTGAGGCGAGATTCAGACAACCAAGCTTCATTCCACACCACGCCACGGCTCTTCGCAAGGTGCATGCTACCTCGCCAGGGGTGGAAATTACGAGTTGCTACTAGAACTGGTAAGCGGAATTACCATGACAGCGACAATTTTCGTCACAACTGACAAAGTTCGTCAGGTACGCTACTGACGACCGTTTTTTGCCTACCCTAACCCCTTGTATTGGCGTACCAAAAAAACCTCTAAACCTATTCTCGCTGGCATCCGATTTGCTCTAGTGATGGGAAGCGCGAAGTCGGGCTGCAAAGCTTATGTTTCGCCCAGCCAAACCTATAAGGGTTCGCATTTGTCTTTTTAACAAATAGGAGAATGTAAAAATGAAAAATGAGAAAGGTTTTACGCTTATCGAGTTGCTGGTGGTCGTTGCGATCATCGGTATTCTCGCCGCCATCGCTATTCCTCAGTTCTCTGCATACAGACAGAGAGGGTTCGATGCACGCGCTCTAAGTGATCTTAGAAACGCCGCTACCGGCGAGGAAGCGTACTTTGCTGACTATGAGAACTACTTGACCTGCGCAGATGCCGCTACATGCCAGACCAATCTGCCAGGCTATGTAGCTTCGACTGGGGTAACTCTTAATATGGGCGCAACAGCCGCAAGCGGCACTACGCCAGCATTCTTCACAGGTTACTCCGCTCACCCGCAGGGATCGAAGAGCAGCACTGCTGCTGCAGCGACCCGTTATGAGTGGGATAGCACAAAGGGCGGACTGCAATAAGCTAGTATTACACGCCTAATACGAAGCCGGGCTCTGCCCGGCTTTTTTTTGTCTAATAGGAAACTATTAAGATTAGCCGCCGATAACTGGCCGTGAACTTTACTAGGAGGAGTCATGAATCCAGCTCGAATATCGGCAACCTCACCAAGATCATATCAACCGGCTACGGCAAGCCGCCCGCAAACACAGAGGAATCCGGCACCTGGAGGTTTGAACGAATTCTCTGAACGAGTTCTGCAGCGATTTGAAGGGCTAGGAGCCTGGAGCAAGCGAAACTTGGAGAACGGCGCTGTTGATGCGCTTCAATACGGACTTTCTATGGCGCTCCAATCTGCCGATACCAGAGCTTCACTGCCGGAGATGGGTCGGACATCTCAGGCCTCAGGCGCCGTCCGAATCGTGGCTAAAGCAGGGGCGTTCCTAGACTCCGTTTCGAATATCTTCTCCATCGCCTCGGCGTTCCACACCGACAGGATGAACGGGGACAAGCTGCTTAAGGGCACTATGATTCAAACAGCAAAATCAGCCGGACAGATAAGCGTGGGGTATTTGGCCGGAACCGGCGCCGCTGCGGTTGCGGTGGGACTCGGAGCTCCGATCGCCGTGCCGGTGATAATCGGAGGAGTCGTAGGCACTGGAGCAGCTTATCTTTTCGGGAAAGCGGCAGATTATATAGCGTCTTGGTGAAACAAAAGGGAAGGCGGTCCCTGGGAGAATCAGCCTTCCTAAAAGTCCTCTTACTCTCTGCAACTTTTCTCTCTGCACCTTTCCATGTGCTTCTGAACGGTCTCGAGCAGAATAACGGTACCGGCAGTGACCAGCACATTGTCCAACTCTTTGCCGCCGTTCTGGCTGCACGCCAACTCATCATACGCCACTGTAACAGCTGCTGCGACAGCGGCATCGAGCGACTTGCGAGCCAAAGTACCAGCCGCTTCCCTAAAGTGAGAGGGCCGGGCCTCAAGCTCCGCTCCTTGACGTTGAACCGGAGAAAGCTTCCGCGGCTCATCGTGAAGAGAGTGATTGTGCCTTGCGCCTCGGGTGGAAGCGCATCCGCACAACAATACAAAGCAAAGCATCCAAAGAGCACGGCTTCCTGCCATTTCGTTCTCCTCCTGAAAAAGGGAACCCAGGGACACCTTCCTTGCCATTGTTATACGATAAATATGTTGCGAGGTTAGCTATGGCATTACACGCCTCTCTCCCCATGCAATTTTTTCGGCTAATAAAGGATATAAATGACTGTGTGGCGAAGGATGGAAGGGCCCGTGAACTCACGTTAAGACCTACCTCGGAGAAGCTACTATAACGCCGCCCCTATCACCTCGTCCCTAGTTGGAATAGAAGGCGCGGCGCCGGGCTTTGTTACGCATATTGCTGACGCTTTACTTGCCAGCTCAAGCGCTTTAGACGGGGTTTCGCCCTCTGTCAAGGCGGCAAGGAAGTAACCAATAAAGGTATCGCCCGCAGCAGTTGTATCGACTGCATCGACCTTAAATGCAGTCTGGAGAAGCTGCCGGCCCGCTGAATCGGCCAATAACGCTCCATCTCCTCCCTGGGTGAGTACGATCGTCGAGGCGGGCGCCATTTTACGAAGTCTCTTTAGCGCATTCTCAGGATCGTTCTCGCCCGACAGCATTTCGGCCTCGGTGCGGTTTACGATTAAATAATCTAGGAGGTGCAGCGGAAGATTAGCGAGTTCGGGTGTACACGGAGCCGGATTGAAGGCCACCTGAAGACCTCGCTGTTTTCCGCATTCAATTCCGCGGCGCACCCCCGATGTTTCATTCTGTAGTAGAACTATATCGCCCGAGCCAAACTGGCTAAGCGAACGATCAATCAAATGGTCGCTGAGTGTCTCGTTCGCGCCCCCAAACAGGATGATGCAGTTTTCTCCAGCGTCGTTCACTTGAATTATCGCGTGCCCGGTGGGCAGATCAACTTTATGAATCGCAGAACAATCGACGCCCGCTTCTCTGAGAAATTGAACTAAAAACTCCCCGTCGCTGCCTGTGCATCCGATGTGCGATACGGACGCTCCGGCCTTACTTAACGCTACCGATTGGTTTAGTCCCTTTCCGCCGGCAAATCTCTGAAAAGAGAGTGAAGCTAGCGTCTCACCTGGCTGCACGAAGTGCGGAACGCGGTAAACGAGGTCAATGTTTAATGATCCGATATTTGCAATTCTTGCGGACATGCCACCAAAGGTCTCAAAAGCCTGCGCGCTTAATTACGCGCCGGCGCCTCCGAACGGAAACATGTTAGCACGAAAGAAATCGCTAAGTAACGGAAAGGGCGGACACGCGTTACCGGTAAACTTTAGCGCTTTCCGCTGATTACGGCTGAGGGACCATTTTCTCAAACTCTTTCATGCTCTTTTCGAGCTGATCAAGATCGAGCTGAATAGGCCCCATATTGAAGCGGTAAACGGATATACCCAGCACCGAACGAACTAGAAAGTCCACCGACCAATTGATCACAAACCCCACCAACAAGCACAGTATTAGAATAGCTCCATAGGCTACCAATCTCTTGTCTTCGCCGACCTTAACGAATTTCGGCATCGCAATGTACAGCAGGTACAGGGAGTAGACCGCCAGCACCAAACCAAGCACAGCGATTACCGGTATAAGCGAAAAAAACATTCCAATAAGAGCCGGAGTCAAGCTGAAGGCCAAGAGATTAACTCCGTCACGATAGGTAGCTTGACCATCGAGCTTTGGAAGCAGCTGCTCCATAGCCTTCGCTACAAGAGCGACGGCAATCGGTAGCGCCACGCCGCGCAGTAATGCGTAAATAAGTCCGCCCAAGAACGTCGAGAGCCCGATGGCATACATCCCCAGCCAAGAGCAAAGCGAACCGACTATGGCCAGTGGAAGAATGTACTTAATAAGAAGGTCTTGGGGGGCGGAGCTTTGCTGTTGCCACTTTTCAAGAGCACTCTGAGGCGAAAGCAAGATCTCCTTGGCGCGCAAAAAGATCGCCTGTGGATCAATACCACCTGGCAGTTTTGGCATAGCGCTCCCCGTGCCGGAGTTTTGAGTGCTTTCTTCGTTTCCTGCGGGGCTTGAACCGGGTGAATATGTGGACATAATGGTGTCGCCTCTCTTTATTTGTCGGATTCATACCGGCGCGCTTTCTGATAGCCGCCGAAGATGGAGTAAAAGGTTTTATAACAAACCAACAGCCCTTTTCAACAAAATTGCTAGCTATAACTACGCAGCTTATAAATAGAAGGGTGATTTATAATCACGCCGCTACCGGAGCCAAGATTGGCATTAAAGTGTTGCTGCTTGCCACATGCTCGAAAACCCAAAAGATACTGCCGTTAACGGGCCGAATCGAGGTTAATCGGGTTCTAGATCTCGCGTGGCGCGCGTGATAGTTATAGATTTTCCCTTGTCATGAGCAGCACTAGAATAAACAGTGTAATATTGGGTGAGTGTGGCAATCGCACCCCGATAATCCTTTTGCACGGGTGGGCCCGCAGTCTTTCGGACCTTTTACCGTTGGGTGAGCTGCTTTCCGCCGACTATCCGGTGCATGTCCTTGACCTTCCAGGGTTCGGAGATTCCGGGATGCCGCAGGAGTCCTGGGACACTATTCAGTATGCCCGCCGCATCTTGCAGTATTTAGATGATAACGGGCTCGCAAAGGTCAACCTGCTGGGCCACTCCTTCGGCGGACGGGTGACTCTTCGGCTAGCACGGCTTGCGCCCGAGAGAATAGAAAAGATCATTTTAATCGGAAGCCACGGGCTCTCGCCCAAGAGATCTTTTTACCAAGCGCTTCGCATCTGGGCGATACGGCGCGGCGCCGTTATTCTTAAGTGGATCGACGCGTTTTTCAAAACCACCCTTTTTAAGAATTGGTTCACCCCCCGATACGGTTCGCAGGACTACCTCGCAGCCGGAGCCTTAAAAGGCACGCTTGTTAAAACCGTCACTGAAGATCAATCTGCAGAGCTTCCCAAAATCACCGCGCCCGCGCTACTGATATGGGGAACCGAGGATCTTGCCGCCCCGCTTGAGATGGGGCGCCGCATGGCGCATTTAATTCCTCGAGCCCGCCTATTAGAGCTGCCTCACCAGGGTCATGACCCATTCTTGGACGTCAATGCGCATCTTTGCGCTTACCATATTCTTCCGTTCTTGGCGGAGGGCCAAGATGTCAAAGAGGCGGTAGGTAATGGGTAGTTTCTCAATTCTCGATTTAGCGCAGGCGACACTAGTCGTAGTGGGCGCAGCGCTCTTTATCCGGCGGCGCTCTCTGCGGTATTTAAGCGCGCTCCAGCAGGATGAGTATGCTCCTGACCGGTTCTGGGCCTGGTACGCAAAAAGAGCTGCTTATGATAAGCGCGGAACTTTTTGGAGTATCATTATTTTCGCTGCGGGAGCTGCGGCTTTCGGCCAAGGCGATGTCCTATCCACCCTGCTAGCCATTGCTGCTTTCATGGGCTACCTCGTGCTAGCCCTACTCGAGCCTGACCCGCGCACGAGCGGGAAGATAAAATTAGTGCTCACCAAAAGGGCAAAACAGATCCTGTTAACCCACTTTTCCATTTTGGTGATAATTTTTGTCGCAGTCGCCTGCGCATCACTTTATATACCGGAAGGGTTTGCGGTTTATTATACGGCGCTGTTTCTAATCTTCGTTATTCAGTTCATTCCCGTTTCGCTCACGCTCTCCGTAAAGGCGCTACAGCCGTTAGAGGAGTATGTGCAGCAACGCTACTTCAAACAGGCAAGCGCTACGGTTAGGCAGAGCGGCGCCTATGTGATCGGTATTACCGGAAGTTACGGAAAAACGAGCACTAAGAACGCGCTCGGCGAAATTCTTCAGATAACTCGCGGCGCAACCTTTTGGCCGCGAAAGGGTATCAATACCCTTATGGGGAATACGCGGGAGATCCGCAGCTCGCTCAGCAAGCATCACCAGTATGCAGTAATCGAGATGGCCGCGTACCGCCGCGGCTCCATCGCCAAGCTGTGCGAATTGGCGCCTCCTAAAGCGGGAATCATCACCGCCATCGGCATTATGCATCTTGAGCGCTTCGGAAGTGCGGAAGAGATTTATCGTGCCAAAACGGAACTTGCACGTGCCATACCTGAGGATGGCATTCTGGTCTGTAACGGAGACGATCCGGGAGCAAGGAGGGCCGCTGAGGAGTTCCCGAAAAAGACCACCATCATTTACGGATTCGATTCCGAGCGCGGGCATCTGGACTGCCGCATGTTCGATATTGCCAGTACCATCAAGGGCAGCACTTTCAAGATTCAGTGGAGAGGCCGTGAATTTTCGGGCTCCACGGGACTTTTAGGTAAACCGGCACTCAGCAATCTTATGGCGGTATTCGGCATGGCCTGCGCGCTGGGAAGTGATCCGAACTACGTGTTAGCAGCGTTTAGAAACTTGAAGCCGGTAGATAACCGGCTATCTATTGAGAAGGCCGGAGAGGTTGTGCGGCTAAAAGATGCGTATAACTCCAATCCTTCCGGATTCGAAGCAGCACTTGATATTCTTAGAGAGCTTCCCGCCTCTAACCGTCTGCTCATCACGCCCGGCATGATAGAGCTGGGCGATAGGCAATATGAGGAGAACTCCCGCTTGGCGCGTATTTCCGCCACCATTTGCGACAAGGTAATCTTTGTGGGCAGTACCAACAGAGCCGCTTTCGAGTCCGGACTGCGGGAAGGGGGTTTTGATATGAACAATGCGGTTTTCGTCAGCAACCGCGACACCGGACTTGAGAAGCTGCGGGAGATGGAATCGCCCGGTGACGTCACTCTTATTGAAAATGATCTCGGAGACTGGTACGAGGACCGATCAAAGTTTTAGTTTATGGCGGCAGGTAAAAAAAGAGATATAGCCGTGCTATACGGTGGCCGCTCGGTGGAGCATGAAATATCGGTGATTACAGCGCTACAATTAATGAAGGCGCTGGATCCGGTGAAGTATAACGTAATCCCGGTATACATCGCCCCGAGCGGCAGGTGGTATACCGGCAACTCGCTTTTCGAGAAAAACTGCTACCGGAATTGGGCCTCTTGCCAGCATACACTTACAGCGGTGTCATTACAGCCATGGCCGGGCATTGGCGGGCTTAAAGTAGAGGGCGGTTCGCTGCTTAAACGTTTCTCTACCCTCCTTACAGGCAGATTCGATACTATCCCGGTCGATGTGTTTCTGCTCGCCTTTCATGGCGAGTACGGTGAAGACGGCTGCATCCAGGGCCTGTTGGAAATGGCAGAATTTCCTTATACCAGCTGCGACGTAACTTCATCGGCGATTGCGATGAACAAGTATCTCTGCAAAAGCATCCTTAGAGACCACGGGATCAAGGTGCTCCCGTCTAAAGTCGCAAGAAAATTCGACGCCATACACAACCTAAAAAGTGTAACTGACTCGATTCTTCAAACGCCAGGCCTCGAGCGCTTTCCGCTCTTCATTAAGCCGAATCATCTCGGCTCCAGTATCGGGATTGCGAAGGCGGAAGATATCGAATCGTTACATGCAGCGCTTGCCAAGGTGTTTCTTTATGACACGGAGGCTATTGTTGAGCCATGCCTTGAAAGCATGTTTGAAATCAACGTTTCGGTAATTAGCTCAGATCCTACTAGGGCCTCGGTAGTTGAGATCCCAGTGGCCACCTCCGGAGCTCTCTCTTACGAAGACAAGTACATGCGCGGAGGAGGGAAGAAAAAGGGTGCGCGGTCGCAAGGCATGGCAAGCCTTGTAAGAGAGATAGATCCCGCCGCTCTCGATTCAACTATAAAGGAGCAGGTTACAAGTTCAGCTCTTAAGGCATTCGAGGTGCTTGGATGCTGCGGAGTTGTGCGCTTCGACTTCATGCACGACAACACCGATGGATCGATCTACTTCAATGAGCTGAATCCCCAGCCGGGGTCTTTATCGTTTTATCTTTGGGTAAAATCCAACCCTCGGTTTCTTTACACCGAGGAGCTGGATGTGCTCATTGAATCGGCGCTCAAAAGGCGCAGCCAGTTGGCCTCCCGAGAAAGAGAGCTTGGCTTTATGGCACTAAAATAATGTGCAACTTTCCCATTACAGACTGTTTTTTCCATTACTTACCTCCATTATTTCAGCAGCTTGGAGTTTGACTAATGTTCGCGGCCGGCTTATTATGATAAATGTGCATATTACACAGATATGCAAGGTTGGTTGATCGAAGGTTTTTTTGCGGTTTTAGCCCCGGAAATCTCATGCGCAAAATGCTCAAGAAGGAAGATTGCTCACGATTTCCAGTACTGTTGCCACACGAAGCCGAAGATCATCCCGCACAATTCCTGTTCACCTTTCACCGTTTGGGAGCTCTAGATTGCGGGTCAGGCGGAAACCACGTACCCCACGCCGTTTGTGCAGAGAGATCCGTTAGGCTAGGGCCCCCAAACTCCTCTCATCCTCAACACTATTTTAAATAAGGCGGCGTTCTACACCCTACCTCAATACTTTCGATATCTTAGGTTCGTAAAATGGGAGCTAAAGTCGCATCAATGGCTGGCGATAAATAATCTAAAATCATTAGGGGCCACCAGGCGTGCGGCCTCCATGCAGGACGAACCTCTATCACCAATTTGCCGGAGATTATGCGAGCGCTATTACTTCAATCCGTATTGGCCGCCCTTACAGTGGCGGGCACTGCCGGCGCTTACTCCGAGGTGGCCAAACACCATGACCGGCTCAAGAACGGTTCAAATGCCCGCCATGAGATGCTGTACCTGCCCAGCGGCAAGGGGATTGAGCTGATCTCTTTCGGCTATCGCAATGCACTGGCGAATGTTTTGTGGTTCAACACCGTAAACTATGTAGGAAAGCACTTTAAGTCAGATCGAAACTACCAGTGGCTGTCGCATATGTGCGGATTGGTAACTGAGCTCAATCCGAAACTGCTTCACGTGTATGAGTTCTGTGGGCTTATGTTGGCGTGGGAGGCCGGTCTTGGGAAAGAAGCCGAGTCGATTCTGACGAAGGGAATCACGCATCATCCCGAAAAATGGAAGCTCCCCTATCTGCGCGGCATGACGTACCTTCTGTTTCTCAAGGACGAAACAAAAGCTTATCAAGACATAGTACGCTCGGCCGGCCTACCGGAAGCCCATCCTATTATAAAGACGCTGGCGGCCAAAAAGTTGGTTGAGTTGGACAGCACCTCGACTGCAAAATCTTTCCTCATCGAAGCTATCAATTCCTCTAGCAGCGGGTGGGAGAAGGGGATTTTAACCGAGCGCCTGAAAGCACTTCAGTTTGACCAAGATCTCACGTCGCTTGAGCGAGCGATACAGATATATAGGGACCGCCACGGATCCATCCCCCAAACCATCGAACAGTTGATTGAGGAAGGGATCGTTGAGTCGATTAGGCAGGACCCCTATGGGGGATCGTACTATATCAAAAACGGAGAAGTTGCCAGCACCAGCGGAGCTTCTAGAATCAGTTTGAGCAAAGATAACCTTGAAACAGCCGAGGGCAAAAAGCATGGATAATAGACCGGCTATCCGGGTATCTAATCTTTGCTATAATTACCGCAGTCATTGGACGCTGCGCAGATCTCCTGCGCTTCGCAACGTGTCCTTCGACGTATATCAGGGAGAAGCGTTCGGCTTTCTCGGGCCGAACGGCGCAGGCAAAACTACCACCATAAAGTGCCTGCTCAATCTTATAAAGCCAGCTTCGGGAGAGATCCTCCTTTTCGGCCGCAACGCAAGCGAGCCATCGTCGAGGAGTGCAATCGGCTACCTTCCGGAACATCCCTACTTCTATGATCACTTAACAGTTGAAGAGCTGATGATTATGTATGCGCAGCTCTCGGGCGTCTCGGGAAACCTGGTCCGGAGCGCTGTAATGGAAGCGCTCGAAAGAGTGGGCATGGCCGCGCGGCTGAAAAGCAGAATGAGGACCCTTTCGAAGGGGCTTACTCAGAGGGTTGCTATGGCGCAAGCTATCGTGGCCAATCCCAAGCTATTGATCTTGGACGAGCCTTTTTCGGGACTGGATCCGGTAGGACGCAGAGAGTTTCGCGATCTGATCAGAAGTCTTAAATCGGCAGGGACAACGATATTCATGTCGTCACACGTCCTAAGCGATGTTGAGGCTTTGTGTGATCGCATTTCAATAATGGCAGACGGCGTTCTTCAGGGAGTCTTTGAAGTGCGTGAACTGCCGCGCTCGAACGGAGCAAGCTATGAGCTCGTCATTAGGAATAGGTCCTCGGATGGAGCAATAGAAACTCTAGCGGCTCTGGCTGAATCCGTAGATTCGCTGACTAATTCTATGCGGATGATCTTCAGCAGCAAACAAAGCGCGGAAACTGCGCTGAAAACGGCACTCGAGAAGGGTTTCGAGATCGAGAGTTATCAATTCATGCACGGATCGCTTGAAGAACTTTTTATCGAGATTGTCAGCCGCGGCCAGGAGGGGTAGGAGATTTGTATGGAGAAGATTCTGGCGATCACCCTTGCAACGTTCAAAGAGTCAATCCGCAGCAAGGTTCTCTACTCCGTCATGTTCTTCGCCGCCGTCCTGGTGCTGGTCTCGACCTTTTTCGGGACCGTAACAATCGGAGACCAGGTAAAGGTAATCAAAGACTTCGGACTTTTCAGCGTATCGATATTTTCCATCGCCTTCGCCGTGATCTCAGGCACAACTCTGCTTTTTAAAGAGCTTCAAAGAAAGACGATCTACAACATTCTTTCAAAATCGGTCTATCGTTGGCAATTCTTGTTGGGAAAGTACTTCGGCATGCTTCTTACCGCTTCTACACTGGTAGTTTCAATGGGCCTATCGCTTCTAGCATATTTGTGGTTCTTCGAAGGAGGGCCCGATTTTTTGATATTGAGCGCTATGTTCTTCATGGTGCTAGAGCTGGTAATAGTATGCGCGGCGGCGATGCTGTTCTCGTCTATAGTAGTTACTCCTCTACTTAGCGGCTTATTCACCTTCGCAACATTTCTAGCAGGGCGCTCGACCGAGTATTTGCTCTATTTCGTTCAATACAAAGAGGTGGACGGCCTTGCAGCGGATCTATTGGTTGCCTTAAACAAGCTGCTTCCCAATCTGGACAAACTAAATGTCGTGAATGAAGTAGTGTACGGCGAAGCGTATGCACTACCTGTCGAAAGAATGCTCTGGTCATCGGTCTACGCGCTCTGTTATGCCGGAGTGCTTCTCATCGCCGCCAATATGATATTCAGGAGACGGGAATTCAATTAATATCACCCCCTGTATTGACCCTGCTGATCGCGGAAAATACAATTGACGGTAAATTTACTCTTGCAAGTTTATATGAATAAAGAATCCAAAGACTTTCTTTTTGACCTCCTCGCCACTCCATCGCCGACCGGCTATGAGGAGCGAATACAACGGCTGGTTCGCGACCATATGAAGCGCTACTCGGACGACACAACCGTAGATCTGCACGGTAATTTGGTGGTGGCGCTGAACCGTTCGGCTAAACGGCGCGTGATGCTTGCGGGGCACTGTGACCAGATAGGATTCATAGTCAAGCATATTAGCAAGGAAGGTTTTATCTACGTCGGCTCGCTGGGCGGCATCGACCTCGGTGTCATTTTGGGCGCTCAGGTTGTAATTCATTCGAAACAGGGTCCTGTTCCCGGAGTAATAGGCCGGAAGCCGATTCATCACCAAACCGGCGAAGAGCGCAGCACGGTAAAAACTGATATCGACAAGGTGTGGATAGACATTGGGGCGCGAAATCAGAAAGAGGTCCTCAAGAAGATCGAAATAGGCGACCCGATTACTTTCAAGCCCGAAGTGCTGCAGCTCGGCAAGGATTTAATCTGCGGACCCGGTTTGGATAATCGCGTAGGATGCTTCGTAGCAATGGAGGCTTTGAAGCTTTGCGCCCGATCAAAGCTTGCTGTGGGGTTGTTTGCGGTAAGCACCGTGCAGGAGGAAGTGGGACTGCGCGGCGCACATACGGCCGCCTACGGCATTGACCCCGAAGTAGGCATCGCTATTGATGTAACCCACGCCACCGACAACCCCGGCAATGAAAATCCGAGAGCTGTTCCTATCAAATTGGGAGGCGGGCCAGCTATCTCGAAAGGTCCTAGCGTAAACTCTGTCGTTGCGAGAATGCTTACAGAGACCGCTAAGAAGCTTAAGATTGCCTATCAGCCCGAACCGTCCTCCCGGCTGCTTGGGAACGATGCCACTGCTATTCAGATTGCGCGCGCCGGAGTTGCCAGCGCAAGCATCGGCATCCCGAACCGGTACATGCACACCCAAGTCGAGGTGTGTAATATTAACGACCTTGAGAACGCGGCAAAACTACTTGCTGCCTTCATCAAAGGGATAAATAACAAGACCGATTTCCGGCCGATTTAGTGTAAGGCTCAAATATTGTTCTAGCAGCGCTTTCTTTTCGCTCCGCTCCTAAGTTGTCAAAGCCATTACGGAGGCATGACGCGTCACATAGCGCGCGGATACTATTTTCGCGTTTTTTTAAAACAGGTGTAAAAAGTCAGTGGCGGAAGGGCCTGTACTTTCAGTAAAAGTTAGTTGTTATGCCCTCGGCCGGCTGCTTAGCTGCTGCGGGCAAATTGTAATTATCTTTAAATGAAGAGATTAAACTGTATGGCTGACAAAAAGAAACTTTTCCCTTCTCTCAAGACTTTGACCGTGAGCGCAATTGCGGGATCCGCGATTGCACTTAGTCCGGTCGTGGCAATGGCCGGTGAGCACGAAGGCGATCACAGCTGCTCTGGCAAGAAGACCGAATGCACCTGCCAAGGTCAGAAGCTAGAGGATTGCAAGAAAGGCGAGCACAGCTGTAAAGGCGAGAAGAGCTGCAGCGGCGAGAAGTCCTGCAGCGGCGAGAAGGGTTGCGCCGGCGACAAGGAGTAATACCTGCTCGGGCGATACGCCGTTCGCGGCAGTGTCGTTCACGGCAGTGCCACCTTTGTGGTTTACTACCGTGATATGAATTGATATATAGAAGCCGCTCCAACGAGCGGCTTCTTTTTTCCTTTTTTCGCTGTGCAACCATGAAAAACTTTAATCTTCCTGTGCTAGGAGCGGGGGCCGGACTTCGGCACGAGCATCTAGATGAGATCGTCCAGAAATGGCCCGCGTTCAAATGGTTCGAGGTGATCGCTGAAGACTGGATGGGGATCGGCGGCGCAATTAAATCGAGCTTCGATCGTATCCGGGAACGGTACCAGATCATATCGCATGGGGTGTGTCTTTCTATCGGCTCAACCGATCCGCTTAACATTGGATATCTTAAAAATCTCCGTAAGTTTCTCGACGAGATAAAAACTCCCTGGACCTCAGACCATCTATGCTTCACCATGGTTGATCACACCAATCTAGTCGACCTAATCCCACTTCCTTTTACTTCGGAAGCAGTCAAGCATATAGTGGAGAGGATCAAGGTCGTCCAGAATGAACTTGAGCGCCCCTTTCTACTGGAGAATGTTACCCGCTACATCACCGTTTCCGATCGCGAAATGCCGGAGAGCGAATTCATAAGCCGCATCTTGGAGGAGGCCGATTGCGGGCTGCTGCTGGACGTAACAAATGTCCACCTGAACTCTAAGTTTCACGAATATGACGCGTTCGAGTTCATAAAATCGCTTCCCTACCGGCGGGTCGGGCAGATCCATCTTGCCGGGTGGATCCCGGAAGAGAACGGGGAAATTATCGATAGTCACGACGCCCCGGTGCCTCCGGAGGTCTGGGCTCTTTTCGAGCGTACTCTAGAGCTGATCGGGCCGACATCCGTTTTGATAGAGTGGGATAGTCATCTGCCGGATGTCGAGCGGCTGCTGCAGGAGACACATATTGCAAACCGGCTTCTGTCTAAGTATAGCGAGTCTCAATCATCTCTAGAGGCTGCGTAATGTCTTTGAGCTCTGTGCTTTCTGCAATGCGCCAAATCATCCTAGATGCTCCCGCGCTTTCCGCCGATCAGAGCGAGAGACTGGCTGCTTTCAAAAATCTATTTCCTGAACTGACAAGCGAGGAGGCCGAGGATTTAAGTAAAGTTCCCCCCGCCAAGTTCGGAATTTACACTACCAGCATTTTTGCCGGGGAGAGGAACTTACTGCAGAATAACTTTCCGATGACGGTCGCTCTGCTTAAGGAGGCCTGGAAGCGGTGCTTCGGCGAGGAGCTTTCGCTCTTTAAGTTTGCAAAAGAGATGCATCGAGTTAAGCCCTGGACCTCTACCGCCAGCACGCTTCTCGGCAGGAACTTCGTAGAGTATCTGCGAGATTATCTTCCTCAAGTTTTACAGGATTCTCCCTTTTTGGCAGAGCTGGCGGAACTCGAGCTCTTTATCCGTAAGGTCAGAAAGCAGCGAAACGGTGCATTTGAGGCATGCAACGGATTGGCTCCTGAGAATCTCGCCGAGATGACGGTGGAAATGGTGATGGAGTTAGAGTTCATCGTTCCAAAGTGCGCTCTCTTCAAGCAGCTTGGCTATGATCTGATAAGCATCAGGCATGAGTTCATGAAGGACGGCTCCGCTCTTCCGGATCACGTGCCGGCGACTCCCACCGCAGCGGCCGTCGGCAGGAATCGGGAGGGGCATCCGCGCTGCATAGCGCTTTCACAAGAGATCTACAGCTATCTTTCGGTACGAGAGAAGGAGAAGCAGCAACCGATTGAAGAACTGGCCGAAGTTTACGTAGGTTCACAACCTCCTTCACTCTCGGAGGAGGAGCTCTTTTCCGGCTTTATCGCCGAGGTAGTGCGGCTGGCGCATAATGGGGTAATCGCCCTGCTTGAAAAGAAAGAGGTAGGGCAGCCCTCAAGTCACGGTTCCTAATCCTGCACCTCCTTCTTATCTTAATCCTCACCTTTCTCCTCCTCTCATGAATTCGCATAAGAAACGAATGAGGAGTTGGTGCAAATGCAGGATGATGATGAAGATGACGATTCGGAGGAAGATTGGGAGATTGAGGCCAGCGCTCGCAGTGCGGCTAGCTTCAAATCATTTAGGGCAATATAGGAATTGGTTTTTGCGCATCATCCACCGCCACCATAACTACCTCGGCTGATGTCACTTTAATCGTTTGAACGCTGTCAAAACCACGAAGAACCTCGACGTCGACTATAATGGTTACGGAGGTGCGGCCCATCCCTTTTGTTTCGGCATAAAAACTAACCACATCGCCTACGTATACCGGGGCGATAAACTCGACTTCCCGCATCACTTTAGTGACATATCTTTTAGGAGCAATGCGCCTAGCATGCTGGCCGGCCGCCAGGTCGATTAAACTGAGAATATGGCCGCCGAAAATGCTCCCTAAGTGATTAGTGTCACGAGGCATCATAACCATTCTAATGGCTGGTTCACGCGAGGATGATTGGCTCATGCAAAGAACTCTATTTTAATTTGTGCCGAGCCGGCAAGTGCGGTGCGCGCGCAGAGACGCGCTTATTGCCGGCAATTCCCCTGCAACTGATAAAATAGCGCAAACTCAAGAGGTTAAATCGAATATGAGAGTGTCAGGGCCGCCCAGGTAAAAATTCCGCGGATGCTTTTTTCGCTGCCGCCCAGGCCACTTACGATGACCGGCCCAGCATAATAGAAGTATGAATCCCCTCCGATTAGCGGTTTCCCTATTAATGATCCCGCGGCTTTTCCTGTCGCTCATCTTCTTTCCGCTGATAATTAGCTTAATCCTTGTGTACCTACAGCTTGTTGCGTCGCAGATAGCTATTAATCTCATAAACAAGAGTCCGACCGATATCGAACGTTCCGTAAAGAAGCGCGACGACGACAACTTCATGCGCCGGCTGATATACGGAAGCGGAAAGCCACTCCCGCCGCTTGAAATATGCCATTGGCGTACAGGACTTGCCTCCGATGGCAGCATGTTTGAAGTGCCTGTGGATGGAGCTAAGTGCAATCCGAGCAGATTGGATGTTGCGCTGCACCTCGAGAACCAAGCTGAAGAGAAGATTGCCGAGTATGCTAAAATTTTTAACGGGAACATAGAGAAGCTGCACCTTTGTAAGACCTGCTCTCCGGATGTAGTCATTACAGAGCGCAACGGTAATACGACTAGCGACATCAGAAGCGTTTGGGGCTTGATGGTGCTCGGACTTGTGGCTTTCGACAAAGAGGTCGCTAATTACTACATCTCTTCGCTCAAAAAAACGGACCAAATTAAGAAGTTGATCGGCGAGCATTATCTGCACATCTCCGGATTCACGCAGCCTATAAGCCTGCATCGCATTCAGACACGCTCCATAATAATAATGAATATCGCCTGCCTCTTAATAATCGCCCTCTGGCTTGCCATCAAAGCTCACAGAAAAGTGCTCGACTACTTCGCCCGCAGCGGCGCGCTACTTCCGATGGTAGCCGCCACTGGGAAAGGAAATTTTTACATGGCGATCTGGCTGCTTACGCTATTCAGGGTTCAAGCCTTTCTGCTCGCCGCGGTCCCTATTACCATTCAAACTCTTAATAGAATCCTCAAGACCGACACTGTCGGCGGTGTGCTGGGCTATGACCCGATTACGACGCTTCTTTGGTTGGCCGCTATAGTAATCGGGCTCTCTTTCGCCACTTTGATAGCTTCGATTGCCGAATTAAAGCAGCGCCACCACTTATTTTCGTTTGCCTATAAATATCTCCCGGTATTGGTGTGTGCAGCCGGCGCTTTGATATGGCTAGGAAGCTTCGTTCTTGAAGGGAGCGCTGTCGAGATGGTACGTCACATTCTTACCGCCCTGCCGGTCGTGGGCATAGCACCGGTACTTGTAGCGCCTATATTGAAGCCGATCACAGCGCTGCTGGTATGCCACGCTCTCTTAACCGGAGTGCTGTTCGTTCTCGTTTTGAGGCGCAACGCCCATTGGTTTGCAGCCCATTTGGAGGAGATATGAGTCTTAGGCTTGTACGATCAAACGGCAAACCGGCCATCAGTGAGGATAGCTTGCTGCCTCGAACGACGATCGCGCTAAAAAACCTACGCGTATCATACGACTCGAATTTCGCGCTCGGCTGCAATGAGACAATCTGCGGAAACGTTATTGCGGTCCTTGGTCATAACGGGGCCGGTAAGTCGACGCTGCTGAAGTCAATTTTGGGATTGATTCCGCTTAAGGCCGGCAGCATTGATATGTCGCTGCGCAGAGGCGAACTTGTCCATGAGCTGCTGCCAGAAAAGCACATCGCTTACTGCCCGGAGTCAGGCGCCGTTTTCGCCGATATCACGGTCGAGCACTATATAAAACTTTGGTGCCGGATTAGGCACCGCAATTCGCATTACTACCTGAAAGAAGGATCGAGATATATCGAACTTTTAAATCTTGAACATCTCCTCGGTAAACTGGGCCGCGAGCTGTCGAAAGGACAACGCCGCAGAGTGCAAACGGCCATAGGATTTTTCATGAAACCCGATCTCTTTTTATTAGACGAGCCCTTTGACGGTCTGGACGTGCAAAAGTCGCATGAGCTGGCCGAAATTATCGAAGAACATTCCGGCCGGATGTCTTTTATACTATCGTCGCACAGAATGGATGTTATCGAGCGCCTCGCAGACACCTTCGTGGTACTCGACCAGGGCCGGGTATTTGCAAACTCATCGCTAGACCAGGTATGCTCGCGTTTGGCCGGCCAGAGTGTATCTTTGTCATTTAATCGTGAGATAGAAAGCGTTACCAAACTGCTGAAAGAGCATTTTTCCTCGCTGCTTGTCACCCACATTGCAAGTCACGTAACCTTGACCGGGGAAGGGATTAATCTTGCCGCGATTAAAGAATTTCTGACCGCGCGAAATCTTCACCCGCTGTCAATTGAACAGTCGCGCCCGAGCCTTGTAGATGCAATGAACTACCATCTGCGAAAGGTCTCGCTTAAGCAGAGTTGATTGTTCTGGCCTTAATTTTTTAGTTTTTCAAATGAAAGAGCATTTTGACGGCGCAATGCACGTTCCTACAGGAAAGAGCGTGTTTCCTTATTTTGTTCTTTTCACCGTTTTCATAGCTCTAATCGCTTCGATCTCCGCATATGGCGGTCCATTTCAGCCTCGTCTGGAGCAAGCTGCTCTACAAAAAGCCTCGCTTTTTCAAAGATATCCAGGCGTGACGGTTCCCGACTCCCTAGAGACCTATTTTCTCGGACCTATGAATGCCTCGCCCTATTTATATGAACTAGCAATCGGGAAGCTGCTCTCCCTAAATAGCGCCGGCGCCGATTCAACCACGTTTCTTCGTTATGTCAATCTGACGCTGGCGGGAATGTTCTTTTTCGCCTCGATGTTGTTTGCGCTCTCCAGCTCATCAAGCCAGTGGGTGCGGGTGCTGTTCCTGTGCTTGCTGCTGACTAACAGCTGGACCCTGCTCTCGTTCGGCTCGATTAATGCTGATAATTTTAGCTTCTTGATGACCGCGCTTTCCTTGTTTCTTTACTCCTGCTACATGCGAACCGGCCGCGCCTCGCACCTGTTCATAACTATAGCGGCGCTGCTGACCGGAAGTTTGAACGACTCATTTTTTCTTCTGCTTCTCGGCGCAATGCTGTTAGGCCCGATACTAACCGGTAAAATGCTGCGCTCCAATTACCGGGGATGCGGATTTACAGCAACTGCAGCAGTTCTCATGCTGATTCCCAATCTATATTTCTATGGAGGCAACCTTATCCGTTATGGCGCCTTCGAGCCGGCTGCGGATAAAGTTTTTGGTTATCAGATAGCTTATCGCTATGTCCCGGATTTCAGGCGTCAGGTTGATCTGGCCGCGTCGCAGTCACAACATCCCCTTTTTACCCTGTCCGGCACCGTCAAACAGAGGCTTCGCGCGCTTCCCGAACAGTTGTTCGAAAGCCACTCCATCGGCTCTCAGGGACTTCGAAGAATAGACTATCTGTCGCTTACGCTATCAATGCTTGCGGCAATTGCCGGTATCGGCACCGCGTTTGTGAACCGTTTCCGCAGAAAGACCTTCGAAAACAGCAAAATTGTGCGCAACCGCTTTATTTTCGAAGTGCTGCTTGTAACCGCGCTGTACCTAGCGATGGTTCTAGGGGTCCAAGTTACAAGGCAGCTTGCCGGAATTCCGCTGTCGCAGAGACCGCCTATCGAGTTATATCCCATTATATTTGCCTTATTGTTTATAGTAAGTCACTTCACTTGCGCTCATCTGCAGACCACCGCAGCTCGAATTGTTGCAGCCGGAATTACCGCCTCGTTTTTATTAAACCTTAATTTCCAAACCGCCTTGGATCACATACACTCTGTATCTGCCAAGGAGGAAGCATCCAGTGCCGGAGAACCAGATATTAAGCGCAGCGATTAGCGTAGCGATCCTAATAGTTGCAGCAGTGCTGCACGAAATCTCTCACGGCTTAGCAGCCTACAAATTGGGGGATAACACAGCGCGCAATCTAGGGCGCATCACCCTCAATCCGATTAAACACATTGACCCCTTCATGACCTTGATACTTCCCGCTGCCTTGGTGTTCTCGGGAAGTCCGATAATATTCGGCGGCGCGAAGCCGGTACCGGTAAATCCATTCAACTTCAAAAATCCAAGGCGGGATATGGCGCTGGTGGCCGCTGCGGGACCAATATCTAATTTTCTGCTGGCTGCGGCCGCATATTTCACCGTTCTACTAATGGGCAAGTTCGATCTCTTCGATTTATTGCCGGAGCCGGTGCAGCTGCTTACGCTAGGCGTCATCCTGCAATGGATTATGATAAACATCGTGCTTGGGATCTTTAACCTGTTTCCTGTCCCTCCGCTTGACGGCGGCAGGATAGTGACGGGGCTGCTGCCGCTAAAAATCGCAAGGCCATATGCCTCTTTGGAGCGCTATGGAATCCTGATCGTGTTCGCACTTCTCTACTTGGGAGTGGTCGACGACTATATGCGGCTGGTATTAAGCGGGGTTTTTAATGCCTTGCAAGGAGTGCTGCCCTGACATGGCTTAACTTGAACCTCCAAGGTTATCTTGGTAGCCTATCCTTCCGGGCCATATTATTAAGCGCTCCCCCCTGTATTGCCCGCTGGATTTTGGAAAAGCTATTATAAATGTATGCTCGGTTACTTCGCTAAAAAACTATTCGGAACGAGAAATGACCGCTTTCTAAAATCCATGCGGCCATTCGTCGAGCGGATTAATGAACTAGAAAAGTCATTCAAGTCGATGAGCGATAGCGATTTAGTCGCTCAAACTGCGAAGTTCAAGGAACGCCTCGCCAACGGGGAGAGTCTTGATTCAATCGCCCCGGAAGCTTTTGCGACAGTTCGAGAGGCCTCGGTGAGAACTCTCGGAATGCGCCACTTTGACGTACAGCTGATAGGCGGCGCGGTACTGCACAAAGGGATGATAGCAGAGATGAAGACCGGCGAAGGAAAGACGCTGGTTGCAACTCTGGCTGCATATCTTAATGCTTTGAGCGGCAAGGGTGTGCATGTGGTCACTGTCAACGACTACCTGGCCCGCAGAGACGCTGAATGGATGGGGCGCCTTTATAACTTCCTTGGGCTTTCCGTAGGAGTAATAGTTTCAGGAATGCCCGAGCAGATAAAAAAAACCGCTTACAGATCGGATATTACGTACGGGCAAAACAACGAATTCGGTTTTGATTACCTGCGGGACAATATGAAGTTTACCGCGGATGACCTTTATCAACGTGTGCACAACTTTGCAATTGTCGATGAGGTAGACTCCATATTAATAGACGAAGCGCGAACCCCTCTCATTATTTCAGGGCCAGCGGACGATGCCACGGACAAATATTACAAGATCAACTCTATTATTCCCAACCTTCAGCGTGAGACGGATTTCGAAATAGATCTGAAATCTAAGCAGCCGACTCTCAAAGAAGAAGGGGTAGCGAAAGTCGAAAAGCTGCTTCAGATCGAAAACCTTTACGACCCGGGAAATATCGAGCTGCTACACCACGTTCTGCAGGGCCTGCGCGCCCACACGACCTTGGAGCGCGATGTAGATTATGTAGTGAAGGGAGGGCAGGTAATTATCGTTGATGAGTTTACCGGCCGCTTAATGCCCGGTAGAAGGTGGTCAAATGGCCTTCACCAGGCCATCGAAGCAAAAGAGGGGCTGGTCGTGAACCGCGAGAATCAAACGCTGGCCTCTATTACTTTCCAAAACTACTTCAGAATGTATCAAAAACTTTCGGGCATGACCGGAACGGCGGATACTGAGGCCGTTGAATTCAGGCACATCTATAATCTTGATGTGGTTGTAATTCCCACCAACGTTAAAATGGTCCGCGATGATTGCAGCGATGTGGTATTCAGAACGAAAAAGGAGAAATACGACGCCGTCGTACGCGATATCGAGGAGGTGCACGCCACGGGGCAACCGATTCTGGTCGGCACCATCAGTATCGAACAGAGCGAAGGACTCTCCAAGATGCTCAAATCGCGAGGCGTCCCTCATAATGTGCTCAACGCCAAGCACCATGAGAAAGAAGCCGAAATCGTGGCGCAAGCGGGCCGATTTGGAGCAGTAACGATTTCTACCAATATGGCAGGTAGGGGAACCGACATTGTGCTCGGGGGCAACCCCGAGTTTTTGGCTCAGGCGGAGGCCAACACTAAAGATCGCGAGGATCCAGCGTTCAAGGACGCCTTGGCGAAATTCAACAAAATATGCAGCGAGGAGCGGCGCAAGGTGCTCGATGCCGGGGGGCTTTTCATCATCGGAACAGAGCGTCATGAGTCGAGACGCATAGATAACCAACTTCGCGGCCGGGCAGGGCGGCAAGGCGATCCCGGCAAGTCGCGCTTTTACATCTCTTTTGAAGACGATCTAATGCAGCGTTTCGGCATGGATCGCTACCAGGCGATCATGAATCGCATGGGGTGGGAAGAGGGCGTTGCTTTGGACGGCAAGCTTATTAGCAACACCATTGAAACGGCTCAGAAGCGAGTGGAGGCTTACCACTTTGAAAGCCGAAAACACGTAACTGAATACGACGACGTGATGAACAAGCAGCGCCAGGTAGTTTATAATCTGCGCGCTAAGATCCTCGATAACCAGGAGATCCGCGAGGAAATTCTTCACATGGTGGACGATCTGGTGGAAAGTGCCGTGCTTGCTCATTGCGACGAGCACAAAAAGCCGATGGAGTGGGATCTGGACTCCCTTTGCGAGCGCTACGCGTTTCTTTTCAATCAAAAACTACAGATGCCGGGCGACATTCATCTTGAGCAGCAAAGCATCTTTGATTATCTACGCGACAAGGCCCACCAACTCTACCGCCAGCGCGTCTCGGATCTCGGCCAGCGGCTGGCTGCGCTCGAAGCGCTATCATCTCGCGAGGACAGCCCCATTGCGGTACATATATCCCGTAACGGCGACAAGCCTTTCGATCTCAATACCGTCGAACAAGACACAATTCTGGAAACGCTGGACCACTTTTGGAACGCTCATCTGCAACAGATGGATCATCTGCGCGAGGGCATCTGGCTGCGCGGCTACGGGCAGAAAAACCCGCTGTACGAGTACCAAAAGAGCGGATTTGATCTCTTTCAGCAGCTCATCGATACCTTTAAAGAGTCGGTCGTGCGCAAGCTGTATTATTATGAAGTGCCACAGCCGGAGGAGCTGATAGCTCATTTCGAAGCCGAGCAGCGCCGCCGCAAAGCTCTCGAAGAGCAGATGAAAATGATCCACGAATCGGCGCCGAATGCCGACGGCGCCGCCGCACAACCTAACGCCACAGTGGAGCAAGCTGCCGCCCCAACAGCGATAAAGGATCCGGAACAGGAGAGAGCCAGGCTAATCGCTCAACGTAAGGCACGCCGAAAACACAAGGGGTAATTTGAACGGCTTTTCGCTTTATCTGCATATCCCTTACTGCTTCCATCGCTGTCCCTACTGCGACTTTAATACGTATGCCGTGTCCAAAGTGCCCGAGAAGGAATATACCGAGGCGCTGCTGGCTGAGCTTGACTACTGGGCCACTACTCCTGAATGGCGCGGCCGGCCGGTAAATACCATCTACTTCGGGGGTGGCACTCCGTCTCTTTTTTCCTCGCCGGCAATTCGAAAGGTGTTGGTGGCGATCACCAGGCTTTTCCCCATCAATGACAAAGCGGAGATCTCTCTCGAGGCCAACCCCGGCTCGGTTACAATCGATAGCCTCACCGGCTACCGCGAGGCCGGAGTGAATCGCATCAGCTTCGGCTCGCAGTCTTTCAACATGAGCACGTTGAAGCAGCTGGGCAGAATGCACGCTCCAGAACAGACCTGCGCCTCGGTTGAGAATGCAAGAAGCGCGGGGTTCTCGAACATCAGTCTAGACATGATATATGCGGTGCCCGAACAAACCGTCTCTGACCTGAGAAGGGATCTCGAGCAAACATTGGCTTTAGAGCCTGCCCATGTATCCGCATACGGACTAACAATAGAGAAAGGCACTCCTTTCTATACCCGCTTTAAGAGCGGCTCCTTAATTTTGCCTGATGATGATGTTATTCTTGAAATGATGCGCGAGCTGGATGACTGTCTCGATCGTCACGGTCTGAAGCGATATGAAATCAGTAATTACGCCACAGAGGGCCGGGAAGCGCGGCATAATCTGGCGTATTGGAATGGGGACGATTACCTCGGGCTTGGCGCCGGAGCGCACAGCTTTTACCGCAGCTCTAAGGCGTCCGCCTCCCGCTGGTCAAACTTCGCCCTTCCCGAAAAGTATATGAAGCAGACAGTGGCCAGTGGGCGCGCCCAGTCTTGGCAGGATAAGCTTGACCAGCACGATCTAATGTTCGAGTTTTTCTTTTTGGGGCTGCGCAAAGCTGCCGGGATTAGCGGAAGAGATTTTGCGCAGCGCTTTGGGATCGATATGTTCGAGGTCTTCACTCTGCCGATTGAAGCGATGACGGAGAGAGAGCTCCTAAGGCTGGAAGGCGACGTGTTGTGCCTGACGGCGAAAGGACTTCCGCTGGCCGACTCAGTTATAGAAAATTTTCTTCACTCTTCTGATCGCTTAAAGAAAAGCATCCGAAAGCCGCAGCAGCCGCTCGCCAAACAGGGAGAACCGGCAGCTTCAACAGACGAAATTTTGAGTGCCTAAAAGATTATAATGGCGTTAACGGAAAAAAAAGATGAGTAATATGAACTTCTGCTCCCACTGCGGCAAGGAACTATCCGGTCAGTATAAATTTTGCCCTCATTGCGGAAAGCGTTTAGGTTCTGCGCTTACCTTGAAGCCGCGCAACATTTTTCTGCTTGCGGCCGCTTCGCTTGGAATGTTCGCCTTTTCCTGGAGCCTGCAGTCAAAGCTGGCGGGGAAAGCGCCGACAAAGGAATTTCAACAACCGCAAGAAAATGCCCAGCATAGGACCGAGCAGCTAAGTAATGATCCGAGGATAAGTGACCTCCGCCGGGCCGCCAAAGAAGCGCCGGACAACTTGGCGGCATGGGAAGCGCTCGCCCAAGCTCTTGCTGAAAAGATTCGCGAGACCCAGCAGCCTGCTCCTGAGATAGTGTTCGAAACTATTGAGGTTCTAAGACACATATTAGATCGCGATGCTAAGAACGCCTTCGCGCTGATAGCCATGGCTGATCTCTCTTTCGAACAGCAGGCCTTTTCCAAGGCCGGGCAGTTCTATCAGCAGTATCTTGAAGTAATGCCTGAGGATCACGCGGCAAGAGCTCGATTCGCAAGCACCCTTTCTTTCCTAAATCAGCCGGAGAAGGCACTTGCGGAACTCGATCTAGTGCTCAAAAAAAACCCCAATAATTTCCATGGCAAGGCATATAGCGCTATCACTTACGCGCAGATGGGTGACTACGCAAAGGCGCGTTCACTAGGTGAGGAAGCGCTGGCTGTCGCTCCTTCGGATGAGGCCCGGGAAAGGTTCGCCGAATTCTTATCCAAGCTGGATTCCGATCAAGCGCGTGCTAAGGATAGCACGACTTCGTCTGAGGAAGCCCCCAGGCTGCCGTCCGACGCCGCCGCCATGGTCGAGACTGTAAAGAAAAACTCTGTAGCAGGCCCTAAGTTTAAAAGCGCAAAATTTGAGAATGGGGAGCTTATACTGGAGCTGGGTAATTTTCCTATGTCGCAAATGCCTCCGTTTGTAAAAGAGCGCTTTATGGGTAGCCTTAAAGAAGCAGCATCAAAAAGCGGAGGCTCTTCGACGAAAACCGTGGTGTTCGTCGAAGCAGAAAACGGAAGTGAACTGGAGAGATTCTCGCTCCGGTGAGGTCGGGATACGCTTTCACTGCTCTACCCAAGGCTTGCGTGGAGTACGGCCGTTCGGGGCTTTGTTGTAATACAAAACCACCAATGCTATAGCACCCTTGGTTTCTGAGTAATTTCCAAGGATGCACCAACACAATGTCTAAAATCTCAAGAATAGCGATCTTGCATGGCGGTGGGCCGGCACCCGGCAGCGCTGCGGTATTTGAAGGGGCGGTAAAAACAGCTGCCGCTTTGGGAATCGAGATCTGGGGTATTCCCTACGGGTTTTCCGGGCTTCGCAAAGGCGACATCTCCAAGGCTTCACCGCTTTCCGCCGCTGATGTCGAGGGAGCGTCTCAGCAGGGGGGAACATTTCTTCCAACCCATCGCGCAAGCTTGCATGGAGATAGCAAATTCTCCGAGAACGCAGTGAGCGCCTTAAAAGGAGCCAAGATTGAGGGAATAATCGTAGTGGGAGGCGAAGACTCGGGAAGCTCTGCATATGTCCTGGAGCAAACCGCAAAGTCCTGTGGAGCTGCCCTTGCAGTAGTGCATGTAGCTAAAACCATAGATGGCG
Source organism: Deltaproteobacteria bacterium (assembly GCA_024102635.1). GTDB lineage: Bacteria > Bdellovibrionota_C > UBA2361 > UBA2361 > JAGFJO01 > JAGFJO01. The sequence goes on from JAGFJO010000099.1 coordinate 47,091, forward strand.
ACATTTACCATCCGTCAAACCTTCCTACATTTGGAGTGGACAGTGCCGCGAAAGAGGCGGCCCGCGACCTCCTGGCCTGCAACCGCGAATTAGTTGCAAATCCAGAACGGTGCTATTTGGTAGGAATCATGGGTCGTAGTTCGGGCGAGCTGGCGCGGCGAGCCGCAGAGGAGGCCGCGGACTTGGGGGCCCCGCCCGACCTGGTCTTAGTGCCCGAAATTTTTTCTGACCTCGTCCCAATGGAGATAATCAGAAACGTGATTACCGGAGCGATAATCAAGGCGCGAAGCCGCGGCAAACAGGGAATAATAGTGTTGTGTTCGGAGGGAGTCCTTGAGCGGTGCACTGAAGAATCAGTTAAACATCTGATAGCTGATGCGCCGCTGGACGATCACGGACATTTGCAACACTCGCGCATACAGTTTGCCTATCACATGGCCCGGTTAGTTGAAGATTTTCATGAAAGAATTGGCCTAACGGACAGCTCAGGTAAGCCGGTGCCGGTCACCTCCATTGAAGTAGGTTACGGCAGGCTGCGCTGCGGAGCGCCTTCACCTTTCGACCGGGAGTACTGCCTGGCCGTAGGACAAGAGGCTGTAAAGTTTATTAAAAATGGAAGTAGCGGAGCGACCCTTTTCTACAGAGGGGAGGGGGCAGTGGAGGCTCACCCGTTTGTGAAAAGCGTTAACGCATCAACCCGGCGAATGCGCACTAGGCCGATGGATCTTAACGCTTACAAGCGGTTACTTAAAAAGGAGGTGCCTTTTTTCGAGGAAAAGGATCTTTTTGACGAGCGCTTCCATAAAGAAACGCGCTTATCCGGTTACGCATTTGCGGTGCGGTTTGCGGGGGCGGCTGCCGCCACCGATCACCTCCTCTAGTGAGTTCATAATAAAGAAGCCGTACCCGGCATAAGGATCCCGGCAGACATGCCCTTTTTAATCCCTCCAACCCACGTTGGGCCCGGTCCCTATTTGCGGAATCGCGCCAAAGCGGGGTCTATCCGACGCAACGCAAATTCACTTAACGCTCTAGCAATTTAATGTAAGTTTTGCTAATTTTATCACAATTTTCTCAAAAATAAGGTTTAGGGTGTCCTATCTTTTGTAGAGCGCTCGACAACCTTTCGCATATGGAGAATGTATGACCAATACCGTTCTTAGAAACTTTCTTGAGATCCCTTATGACGAACTGGAGCAATTGAATCTTGAGGCCAAAGAAAAAGTAAGTAAAAGGACTTCGCCCGAGGAGCTGCAGGAATACTATTTAAAGTACCTACACGATGAAAAAAGGCTCAAGGCCGTCACCGTCTGCTTTACGGATATCGAGGGACGGTTCCATATGCTGGACTATGACAAGAAATTTCTTCTCAAGTCGTACGACAATCTCACTTTTGACGGCTCATCGATCAGAGGATTTTCGGTTGTAAACGAGTCCGATCTACGTCTGGCGATCGATTGGGGCAGCTTTAGATGGCTTCCGAGCGATGTTTTCGGCCCAGGGAAAGTCATCGTTTTCGGCCTCATCAAAGATCGTGACGGCGCGAATTACAGCTCTGATTTCCGAGGAAGGCTCAAAGAATACTGCGACAAGCTGTACAACGAGCAACAGATCACCGCTAATATCTCGGTGGAATGTGAAGGATTCCTATTTCAAGGAGCAAATGCAGAGCAAACGTTCAGCTCGCGAGAAGGCTTCCAGCTTGTTTCAAGCGGCGGATACTTCAACTCGCTGCCGAAAGATCCGCTCAAGCTATTCATCGACAATCTAGCCGAAGCGCAGCGCGCCATGGCCTTCCAGAACGAGAAGGATCACCCCGAGGTAGCCCCTTCTCAGTTTGAACTCAACTACACCTACTGCGATGCCTTGCTGGCAGCCGACCAGCTCCAGTTTTATAAGCTGGTTGCGCGTCAGGTGGCTGCCAACATGGGGATGACCGCATGCTTCCTACCCAAGCCGGTAGCGGGAATCAACGGCAGCGGGATGCACTGCAATATGTCTCTTTCGCAGAAAGGCAAAAATCTTTTCTGGGATCCGCAAGGAGAAGATCGCCTCTCGCAAAAGGGTTGGGATTTTGTCGATCGCTTGCTCAACAGCGCGAACGATATCTGCTTGATCTTGAACTCCAGCGTTAATGCTTACCGCCGCCTCGATCCGCACTTTGAAGCGCCGAATCAAATTAAATCATCGGCGGTCGATCGCACATCGATGGTACGCATCCCGTTGGGCAACGAAAAATCGGCCCGTATAGAGGTCAGGACAGTCGCGCCGGACGCCAACCCTTATCTGGCATTTTTGATCCTTCTCAGAACAGGTATGGAGGGGCCGATGACGGAAACCATCAGCTCCGAGCAGCGCCGAACTCGCACTAGATTCCTTCCTGGAAATATTTACGACGCGGTCAGGCTGTTCAAGTCCAGCGAGTTTATCACTGAGATGATCGGCGCCGATAATAAGGAGAAGTTCGTTGAGCGCAAGATGGCTTCGGCCGACCGCTGCCCTAAGGAACTGGGTACGATGGTAAAGACAAGCGAAATCCTTTTCCATCATGAGGTTACAAACCAGTACCTCTGGTCAAAGTTCTGACGTCTCCAATTAGCTGTATATTTGCCTGAAATTACCATCTAAAAGCCGGGGCGTCATGCCTCGGCTTTTTTATCCCGGGTCCTTCTGCATAAAACTCTACCCCTTAAAGGAGTCGTTTCTTGCTCTGCGCTACGAATCCTTGAACAGCGGAACTAAATCTTGGTATCCCCCGGCGTTGTACAAATTAGTGAAGCCTTCTTTTTTGAGGAGATCGAGGGCAATTTGCGAACGCCGCCCGGATCTACAAATTGGGGAAATTACGCTGAAAGTAGCGTCGGAATTGGGGCTATTTCGAGCTTTTGGTTGATTTTTTCTTACTCTTGGCTTTGGCTGCTTTAGGTTTTTCCTCGCTCTTGGCTTTGGACTTGCCCGTGCCTTTCCGCCCTTTTTTCTTCGAACCTTGCGCCTCATCTTCGCCCTCGCCTTGCTGTCCTAAGCGGGCTGCGCGCGCATCCAGCAAATTAATCGCGTCTTGAAGCGTGATAGCCGCGGGATCCATTCCCCTCGGCAAAGAGGCGTTGATTTTACCATCGGTTACGTAGGGGCCATACCTGCCGCTCTTCAGAGCAATCGCAGCGTTAGTCACCGGATTAACGCCGATCTCTCGGAGGTTTTTAGGAGCCGACTGCCGCCCGCGCCGTTTAGGCTGCTTCAATATCTCGAGCGCCTGCTCGAGCGTGATATTAAGAAGGGTAATCTCGTCATCAGAGGGAATGGTCCGGGTATCGTCCCCTGTTTTGATGTATGGACCGTAACGGCCGTTCGCTACAACCACATCCTCGCCGGTTTCCGGATGTTTGCCCAGCGACTTAGGAAAGCTGAGCAGCTGAAGCGCTATATCCAGTGTCACAGAAGAAGGGTCCATTCCCTGCAGCAGCGAGACCATCTTCGGCTTGTCTTCGCCCTCCGCCATCTCGCCAAGCTGTATATAGGGCCCAAAGCGGCCCTTCTTAAGATAAACCGGCTTGCCGCTTTCAGGATCGGCCCCCAGAGCCTCAGGCCCTTTCGCGGCCTCTTCTAATATATGTATCGCCCTCTCCGTATTTAGTTCATCCGGAGTTATCATTTCAGGTAAGCCGGAGCGGTTTTCGCCGTTGGCGAGAAAGGGGCCAAATCGACCGATACGGACCTCAACTTGACGGCCCTCCTGGTCGACACCGATCGGTATCCCGCAGACGTCGCGCGGATCTATCACCTTTTCCCCGTTCTCGACCAAACTTTTAAGGCCGGGATGACCGTTGCCGAAGTAAAATCTTTGTAGATATCCCCGATAGTCCTTCTCTCCCCGTGATATTGAATCCAGATCGTCTTCCAATAATGCCGTGAATTCATAGTCCACAAGCTTGGTGAAATACCTCTCCATAAGACCGATTACGGCCGTGGCGAGAAAGGTAGGAACCAGCGCAGTCCCCTTTTTGAAAGCGTAATCTCTAGACAGCACCAGATCCACTATGCTAGCCCAAGTGCTAGGCCGTCCGATTCCCAGCCTTTCCAGCTCTTTGATTAGGCTACCTTCAGTATAGCGCGCCGGGGGCTGTGTTTGATGTTCGTATGCGTCCAAACCAACGATATCCAGCGGCTCACTCACTGCAAGTTTAGGTAAGATCTTCTCCCTATCCGCTAAATCCGCCTCCGGATCGTCCGACCCTTCAACATAAGCGCGCAAGAATCCGGCGAACTCGATTGTTTTTCCGGATGCTCTAAAGGTTGCGTCGGCACATGTCAGCTGTACTGATATACGCGTCCCTGTCGCGTCCTTCATCTGAGATGCCAGTGTCCGTTTCCAGATTAGCTCGTACAACTTGAATGCTTCCACGCCGAACTTCTGCTGCACCACCGACATTGGGGCAAAGTTCTGTCCTGCGGGTCTTATCGCTTCGTGAGCCTCTTGAGCGTTTTTTACCTTAGTTTTATATATGCGTGGTTCCGGGTGAAGGTACTCTTCTCCGAAGTCGTTCACGATGATGTTGCGGGCCCCTTTCAAAGCCTCTTCCGAGAGAATGGTAGAGTCAGTACGCATGTAGGTGATGAGGCCGTTTTCATACAGTACCTGAGCGATCTGCATAGTCCTGCGGGCGGAAAAATTCAATTTCCGGCTGGCTTCTTGCTGAAGAGTGCTGGTAGTAAATGGAGGCGCAGGTTTAGTGGTGTAAGGCTTTTCCTCCACCGAGGAGACCAGAGTTTTTGAGTTAAGCAATTTCTGCTTAAGTTCGCCTGCGGATTTCTCGTTTAGCAGAACCGAATCAGATCCCTCCAGCAGCTTTCCGGTTTTTGCATCAAAATCTTTTCCGATAGCAACGCGCTTGCCTCCCACATGCGTGAGCTCGGCTTCGAACTGATCCGAGTACTGGCTGCTGCCGGCCTTTGAAAAAACGCCTTTTAGGTCCCAGTAAGTTCCGCTTCTAAAGCTAATTCTTTCGCGCTCTCTTTCAACCAGCAGTCTAATGGCGACGCTTTGGACTCGCCCGGCGCTAAGACGGGGCTTCATCTTTTTCCACAAGAGCGGGCTTACGGAATATCCGAATAGTCTGTCTACTAAGCGCCGGGTCTCCTGGGCCCTTACCAAGTTGTCGTCTATGGCGCGCGGAGATTCGAGAGCCGCTGCGATGGCCTCATTAGTGATCTCATGGAACACCATGCGCTTAACCGGGATCTTGGGTTTGAGCACCTCGACAAGATGCCAGCTAATCGACTCTCCCTCGCGATCTT
>JAGFJO010000132.1 GCA_024102635.1 Deltaproteobacteria bacterium
GCAAAATTCTTCAATCTATCAGGGTGGGGAAGCGGTAATCCGGAGTTGGAGATAAAGGAGCGCCTTAAGGGCCTCTTGAATCCTGGCTACCTGCGAAAGTGTGGAGAGCCGGTTACAGCCTTGCTGAAACTGGCTTTGCAAAGAGAAATTCCCGAGAGGGTCGATATATTCACCGGAAGGCTTGCGGATCATCTGCCGTTCAGGCTGTTAGAGGAGCTTATTAAGGCAGACCCTTCGCATAAAGAGTTCAATGAGTTCTCTTTGAACGAGGACGACCGAACCGTAAGGCAAGCCTCGAAGGCGGCGGGCTACCCCGTCCGTCACCCGTGGGAAGAGGTCAGAGACTGGGTGACGAATGCAGGCATTCCAGAGGAAAGAGTCAGGGTTGTGCTCGATTATCAGGAGCTGCGGCCCGAGGACTATACCGATGGCACGGTATGGATCGTCGGTGATAGACATCTGTTGGAGAAGCCGTTCTTTACCCGAAGGTTAGAGGAGAGATTCAAGAAGGAGCCGTGGTCAACAGAGCTTGTCGCGCGGGCTCGCGATGCCGCAGCCGTGCTCTTTAGCAACGCTACTATTTTGAGGCTGCCGATTGAAACGTTCGCCTCTGACCTGGTAAAACAGACATTGATTGAACTGGACCCTGATTATGTCCAGCATATGTTTGAAGGCGTAGCCGGTCTAGTCACACAGATTGTCGAAAGGAAGATGCCGCTTACTCCCCCAAACTCCTGACCAATCGGCTTCCTTTCAACAACGACGCGGCCTTCTATGCCGGACAAGAGAGGGTTCGGCACGCATTTAACCCTGATTGGAGATAAATAGTTCGAACTATTGATAAGTTTGGGAACTCATTGTAGACTTGCCCATTACGGCGATAATAATAAAGTACATCGTTTCAGAGTAACCCTTATGGCTCGTATTACAGTAGAAGATTGTCTTAAAAAGGAAAACAACCGCTTTGCCCTTGTTCAATTGGCAGCCAAGCGCACAAAGCAGATTCTAGGTGGTTCTAAATCTCTCGTAGATTCTAGTAATAAGGCGGTAGTAACTGCTCTACGTGAGATTGCCGAGTCAAAGGTACGTTTCATGACCCCGGAAGAAGCTGAACTTGCCCGTCAACAAGCCGAAAGGGAGCAGGCAGAAGCAGCCGAGCGGCAAAGTGAATTGGCAGCCCTTGCTCAGCCTCCTTCGCCCGATTCCATTCTAATTTCAAGCGACGATGCTTCTGTGGAAGCTTCTGATAGCGAGGAAGTGGAAGAGGAAGAAGTGGACGATGAGGAAGATGAAGAGGATCTCTCCGAGTCCGATGATGACGAGGACGATAACGGCGAAGACGTCAGTGATGTTGAAGCCGAAGAGAGTGGACCGGATCGCAATGGAGACGGTGGTTCCGGCGTTTAAACCGACTGCGGTATGCAGTTTGACACGCTTGCCGAAGCTATTCAGAAGTATCATCCCAATCCAGACATAAAGCTGGTAAAAGATGCCTACGATTTTGCTGCGCGTATCCATCGCGGGCAGGTTCGAGCGTCCGGTGAGCCTTACCTAAATCACCTAATCGGGACGGCGCTGCTCGCTTGTGAATTAAAACTTGATATTCCCTCGGTTGTTGCCGCGCTACTGCATGACAGCGTCGAGGACTGCGCAGTCTCCCGCGAAGATTTAGTGCAGGGCTTCGGCAGCGAAGTAGCCGACATCGTCGAAGGGGTCACCAAACTGACTCGTATCGAGTTCGATTCCAAGGAGGAAAAGCAGGCCGAGAATTTCCGCAAGATGCTTATAGCGATGGCCAAGGACATACGCGTTGTCCTTGTCAAATTATGCGATCGGCTCCACAACATGCGCACCCTTCACTATCTCTCCGAAGAGAAGCAGCGCCGCATATCGGAAGAGACCTTAGAGATTTACGCGCCGCTGGCCAACCGGCTGGGTATTCATTGGTTGAAATCGGAGCTGGAAGATTACTGCTTGATGTATCTCCGCCCCGAAGCATATCAGCTGATTAAGGAGAATCTCGGCAAGACCGCCTCCGAGCGCGAAAATTATATCAATGAGGTAAGCCGCGATATTCAAAAGCGCCTTGAAGAGAGCGGAGTTTCGGCCTCTATCAAAGGGCGGGCGAAGCACTTTCACTCCATTTGGCAGAAAATGGAGAAGTCAAATCTGGCCTTCGACGAAGTGCATGACATTCTGGGTTTTCGAATAATAGTTCCTACCGTGCGCGCCTGTTATGAGACCCTGGGTATAATCCACTCAGTCTACAAGCCGGTGCCTAACCGCTTCAAAGACTATATTGCAATGCCGAAGCCCAACATGTACCAGTCTCTTCACACTACAGTGATCGGTCCGGCAGGGCAAAGAATCGAGATACAGATACGAACACCGGAAATGAACAGCATTGCTGAGGAAGGAATAGCGGCTCACTGGCGCTATAAAGAGGGTGAGGGTCCCGCTGCATTTGACCTGCAGTGGGTAAAAGAGCTGGTCGAAACCCAGCAGTACCTGAAAAATCCGGATGAGTTTATTCAGTCCGTTAAAGGTGAGCTATTTCCCGAAGAGGTCTTTGTCTTTACCCCAAAAGGAGATCTTATCCGCCTGTCTTACGGATCTACCCCGGTGGACTTTGCATACGCCGTGCACACCGATATCGGTCACCGCACCACAGGTTCCCGTGTCAACGGTCAGTTGGTACAACTTGATCACAAACTCGAGAACGGCGATACGGTGGAGATCATAACCTCGAAAAATCACGTTCCAAGCAAGGATTGGCTGAGGTTTTTAAAATCTACCAAGGCAAAGCAGCGGGTGCGCGCGTTCCTCAAGTCCGAGGAACGGGCACGCTCACTCGCCATTGGGTTTGACATCCTCACAAAGGATCTGCGCAAGGTGAAACTTGGGCTCAAAAAGTTGGAGAAGGAGGGCAAGCTGCTCGATGTGGCTCAATCATTCGGATTGAAAACGGAGGGAGACTTATATGCCGAGGTGGGATACGGCAAAATCAGCTCGTCGAAAGTGCTTGCGAAGCTTCTGCCCGATTCACTCAATGTCGAAGATACGCTTCGAAAGGAAACTACTCCGATTGAAAGAATTTTTCAGCAGGCTGCTAAGGCCTCTAGAAACAAAGTCGGGGTAAAGGTCAGCGGCTTTGATGATATTCTTGTACGCTTTGCAAAATGCTGCGAACCACTGCCGGGAGATAGAATCGTTGGTTTCATCACCCGCGGGCGTGGGGTAACCGTACACTACGCAAACTGCCCACAAGCGATGCAGATGGACCCGCTGCGCCAGGTCGCTGTATCCTGGGACACTGCGGTGAGCACAATACGGCGCGTCAAACTTACGGTTCACTCTCAGGATCAGATTGGGTTGCTGGCTAATATGAGTCACGCCATAACTTCGGCTGGCGCCAATATTTACAGCGCCCAGATAAAAACCACCTCGCAACATAAAGCGATTAACAGCTTCGAGATAGAGGTTCAAGATGTTAAACATTTCGAGCGTGTCAAACGCGCTCTAGAGATGGTGCCGGGCGTGACGAAAGTGGAAAGAGTGCGCTCCAGCCAGTACGACGGCGATCTGGAGGGAGAAGAGGAAGAGGTGGAGGCATAGTGAGACAAATCGTTAAGGCTTTACTGCTGGTGATGATAGTTGTGGCCGGAACATGGCTGGGGCGCTCCTGCTTCGCGCAGTCGGAGGTTTCGCGAGCCTGGCGCACGGATGAGGAGGAGCGCACCATCCAAATCTATAAAAGCAGCAGCAATGCAGTCGTATTTATATCGACGATAACTTTCGAGGTAGATCCCTTTGACGCATTCATGGATGTTAAGCCGCGCGAAGGCACCGGGTCCGGTTTTATCATTGATGCCAAGCGGGGCATAATTCTCACCAACCTTCATGTGCTTCAAGCCGCTCAAAAGATTGAGATTATACTGGAGGACGGGCAGGATCACAAAGCAAGGCTGCTCGGCTTTGACCAAGAGTATGATATTGCCGTCCTTCAACTGGTCGATCCGCCAAAAGACCTGGTTAGTTTGAAGTTCGGCGATTCGAGCAAGGTTGAGGTGGGCCAGCGGGTGCTGGCAATCGGGAATCCATTCGGCCTTAACCGATCGCTTACCACCGGAATCATTTCAAGTCTCGACCGCAGCGTAAAAAGCCCGAACGGGAACGTGATGAAAGGGCTGATCCAAACTGATGCTGCTATTAATCCCGGAAATTCAGGGGGGCCGCTGCTCGATATGGAAGGCAGAATTATCGGGATTAATACTGCCATTTTAAGCCAATCCGGCGACTCTTCTGGTATCGGCTTTGCAATTCCTATTAACCAGATAAAGCGTGTGCTGCCCGAGCTTATTGCTACAGGCAAGGTTTTGCGCGCGAAGATGGGGTGGGTGCTGGTGGATACTAATCAAGGCCCTATGGTGCGCCGAGTTGCAAAGGGGAGCCCGGCCGAAGTGGCCGGGGTGACTCCTATTGAGCGCATTGTGGAGAACGTATTTAGGCTGGGGTATGTGAGAGACTTTGACCGGGCGGACCTAATCTATGAAGTGAACGGTAAACGGGTGCGCACAAAGGATGAGGTCGAGGACCTTGTTGCCCAAAGCAATCCACGTGAACCGATTACGTTCACATTGCGCCGTGGGGGAGCGAAGGGCGAGGAGCGTAAAGTGGCAATTAAGCCGCTTTTAGGATAGTCTTTACCCCCATATTAGAACGCATTCCAAAGTTGTATGGCGATTAAAGTCCTTCCGGACCATGTCATAAATCAGATCTCGGCTGGCGAAGTAATTGATCGGCCAGCTTCCGTAGTACGCGAGCTGGTTGATAACGCTGTAGATGCAGGCGCCAGTGAAATCACGATATATTTGGAAGAGGGAGGGAAAAGCCTCATCCGTTGTTACGATAACGGTTCGGGAATGGATCGTGACGACTTGCTACTTGCGTTCGAGCGCCATGCTACTTCGAAGCTTTCCAGTGTAAAAGATCTAACCGAGATTAGTACTCTCGGTTTCCGCGGAGAGGCGCTTCCATCGATCGCTTCGGTTGCCAAAGTGCTGATTAAGAGCCGCACCGCCGCTGCAGAAACCGGCAATCAGCTGCAGATAGAAGGGGGCGAGATAAAGAAGGTGTCTCCTTGTGCCGGTTCCATTGGTACGGATATCGAGATCAGAAAATTGTTTTTCAATACTCCGGCGAGGCGTAAATTTTTAAGAGAGCCACGTACTGAATCACTGCGTGTCAAGCAGTGGCTGACTCAGGCCTCACTGGCCCATCCATCGGTGCGCTACCGTCTTTTCTGTGACAATCGAGAGGTGCTTAACCTGCCGCGCAGGGAATCGGCGACTCACCGCGCTCAAGCAATATTCCGCGGAAGCACTTTGCCGCTTGATTTTGAAAGAAACACTATCCGGATTAGGGGTTTGGTGGGCCATCCCGCACAGGCACAAGCCGACGCAAAATCGTTCGTGATACTTGTTAATGGCCGTCTTGTCGTCGATCGAGCCGTTTTGCGCGCGCTCAAGGACGGTTTCGACTCGATGCTTAAGGAGCGGGAATTTCCTGTCGGATTTGTTTCCATTGATCTTCCTCCCCGGCTTGTAGATGTAAATGTACATCCGCAGAAAAGCGAAGTGCGATTCAGATATCCGCAAGAGGTATTTCTTGCGGTAAAGATAGCCGTACAAGAGGCAGTGCGCGCTTTCAAGCAGCCTGTGGCGGCTGGCCTGATAAGCCGCCCAGTGCTCTCACTTGCAGTGCCAAAGCCTTATGCCGACGTTTCGAAAATAAACCATCCTGTGCCCGCTCACACAGCGGGTTCAGCTGCGCTAGAACTAGACTTAGCCGCCGCATTAAAACTGAACGACACCAGGCCCGATTATGCCGCCGAGAACCTTGTCCGTTATGTCCCGGAGAATTTCCGCTATGGCGAGCTGCATTACATCGGGCAGCTGCTAGGGTGTTATCTGCTGTGCGAGCTTGAGGAGGACTTCATCATCGTGGATATGCATGCCGCGCATGAAAGGTGCAACTATAATAGGATTCGATCTCAGTTCAATAAGAAAAAAATAACATCGCAGCAGCTTCTGGTCTCGGAGATCGTGGAAGTGGGGGAAGAGCGCGCTCATGCACTGGCCGGACAGTCGGAGCTGCTGGAACGGTACGGCTTTCATCTGAAAAGGCATTCTCCAGGGTGCGTCGAAGTGACTTCTGTTCCTTCTATGATTCCGCTGCAAAGCGCGCATGCACTGGTTCGCGAGCTGGCATCATTGGCTTGCGAGTATTCAATTGAGAGTAAGTTGAATGCAATCGTTGATGCAGTAGCCGCCCGTATTGCCTGTCACGCCAGCATTCGCAGCGGCGACGGGGTCACTCCTCAAAGCGTGAGGGCGCTATTTGATGAGCTAGACATGGCATCCACCAGCAGTGCTTGCCCGCACGGGCGCCCGGTTTCGGTGAGATTTACTCGCAACGAGCTGGAGCGATGGTTCGGACGCATTAGATAGAACATCTCTTAATTCGGCCTATACGCGGCCGGGCGAGATCACTGAAATATGGCGCAGACGTAATGGCTGGCAGTAAATACGGTGAAAATGTCCTGATTATTGCCGGTCCCACCGGCGGCGGAAAGAGCGCGCTCGCGATACAGCTCGCAACGCTACTCGGCGGAGAGATAATAAACGCGGATTCGGTACAGGTGTATCGCGGCGCGGAAATTGGCTCCGCCAAAGTAAGCGCAGAAGAACGGGAACGGGTTACCCATCACTTGCTCGATATTTGCGAGCCTAATGAAGAATTCAATACCGCGCACTATCAAGAACGCGTGGACATAGTAATCTCTGAGCTGATCTCTAGGGGCCGCCTTCCGATAGTTGCCGGGGGAAGCACTCTTTATCTAACCCATCTTTTGCACGGCATTGCCGAACTCCCTGACAGCGATCCCGAGCTTCGCCACAAATTATCGCAGCTGAGTACGGAGGAGCTTTTCAGTGAGCTAACCGAAGTTGATCCGGATGCATCCGTCACTCTGCACCGCAACGACAGAGTCAGAATCATGCGGGCGCTTGAGAGCAGCATTTCAGCCGGGGCTCCTGCCAGCCTTCTTTTGCAGACCATGCAATACGGAAAACCCTTGAGGCCGGCGATTATCGTTGTAATTGTTTGGCCGAGAGGCGAACTATACGGCCGTATTGAGCGGCGCACAGCGGCTATGATGGACGCCGGCTTGCTCTCTGAAAGCAAAACGCTGCTTGAAAAGTTCGGACCTGATATCAAGATATTTAGAAGCCTTGGTTACAAGCAGTGCTTGGACTATCTGCAGGGAAGAGTGCCGTTGAACGATGTTTGCTCCGAGATCGCCAAGCACACCAGACGCTACGCCAAAAGACAGCTGACATTTTGGCGTAATGAACCTGCGAAGAGAGGATGGAGCGTTTTTCCCACCAAGGAACAATCTCATCTGGTAGTGGATGCCGGTGGCGCGGAAGGCCCAGGAAGCTCGATCGCTGCTTTTGAATATGACAAACCTGAACTTGAGGAAGCGCTTAAGAAAAGGCTTTCAGAGCGGCTAACGGGAGTAGAAGTGTGGTTTGTCACGCCGAAGGTATTGGAATAACAGGCGGGATTGAAAATTCGGCCTTGCTGGTTTATAACTGGCGGATCGAAAAGTTTGTCTCTATTTAAGTTTTCGGCGGTAAAGATCTTGTTATGGCACCATTAACTCATCCTTTAGAATTTGAACGCCCGCTTGTCGAGCTCGAAATCGAGCTTGAGAGGCTAAAGGATGAAGTCGCCAGCGGCGATCAAACAAAGCGCGATGAGTTCGCCAAGCTCGAAGCGCGTGTTGCAAAGATGCGTGCTGAGATCTATGGAAAGCTTACCCCTTACCAGAGGGTACAACTTTCACGGCATTTTGATCGTCCTTTTACGCTCGATTATATCAAGTACATGGTGACCGATTTTGTCGAGTTTCACGGTGACCGCCTCTTCCGCGACGATCCTGCGATAGTCGGAGGCACATGCCGTTTGGGCGAGCTACCGATTATGATTGTCGGCCATCAGCGAGGCCGCACAACCGCCGATCGACTGAAGCGCAATTTCGGCATGCCTCAGCCGGAGGGGTACCGTAAGGCACTGCGCCTTTTTCATCTGGCGGAAAAATTTGGACTGCCACTGGTGACTTTGATCGACACGCAGGGAGCTTATCCAGGCTTGGAGGCGGAAGAGCGTGGGCAGGCCGAAGCAATCGCGCGTAACTTATCAGAGCTCTCAGAGTTAACGGTGCCAGTAATATGCGTCGTAATCGGAGAGGGAGGTAGCGGAGGAGCGCTGGCTCTGGGAGTCAGTGATAGAATACTGATGCTTGAGAATGCGTGTTATTCGGTGATCACTCCAGAGGGATGTGCATCAATCCTTTGGCATCATGAAAGAAACGAGGCGCCGCTCGATCAAGCCGCGCAGGCTGCTGAAATGCTTCAGCTAACCGCAAAAGATTTGGAGCGTCACGGTATTATAGACGAGATAGTTCCTGAACCAGGAGGCGGAGCCCACAGCAACCATAAAGAGGCTGCGGAGCTTTTGAGGTCGGTTCTCGTGCGTCATCTCTCCGAGCTGGGGCAGCTTAGCGTTAAGGAGCTGGTTGAAAAGCGCTACCAGAAATTCCGCAAGCTCGGCATATTTACAGGCGATCATTAGTTAGGATACAATAAGAGGCTGCAATTTCAGCGGAGAAGCAGCTGCTTCTGTAGGCGAATCATTTTTTTAGGAGTTCATGGCTAAAGACGCAATTGAAATGAACGGGGTGGTGCAGGAGTGCTTTCCCAACACAACCTTCCGCGTTGTCTGTGATAACGGGCACGAGATCTTGGCTTACCTTGCCGGAAAGATGAGACGCTACTATATCCGAGTTCTGCCAGGCGATCACGTAGTAGTGGAGATATCGCCATACGACCTATCCAAAGGACGCATTGTAAAAAGAGTCAGCGAGGCTTCAGCCCGCAAGTCCGATCCCCAAGGGGGAGGCTCCCAGTAAATCCTGATATTGGCCGCTTGTCGGGTGTAACAAATTACTTTTCGCAGATCCGCGGCGGCGTGGATCGATCATAGTTGAGAAGAAGTTCCACCGGCGGGTGTCCATGAATCCAGAAATTTCAATTTCTTAACGCGAAGGACGCGAAGGGGGGAGAGAATTAACCACTCTTACAATTCCGTCTTCTTGATAAGTTCATATCGCAAGCAAACCTTATATACTTCTTCAAAGAGACCTGGTCCTAAATCTGAGTGAACCTCTAAAGCGGTTCCAATGACTTTATTACTGAGCGCATCGAATTTAATCTCCATCGCGTCCTTCGCGTTACAATAATATGTTCGCCAAAAGACAGAGAACGTTGCTGGATTTCCACTGGAAAAGTTTCATGCGGGGAGAACAAACGAATCCAGGCGACCACGAGTACGTGGCGCGTGATTCTTAACGTTAGCTCTCCTCATCACGTCGAAAGCCAATTTTTCGTTTGGCGGCACCGGCAGGCTGTTCCAAGCTCGCGCTTCGCACTGCTTCTAACCTCACTTTATCGGGAGAAATCATTGAAAGTTTTCTCTGTTTAAGAAGTGCGACGAGAGCTACATGTGGCCAAATTTAATCTCTCGAATTACAACGCACCGTTCGGCTGACCTCACGGCCGCAGTCAAGCATCTATTGAGGGTCACTACTTCTTTTTAGGCTCATCCTCACGCTTCTCCTTTTAAACGTCCTTTATGTAATTTGTCCCAGGAAAAAGAGGAAAAAGAGACCAAAAAGCATCAGTAACACACTCTGCCAGCCGACCTAGCATGTGTAATATGCCGCCGCCGGGCCCAATTTTGAGCCATTCTAACAATTGCGTTGCGGCAGCAAAGGGGAGAGTTCCATGAACGATGATAAGCAAAGCTACCAATCGCTTGTGCAGCTAAGAGAGTCTCAGGCGGATTTGGCTGAGGTTGTAGCGGTGCTAAAGAGATTTCCTAAGATGTACACCCTGCCGCCGAGCCCAGCGCTAACGCAGGCATTAATTGATCACGCTGCGGCTAGCGGTGTTGAACCTTATATTCCACAGGAGCATTGCACTATTCATGAAGGGGAGTTCATCCCAGCTGTATTTACATCGATGGAGTTCGCAAATCACATTGCACGAGTAAATAACCACTGCCAGCCGGGGGCTGCTATTCTAATAGCCGCATGCTCTTGGCAAAGCGGGTTCTACAGATTCATTTCAAACGATTATGGAGGGGTGATAATCGACGGCGGACAAGAGCATAAGATATGCTTTACAAAGCACAATCTTACCCGCGCTGCTTCGTTGTTCCTCATGGAAAGTCTTGCGCAATATGAGAAAATTTTAGCCGTCAAAAGCTCTTCCGGAGAGTTAGGTCACGAGGTTCAAGGCACTACACAGGTTTTTGTTTATGATGCTCCGATCAATGAATCCGGCGTAGCGGAGTTTTTAAAGGCTCATGTGATAGGACCAAAGGAGATAACTTTCCTGGTGCAGGACTTTGGAGAGGTGCTTAAGGAGTCAATTGCCAGTAACGCATTTCAATTGATAATTAACCTAGGTCTTCCCGACGCGCGCTACTACTCCAGTGCTGATCTTAAAGTCTTGGAGCAGATTCGAGCGTGACGGGCTAAGGTATCCAGCAAAGCAGCCAACAAAGCCCGTTTCAAAGCCTGCAAAGAAGCAATGCGACATTGCGAGGAGAGACCAAGCCGTTCTAGAGGGCGCTCCAGTTGAAGGCTCCGCCGCAACAGCCAAGTCTGGAATGGAGCGCTGGCCTCTGGCCGGCTTCAGGTTGCATCGGATTTCGAGGAGAGGTCAAGCTGTTCTAGAGTTCCTTCGGCTTCGCTCAGGGCAGGACGGTGCCGCACCAAACAGTAGCTTCTAGACCTTTCCCTCCATTAGCAGGCGGCGTCCCTCAATCTCGTCATCGGTTGTTAAGCCAAGCAGACCACCTAGCGCGGATGAAATAGAGATCTCTCTGGAGTCCACTTTGCCGTCGGCTTTAATTACTTTCCAGATAAGAGCGTAAATAATGAGCCGTTGGTCGTGAGAAAATTGCGAGCGCACAAATTCGATGAATGGGAGGATCTTTCCTCTGCGCTGGCGCACCATCTCTGCCAAACCGACTATTTTTTCGGCATCGCCGGAACCCAAGCGCCAGTATCCGTTTAATGCGTTGAGCATCGTACTGAACTCCTCCTCGGTATATAAAGTGTCGGCGAGCGCAGTTTCAACCAGAAGGGCAACAGCTGCCAGCTGCATATCAAGCTGCGAGTAATTAAGGCCTCCAGCATCAGTTAAAGGAGCGCCGCTTTCAAAGTACTGGGTAAGCTGAGCATCAATCGACATCTGAATCTCCGGCTATAAAATTTTTAAGTTTAACCGGCATCGCACCAACTCTCTATCTCGGAGTGGCTGAGCCGCTCCCGGCGGCATTAGCCGGAAGTGCTGTTTCGAGCTCTCTGAGAAGGTTATATGTGTATATGCCGGTTTGGTGCCCATCGCCCCATAAGATCCCTAACGCGTAGTTGCCGATCGGCCAAATGCGATCAATACGTAGTTCTTCGTCAGAAGAGCTTTCAACAATTTTTAGGGCAGCCTTCTTTTTATTACTGCCGAGAGGCTTTTCATGGCTGAGCGAACCGTGCTTTTCCCTACATGAGGCGCAAGGGCAGCTCTCTCGCAATAAGCGAGATGGGATATCAAAAGCTGTTCCGTCTGACCACTTAATGTGGATGCCGGTAGGAAGCCTTTTTATTTCAATCGGCTTGGTCATCGCAAAGATTTACTACTGGTAAAAGGGTCTCGGTAAGCGGTTAAAATAACATAAGTTTACCCAGCCGTAATTAATTCTGAAGCGGAACACGGATTATTTTCGACTATATATGGCGAACTCGGATGTTCTCAAGCCCGCTCGGATAGGAAATCCTCTTAAATTCGGCTGCCGTTTAGACAAGGCTTTTACAAACGGTAAGCAGCTGATACAATTAAAAAAAGGGCGAAGGTTTTACTATAGGATTATGCAAGAAGCCGCCGCTATCCGAACAATCGGTAAATACAAGATTCTAGGCACCCTGGGCCGCGGGGCGATGGGTGTAGTGTACCGCGCGCAAGATCCAGAGATCGGACGGATCGTAGCAATCAAGATTTTAAGAAAACTACCTAGCGGAGCCGCTCTTACCAATGCAATGGCGCTCGACCGTTTTAAAGTCGAGGCCAGATCGGCGGGAAATTTGCGCCATCCTCACATTATCACGGTATTTGACGTTAATATCGAGGGCGATGTTCCTTACATTGTCATGGATTATATTGAGGGAGAGGGGCTTGACGCAGTGATTCAACGTCAGAGCAAACTCGATTCCCGGCAGATGGTTCATTATCTTTGGCAAGTCGCGTCGGGCCTTGATTACGCGCACTCGCGCGCGGTAATTCACCGTGACATTAAGCCGAGTAATATCCTGGTTGATAAATCCGAGAATGTTTTCTTACTTGATTTCGGGGTGGCGAGCCTGGGGGAGTCTTCTACTCCCGAGGAGCCAGTGATGGGAACACCAAGTTACATGTCTCCAGAACAGATTCTTCATAGGCAGTTGGATTATAAGAGCGACTTATTCAGTCTAGGAGTAGTTGCCTTCGAGTGTCTAACCGGCCAAAAGCCGTTTCCTGGCAACAATTTTTCGGAGATCGTCAACAACATTCTAAATTCGCGGCCACTATCGATAGTAGATGTGGCTCCCGAATTGCCACTGGCGCTCGAAGTGGAGATTCAAAGGGCGCTGGCTAAGAATAGGGATGATCGTTTCAAGAGCGCAGAGGATATGGTCAGTGCATTTGGTAAAGCATTAGGATTCGATATTCAAGCAGGCGGCCAGGCCGCGGCGCCGCGCAAGCGTCGCCTCTCGGACTGGCGCAATGTCATAGCTCAGAGCCGCGCAGATGCTGGAATACAGCAGCCGGCCCAGCAAAAGGCGCGCAAGCGGAATGACACTCCTAGAGAGCTATCTCCATGGCGTCCTGAACGGGGCGTTAGTGCCTCATCGTTTACCTTAACGGCAGCGCCGCAGTCCACGGTGCGGCCGGGCGAGATGTATCTTACCTCGGAAGACACCCTCCTAAGAGGGGCTCCCGTCGGGAACCGCATGCGCTCAATGACCACTTTTTTTGGTGCCGTCTGCCTAATATGCAGCGTATTTCTGTTCTGGAGTGTGTACCGCACGAGTGACGATAGCCCGTTGGATCTGCCTACCACCGGCACAACTACTTTAGTAGAGGACATCGATAGGGCGGTAGACGGAGGTGTGGAGTTCGCGAGTTTAGCCTCACCAAGGGTCGAGCCGGTTCCTGCCGGTAGGCCAGTTTTCGAGATGAGTGATCGGCAGCTTTTAGGGGTATTAGTAGCCGAGGGTATGTCGGATTCGCTTACGATGGAGGCTCTGCGTGAAGCGAAAACGCGGCGCGTTGCAGAGCTTGTGGAGGCCAGCACTCATTTGCTGAATAGAGATTCCTATATTATTAGGATAGAAACTTTGAAGATTTTGGCCGATTTGGGGGATAAGCGAGTAGTGCCGTACGTGGTAGTGGTACTCGACGATCACGACCCGCTCGTGCGCCGGTGGGCGGCTAAGACGCTGGCTAAGCTGGGAGATAGAAGAGCGTTGGGCTACCTGCAAGCGCGAATCGTGAAAGAGGATCTAGAAGAGGTTAGAGGGGACATCCGTAAGGCAATTGAGCGCATCACCGGAGTTCCTTACAGCAAGTAATTCATGAATATTAGCGGTCGGCACAGCGCTGCCGTGAATCGATAGTCAGATGCAAAGGAGTATTCGGTCAGTAGCATTAATTCTACTTTTGCACGGTCTGCCGTCTTGTGTATCCTTTCACCGACCGGTTCTAAAAATTGAAAAGGCGGAAAGGATTCCTTTTGTCGTACATTCCGTAAAATCGGGAGAGACGCTCGGTACCATTGCGGAAAAGTACACTGGGAAAATCGCATTATGGAAGGAGCTGGTGACAGTAAATTCCGGGATCGACCCTAAAAAGCTCAGGGTCGGGGATGCGATAAAAATCCCCGCGCAGCTTCTAAAAGCCAATCTTCAGTCGAAATCAACCGCTAAAAAGCCTCCTTCAGCTGCCGCGCGTAACGCCACCGCTCAACGCGACCGTGCTGCTGAAGTCGAAATACTGCCGGGCAACACCGGACCAGCGCCCGAGCGTGTGCCTGTGATTCGCGATCCCCTTGCGGCAGGCGTAAAGAAGTCAGATCCCGCAAGCCAGACGGCCGGCTACGATCCAGAGCCATTCGTCCCCGAAGTTAAGCCGACTATTGCACACTCCCCGCAGAAGCCAAAAATCGATCCTCATAAACTGGAGGAGGAACGGCTCAAGCGGCGATACGAAGTGTTGATGGAGATTATGAACAACGAAACCGGCCCAGTACCGCAATAGATCTATTGCGCAGGCGGAATTCCCTGTAAGTGCTGCAAGAACGAAGGTGCATCCAAAAATCCGGTAATTCTGGTTGCAGGGAGCTCGCTTCCGTCAGCTTGCAGAAACATTATGCAGGGCAGACCGACAACGCCGTATTTTTCGGTGATCATCAAAGCGTGCTGGGTAGTGGTGTCGGTAAAATCAATTCTTGCAAGAGTAAATTTTTTAAGTGCGCTCTTCACGCTCTCGTCGGAAAAAGTTAAATGATCGAACTTTTTGCATTCAGCACACCAGTCTGCATAAAGGTCCACCATAGCAACTCTGTTCTCTTGAGCAGCAGCGGACAGGGCCGATTCGAGGGCTGTATGCCAGATCTGTTCGCTGTGACCGGCGGTAGCATGCTTGTCTGGAAAGATTACCTCGAATAGGGCCACCGAGATCATCACGGCCGCTATGAATTTCAAAAGACCCAGATTGCGCCGAATAGCCACCCATGCAAGCAGCAAGCCGGCATTCTCTATGAACAGGAGGGTCAGAAGGTGCTCCTGGGTATTGAGCGCCAAGAGAGACGACGCGAAGAGACGCTGTCCAAGAAACAGCGCGACCAAGATTAAGGCAATCGCCATAATAAACTTAACAGCGAACATCCAATTCCCGGCGCGCGGCATTTTTCGCATCAGCCCGGAATAAGTACCTAGTGCGATAAAAATCAAGCCGAGTCCTAGCGAATAAGCCAGGAGAAGAGCAGCGCCCCAATATACATTGTTGGAGCTAGCCGCGATTCCGAGAATCACAACAAGCGCCGGTCCGACACACGGGGCAGCAACTACCCCGCTCACGGCTCCCATTAAGAAAGCTCCGAGCGGACCTTTGCCCCCGATTTTACTGGCGGAAGTTTGCATCTTGGCGAGCGCCGGGAACTGAAAGGCGTCAAGCGTATACAGGGCAAGGGCCGTCAATAATAGAACCAGGATAGCAACCACCCAAAGGTTCCCCAGGAATGACCCGAACACGGCCCCCGTTTTAGCCGAAATAATTCCTAACACTGTGTAAGTAAGGCAGATTCCCAACACGTAGCATACGGAGAGGCCGAAGCGCTTAAGGCGGCTAAGATCATCCCTAACGCCGAATAGCGAGAGGGTAATAGGGATTAGTGGAAAAACGCACGGGGTAAAGCTGCTCAAAAAGCCGAACCCAAAAGCTGTCAGTAGCTGAATATATATCGGCCCGTCCAGATCGAATTGCACTGTTAGTCAGGTGTCGTAAACAAACTTAATCTTCAAGAAAAGAACGGAGAGGCACAATTGCTGCTCCGGTCTTTATGGGTCAGGCAATCGGCCTATTTAAAAGGCTTTAGCCTGCCGCTTTCCTACCACTCGCAGCCGCGCCTCTTCATTGAGCTGCTCCAGCACTCTCTCGAGCTCGTCAATTTCCTCGGCAGAGGCTGCATCCAATGATTGATTCTCCCACACTCTTTCCAGGACTGCCGCGTATGCGAGAAGTTTGGATTTGGTCTCCTTACGAATGCCCGCGTCTTGAATCTCGGTATCGGCGAAGGTCTTCCAGTCCTTCAGTCTTTTCTGCTTCCTCGCCAGCCAGGCTAATGATTCCCCGTTCATAGGCAATTTTTCGACGGTAAAGTTTCGGCTAGGGGCCCTATAAACCCAACAAGGGCGCCTTCCCACGCCGGTTGTCCCCGGCCGGGCCATTTAGCCTGTTCCGGCTCAGCCCTGCAATAATAGTAAACAGAATTGGTTCCAGGGAACAAGCCGCCAAAGGGCCCTTGGCTGACAGCACATTTTACTTGCAGAAGTGGATTGTGGTATTGATTGGCATGCTATGGCCAAAGGCATTACAGCTGTTTTCCCCGGTTCGTTCGATCCGCTAACGAACGGGCATGTCGATATCGTGACCCGATCGCTAAAGATTTTCGATCGGGTTGTGGTGGCAGTTCTCTCAAATCCGCAAAAAGCGACTCTATTCACCGTCGATGAGCGAGTGCAGCTCATACAGGAAGAACTTTGCTCCCGGTTCGAGGGCGTATCAGTTCAGAGTTTCTCAGGGCTGCTGGTGGATTTTGTGCAAAAAGCTCAGGCTAAGATTATAATTCGCGGATTGAGGGCCATCAGTGACTACGATTATGAAACTCAGATGGCTCTCATGAATCGAAATCTCTCCGAGGATGTGGAGACCTGTTTTTTGATCACTAGCGAGGAAAACTCCTATATCAGCTCCAGCATAGTGAAGCAGGTAGCGACCTTCGGAGGAAACGTGTCTAAGTTCGTTCCTGATCGGGTTCAAAAAGCTCTCAAGACAAAGGTGGCTACTAAGTAACGCCGGGTTCGGGATAGTTCAGCAGTATTATGGAGGTTCCAAATGTATCTCAATAGCCGCATACAAAGAGTGAAACCAAGCGAGACATTGGCGGTGAAAACCCGCGCCATGGAGCTTAAAGCACAGGGAAGGTCGATCGTCGATATGGCAGCTGGAGAGCCCGACATCGATACGCCAGAGCACATCAAGGAAGCTGCAGTTAAAGCATTGCGGGACGGCAAAACCAAGTATACGGCGGTGAACGGCATACCGGAGCTGCGCGAAGCTATCGCTGCAAAATTGAGAGATGAAAACGGTCTCGAGGCCGACGCTTCAACCGTGATTGTGACTAACGGCGGTAAGCAAGCTATTTACTCTTTCTTTGACGTCGTATTGGAGCCCGGAGATGAGGTCGTGATCCCATCTCCTTACTGGGTTAGTTATCCGGTGATGGCGGAGATGTGCGGCGGGCGATCTGTGATCGTTAAACCGCGCGCCGGCGCCGGGCTCAAGATAACTCCCGAGGATCTGCGGGCGTCTTTATCGCCGCGGTCTAAGTGCTTCGTAATTAACAGCCCCTCCAATCCGACCGGTGTGGCATACACAGCCAGCGAGCTCAAGGAATTCGCTGCCGTCCTTAAGGATTTTCCGAATTGTTTGATTATCTCTGACGAGGTCTACGAGAAATTAATTTTCACGGATGTGGAGTTTGTCTCCTTTGCTAAAGCGGCGCCCGAGCTCGCTAACAGAACAGTAACGGTTAATGCCTTTTCAAAGACCTATTCTATGACCGGTTGGAGGGTTGGTTATGCCTCCGGGCCTAAAGAGATTATTGGAGCGATGGGGAGGCATCAAAGCCAGACGACGTCCAATATCTGTAGTATAGCGCAATATGCAGCCCTGGCTGCCCTTCAGGGCCCGCAAGATTTTATCCGGGAAATGCTCTCGAATTTCACTCGGCGCTTTGAGATAGGGTATAAAGTTCTCGAATCGGTACGCGGCGTAGAGCTATTAGCTCGTCCTGACGGAGCATTCTACCTTTTCATCGGAATCGCGCCCTTTCTTAACGGGGCAGGAAAGGGCAAAATTAAAGGATCGGCCGAGTTTGCCAATTTTCTTTTGGAGCAGTCCGGAGTGGCAGTAGTTCCGGGGGAAGCATTCGGTGATGACCATGCGTTCAGAGTGAGCGTAAGCTCTAGTGACGATAACGTGAGGGCCGGGTTCGAGCGCTTGGAAGAGGTGATGGCGCAGTTTAGTTAGTTAGAAAGGACCAGTTCTGACCAATAACCTGAATAAAAGATTCGGCAAGCGCGTAGCTCTAGCTGCGTTCGCTGCCATAGCCCTATTATGTGGCTGTACCAAGGGCGGAGGCGGTTCCGACGACGAAGGGCTCTCCAATAACGCATGCGGTCTTATCGGGTTAGGAAGCAAGGCAGCAAAGATTATTTCAGGCACTGCTTGCAGTGGGCTCTCCAGTTCTCCGGTGGTGCGAGTGGTGGTATTTGATCCTTTTGGGAACGCCTTAGGATTCTGTTCCGGCTCAATGCTTACTGCAGACGACGTGCTTACTGCCGCTCACTGCATAGTACCGGGTACAAGCGCGGCAGCCATATTTTATGGCGACGCGGAATCAGCGTTGCGCGAGTTCGCTAGCGTAATTCGCGTGCACCCAAACTATCAACCATTCGGTTCGAGCGGGGGGCAGAACGCCGCCCTGAATGACGTCGCCATAATTCAGCTGCAAGCGGCAGTGCCGCTTCCTACGGTTGCGATATTAGGTAGCGAGAACCCCTCCGGCGGCGAGGAGATTGCGATATTCGGGTACGGCACGGATGAAAACGGAAGTTTCACCTTTGAAGATCTAAGAAGCGGTGAAATGCTGATATCAGATGTGAATGCCACTCATGTCTTCGCCAAATTTGACGGTGAGGGTTCAAATACCTGCCAGGGCGACTCGGGAGGGCCCGCTATGGTGCGCCGTGACGGGGACGCCGTGATTGCGGGAGTCACTTCATCTGGGGTACGGGAAGATTGCCTGGCAGGAGATATCTCTCTGTTCGTCAACGTAGCCGGCGATGAGGTAAGCAGCTTTATTCGGCAAGCGGTGCCGGATGTGTCCGTGCGTTAGTTGGGTCGTTTCAAAGATAGGTACAAAGCTTACTTGCGGCAGAACAAACCGGGCTTTCGTTAGAGCGCTTAATACTACTTAGAATTTCGTTCTTACACTCAACAGTCGGGCTGGTTATAATGCGCCAATCGCTTGAATGGTGCGCATGATCTCGTCAGGCGCCATCCATCCTTCGTGAGCAAATACGGCCCGCCCCGAAGCAGCATACAGTAAATGCCTAGGAGAGACTAACGGAAGTCTTTGCTCTGAAGCGAGCACGTTGGTTTTCGGAAGACTATGATTGCTTGCCCAACTGACAGCGTTCTCTAAACTTGCAGATTCATCTATCGAGGAGCCTGTAGTCAGCACTGTTATAAAATTTACTCCCGGGGTGCTCGTTTCAAGCTGCTTTAGAGTGTTGGCTTGCATTGCTGCGGTGTGGCACCAAGGAGCCGAGTAAACAACCCAGGTGTAACTCCCTTGGAAATTTGCCGGTGCGACCCAATCGCCTTTTGCGTTTGGACCCCAACCGCCCGCTTTGCCGTTGAATGGGCCTTGCGAGTTCCATTTGCTGAGATTTGCGCTCTGAATATATTGGGGAGTGCTGGAGGGCATTCCGATCAGGAGACACACCGTCAAAAGCAGCATAATAACAACCACGGCCACTACTGCATTTTTGCGCTTCTGATGGATCATCATCCTTATAACTCCTGCTGGTGAGTATACTTCGTTGAATCTGCTGGCTAACTTAACGAATTCGGCCTAAATGACGTCCGGAATATCAAGATATTAGAAAGCGGAGGAGTTTAGATATCTATGTTTTTTAAGGCCTTAGGCGCGAATGGGCACGGGATAGGCAATAAGGTGGGCGGCCGGGAGGAGGTCTTGGAAAAGATATCCCGGCCGTTGGCCACCTTCACGACTTCGCGAGAAGTGAATAGGTTGCGACGGCGGATTGAACCTCTTATTTCTGCCCTGAGATATTACCCCAGTCTGCACTAACACGTGCCGCTTCGGAATCAATGAAGCGCTTCACGTGCGGGCAGTTCGCCTCCAGATACTTGGCGGCGGTATCGCGCGCAGCCTGAACCTGTTCAAGCCTGCTGGCAACCCGGCGCCACTTGTCGCTTAACGCTTCGTTTTGCTTGCGGGCCTTATTGTAGTAATCGGCCCAGGGCTTCAAGCGCTGCACTTCACGATCTGCCATCATGTACTCGACCACCTTTTCCAAGATCAAAGATTGATCCGGAGCAGGCATTGGAGCGGCTGCATCAGGTTCCGCGGTCACAGGGGCCTCTTCAGTTGCAGGCTCCTGTGCTTTGGCTGCGCCATCGGTTGCAGCTACACCCTTGTCAGGCTCTGCCGCTGGTGCAGCGGCATTGGCGGGTTTTTCGCCGCCCTCGTTCTCCGGTTCCTTCGGCGCCGGCGCCTCTGCGGGCGGATCAGCGGCCGGCTCCTGAGGAGCTGCCGCTTGCACCTCCTTTGCTCCTCCATCGGGCGCGTCTGCCTCCTGTGAGAAGGCTGAGACTGTCGAAAGGGAAAACAACACAAACAGAAAGGACCACCGCATTGTAAGATCTCCTATGCGTTGGTGAAAACAAAAACCGGTTGAGCCACCTTGTGACTCTCCCCCCGGCTTCTTCCCGTATGGTTATTTAAAGAGCGCTGTTATCTGGAGATTGACCGGATCCCGGAATCCCTGAGTATCTGCTAGATAGCTAATTATTATAAGGCAAACACCGCCTTAAGATAGTTTTGCCGCCTTAATAAAACTCTGCCTTCACTCATGATTTTTAGGCAACAGGGGCGGCCGGCCGGCCATAACGGTGATAGAGGAGTGCTAAACCTAGCATCTCATGGGACCCGCCTGAGTGTAATGATTCGGCAATCTCCTCAGCTCCGAATTGATAAGTGCCTCCAAACACTTATTACGCCTCAGAGTCGCATCCTAGTGCGTTTTGTGGCCGGATCCTTGAAGGTTTTTTTCAGGAGTATTTGTGGTTTCCACCGCCAACCGTGTCCAAAGGAAAGAGCCTGCTCAAAAACCCGAAGCCGATGGCAAGCTCGACACCCCGAGCGCATCGAGCAGTTCAAAAAAGATTGTCGATGATTTTCTAAGGAAAGGCAGTAGTTTCGCCGATGACCTCGAACGGTTGAACCCTCAGGTTGGAGACAACTTGGACCAGACGGCCGGCCGATTGCGCCACTCCCTGCGCGATATAGAGTTATTAATTGAACGCGGAGCAGATTCGCGGCTGGTAGCAAGAAGAATCGGTGAGACAGCTAGATTGATCGATGCAGCCGAAAAAGAAGCTGAAGCTGCAAGGCATCAACGGAACAATCCCCTCGAAGCAACCGAACACAAGCCGCATCATCCGAACTTTAGCGCCGAATTTCGCTTCGTGATACGAAAGGGGGAGTCATTCTCCTACAATTACAAACGGTTGACCCCGGCGGGTGAAATCGCCTACATGACCGAAGATCATAGCTTCGGCCCCGGTGTCGTAAAGGCAGAGGATCCGAGCGTAGGTGTTATGCTTCGCACACCCGATCCGAATGATCCCTCAAAAGAGGTAGTAACGATCAGGACAAATCACCAGTTCAAAGGCTATCTCAGCGTTAGGAGGGGCGGCAATGATCTACCCACTTACCTCAACGTTCAGAACGGGCGCGAGAATACTCACTTAAACAGCGATGCTCCAAGATTTAACGTTAATCTCGAATCCCTCCGAAACGCTGCAAACGAAGTTGCTACTGCACAGCGGCGAGAGGTTGCTTCTAATGCTGCAATCCCTGAGCCTGGAAGCAAACTGATTGCCGGAAGCGAAATGCAAGTCGCCGTTGGGGATGAGATGGTTTGGTTCCGTTATAAGGGAGTGACGGTACAAGTGCCGGCGAACGATATGAAGGGGATAGAGTTGTACGGCTTAGAAGTAAGCCGAAAAGGGGGTAATCTGACAATCAAGGCCTCCGATGACGCGGAGCTGGCCCGCTTCGATCTGAGAGTAGGTTCAGTTCGCACCTTTTTGAGTATCACCGAGCCTGACGCTAATGTGGTATGGAAAGGTACTCCGCTCACGGTTACCAAAGGCGATCGGGGAGGGGAGATATCCGTGCGATCGGACTCCGCAGTTGATATTACCCGTGACGGCACAACCGTGCTTAGTGCGCCTGCAAACGGCTCGGCTACTTTAAACGGCATCACATTCCAGCGCGCGGAAAACAACACGGCACGCGTCAATTTCAATTACGATATCGGAATCCTCGAGCGCGGCCTCTATGAGATGTGGACTAGGGACAAAGACAAAAGAAAACCGCTCTTGCGATTTAATGTCACCGACTGAACAGCGTGAGCGAAGCGAGGGGCAAGGCCCCTGGGCTTAGCGCCAAGCGGAAAATCTGCGCCAGGAGGGGATCCCCTTGTCTCTAGTGCATGCTGCCGCATGCACCAGGTTCGATCCCTGACGGTGCACCCCCTTCCAGGGGGAAACATTGGAAACATCCCTGTTACAGGTTATGAGGGTGCGGAGGCAAAAGCGGGGTGAGCGAAGCGAGGGGCAAGGCCCCTGGGCTTAGCGCCAAGCGCAAAATCTGCGCCAGGAGGGGATCGAACCCCCGACCCGAAGATTAAGAGTCTCCTGCTCTACCAACTGAGCTACTGGCGCACAAAGATTCAAACTAAACGATCTACCTAAAAAAACCTCGGCAGCACCTGCCTAATTTCCGACGGTGAATTATAGTGACGTGATCCCGGTAAATCAAGTATTGAGCCCTAATATAACTTTTGCATTTCACGGGCAATCACCAGGCGCTGGATCTGATTAGTTCCTTCAACTATCTGAAGCATTTTCGCGTCGCGCATCAATTGCTCCACTCGATATTCATGAATATACCCGGCGCCGCCCAGAAGCTGAACCGCGTCTGTGGTGATTGCCATTGCGGCATCACTGGCGAGGCACTTTGCCGTCGAGGAGAGAATTTTGCTACGTGCATCGGAGGGTGAAAGCTCAAGCAGTTCCGCCGCTTGTCTTGTCACCAATTGAGAGGAGATCAGCTTCATCTGCATGTCCGCCAGCATAAACTGCAGTCCCTGCATTTCGATCAGTTTACTGCCGAACTGTTCACGATCTCTAAGATGTGCGACTGCGAGCCGTATGGCTTCACTAGAAATCCCATTTGCGCAGGCAGCAATGTTCACCCGTCCAGAGGCAAGGCCACCGAGTGCAATTGAGTATCCGGCTTCGATCTCTCCGAGCAGTGCATCAGGAGGAACTTTGATGCTATCCATGCTGATGGAGGCGATAGGGGAGAGCTCGGCCCCCATCTTTGCCTCCGGGGCCGAGATACTCCATCCGCCATCGAGGCGGCTTGGCTCAATAATGAAAGCAGAGATTCCGTCGCTCCCACTGCTGCCCTCCCTACGGGCGAAGAGAAGATAGATGTCGGCGAATCCGGCACTGGTGATATAACACTTCTCTCCTGTAATAACGTAGCTCCCATCTTTAGCCGAGTAGGTGCATTTCATCTGGGCTGGGTTGGAGCCGGCGGTTGGTTCAGTCAAAGCAAACGCAGCTAGAGCCTCGCCGCTGCTTAATCGGGGAAGTAGGCGCTGCTTCTGGGCGTCGTTCCCACTGCGCTGTATCAAACCGGAAACCATAAGGTGAACCGAAAGAAATACAGCGCACCCTAAATCGCCCTTGGAAAGCTCCTCCATCACTATCGAGGATGTCACAGCTCCCATGCCAGCGCCGCCGTATTGCTCCTGCACTACAAGCCCGGCTAGACCTATCGAAGCCATCTCTTCAAATAGGGGGCGCGGGAACGATAAGGGCTTCGGCGCGTCCCGATAGCCCGGAAGACGGTCGGCGACCAGCCTCTTTACCGTATGACGTATCGCAATATGTTCGTCGCTATCGTGCAAAATAGCCATTTAATCGCACCTTTTTAAAATATCGTTTAAAAACTAAATTCATTTAAATCACATCGGATTTCGGTTAGCCCTAAATTGAAGCCGCATATATAGCTTGTAGTTGTGTTGCTTTTTAAGCATTTAGCCATAAAACCTCGCCGCACAGAAACATTTTACTTTTGAATCTTGACGGTAATCATTGTTTAGGAGGAAGTATTAACTAGGGTTTTGCCGTTTTTTTATTTGGTTAAGCTGATACAGAGTTACCGTGGCTTCTGCCACGCCGTAGGTGATATTAGCTTGGGGTTTTCGACTTATACAGTGGTAATTCTATTTGGGTAAACTTATTTAGGAGGCGATGAAGCTCATGCGAAAGCTCATGTTGACGGCTGGATTGTTGCTTCTTGCTCCGACCGTATCTCAAGCGAAGACGCTTGAGGAGTTGTTGGTGGAGAAGGGAGTAATAACGAAAGGAGAGGCTGCATCAGCT
>JAGFJO010000134.1 GCA_024102635.1 Deltaproteobacteria bacterium
TTGCCCTCTATCTTAGCTCGTTCATTGTCGCTGTTGCGCGCTATATGTCTTCTATTGTGACTCTATGCAGAGCGGCTGTTCCCTTGGGGGTGGCTCTCCCTGCCGTACGTCTTGCCAACGATCTGCATCACAATATCACTCTTCAGGTCGCCGGCCATCTTTTCGGTCTCTTTGTAATCGCAACTTGCGCGCATAGCCTTCTTGCTGAAAAGCGTCCACCAGTAAGAGATCTTACCGAATTCTACTTGTTGCTCTCCGTGGGAGGAGCTCTTGGCGGCGTATTCAATGCGCTCCTCGCCCCGGTATTGTTTAACGGCATATGGGAATACGCTATCGCGCTAGTGCTTGCTGCTTTAGCTGCGTGGCCTGGAAAGGCAATCCTTGACTCACACAACTGGAAGGATCGCCTAGTGCCTGATGCGCAAGATCTCTTTCTGGCGATGGCCGCCTTGGCAGCCGTAATAGCAGCGAAGCCAGCTCTGGAATACTTGGGCATTTCCAATCTTACCGTAATCGCGGCGTTTAGATTCGGAGTCCCGCTGATCATCTGTGTAGCAGCTGCACCCGTTCAAAAAAGGTTCCTTGTGGTTATCTCCCTGCTTATGCTCTTTCCTCATCTGGGGCTTATGAGTTCCCGGAAAACCTTATTCACCGACAGATCGTTTTTCGGACTGCTTCGCGTACAATACCAACCGCTTGAATCCGGCCACTGGGTTCAGCTCTGGCATGGATCGACGGTGCATGGCATGCAGCATTCTAGTGAAGAATTACGAAACGAGCCGGCCACATATTTCTCCCGCTCTTCTCCACTTGGAAGGGTTTTGGAGAGCGACTATGCTTTGGAGATTAGTGATGTCGCGATCGTGGGCTTAGGTGCCGGCACCATGGCGGCTTACGGGCTGCCCCATTGGAAAATGAGCTACTTCGAGATCGATCCTGCTGTCGTGAAGATCGCATCCGATTCGCAGTTCTTTACTTACTTGAGGGATTCGGCAGCACGGATTGAATATGTTTTGGGAGACGCGCGGCTCAAACTAGCCAAGCGGCCCGACGCAAGCTACGACGTAATAATAATAGATGCATTTAGCTCGGATGCCATTCCAGTTCATCTTATCACCATGGAGGCGGTTGAGCTTTATATGCGAAAGCTACGCCCTCATGGCGTGCTGCTCGCGCACCTTACGAACCGCTACCTGACTCTATTGCCGCTGGCCGCATCGCTAACCGCTGAACTAGGATTGAGCGGCTTGGGCTGCATTGACTCCAATATATCTCCCGAAGAAGCCCTTAACGGCAAATACGCATCTCGTTGGGCCGTAATATCGCGTGACGCTGCAATTATCGGCCAGCTGCAACTACCGTCATATTGCAAACCATTATCCGATTTGCCCGCCGTTAGGCCTTGGACCGACGGTTACTCGAACATAATGAGCGTGCTCAAGTAGTCAATTGCTAGTCGCCCAGGGCTCGATTCAAGTTATATGCGGCACTGATAAGAGCCAGATGGGTGAATGCTTGCGGATAGTTTCCTAACGCTTCTCCGCTCGCCCCAATCTCCTCGGCATAAAGCCCCAAGTGATTGGCGTAAGAGAGCATCTTTTCAAACATTAATCGGGCTTTACTAAGCTGCCCTGCCCGTGTAAGGCATTCGACCAGCCAGAATGTGCACATGGAAAAACTTCCTTCTCCTCCCTCAATACCATCTGATGCACCGTGACCAATCTTGTAGCGGTGCACCAAACTGTCCGACACCAGCTCTTTCATTGTGGCCTCAATGGTGGACTTCATCCGTCCATCATTAGGAGAAATAAAGAATGTCATAGGAAGAATTAAATTACTCGCATCAAGTGCATCGGTGTCATAGTGCTGCACAAAGCTCTTCTTCTTCTCGCTCCAACCTTTGTCCATTATCTCTTCATAGATCTCGTCTCGCACCTGGATCCATCTGTTACGATCCGAAGGAAAACTGCGCTTATCAGCGAGCCGAACGCCGCGATCCAGCGCCACCCAGCACATGAGTTTCGAATAAACGAAGTGCTGCCGCCCGCCCCGCACCTCCCATATTCCTTCGTCCTTCTGCTGCCAATTCTTGCAGACGTATCCGAGCAGCCGCCTGAGATGGAGCCACAAGTCATATGAAATCGGCTTGCTGTATTTATTAGAGAGATACACTGCATCCATCAACTCACCGTATATATCCATCTGAAGCTGATTGTAAGCTCCATTACCGATTCTGACGGGTGCCGACCCGCGGTACCCCTCTAAATGGTGCAGCTCCACCTCCTCCAGCTTATGCTCACCCCTTATGCCGTACATGATCTGAAGGGAGCCATCCTTCGAGCGCTCTTGCGCCCGCGCACCTATCCAGTCCATGAACCGTTCGGCTTCGCGTGTAAGTCCAAGGCGAAGGAAACCATATACCGTAAATGCGGCATCACGAATCCAGGTGTAACGGTAGTCCCAATTACGAACCCCACCAATCTCCTCGGGCAGGCTAGTGGTGGGCGCAGCAACGATCGCTCCGCTTGGCTCGAAAGTAAGCAACTTCAGAGTCAGCGCCGAGCGGCGTACCATCTCACGCCATCTCCCTTGATACTTGCACCCCCTGAGCCAGTTCTGCCAATAATTGCTAGTTTGTTCGAAGACTCTATTAGTGTGAAAGTTCTCCACATGCAGTTTAGTAGCGCTGCCGCGTTCAACGTGCCGCAAAACGAAGGTCAACGATTGCCCTTCAGAAAGTGTAAAATGTGCGCGAGCCCCTCCATCTACTCCGTGAAGCTTAATTTTAGATGTGAGCCCTACCGTCTCCGTACCAGCGGCAAAAATAGCGCCCGCCTTCTCGATGGTCAGCTTATGTTTCTTCCTCCCATAGTCAAATGCCGGCGAACATTCCAGATCGAAGCTCAGCTTTCCACGCACCACTTTTACCCATCGCACGATCTGATGCACATGAGCGCCGGGATCGTTGTCGCCGCGAATGGGCATGAAATCTATTATCTCCGCCACTCC
Organism: Deltaproteobacteria bacterium; assembly: GCA_024102635.1. GTDB lineage: Bacteria > Bdellovibrionota_C > UBA2361 > UBA2361 > JAGFJO01 > JAGFJO01. The sequence continues at coordinate 3,010 of JAGFJO010000134.1, forward strand.
TTGACTAGAAAGAAAGCGGGTTATCAAAATACACGTCTCGGGCAAATACATCTGCTTCTTCACCGTTTCGGTAGTCGGTGTGATCTTGAATCGCCCCCCTTTTTGGTGATCAAGAACCGCGGCAAAGATGCTCGGCGAGTCGAAATGTGGCATGCAGCACCAGTCAATCGAGCCGTCCTTTCCTACTAGAGCAACAGTGTGAAGGTCTCCGATTACGCCATAACTTTCTATCGGATTATATGGATTGCTTTGTGCAGGGATCCGGGTGCCCGGAATTTCCATCCCTGCGGACTCAACTATTTCGGTTTTTTTCTTCGCTGTCTTAGCCCCTTTCTGCGGCTTCCTAGCTCTCGCTTTTTTTTTCTTCATCCTATTCTCTGATGCAAGTTATCTCACGCAATTGAGCATCTACGCTACGCGGCTGGCCGCCCCGGAGGATGCTAGCTTGTTCCAATGGGTGAATATTATCACCATAGCCAGTGTGTCCAACTTGCAGTACTGCAATAGAAGTTGAGACCACTTAGCCTTGATGTCGGGCTTCTCTCTAGACAATCCGAACATCATCTCTTGATAAGCAATCATAGCGTTTGTGCCCTCTTTGACAACCTGCTTTACTCCTTCAATTTCAATTTCTTCCAAGGCAGCGTATGGAGCTAGGAGCCGCCCATGCTCATCTCTTTTTAATAGATGGCGAAAATGTGGGATCTCCCAAAGATACGGATTATTATTCCAGATGGCGGGCAGGGTATATTTTATCGATGTTTTGCCTCGCATTTCCGGGTGGAAATAGTGCTCGAGACACAGCTCGTTCATATCAACCAACCTGCCGGGAAGGTCGCTGCTTCCTACCATGGCATCGATCCAAGTTATTAGACCGTCATTGTCGTGCCCATATTCCGCCATTTGCCGTTTAATATCCTTCAGGACAAGACTTTCGTGCTGTGCCCACATAAACACCGTTCCCTGCGGAGCAATCGCTGACATTAGACTCTCGGCGAACTTGAAAGAAGGGAAAGAGTCTGCAAGATTTATCCACTCCTTATGAGTGGGCTCGCTCCCGGGGCTCTCAATAACATGGCAGCTCCACTGAAAGGCGATCTGCTCATACGGGCGCATCTCTTTATGATACGGAATGGCGCTTGTAGCTGTCTCGAAATCTATAAAGTGGAGAGGATATTCGAATGACTGCATCACGCTTTCAAATCCGGCGCTCACCCATTCGCGGCCGCTCCGGCTGTAATCGATCTGAATGCGTTGCCGTTCGCCTCTCTTGCCCTTAATGGCGCTTTCGGGGATATCGTAGAGAGAGACCTTTCTCTCAGCTATTAACTCATCGAAAAGGTACTTGCCGTCCTTTTTCAAAGCGCCCCCGAAGTATAAATCAAAGATACTCGGGGTTACTGCAGCCATCTCACCCCAACATTCATGAAAACCACTAAGTTGAGGCTCATCATGGTAGTACTCACAGCTGCCGCAGTGCTTCCCTAAATGATACTGAACTTTTCTAAGCTCAGGGTTAATCATTACTACAAACTTATGCGCTTCTTGCTGTACAAGCGGCATTATAAAAGCACATGGCTCTCTTACGTTTATCCGAGTTAAGAAGTTGCTCCGCGCGAGAGCCTCTTTATCGCCCGTAAACTTCACAGGATAAACAGTTCCGTCTGGGGTATCCCGTTTCTCCATCGAGAAGTAAGAGGCTAAACAATCGATCTCAGTTTTCTTACTCTTATCCGGAAGGAGAAGATATGGGGTAATTCGAAGCTCAGGTCTGCACTCTCCGACTACCATCAACTGAAAGGCAACGTCTTCTATATACTCCTGCCACTCGGCCTTAATCTCTCCCTTCTTGCCCGTGATAACGTACTCTTTGGAGGAATCGAAGGACTTCGATTTTACTTCGATGATGTTGAGATCCTCGCCGTTCTTTTCGAGAATATCAACCACCGCCAACATTCCGTTCACTGCAAAAGCTGCCTCGAACAGAGTAACTTTCGGCTTCTCAAGTTCTGCGGCAGTTCTTGCCAATGCCGCTTCCAGTCCTTCGCCAAGTCCGACGTAAATTCCCTCGCGGTGCACGACCCGTGCCATTTCGCCGATCATATGACCGCCGTCCTTGAGCAGCTCGAGGTATTCGCTCAGTTGGCTGGACGATGGGTACCCACGCCGAAAGTAGAAGAGCTTGGTCGGGCATTGACGCGCCAGCTTATAATCGGTCTTGGTCAGAAAGGTTGAGGAACGCATTAGATAAAACTCTCGGAAAAATTAGCCGCCG